>NZ_CP085167.1:555000-1155000 GCF_022788715.1 Sulfitobacter sp. DSM 110093
ATCGGATTGAATGGGCTGCTTAGAGGTCCCTGGAAATAGCTCCATCGCTAGATCGTACCCTAAACCGACACAGGTGGACAGGTAGAGAATACCAAGGCGCTTGAGAGAACTATGTTGAAGGAACTCGGCAAAATACCTCCGTAAGTTCGCGAGAAGGAGGCCCGGTTTCTAGGCAACTAGAGGCTGGGGGCACAAACCAGGGGGTGGCGACTGTTTATTAAAAACACAGGGCTCTGCGAAGTCGTAAGACGACGTATAGGGTCTGACGCCTGCCCGGTGCCTGAAGGTTAAAAGGAGGGGTGAGAGCTCTGAATTGAAGCCCAGGTAAACGGCGGCCGTAACTATAACGGTCCTAAGGTAGCGAAATTCCTTGTCGGGTAAGTTCCGACCTGCACGAATGGCGTAACGACTTCCCCGCTGTCTCCAACATAGACTCAGCGAAATTGAATTACCGGTCAAGATGCCGGTTACCCGCGGTTAGACGGAAAGACCCCGTGCACCTTTACTACAGCTTCACACTGGCATTAGGCCGAACATGTGCAGGATAGGTGGTGGGCTTTGAAACCGAGACGCCAGTCTCGGTGGAGCCTCCCTTGAGATACCACCCTTGTTCTGCTTGATGTCTAACCGCGGACCGTTATCCGGTTCCGGGACCCTGTGTGGCGGGTAGTTTGACTGGGGCGGTCGCCTCCTAAATCGTAACGGAGGCGCGCGAAGGTTGGCTCAGAGCGGTCGGAAATCGCTCGTTGAGTGCAATGGCAGAAGCCAGCCTGACTGCGAGACTGACAAGTCGAGCAGAGTCGAAAGACGGCCATAGTGATCCGGTGGTCCCAAGTGGGAGGGCCATCGCTCAACGGATAAAAGGTACGCCGGGGATAACAGGCTGATACTGCCCAAGAGTCCATATCGACGGCAGTGTTTGGCACCTCGATGTCGGCTCATCTCATCCTGGGGCTGGAGCAGGTCCCAAGGGTACGGCTGTTCGCCGTTTAAAGAGGTACGTGAGCTGGGTTTAGAACGTCGTGAGACAGTTCGGTCCCTATCTTCCGTGGGTGTAGGATACTTGAGAGGAGTTGCCCCTAGTACGAGAGGACCGGGGTGAACGATCCACTGGTGGACCAGTTGTTATGCCAATAGCAGTGCTGGGTAGCTATGATCGGACAGGATAACCGCTGAAGGCATCTAAGCGGGAAGCCCCCCTCAAAACAAGGTATCCCTGAGAGCCGAGGTAGACCACCTCGTCGATAGGCCAGAGATGTAAGCGTGGTAACACGTTCAGTTGACTGGTACTAATTGCTCGATAGGCTTGATTTGATCCAGTAGAAGCAAGACTTCAACTTATCAATCAAAAGCATACACATACAATCAGTTGTACATGACTTGGAACAAACAACGCTCAGCACTTCAGTGGTGACAGCGCAGGAACAGGTATCCCACAGATACCCTACCTCCCGCCGTCCCTCTTAAAAGCAGAGCGCTTGAGGACTTTATTTGGTTTGGTGATCATAGCGCGAGCAAAACACCTGGTCCCATCCCGAACCCAGCCGTTAAGTGCCGTAGCGCCGATGGTACTGCGTCTTAAGACGTGGGAGAGTAGGTCATCGCCAAACCTAATAAGGTCCTCAAATCAGTATCTCTCAACGATGATCAAAATTAAACAAAACCGCCGCAGCTCATAGAGCAGCGGCGGTTTTGCTTTGTGAGGCGGTATAGTTGCCGTCGATGCCCAACATCCGTCAACTTTCGGTCCAATCTACGGCGCAAATTTTCAGTAACTCTTTCGCAACTGCGTAGAGAGACTGAAATGAAGACCCAGATTGACAATTCAGAGCCACAGGAAATGCCGGATTTAGATGCGGCATCGATGTCGGCAATCCGCAACTTGGTTAAGGGTGATCAGGAGGCTGAAGTTGAGAGGTCGGCAACGGATAGAAAAGTTGCTCCTACTGCAATGTCACAGAAGCCGGCGGTTAAGCCGCGTTCTGCCCGGCGAAGGGCCTTTCCTGATTTGTCAGAACCTAAGACCACCAAGAAAAAATCAGGTAAGCGCGTCGCATTGAAGCTTTCCAAGTCGCGCCCGTCGCCGTGGGTTATCATCCTTGGGGCGCTCGCTTTGCTGGTTGTTCTGCGTCCTTTGCTAATGCTTGGCCTCATCCTCCTGACGGTATTCGTTACGTTGGGTGTCTTCCTCGCCCTTGGTTATGACGGGTTTTGGCAGCGTGCGATGGCGCTTGGGCGTTGGTATACTGGGCGCCGGCCCGAACGGGCGGCCCGTATACGCGCGCGGCTGGATGCCTTTGCGATGAAATGGGATGCAGTGCTTGACCGCTTCCCCGAAGGCACGGTCGATGGGCTCTATCTGCCGGACTTTGGGGAGATCGCCGCGGCTGACGCCCGCCATGACGAAGCCCTCGATCGCCGGTTTGACAGTCTGCGCAACTCCGAAGCTTGAGCGGTGCGCGATGGTGTCTTGAAACTGGGGGGCGGACCCGTTACATCCGCCCAATCGGGCAACAAGGAAAGATGTCATGGCCACCACCAATCCGCTTCAGTTCATCCAGCAGGTTCGTACCGAAGTTGCCAAGGTTGTTTGGCCGACCAAGCGCGAAGTGATGCTGACCACTGTGATGGTCTTTATCCTTGCCGCGCTGACGGCTGTTTTCTTTGCGATTGTCGACATTCTGATCCGCGGCGGCTTGCAGCAGATCCTTGGGATGTTCGGCTAAGCATCGCCCGCTCGGGTGAATTTATCTTTACACCCTTGAAACCTGCGTCTGCGCGAGCTATTGCGCAGACCTGACCTGAAAAGGGGCGTGCGGCGATTCGAGTTGCGCGCCGATTTTTTGTTCAGATGTTGCGGGGCCGAGGCTCCGTGTGATTGACGAATTTACATGCCGGGGCAGCCCGCATGGCAAGACAGGGACCAGAGTTCAGATGGCAAAACGGTGGTATTCGGTCAGTGTCCTGTCGAACTTCGAAAAGAAGATCGCCGAGCAGATCCGCGCATCCGTGGCTGAGCAGGAACTTGAAGACCAGATTGACGAAGTGCTGGTGCCCACCGAAGAGGTGATTGAGGTCCGGCGCGGCAAGAAGGTGACAACCGAGCGTCGCTTCATGCCCGGCTATGTGCTGGTGCATATGGAAATGTCCGACGCGGGCTATCACCTGATCAACTCGATCAACCGCGTCACCGGCTTCTTGGGGCCGCAAGGCCGCCCGATGCCGATGCGCGATGCCGAAGTGCAAGCGATCTTGGGTCGTGTGCAGGAAGGCGAAGAAGCCCCACGCACGCTGATCCACTTTGAGGTCGGCGAAAAGGTCAAGGTTGCCGACGGTCCGTTCGAGGACTTCGACGGCATGATCGAAGAGGTCGATGACGAGAATCAGCGCCTAAAGGTGTCGGTCTCGATCTTTGGTCGGGAGACCCCGGTCGAACTGGAATTCACTCAGGTCAACAAACAGGTCTGAGTGCGCGGCGGGGGTTGCCCCGCCACCCCGGTGCCCCAAGGGTGTCGGTCACTGTGGGAGGGTCGGGCGCCGCGGCGCCTAGGCTCGGACCACGCAACGAAGATCCTGCGGGGCGCGCCCCAAGGGTGTTGAAAGGAGAATGGTCAGATGGCCAAGAAACTCGTCGGTACGATGAAGTTACAAGTTAAAGCGGGTCAAGCAAACCCGTCCCCGCCCGTTGGTCCGGCTCTCGGTCAGCGCGGCATTAACATCATGGAATTCTGCAAGGCGTTCAACGCCAAGACCGCAGACATGGAGCCGGGCGCGCCTTGCCCGACCGTGATCAGCTACTATCAGGACAAGTCCTTCACCATGGACATCAAGACGCCCCCGGCGTCCTACTACCTGAAAAAAGCTGCCAAGGTGAACTCTGGCGCAAAAACGCCGTCGCGTGAAACCGTCGGCACCGTGACCACCAAGCAGCTGCGCGAGATCGCAGAAGCAAAAGCCGCCGACCTGTCCGCGAACGACGTGGAAGCGGCGATGAAAATCATTCTGGGCTCTGCCCGGTCCATGGGCATCGAGGTGAAGTAAGATGGCAAAACTTGGAAAACGCACCCGCGCCGCCCGTGAAGCCTTTGCTGGCAAAGAAGAGATCACCGTTGAAGAAGCGGTAAGCCTCATCAAAGCAAACGCAAACGCGAAGTTCGACGAAACCATCGAGATCGCAATGAACCTCGGTGTTGACCCACGCCACGCAGACCAGATGGTCCGCGGTGTTGTCGGCCTGCCCAACGGCACCGGCAAAACCATGCGCGTTGCTGTCTTCGCCCGTGGCGCGAAAGCTGAAGAAGCCGAAAAGGCTGGCGCAGATATCGTTGGTGCAGAAGACCTGATGGAAACCGTGCAGTCCGGCAAGATCGACTTTGATCGTTGCATCGCGACACCCGACATGATGCCGATCGTTGGCCGTCTGGGTAAAGTGCTTGGCCCCCGTAACCTGATGCCGAACCCCAAGGTTGGCACCGTGACCATGGACGTCGCCGACGCCGTGAAAGCGGCCAAGGGCGGTGAAGTTCAGTTCAAAGCCGAAAAGGGCGGTGTCGTCCACGCAGGCGTTGGCAAACTGTCCTTCGACGAAGCCAAGCTGGCCGAAAACATCCGTGCCTTCGTTGGCGCGGTGTCCAAAGCCAAGCCCGCCGGTGCCAAAGGCACATATATGAAAAAGATCAACCTGAGCTCCACAATGGGCCCGGGCGTGTCGGTCGCTGTCGAGAACGCAACCGCCGAGTGATCCAGTGGGGTGGGGGCCAGCCTCCCACCTTACGACCCGAGATTTGGCGGCTTCGGCCGTCAGATACGCAAGGACCAGAAGATCGGTCCGCGCGTCTGTCCGAGACGGAGGGTTTGGGCCATGGCTTGAATAATTCCTTCCTGAGATGGGAAACCGGAAAAATTCTGCCCTCGGGTGGTTTTGGCCGGGACCCTGACATTGGACCCGAATGGGATGCAGAAGATCGCATCCTGAACTGAGCCGGGGGGCAACCCCCAAATTTGGAGTGAAACTGTGGATAGAGCACAAAAAGAACAGCTGGTCGACGAACTCGGCCAGATCTTTGAAAGCTCTGGCGTCGTTGTGGTTAGCCACTACGTCGGTTTGACAGTTGCCGAAATGCAGGACCTTCGGGCGCGCGCACGCGCTGCCGGTGGGGCCGTGCGTGTTGCCAAAAACAGGCTCGCCAAGATCGCCCTTGAGGGCAAGCCATGCGAAAGCATCGCTGACCTTCTGACGGGTATGACCGTTCTGACCTATTCTGAGGATCCTGTGGCTGCGGCCAAGGTTGCTCAGGAATTCTCCAAGGAAAACCCAAAGCTGGTGATCCTCGGTGGTTCCATGGGTGAGAACGCGTTGGACGCCGCTGGTGTCGAAGCCGTGTCGAAAATGCCTTCGCGGGAGGAGCTTATCTCCACCATCGCGGGCATGCTCGGCGCACCTGCTTCGAACATCGCCGGGGCCATTGGCGCACCTGCAAGCAACATCGCATCCATCTTGTCCACGATCGAGGACAAGGCGGCTGCGTAAGGCATATCGTCAAGCCGGCGCTCGGGTTGAACACGCGCGTTGGAACACACATATCGTAACGGAAAGAGCTAAACATGGCTGATCTGAAAAAACTGGCAGAAGACATCGTTGGTCTGACTCTGCTTGAAGCACAAGAACTGAAAACCATCCTGAAAGACGAGTACGGCATCGAGCCCGCCGCTGGCGGCGCAGTGATGATGGCTGGTCCTGCTGATGGCGGCGCTGCCGAAGAAGAAAAGACCGAATTCGACGTCGTTCTGAAGAACGCCGGCGCATCCAAGATCAACGTGATCAAGGAAGTCCGCGGCATCACAGGTCTCGGCCTGAAAGAAGCCAAAGACCTGGTCGAAGCCGGTGGCAAGATCAAAGAAGGCGTCGACAAAGCCGAAGCCGAAGACATCAAAGGCAAGCTGGAAGCAGCTGGCGCCGAAGTCGAGCTGGCCTAAGCCAGAGGTGCGTGTTTTCGCGCACCACGCATGAACAAGGGCTGGACGGGAGTTTTCCTGTCCAGCCTGACCTGTTTTGACGAATGTTCCGCGTAGCGGAGTATTTCTCTGGAGAGGTCCATGGTCGGAAGGGATGCAGTGGGACGCATTCCAAGAATTGACCCGGATTTTCCGCTCTTATGGGCGCGCACCACGGCCCCGGTGGTTGATGCGCTCGGCAAGAGACACGAAAGGTGACACGACACATGGCACAATCCTTCCTTGGCCAGAAACGTCTGCGTAAATATTACGGCAAAATCCGCGAAGTGCTGGAGATGCCGAACCTCATTGAGGTTCAGAAATCCTCTTACGATCTGTTTTTGAATTCCGGCGACGCCGAGACCCCCACCGATGGTGAAGGTATCACAGGCGTTTTCCAGTCGGTTTTCCCGATCAAAGATTTCAATGAGACCTCCGTGCTTGAATACGTCAAGTACGAGCTTGAAAAACCGAAGTACGATGTTGAGGAATGTCAGCAGCGTGACATGACCTACAGCGCGCCGCTCAAGGTGACGCTGCGCCTCATCGTGTTTGATGTGGACGAAGATACCGGCGCGAAGTCGGTCAAAGACATCAAAGAACAAGACGTGTTCATGGGCGATATGCCTCTGATGACGCCGAACGGCACTTTTGTCGTCAACGGCACCGAGCGTGTGATCGTATCCCAGATGCACCGCTCCCCGGGCGTGTTCTTTGACCACGACAAGGGCAAAACCCACTCTTCGGGTAAGCTCCTCTTCGCTTGCCGCATCATCCCCTACCGCGGTTCCTGGCTGGACTTCGAATTCGACGCCAAAGACAACGTCTATGCGCGCATCGACCGCCGCCGCAAACTGCCCGTGACGACCTTGCTCTATGCCCTCGGGCTGGACCAAGAGGCGATCATGAACGCCTACTACAAGACGGTCACCTACACGCTTGAAAAGAACAAGGGCTGGGTTGCACCCTTCTTCCCCGACCGCGTTCGTGGTACCCGTCCGACCTATGATCTGGTAGATGCTGCGACAGGTGAAATCCTGTTCGAAGCGACCAAAAAGGTCACGCCTCGCGCGGTTAAAAAGCTGCTCGACGAAGGCAAGGTCAAAGACCTGTTGCTGCCTTTCGATCACATCGTTGGCAAGTTCGTTGCGCGTGACATCATCAACGAAGAAACCGGTGCGATCTACGTCGAAGCCGGTGACGAGTTGACGCTGGAATACGACAAGGACGGCACCCTGATCGGCGGCACCGCGAAAGAGCTGATCGACGCGGGCATCACCGAGATTCCGCTGCTGGACATCGACAACGTCAACGTCGGCCCCTACATGCGCAACACCATGGCGATGGACAAGAACATGAACCGCGACACCGCGCTCATGGACATCTACCGCGTCATGCGTCCGGGCGAGCCGCCCACCGTTGAGGCCGCGTCTGCGCTCTTCGACACGTTGTTCTTTGATAGCGAACGCTATGACCTCTCGGCTGTTGGCCGCGTGAAAATGAACATGCGTCTTGCGCTTGAAAAGCCGGATACACAGCGCACGCTGGACCGTGACGATATCGTTGCTTGTATCAAAGCACTGGTTGACCTGCGCGATGGCCGTGGCGACATCGACGACATTGACCACCTCGGCAACCGTCGTGTGCGCTCCGTCGGCGAACTGATGGAAAACCAGTACCGCGTTGGCCTGCTGCGCATGGAGCGCGCGATCAAAGAGCGGATGTCCTCCGTCGAGATCGACACCGTGATGCCGCAAGACCTGATCAACGCCAAGCCAGCCGCGGCTGCGGTGCGTGAATTCTTTGGCTCCTCGCAGCTGTCGCAGTTCATGGACCAAACCAACCCGCTCTCCGAAGTGACGCACAAACGTCGCCTCTCGGCGCTTGGGCCGGGCGGTTTGACACGTGAGCGTGCGGGCTTTGAAGTGCGCGACGTTCACCCAACCCACTATGGTCGGATGTGCCCGATTGAAACGCCGGAAGGGCCGAATATTGGTCTGATCAACTCGCTGGCCACTTTTGCCCGCGTGAACAAATACGGCTTCATCGAAACGCCTTACCGCGTTGTCAAAGACAGCACCGTCACCGACGAAGTGCATTACATGTCCGCGACCGAGGAAATGCGCCACACCGTGGCTCAGGCGAACGCCAACCTCGACGAGAACATGAAGTTCGTGAACGAACTGGTCTCGACCCGTCAGTCCGGCGACTACACGTTGGCGCCGACGGAAAACGTGGACCTGATTGACGTTTCGCCCAAGCAGTTGGTCTCGGTCGCTGCATCGCTGATCCCGTTCCTCGAAAACGACGACGCCAACCGCGCTCTCATGGGCTCGAACATGCAACGTCAGGCGGTTCCGCTTCTGCAAGCTGAGGCGCCGCTCGTCGGCACCGGCATCGAAGAAGTCGTGGCGCGCGATTCCGGGGCGGCCTACACGGCACGTCGCGCGGGTATTATCGACCAAGTCGATGCCTCCCGTATCGTGATCCGGGCCACTGAAGACCTTGAGCTGGGCGACGCGGGTGTGGACATCTACCGCATGCGTAAATTCCAGCGCTCGAACCAGAACACCTGCATCAACCAGCGTCCGCTGGTGAAAGTCGGAGAGAAGGTCACTAAGGGACAGGTCATCGCGGATGGTCCATCCACCGATATGGGGGAACTGGCGCTCGGCAAGAACGTCGTCGTCGCCTTCATGCCGTGGAATGGCTACAACTACGAAGACTCCATCCTGATCTCCGAGCGGATTTCCCGTGACGACGTCTTCACTTCGATCCACATCGAAGAATTCGAAGTCGCCGCGCGTGACACGAAGCTTGGGCCAGAAGAGATCACCCGCGACATCCCCAACGTCGGCGAGGAAGCTCTGCGCAACCTCGACGAAGCCGGTATCGTTTATATCGGTGCGGACGTAGAGCCGGGCGACATCCTTGTGGGCAAGATCACACCCAAGGGCGAGAGCCCGATGACGCCGGAAGAAAAACTTCTGCGCGCCATTTTCGGTGAGAAAGCCTCTGACGTGCGTGACACCTCGTTGCGTGTGAAGCCGGGCGATTTCGGCACCGTTGTCGAAGTGCGTGTCTTCAACCGTCACGGCGTCGAGAAAGACGAGCGTGCGCTGCAGATCGAGCGTGAGGAAGTCGAACGTCTGGCCCGTGACCGGGACGACGAGCTGGCGATCCTCGACCGCAACATCTATGCGCGTCTCAAGGACATGATCCTCGGCAAAATCGCTGTCAAAGGCCCCAAAGGCGTGAAAGCGAACAGCCAGATCACCGAGGAACTGCTGGAAACCCTGACCCGTGGTCAGTGGTGGCAGCTGGCCCTTGAGGACGAGGATGACGCGAAGATCGTCGAAGCCCTGAACGAGCAGTATGAGATCCAGAAACGGACCTTGGATGCACGTTTCGAGGACAAGGTCGAGAAAGTACGTCGTGGTGACGATCTGCCCCCGGGTGTGATGAAGATGGTTAAAGTCTTCGTCGCGGTGAAGCGTAAGCTGCAGCCGGGCGACAAGATGGCCGGTCGTCACGGGAACAAAGGTGTGATCTCGAAAGTGGTGCCGATGGAGGACATGCCGTTCCTCGCCGATGGTACCCCGGTCGACTTCTGTCTTAACCCTCTGGGTGTTCCATCGCGGATGAACGTCGGTCAGATCCTTGAGACACATATGGGTTGGGCCGCACGTGGTCTGGGCCTGAATGTCGACGAGGCGCTGCAAGAGTACCGCCGTTCGGGCGACCTGACACCCGTTCGCGAAGCGCTGAGCTTGGCCTATGGCGATGATGTCTACGAAGAAGGCATCAGCGGCATGGACGAAGACACGCTGCTCGAAGCTGCGGGCAACGTCCGCCGCGGTGTGCCAATCGCCACGCCGGTCTTTGACGGTGCCAAGGAGGCGGACGTGAACGACAGCCTCAAGCGGGCCGGGTTCGACACCTCTGGTCAGTCGGTGCTGTTTGATGGTCGTACAGGTGAGCAGTTTGCCCGCCCCGTGACCGTCGGCGTCAAGTACCTGCTCAAGCTGCACCACCTGGTGGACGACAAAATCCACGCACGTTCGACAGGGCCGTACTCGCTTGTCACGCAGCAGCCGCTGGGTGGTAAGGCACAGTTCGGTGGCCAGCGCTTTGGTGAGATGGAAGTCTGGGCTCTCGAAGCTTACGGCGCCGCCTACACATTGCAGGAAATGCTGACCGTCAAGTCGGACGACGTCGCGGGCCGGACCAAGGTCTATGAAAGCATCGTTAAGGGCGAGGATAACTTCGAAGCGGGCATTCCAGAGAGCTTTAACGTTCTCGTCAAGGAAGTGCGCGGCCTCGGCCTGAATATGGAACTCCTGGATGCGGAGGAGGATGAGTGAGGCGGTAAACGGGATTTTTTGAAAATTCTGCGCCGTTTTCTTTCAAAGAAAACGGCACCCCTCCCTCCCAACGCACCCCTTTCAAGGATCTGAAAATGAACCAGGAACTGACAAACAACCCTTTCAACCCGCTGACGCCACAAAAAGCGTTTGACGAAATCAAGGTCTCTTTGGCCTCGCCAGAGCGGATCCTCAGCTGGTCCTTCGGTGAGATCAAAAAACCGGAAACCATCAACTACCGGACGTTCAAGCCCGAGCGTGACGGCCTCTTCTGCGCGCGTATCTTTGGCCCGATCAAAGACTACGAATGCCTTTGCGGCAAATATAAGCGGATGAAGTATCGCGGCGTTGTCTGCGAGAAATGTGGTGTCGAAGTGACGCTGCAAAAGGTCCGCCGTGAGCGCATGGGCCACATCGAACTGGCGTCGCCCGTCGCGCATATCTGGTTCCTCAAGTCGCTGCCCTCGCGCATCGGCCTGATGCTGGACATGACCCTGCGTGATCTGGAGCGGGTTCTCTACTTTGAGAACTACGTTGTGATCGAGCCGGGCCTTACCGATCTTCAATACGGTCAGATGATGACCGAAGAAGAGTACATGGACGCCCAAGACGCCTATGGCATGGACGCTTTCACCGCCAACATCGGTGCTGAAGCGATCCGTGAAATGCTGGCCGCCATTGATCTGGAAGCCGAAGCCGAGACCCTGCGCGCCGATCTGAAAGAGGCGACAGGCGAGCTGAAGCCCAAGAAGATTATCAAGCGTCTGAAAGTGGTTGAGTCGTTCCTTGAGTCGGGCAACCGGCCTGAGTGGATGGTCATGACCGTGATCCCGGTGATCCCACCAGAACTGCGCCCGCTGGTGCCGCTGGATGGGGGCCGTTTCGCGACGTCCGACCTGAACGACCTGTACCGCCGCGTGATCAACCGGAACAACCGTTTGAAGCGTCTCATTGAGCTGCGTGCGCCTGACATCATCGTTCGTAACGAAAAGCGGATGTTGCAGGAATCGGTCGACGCTCTGTTCGACAACGGCCGCCGTGGCCGCGTCATCACCGGTGCCAACAAGCGCCCGCTGAAGTCGCTCTCGGACATGCTGAAAGGCAAGCAGGGTCGCTTCCGTCAGAACCTTTTGGGTAAGCGCGTCGACTTCTCGGGCCGTTCGGTCATTGTGACCGGCCCCGAGCTGAAGCTGCACCAATGTGGTCTGCCCAAGAAGATGGCGCTCGAACTGTTCAAGCCGTTCATCTACTCGCGGCTTGAGGCCAAAGGTCTGTCCTCCACCGTGAAGCAGGCGAAAAAGCTGGTTGAAAAAGAGCGTCCCGAGGTTTGGGACATTCTGGATGAGGTGATCCGTGAACACCCCGTCATGCTTAACCGCGCGCCGACGCTTCACCGTCTTGGCATTCAGGCGTTCGAACCCGTCCTGATTGAAGGCAAAGCGATTCAGCTTCACCCGCTGGTCTGCTCGGCCTTTAACGCTGACTTTGATGGTGACCAGATGGCCGTTCACGTGCCGCTCTCACTGGAAGCCCAGTTGGAAGCGCGTGTTCTGATGATGTCCACGAACAACGTTCTGTCGCCCGCCAACGGCGCACCGATCATCGTGCCGTCGCAGGATATGATCTTGGGTCTCTACTACACGACCCTTGAGCGTGAAGGCATGGTTGGCGAAGGCATGGTGTTTGGTTCCGTGGATGAGGTACAGCACGCCCTCGACGCCGGTGCGGTTCACCTGCACACCAAAATCAAAGCCCGGATCAAACAGATCGACGCCGAAGGCAACGAAGTGATGATGCGCTTCGACACGACCCCCGGTCGTGTGCGTCTCGGCGCGCTGCTGCCGTTGAACGCGAAAGCGCCGTTTGACTTGGTCAACCGTCTGCTGCGGAAGAAAGAAGTGCAGCAGGTCATCGACACCGTCTACCGTTATTGCGGTCAGAAGGAGTCGGTTATCTTCTGTGACCAGATCATGACCATGGGTTTCCGCGAAGCTTTCAAAGCGGGTATTTCCTTCGGCAAAGACGACATGCTGATCCCCGACACCAAATGGCCGCTGGTTGAAGAGACCCGCGAGCAGGTGAAGGACTTTGAACAGCAGTATATGGACGGCCTGATCACTCAGGGCGAAAAGTACAACAAAGTCGTCGATGCATGGTCGAAGTGTAACGACAAGGTCACCGACGCGATGATGGGCTCCATCTCGGCCACCACGTATCACGAGAATGGGTCCGAAAAGGAGCCGAACTCGGTTTACATGATGGCCCACTCCGGTGCGCGTGGTTCGGTTACTCAGATGAAGCAGCTGGGCGGGATGCGCGGTCTGATGGCGAAGCCGAACGGCGACATCATCGAGACGCCGATCATCTCGAACTTTAAAGAAGGTTTGACCGTTCTCGAGTACTTCAACTCGACCCACGGTGCACGGAAAGGTTTGTCGGATACCGCTCTGAAAACAGCGAACTCCGGTTACCTGACACGCCGTTTGGTGGACGTGGCGCAGGACTGTATCGTGCGTATGCACGACTGTGGCACCGAAACCGCGATCACTGCCGAAGCGGCTGTGAACGATGGCGAAGTCGTTTCCTCGCTGGCCGAGCGTCTGCTGGGCCGTGTTGCAGCAGATGACATTCTGGCACCGGGCACCGATGAAGTGATCGTGCCTGCCGGTGGTCTGATCGACGAGCGGATGGCCGATGCGATTGATGCGGCGGCCGTTCAGGTTGCCCGTATCCGTAGCCCGCTGACATGTGAGGCCGAAGAAGGCGTCTGTGCCATGTGCTATGGTCGTGACCTTGCACGCGGTACGCTGGTGAACCAAGGTGAGGCCGTCGGCATCATCGCGGCCCAGTCGATTGGTGAACCGGGTACACAGCTGACGATGCGGACGTTCCACATCGGCGGTGTTGCTCAGGGTGGCCAGCAGTCCTTCCAAGAGGCCAGCCAGTCCGGCAAAATTGTGTTCGAAAACGCTCAGACGTTGGAAAACAGCTCGGGCGAGATCCTCGTCATGGGCCGGAACATGAAGCTGTCGATCGTCGACGAAAGCGGTGATGAGCGGTCCAGCCACAAAGTGGGCTACGGTACTAAGCTCTTCGTTAAGGATGGCGATACCATTGCGCGCGGCGACAAGCTGTTTGAATGGGATCCCTACACGCTGCCGATCATTGCTGAAAAACCGGGTATGACCAAATACGTCGACCTGGTGTCGGGCATCGCTGTCAAAGATGACACCGATGACGCGACAGGCATGACCCAGAAGATCGTGATCGACTGGCGCGCGGCCCCCAAAGGCAACGAGCTTAAGCCCGAGATCATTCTGGTTGGTGACGATGGCGAGCCGGTCCGCAACGATGCGGGCAACCCGGTGACCTATCCAATGTCCGTGGATGCCGTTCTGTCCGTTGAGGATCAGACCGAAATCCAAGCGGGTGACATCATCGCGCGTATCCCGCGTGAAGGTGCCAAGACCAAGGACATTACCGGTGGTCTGCCCCGTGTGGCCGAACTCTTTGAGGCACGTCGCCCCAAAGACCACGCCATCATCGCGGAAATCGACGGCTATGTGCGCTTCGGCAAGGACTACAAAAACAAACGCCGCATCGCGATCGAAAGCTCGGATGATCCGGACGTGAAGGTTGAATACATGGTGCCCAAGGGGAAACACATCCCCGTTGCCGAAGGCGACTTCGTGCAGAAGGGTGACTACATCATGGATGGCAACCCCGCGCCGCACGACATTCTGGCGATCATGGGCGTCGAAGCCTTGGCCGAATACATGATTGACGAAGTGCAGGACGTTTACCGCCTGCAGGGTGTGAAGATTAACGACAAACACATCGAAGTCATCGTGCGTCAGATGCTGCAGAAGTGGGAAATCCAAGAAAGCGGCGACACCACGCTGCTCAAGGGCGAACACGTCGACAAGCAGGAGTTCGACACCGCCAATGAGAAGGCGCTGAAGAAGGGTGGCCGTCCTGCCAAGGGCGAACCGATCCTGCTGGGCATCACCAAGGCGTCGCTGCAGACCCGCAGCTTCATCTCTGCGGCGTCCTTCCAGGAAACAACGCGCGTGCTGACCGAAGCTTCGGTTCAGGGCAAGCGGGACAAGCTGGTTGGCCTGAAAGAGAACGTCATCGTCGGCCGTTTGATCCCGGCGGGTACTGGTGGGGCGACCCAGCAGATGCGCAAAGTGGCGACAGACCGCGACAACGTTGTGATCGAAGCGCGCCGCGAAGAAGCCGAGGCGGCAGCCGCTCTGGCCGCTCCGACCGCTTCTGCGCAGGACGACGTCGTTGGTGGCGATGTGTTCAACACGCCAGCGGGTGACGACGAAAGCCGCGATTGATCGCAGGTTTAACCTGAAAATTAGTTGCCCCCGCAGTGAAAGCTGCGGGGGCTTTCTTGTTTCCTCAATTGCGCCGCGGCTCCTAAGGCACAGTGGCTGCCAGATTGCTTGGTTTCTGTCGCGCTAGCCTTACATCCGCCACATAGCCGAAATACGACGGGGGCAGCTCAACCGTCGCAAGGTTCTTCAGATGGCATCCCGCATTTTACATATCGACGATGATCCGATCATTCTGGAATTGGTAAAGATGATCTTTTCCGACGATCGCTCTTTGACCTTTGTTTCTTGCCTAAACGCCCGCGATGCGCTGGCGGTGGTCGATGACCTGAAACCCGATCTTATCATCAGCGATATCTCGATGCCTGATATGGGGGGGATGGAGCTGGTACATCGGTTTGGCCAGAATCCGGCCATCGCGGGAACGCCGATTATTTTCCTAAGCGGGCGTACCCGCGACCTTGAGGTCTATGACGCCTTCCGCGATCTGGAAGCCACCGTGATGCAGAAACCTGTCGACCCGGGACAACTTCGCAGCACGGTCCGGCACCTGCTTGCCAGTCAGCAACAACCGATGACGCAGGCGTCGAACCAGTAAGACCGGGCAGTTGCTGACCGATCCGTCAACTGTCGTACTGGTCAACGCGCAGACGATGGGCGCAAGCCACCGTTCTTGACAGCCCTAGTGCCCGCTGCCAGTCATTGGACAGCGGCACCGATATAAGCCGCACCCATTTTCCCGGAGCGCCTTCATGTCCCCCAATACCATCGGCGCATTGCTGATGATCGCCTCGATGGCATGTTTCACGTTTAACGACACGCTGCTGAAAATGACCGACGGTGCGCTGCCGCTGTTCCAATTGCTGTTTCTTCGAGGTGCGACGACTTCGGTTTTGATCCTTGCCCTCAGCAGGCAGTTAGGGCGCATCGATTTTCGGCTAGAGGCACGGGACTGGCGGGTGATCGCCTTGCGCTCTGTTGCAGAGATTGCAGCGGCTTACTTCTTTCTCACGGCGCTGTTCAACATGCCTTTGGCCAATGTCACAGCGATCCTTCAGGTGGTACCGCTTTCGGTCACACTGGCCGCAGCTTTGGTGTTGCGGCAGGCGGTGGGTTGGCGGCGGTTGGTCGCCATCGGCATCGGTTTTTGCGGGGTGTTGTTAATCGTCAAACCGGGGGCAGAGGGCTTTAACATCTGGTCTATCTACGTATTGATCGCCGTGCTTTGCGTAACGGTACGCGACCTCTCAACGCGGGCGCTGTCGGCGTCGGTGCCATCGATGACTGTGACGCTGGTCACGGCCTTGTCAGTGATGACGGCGGCGGGGCTAGCATCGCTCAGCGCACCTTGGGCACCAGTGACGCCTTCGCTGGCGTTGCTGATCGGCGGCTCTGGGGTGTTTGTCTTGGGCGGTTACTTCTTTTCGATCCAAGTCATGCGTACCGGCGATGTCGCGTTCATCGCGCCGTTTCGCTACACCGGGTTGCTTTGGGCACTGTTGCTGGGGTGGTTTATTTTCGGCGATTGGCCGGGCACGCTTACCCTGATCGGCGCGGGCATCGTTGTCGCCACCGGGGTCTTTACCCTCTACCGCGAGCGAAAGTTGAAAATTCAGGCGGCAAAAGTCCGGCGTATCTGATCCGCATCAATGGCAAAGCGTTCCCGAAAGAGCGCTTCGCCCTCAGCATCGAGTGGGGAGACATGTACCTTATGCGCAAGCCCCTGCCGCGAATCGTTTGACCCGTTGTGGCTGCGCACAAACATCGCGGGGTCAGGCAGGCTGACGTAGGGCATGAACCGGGGCAGCTTCATATGCGCGAAGTTCATTATGGTCAGGGGGCTGCCGCCTTTGACATAGATCGCCAATGCCGCAACGTTCAGTGGGCGAAAAACCTCTACCGCGCGAATGCCGTTTGGCCCAAATTCGGCGATATAGCCCTTGGGCCAATCAAAGGCGACTGAACGTTGCCCGCGGAGCAGGCCCGCGCTGTCGTTGACTGTGCCGCGCAGGCGGGCGATGAAATCCACTGAAACCGCATCGTCATCGTCATAGCGAAATTGCAGGCAGGGTTCCTTGGGGTTTATCCGCGCGGCATTCAGCACCTCTTTCATCACTTCGCGATGCTGTCGGGGGGGCTCGCGGTGAATTATGGCCTGAGGAAGATCAGTTAGAAGCGATTCGAGCCGTTGGATATGCCGGGCGGGAAATTGGTCTCCGATTAGGAAGACCATTGAAAAATCTGGGTCCGTTTGCGCCTTGAGGCAGGGCAGGGCGACCGTCTCTAGCAATCGAAAGCGCTCTTCAAGCCGGGTTTCCGCGTAAAGGTATGCGATCCGGTCCTCGATGGTCTCGTGCCCGACCTGAAATCCGCCAAGGGCAGGGTAAGAAAAACGGCACAGGCCGATGGCTTGCATGATATTGTCCCTCAAGGATAAGTCTCTGATGAATATGACGGCAGAGCTTTGTTGCTGGCAAGGGGGCGGAGCCAGAACCGGCGGGTTGCTCGGAACCGGGGCCGCCCCGGCCCGCTCTGGACAGCCCTCCGAGGGCCGGGCTGTTGACAGCCCCCGCGCAACCTTCTATACGCCCGCTATCTCGGAGGCGGAGGCCGCTCTGCCAATCCGACATCATTACTGAAGTGGTCACGATCCGGCCTACTACTGGCCCGATCCTCTGTTAACCCACCGCGTCGTTTTCCTCGGTACGGGAACGTTGCGGTCATTTTGCTTTGTGGACGCATGAAGTAACCGAAATTAGCCGCATGGGGGATCCCCCGTGTACAAAATCTGAGCGATACGGGGATATATCCGGAATGCCAACGATCCAACAGCTGATCCGCAAGCCGCGGCAGCCGAAAGTCAAACGTTCGAAATCCATGCACCTGCAGGAGTGCCCGCAAAAGCGCGGCGTCTGCACACGGGTTTACACAACAACACCCAAAAAGCCGAACTCGGCCATGCGTAAGGTTGCCAAAGTGCGCCTGACCAATGGTTTCGAAGTCATCTCCTACATCCCGGGTGAGAGCCACAACCTTCAGGAACACTCCGTGGTTCTGATCCGCGGCGGTCGTGTAAAAGACCTTCCGGGTGTGCGTTACCACATCCTGCGCGGTGTTCTCGATACCCAAGGTGTCAAGGACCGGAAGCAGCGTCGCTCCAAGTACGGCGCGAAGCGTCCGAAGTAATCTCGCAGTGGTGGGGCATGCCCCCACCAATCCATTCGATGTTGGGTGGGGCTTGGCCCCACCACCCGCCAAGAGGAAGACACTGACATGTCACGCCGCCACGCCGCTGAAAAACGCGAAGTCCTGCCAGACGCCAAATACGGCGATCTGGTTCTCACCAAATTCATGAACAACCTGATGATCGACGGTAAGAAATCTGTCGCCGAGCGCATCGTCTACAACGCGATGACCCGCGTCGAAGACAAGATCAAGCGCGCCCCGATCGAGGTGTTCCACGAAGCACTTGAAAACATCCAGCCGTCCGTCGAAGTTCGTTCGCGCCGCGTTGGTGGTGCCACTTATCAGGTGCCAGTCGAAGTGCGCCCCGAGCGCCGTCAGGCGCTGGCGATCCGCTGGTTGATCAAAGCCGCGCGCGCCCGTAACGAAAACACCATGGAAGAGCGTCTTGCAGGCGAGCTTATGGACGCTGTCCAGTCCCGTGGTACTGCCGTTAAAAAGCGCGAAGATACGCACAAGATGGCCGACGCCAACAAAGCGTTCAGCCACTACCGCTGGTAATTTCAACGTCGCGCCCGGTTTCGGGCGCGATCTGTTCGTACTGATATTTTCGAGGAAGCAGCCCCATGGCACGCGACTATCCGCTCCAACGCTACCGCAACTTCGGCATCATGGCTCACATCGATGCCGGCAAAACCACCTGTTCCGAACGCATCCTGTTCTACACCGGCAAAAGCCACAACATCGGTGAGGTGCATGACGGCGCCGCAACGATGGACTGGATGGAGCAAGAGCAGGAACGCGGGATCACCATTACATCCGCCGCGACCACCACGTTCTGGCAGCGCCAGGAAGAGCCCACAGCCGATGCGACGTCCGACACCAAGTTCCGGATGAACATCATCGACACCCCCGGCCACGTTGACTTCACCATCGAAGTTGAGCGTTCGCTGGCCGTTCTCGACGGCGCGGTTGCCGTGCTTGACGCGAACGCTGGTGTTGAGCCGCAGACCGAAACCGTGTGGCGTCAGGCTGACCGCTACAAAGTTCCGCGCATTGTGTTCGTCAACAAGATGGACAAAATCGGCGCTGACTTCTTCAACTGCGTGAAGATGATCAAAGACCGCACAGGTGCCACACCTGCTCCGATCCAGATCCCAATTGGCGCTGAGAACGAGCTTGAAGGTCTCGTTGACCTCGTCACAATGAAGGAATGGGTCTGGTCCGGCGAAGATCTGGGTGCCGGCTGGGAACAGCGCGAGATCCGTGACAGCCTGAAAGAGTCCGCCGACGAATGGCGTGCCAAGCTCATCGAGACCGCGGTCGAGATGGACGATGAGGCGATGGAAAACTACCTGATGGATGGCGCCGAGCCTGACGTCGACACCCTGCGCGACCTGATCCGCAAGGGCACGCTGGCGATCAAGTTCATCCCCGTTCTCTGTGGTTCCGCTTTCAAGAACAAAGGTGTTCAGCCGCTCTTGAACGCCGTGATCGACTATCTGCCCAGCCCGCTGGACGTTGTCGACTACATGGGCTTCAAGCCGGGCGATGAGACAGAAACCCGTAACATCCCGCGCCGTGCGGATGATGAAATGGCGTTCTCTGGCCTTGCGTTCAAAATCATGAACGACCCCTTTGTTGGCTCGCTGACATTCACCCGCGTTTATTCGGGCGTGCTCAAGAAGGGCGATACCCTCTTGAACTCGACCAAAGGTAAGAAAGAGCGCGTAGGTCGTATGATGATGATGCACTCGATCAACCGCGAAGAGATCGAAGAAGCCTTTGCGGGCGACATCATCGCGCTTGCCGGTCTGAAAGACACCACCACAGGTGACACGCTTTGTGCTGCCAACGATCCGGTGGTTCTGGAAACCATGACCTTCCCCGATCCGGTTATCGAGATCGCGGTTGAGCCAAAGACCAAGGCCGACCAGGAAAAGATGTCTGCAGGTCTGGCCCGTTTGGCCGCCGAAGACCCCTCTTTCCGCGTCGAAACCGATCTGGAATCCGGTCAGACCATCATGAAGGGCATGGGCGAACTTCACCTCGACATTCTGGTGGACCGTCTGAAGCGCGAATTCAAAGTTGAAGCGAACATCGGTGCGCCACAGGTGGCTTACCGCGAGACCATCAGCCGCGAAGCCGAAATCACCTACACCCACAAGAAGCAGTCGGGTGGTTCGGGTCAGTTCGGTGAAGTTAAGATGATCTTGATGCCGACCGAGCCGGGCGAAGGTTACTCCTTTGAGAGCCGTATCGTCGGTGGTGCCATTCCCAAGGAATACATCCCGGGCGTGGAAAAAGGGATCAAGTCGGTTCTGGACTCCGGTCCACTGGCGGGCTTCCCGGTCATCGACTTCAAGGTGGCTCTGATCGACGGTAAGTTCCACGACGTTGACTCCAGCGTTCTGGCCTTTGAAATCGCCGCCCGTATGGGTATGCGCGAAGGCATGAAGAAAGCTGGCGCGAAACTGCTGGAACCGATCATGAAGGTCGAAGTTGTGACACCAGAAGAGTACACCGGTGGCATCATTG
Organism: Sulfitobacter sp. DSM 110093; assembly: GCF_022788715.1. NCBI lineage: Bacteria > Pseudomonadati > Pseudomonadota > Alphaproteobacteria > Rhodobacterales > Roseobacteraceae > Sulfitobacter > Sulfitobacter sp. DSM 110093. The sequence continues at coordinate 575,423 of NZ_CP085167.1, forward strand.
GTGACCTGACGTCCCGTCGTGGTCAGGTGCAGGGTCAAGATACGCGCGGCAATGCCATCGCGATCGACGCCTTCGTGCCGCTGGCGAACATGTTCGGCTACATCAACACACTGCGTTCGATGTCGTCGGGTCGTGCGAACTTCACCATGCAGTTCGACCACTACGAGCCTGTGCCGCAGAACATCTCTGACGAGATTCAGGCCAAATTTGCATAACCGGGATGGCGGGGTGAACCCCGCCCTACCCAATCTGTAGGGTGGGTTTTTAAGCCCACCACCCAACATCTAAAGGAGCCAACACCATGGCAAAGGCAAAGTTTGAACGTAACAAGCCACACGTCAACATCGGCACAATCGGCCACGTTGACCACGGTAAAACCACGCTGACCGCGGCGATCACCAAATACTTCGGTGACTTCCAAGCGTACGACCAGATCGACGGCGCGCCCGAAGAAAAGGCCCGCGGCATCACCATCTCGACCGCGCACGTTGAGTATGAGACCGAAGCACGTCACTACGCCCACGTCGACTGCCCCGGCCACGCTGACTATGTGAAAAACATGATCACTGGTGCCGCTCAGATGGACGGCGCGATCTTGGTTGTGAACGCGGCCGACGGCCCGATGCCCCAGACGCGTGAGCACATCCTGCTCGGCCGTCAGGTTGGCATCCCCGCCATGGTCGTCTTCATGAACAAAGTTGACCAGGTCGACGACGAAGAGCTGCTCGAGCTGGTTGAGATGGAGATCCGCGAGCTGCTGTCTTCCTACGACTACCCCGGCGACGACATCCCCGTCGTGCCCGGTTCCGCTCTGGCGGCGATGGAAGGCCGCGACGAAAACATCGGCGAGAACGCTATCCGCAAGCTGATGGAAGAAGTCGACAACTACATCCCGACACCAGAGCGTGCTGTTGACCAGCCGTTCCTGATGCCCGTCGAAGACGTGTTCTCGATCTCTGGTCGTGGTACCGTTGTGACTGGCCGTGTTGAGCGTGGCGTGATCAACGTTGGCGACGAAATCGAAATCGTCGGCATCCGCGACACCAAGAAAACCACCTGCACCGGCGTGGAAATGTTCCGCAAGCTGCTGGACCGTGGTGAAGCTGGCGACAACATCGGCGCGCTGCTGCGTGGCGTTGAGCGTGATGGCGTTGAGCGCGGTCAGGTTCTCTGCAAGCCCGGTTCCGTGAACCCGCACACCAAGTTCGAAGCCGAAGCTTACATCCTCACTAAAGAGGAAGGTGGCCGTCACACGCCGTTCTTCGCGAACTACCGTCCACAGTTCTACTTCCGTACAACTGACGTGACTGGCACCGTTCAGCTGGCAGAAGGCACCGAGATGGTCATGCCCGGTGACAACGTGTCCTTCGGCGTTGAGCTGATCGCACCGATCGCCATGGAAAACGGTCTGCGCTTCGCGATCCGTGAAGGTGGCCGTACAGTTGGCGCCGGCGTTGTGTCGAAGATCACTGAGTAATTATGGGCTGGGCCTTCGGGCCTGACTTGTAAGATTTCCGAAAGGCCGCAGCATTCGCTGCGGCCTTTTGCGTTCTGGGGGGAGGGGGCTTTGTGAAGCTTCCATAAGATTGAGAACCAAGGTAGCTTTTGGGTCGTGATTGAACTCTGGCGGTGTGCGCTGTCACGCCGCAAGCGGCATGACTTTGCGCACAGGTTCTAAAAACACGGGGGTTTTTAGAACCTGCTTGCCACTGCCATCGATTCCCCCTATAGGACGCCAATCACCGGGGTGCGTCAGACGCGCCCCGTTTGATTTGATACTAAGGCGCGATGAGGGGGCCGGATGAGCCTGCTTCCTCCAATCCGTTGAAATCCCAAAACAAGGGATATGCATATGGCCGCTCAAAGCCAGAACATCCGCATTCGCCTGAAGGCGTTTGACTATCGGGTGCTCGATTCTTCTACACAGGAAATCGTCAGCACCGCCAAGCGCACAGGCGCTTCGGTCCGTGGACCCATTCCGCTGCCGAACAAAATCGAGAAATTCACCGTTCTTCGTGGTCCCCACGTTGACAAGAAATCCCGTGACCAGTTCGAAATCCGCACGCACAAGCGTCTGCTGGATATCATTGATCCGACCCCCCAGACCGTGGACGCGCTGATGAAGCTCGACCTCGCCGCTGGCGTGGACGTCGAGATCAAGCTGCAATCGTAAGCCGGGAGGGTAATCATATGTTGCGCTCAGGCGTTATTGCAAAAAAAGTCGGCATGACCCGGCTGTTCATGGAAGACGGCAAGCAGATTCCTGTGACCGTTCTTCAGTTGGACAAGCTTCAGGTTGTCGCACAGCGTACCACAGACCGCGACGGCTATACCGCCGTTCAGCTGGGTGCCGGTTCGGCGAAAGCCAAACGTACAAGCCAAGCCATGCGTGGCCACTTCGCAGCAGCGAAAGTGGAACCCAAGCGCAAGGTTGCTGAGTTCCGCGTTGACGCGGACGCGATGTTGGAAGTCGGTGAGGAAATCATCGCGGACCATTACTTCGCGGGTCAGTACGTTGACGTTGCAGGCACTTCGATCGGTAAAGGTTTTGCCGGTGCGATGAAGCGTCACAACTTCGGCGGTCTGCGGGCGACACACGGTGTTTCCATCAGCCACCGTTCGCACGGCTCCACAGGCCAGTGTCAGGATCCCGGCAAGGTTTTCAAAGGTAAGAAAATGGCCGGTCACATGGGCGCTGCCCGTGTTACCACGCAAAACCTCGAAGTCGTTAAGACAGACAGCGCGCGTGGCCTGATCATGGTTAAAGGCGCCGTTCCTGGCTCCAAAGGTGGCTGGGTCACCGTCAAGGATGCGGTCAAAAAGCCGTTCCCCGAAGACGCGATTCTGCCCGCCGCTCTGAAATCCGCCGCTGACGAAGCCGCGAAAGCCGCCGAAGAGGCAGCAGCCGCAGCCGCAGCAGAGGCAGAAGCCGAAGCCAAGCGTTTGGCCGAAGAGCAAGCCGCACAGGAAGCCGAAGCGCTGAAAGCCGCAGAAGCTGAAATCGCAGCTGAAGGTTCGGATGCCGACAATTCCGATGCCGACGCTGACAAGAAAGAAGGTGACGCATGAAACTCGATGTCATCAAACTCGACGGTGGCACGGCCGGGTCCGTAGACCTGGACGAAGCACTGTTCGGCCTTGAGCCGCGTGCCGACATCCTGCACCGCGTCGTGCGCTGGCAGCGTAACAACGCGCAGCAGGGTACGCACAAGGTCAAGACACGGTCCGAGACCAGCTACTCGACCAAGAAGATCTATCGCCAAAAAGGCACCGGCGGCGCACGCCACGGTGACCGTAACGCGCCGATCTTCCGTAAGGGTGGTATCTACAAGGGTCCGACCCCGCGTAGCCACGGCCACGAGCTGACCAAGAAGTTCCGCAAGCTGGGTCTGCGCCACGCGCTGTCCGCCAAAGCAAAAGCCGGTTCTTTGGTCATCATCGACGAAGCCACATCTGAAGGCAAAACAGCCGCTCTGGCCAAACAGGTTTCGAACCTGGGTTGGAAGCGCGCGCTGGTCATCGATGGCGCTTCTGTCAACGAGAACTTCGCACAGGCTGCACGCAACATCGAAGGTTTGGATATCCTGCCGTCGATGGGCGCAAACGTCTATGACATCCTCAAGCGTGACACTCTGGTGATCACCAAAGCGGGGATCGAAGCATTGGAGGCACGCCTGAAATGAGCGCCAAGCATGAACATTACGATGTGATCCGCAAGCCGATCATCACCGAGAAAGCAACAATGGCGTCCGAACAGAACGCTGTCGTTTTCGAAGTGGCGATCGAGAGCAACAAGCCAATGATCAAAGAGGCCGTTGAGGCGCTCTTTAACGTCAAGGTGAAGGCCGTGAACACGTCCATCACCAAAGGCAAGGTCAAGCGTTTCCGGGGCCAGATGGGCCGCCGTAAAGACGTGAAAAAGGCTTATGTGACGCTCGAAGAGGGCAACACAATCGACGTATCCACCGGGCTGTAAGCTTTCGGTAAATGATCTGGAAAGGGCCTCCGCTTAGCGGGGGCCTTTTTTGTTGCGGCGGTGGTAAGTGAGTGCGCTGGCAATCAAAAGCGCGAGTGGTGTGTTTGAGATGCAGCTCTGTGCATCAAACAGGACTGCGCGGTTCCCTTCATAGGTGAACGCATCCCCGAACGCCGTACGCGCGTCTGAAATGACTGTGGTCTGGCAATGAACATAGAGCGCATATCCGCCGAATTTCGGCGCACCTAACCGGACGGACGTTCCCGATTTGCTTTGGGAAGTAAGATAGGCTGGTTGCCCCCATTTGAGAGTTTCTTCGATAGGGCCGACGCCTTCGGTCTCTGCAACTTCGAAAATAAGCTGCCGTATTTCCAGCAGGCTCGCGCGTGCCACGGCGGGCAAACACGCGAAAACTTCTGCTACGGCGTCGTTTTGAAAAGGTGGGTTGGCCGAATTCATGCGGCAGCCTAGGAGGGGAGGGCGGCATGTTCAATTGCCGGGGTGTGCCAAAGCGTCGCCCTACCGGCTAATTTCGGCCACAGACGTCGAAACCCGACGTTAATAGTCAACGGATAAGTTGCTTGCTGCGCGCTTTCCTCTACAAGGCATAGAGCAACGATAAAAAGCAGTTCTATGTCTCACGAAAAATCTTCCCCTGGCGCGTCTGCGGACGTGTCTAACGCGCGCGACTGGGTGCGTGTGTTGGCCCGTTACCGCGAGCCGAGCACTTGGCGCAGCAGTTTCGAACTGGCGATCACGCTTGGGCCCTTTGTCCTACTTTGGGCGCTGGCGTGGTGGGCGTTGTCGATCAGCGGCTGGCTGACACTGGCGATCTCGCTGGTCAATGCGGGCTTTTTGCTGCGGCTCTTTGCGATCCAGCACGATTGTGGTCATGCTGCGTTCTTTAGCAGCCGACGCACCAGCGATTGGGTTGGCCGGGTATTAGGGGTTTTGACGCTCACGCCCTATGACGTTTGGCGCCGTACGCATTCGATCCACCACTCCTCTGCTGGGAACCTTGGGCGCCGAGGAATTGGGGACATCCATACTCTGACCGTTGCGGAATATCGCGCGCTTGGGGTGTTTGGGCGGTTTCACTATCGGCTTTATCGGAACCCGGTGGTGCTGTTTGGTCTTGGGCCAAGCTATCTGTTTTTCGTGCAGAACCGCATCCCGCTGGGGTTGATGGCCAAGGCGCGCTATTGGATGAGCGCGATGGGCACGAACCTGTCGATCCTCGGGGCGCTGGCGGTGATCTTTTATTTTGGTGGGATCATGCCGATCTTGCTGATTTTTGTGCCCAGCACACTGTTGGCGGCGACGGCAGGCATGTGGCTGTTCTACGTCCAGCACCAGTTTGAGACGACTCATTGGGAGGAAAACGAGACATGGGATTTGCATGATGCTGCGTTCCACGGCTCGTCGCATTATATCCTGCCGCGCCCGCTGCAGTGGTTGAGCGCTAACATTGGCATTCATCACGTTCACCACCTCTACAGCCGTATCCCGTTCTACCGTCTGCCTGAGGTATTGCGTGATCACGCGGCGCTAGCAGAGGGGAACCGGATGACGATCCGCGAGAGCCTTGACAATGCACGTTTGCATCTGTGGGATGAGAAGACCAAGCGCTTGTTGTCATTCGCTCAGGCCCGCACCGCAGCCTGACGCCTAACCGACCTAGGCATAGACATAAGCCCCCGCTTCGGCGGGGGTTTTTGCTTTTATGCCAGCTCATAAAACCACAACGCGAGCGCGGGACGAGCTGCTTCAATCATGCGGCGACCGTCGAAAAGTTCCGAAAAAATGCTCTCGATTTTGTTGGAACACAGCAGAAATCCGCCAGTTGTCTCCCCGTGGAAGAAGAGGTGCTGAGCGCCTCGCAGACTAAAATGACTAAACGGGAGAGATATTATGATCTATACCAAGACACTCATGGCGGGCGTATCTGCTGTTGCCCTTTTTGCTGCTGCTCCAGTGCTGGCACAGGATGCGACCGAAAAGGTTGAAGAAACCATTGAGCGGAACGCCGAAGCCGAAGCTGAAATGGAAGCTGAAGTTGAGGGCGATGCCGCCGCGACTGCCAATGTCGCCGGTGGCCAAGTGGTTGTTGAGCAGGAAGACGCCGAAGTTGACGTGCAGGTACCTGAGCCTGACGTAAACGTGTCGCAGGATGCGCCTGTTGTTACCGTCGAGCAGGCCCAGCCCGAAGTCACCGTAGCTGTGCCTGAGCCAACAGTTCGCGTTCAGCAGCAGGCACCTATCATCACTGTCGAGCAGGCCCAGCCACAGGTCACCGTGCGCATTCCTGAGCCGGTCGTGACCGTGCAGGTTCCCAAGCCGCAGGTTGATGTGAACACGGGTGAGCCTGTCGTCGATCTTGAGCAACCAGAGCCCGTCGTGAAATTCGTGCGGCCCGAGCCCAAGATCACCATCGAAGAAGCCGAGCCACGGGTCACCGTTGAACAAGCCGAAGCCGATGTAGATGTTGCTGAATCGCAGGATGCCGAAGTGAACGTTGAGCAGGAAGAAGCCAACGTGAATGTGGAGCAGAGCGAAGACGCCAATGTCGTGGTTGAAGACGCCGAAGCGCCTGAGGTCAATGTCGAAGGCTCAGAGGCTGCCGAGGTTGATGTTGAGCAAGAGCAAGCCCGCGTGTTGATGGAAGACTTCAACGCTGATGAGCAGGGCAACATGGCTGAGGAAGATCGCACACGTTACCAAGAGAACGTGCAGCGTCTGCCGATCTTTAACCTGACCGCTGAAGAGCTGACAGGCCGCAGCGTTGCCACCGAAGAAGGTGAAGACGTTGGCGAGATCGACTTTATCGGTGTGCGTGGTGATACCGTTGTCGCGATCATCGGTGTTGGTGGCTTCCTTGGTATGGGCGAAAACGAAGTCGCCATCCCAGTAGAGCAGCTGATCCTGCGTGAAGACGAAGTGATTGTTCCCGGCGTTACCGAAGAGCGTCTGGAAAGCATGCCGGAATTTAACGAATCCGAAGTTGAAATCCTTGATCCGGGTATGCGTCTGGCCGAAAGCGTTGGCCTTGATTAATCCCGCTTTGCGGAAAGTCTGAACATATGGAAGAAGGCGCCCAGGCGCCTTCTTTTCGTTTGTGTCGGCGCGAGGGGCGGAATCTTACTATGCCCACTGGACGGGCAGATCTGAACCTGCTAGGTCGCCACATCGGCTCAAGCCCCGGATTCGTCCGGGGTTTGGCTATTTGAACGATCCCGGTGGTTGGGATGCCTGCCTCGCAAGAGATTTAAGCCCATCCACCACTCCTACAGGGGACCTTCGGGGCCCTACAACCAACGCGCTTTTATCTTGATGAAAGCGTGCCAAGCAAACGGAAGACAGAGAACATGGCACTCAAGTCGTACAAACCGACGACGCCAGGCCAGCGTGGACTGGTACTGATCGACCGTTCGGAGCTGTGGAAAGGCCGCCCGGTCAAAGCCCTTACTGAGGGTTTGACCAAATCTGGCGGTCGGAACAACACCGGACGAATCACAATGCGTCGTACAGGTGGTGGTGCAAAGCGCCTCTACCGTATCGTCGATTTCAAGCGCAACAAGCTGGACATGTCCGCTGTTGTCGCGCGGATCGAATATGACCCCAACCGGACCGCCTTCATCGCACTGATCCAGTACGAAGACGGCGAGCAGGCCTACATCCTGGCCCCCCAGCGTCTGGCCATCGGCGACAAGATCATCGCCGGCGCCAAAGTGGACATCAAACCCGGTAACGCGATGCCTTTCTCGGGCATGCCAATCGGTACGATCGTCCACAACATCGAGATGAAGCCCGGCAAGGGCGGTCAGATCGCACGTGCCGCCGGCACCTACGCCCAGTTCGTGGGTCGTGACGGTGGCTACGCTCAGATCCGTCTGAGCAGCGGCGAGCTGCGTCTCGTGCGTCAGGAATGCATGGCCACCGTTGGTGCCGTGTCCAACCCCGACAACTCGAACCAGAACTACGGTAAAGCGGGCCGCATGCGTCACAAGGGCATCCGTCCTTCTGTACGTGGTGTGGTGATGAACCCGATCGATCACCCGCACGGTGGTGGTGAAGGCCGGACCTCTGGTGGTCGTCACCCGGTTACCCCTTGGGGCAAGCCGACGAAGGGTGCCAAGACCCGCAACAAGAACAAAGCGTCCAGCAAGCTTATCATCCGCTCGCGTCACGCCAAGAAGAAGGGGCGTTAATCAATGGCTCGTTCAGTATGGAAAGGTCCTTTTGTTGACTCTTATGTCCTCAAAAAGGCAGAGGCTTCCCGCGAGGGCGGCCGTAACGAAGTGATCAAGATCTGGTCGCGCCGCAGCACGATCCTGCCCCAGTTCGTGGGTCTGACGTTTGGCGTGTACAACGGTCATAAGCACATCCCTGTTAACGTCAGCGAAGACATGATCGGTCAGAAGTTCGGTGAGTACTCCCCGACTCGGACCTACTACGGTCATGCCGCCGACAAAAAAGCGAAGCGGAAATAAGCCATGAGCAAGGATAAGAATCCCCGCCGCGTGGCAGATAACGAAGCAATGGCAAAACTGCGCATGCTTCGCACCAGCCCGCAGAAACTGAACCTGGTTGCAGCTCTGATCCGTGGCAAGTCCGTGGATAAAGCGTTGACCGACCTCACCTTCTCCAAGAAGCGGGTCGCGCAGGACGTGAAGAAATGCCTTCAGTCCGCGATCGCCAACGCCGAGAACAACCACAACCTGGACGTCGATGAGCTCATCGTGGCCGAGGCCTATGTCGGTAAGAACCTGACTATGAAGCGCGGTCGTCCGCGTGCCCGTGGCCGGTTCGGCAAGATCATCAAGCCGTTTGCCGAGATCACGATCAAAGTGCGTCAAGTTGAGGAGCAAGCCTGATGGGTAACAAAGTAAATCCGATCGGTATGCGTCTTCAGGTGAACCGCACCTGGGACAGCCGCTGGTACGCCGACACCAAGGATTACGGTGATCTTCTGCTCGAAGACCTCGCAATCCGCGACTTCATCAAGAAAGAGTGCCACCAAGCTGGTGTTGCTCGTGTGATCATCGAGCGTCCGCACAAAAAGTGCCGCGTCACGATCCACACAGCACGCCCTGGTGTCATCATTGGCAAGAAAGGCGCGGACATCGAGACGCTGCGCCAGAAGATCGCCAAGATGACCAAATCGGAACTGCACCTCAACATCGTTGAGATCCGCAAGCCCGAGTTGGACGCACATCTGGTTGGTGAGAGCATTGCACAGCAGCTGGAGCGCCGGGTTTCTTTCCGCCGCGCCATGAAACGTGCCGTGCAGAACGCCATGCGCATGGGCGCACTGGGCATCCGCGTGAACCTCGCGGGTCGTCTTGGTGGTGCTGAAATCGCGCGTACCGAATGGTACCGTGAGGGTCGCGTGCCGCTGCACACATTGCGTGCCGATATCGATTACGCACATGTCGAAGCGGCCACCGCTTACGGCATCATCGGGATCAAGACATGGATCTTCAAAGGCGAGATCATGGAACACGATCCCGCCGCGCGTGACCGTAAGGCACAGGAACTCCAAGACGGCCCAGCACCTCGCGGTGCCGGCGGTCGTCGCTAAGGGGGAATGAGAAATGCTTCAACCAAAGCGTACTAAATTCCGTAAGCAGTTTAAGGGCTCGATCAAGGGTCTGGCAAAGGGCGGGTCTGACCTGAACTTTGGCACCTACGGCCTGAAGGCACTGCAGCCGGAGCGGGTTACAGCCCGTCAAATCGAAGCGGCACGCCGCGCCATGACGCGTCACATGAAGCGTCAAGGCCGTGTCTGGATCCGTATCTTCCCGGACGTACCGGTCACCTCCAAGCCCGTCGAAGTTCGTATGGGTAAAGGTAAAGGTTCCGTCGACTTCTGGGCAGCCAAGGTCAAGCCGGGCCGCATCATGTTCGAAATCGACGGTGTCGGTGAAGACGTGGCGCGCGAAGCCCTGCGTCTGGCAGCCATGAAGCTGCCGATCAAGACCCGGGTTGTCGTCCGCGAGGACTGGTAAGCCCTTCGCCCCGCAAGGGGTGGGTAAGAGAAATGAACCCCCGTCGAGCGATCGGCGGGGGTTTTGCTTTGTCAGGCGACAGCTTCGGTCTCGAGATCAAGCCAGAGCTTCCCGTTTCGGTAGCCGCCTTTGATCAGATGCCCCGGCTCAGCGATTTCGGGGTGAGCCTCTGCCCAATCGCGGAACTGATCGCGGCTGACCACTTGCCCGCCGTAGCCTCTGGCGGACCGCAAAATATAGGGATCTGCTGGGGTGCCCTTGGGTACGACCGATACGCGGTTCACCGGCAGGTCGAGTTGGCTGCTCAGGGCCTTATTATGTTGATACCGACCGATGAGCAGATAGCCTACGTTGGCGTCAAACACGACCCGAGGGAAGTATCCGCGGGCCCGCAGTTCATCAACGACATCACGGACCGCTCTGATATTCGGTTCGCCCGTCTTCCAATACATGACGTTTGAGCCGTCGATTACGACCCATTTTTTAGGCGGGCCCCTAAATCTGCGGTCGGGCGTCAGCAATGACCACAGCGAAAGGATTGCGCTGGCAATGATGCAGAGCGCGCCGATGAGGCTGACATCCTGATAACCGGGCGTGGATGCGGCCGCTGCGGTCAGGACTAGTGAAGCAAAAAGTAGAATGAACGGGGTAAACATATGCGAAATAACTGCGTTGGATAATACTTAAGGTTGAGTGTCTGGCAAATATCCGCGTTGGGCAAGGCGCCGCGGCCCGTACTGGCCATCCCGGCTAATAATCGGTAGCCTTTACGCAACCCATCGCGACAGGAAAGGCCAGCCACATGAAGCACGTCCCAAAGCCCAATACCGACGAAGACCTGATCCGTGCGTTCCTCGACAAGGGTGGGGAGGTCAAAAAGGGAAAGACCAAGCCGATGCCTAGCGACTTGGGGCTCAGCAACAATCAGTGGGGCAACAAGCTGACGAAAGAAGAGAAAGCTGCGGTAAAGGCGCAGGAAGAGGCGGCGAAGGCGGCCAAGAAGTAGTGCAAAGTGAGGGTGTGTCGTCAGATATCCACCTGATAGACGCCCAAAGCCTCGGCCAGCGCGGTTTCTTCGAAATGGAAGTGCGATTGCACGACAGAAACCAGTCGGTCAAAGATAGCGCGGGTTTCGGCAAAGTCCGTCGCGCTTGGTGCTGCGGTCAAGCTTTCCGCGGCCTTGCCGAGCCGCTCTAGAAGCGCATGTACCACCTCATGCTCTGCCCGTAGCCGATCTACGATGGTGCGCACGGCGACAGACCCACGGGCCTGCAATTGCGGAAAGATGCTCTGCTCTTCGATGTTGTGATGCATCGTCAACGCCCAGCATTGCTGCCCGCAAAGCGTTCCGGCAGCGGCAAAATTCTTGGCCATCTCTGTATGGAGCACGATATGGGCCAGATCGGCGGGTGGTGTCTCTCCGCCTTCGATCCGGGCCATGACCTGCGCGATCCGCGCGAGATCTTTTAAGTAATGTCTGTGAATGGCCGCCAGATGCCGCCCCGCTTGCCGCTGACTGTCGGTTACCTTGCCTAGCTGAGGCTTCGGCGGGCGGGTGTCTGGGTCAATCGTTAACGCAGACAGGGGCCGCCCATCGTAGTGTTTTGACATCCCTAGGCCCAGTTGTAGTTGAAGCTCACCGACACCCGATCTTCTTCGATCATATTCATCGGCACCTCATGACGCAGCCAGCTTTCCCACAGCAGCACATCGCCAGCTTGGGGCGCGACATAGATGAAGGGGCGCAGCTCCTCGCGCGCGTCCTTCACCCGACCGGGGGCGGCCATCATCATCGGTAAGCGCGGGTCCTCAAAGCGGATCGCACTGGCGCCTTCGGGCATGGTGACGTAGGTCGTGCCCGAGATTACCGAATGCGGGTGGATATGCGAGGTGTGGATGCCGCCTTCGGGCAGGATGTTCAGCCACAGCGAGTCGAGCACAAGTTTACGATCACCCAGATCGAACTCTAGGTCTTTGGCGAAGGCCGCCACATGTTTGTCCAGCACGGCGACCAGATCTTTGAAGATCGGGAAGCGGTAGGGCAGGTCGTCCAATGAGGCATAAGAGGTGTAACCCGCATAGCCGTTTTCTTCGCACCAATCCTGTCCGGCCTCGTCGTCCTCAGCGATGGAGAAACAAGAGGCGGCCAGCTCATCAGTGTCGATGGGTTTGCCATGCGCCGACAGGGCGGCGTGATAGAGGCGGGTGGCGAAAAGCGATTTGATGTTTGACATAGGTCCTTCTTATGCGGAACATGTTCCTATCGCCAGCGTCTTTCCCGCCTAATTCACAGGCGCCGGGCCATCGGGGGTTGCCATGTGCGACCTCAACGCGTATTGGCACCTTTCATCATGAACTCCACCAGAATCATGGTCACCCCACAGGGGCCTACTGGTGATGTTGAAAGGAAGAGGCCGTGAAAGCCAGCGAACTGCACGACAAGACGCCGGACCAGCTCCGCGACGAGCTTGTGAACCTGAAAAAAGAATCCTTCAACTTGCGTTTTCAGCAGGCCACCGGCCAGCTGGAAAACCCCGCACGTTTGAAGACCGTGAAGCGTGACGTGGCTCGTGTCCACACCGTGCTGAACCAGAAAGCCGCTGCTGCGGCAGCCGAATAATAGGAGCCTGAAACATGCCCAAGCGTATCCTTACAGGCACCGTGACATCGGACGCCAACGCACAAACAGTTTCCGTTTCCGTAGAGCGTCGCTTTACGCATCCGGTTCTGAAAAAGACCATCCGTAAGTCCAAGAAGTACCGGGCTCACGATGAGAACAACACATACAAAGTGGGCGACAGCGTTCGCATCATCGAGTGTGCACCAAAGTCGAAAACCAAACGTTGGGAAGTTCTGACTTCGGACAAGACCGAAGCCTAAGCCCCTTAAACGAAACCCTGGGATGAGGGCCGCATCGCCCCCCAGAAGGTCGGGAGAAACCAAATGATCCAGATGCAGACCAACCTGGATGTTGCTGACAACAGCGGCGCGCGCCGTGTTCAGTGCATCAAGGTCTTGGGTGGTTCCAAGCGTAAATACGCATCCGTCGGCGACATCATTGTCGTGTCGGTCAAGGAAGCCATCCCTCGCGGTCGTGTGAAAAAAGGCGACGTCCGTAAGGCCGTTGTCGTTCGCACCGCCAAAGAAGTTCGTCGCGACGATGGCACCGCCATCCGTTTCGACCGCAACGCTGCTGTTATCCTGAATAACAACAACGAGCCTGTCGGCACCCGTATCTTCGGGCCGGTTGTTCGTGAGCTGCGTGCGAAGAACTTCATGAAAATCATCTCGCTCGCTCCGGAGGTGCTGTAATCATGGCTGCTAAACTTCGCAAAGGTGACAAGGTCATCGTGCTGTCCGGCAAGGACAAAGGCAAAACGGGCACCATCTCGTCCGTTGACCCCAAGTCGAACAAGGCCATCGTTGACGGCGTGAAAATCGCCATCCGCGCCACGCGCCAGACACAGACATCTCAGGGCGGCCGCATCCCCAAGGCGATGCCGATCGACCTGAGCAACCTCGCACTGGTGGATGCCAACGGCAAACCCACGCGCGTGGGTTTCAAAATCGAAGGCGACAAAAAAGTGCGCTTTGCCAAGACCACGGGGGACGTGATCGATGCTTGATACCGCAACCTACACACCCCGCCTTCAGGCCGAATACCGCGAGAAGATCCGCGCCGCCCTGAAAGAGGAATTCGGCTACAAGAACGACATGATGATCCCCAAGCTGGACAAAATCGTTCTGAACATCGGCTGTGGTGCCGAAGCCGTACGTGACAGCAAGAAAGCCAAGTCGGCTCAGGAAGACTTGACCGCGATTGCAGGCCAGAAGGCTTTGACAACCGTAGCCAAGAAATCCATCGCTGGTTTCCGCGTTCGTGAGGAAATGCCGCTGGGTGCGAAAGTAACCCTGCGCGGTGACCGCATGTACGAATTCCTTGACCGTCTGATTACGATCGCAATGCCCCGTATCCGCGACTTCCGCGGCGTGCCAGGCAAAAGCTTTGATGGCCGTGGCAACTACGCCATGGGCATGAAAGAGCATATCGTGTTCCCCGAAATCGACTTCGACAAAGTTGACGAGACTTGGGGTATGGACATCGTGATCGCCACCACGGCGAAAACCGACGCTGAAGCCAAGGCGCTGTTGAAAGCTTTCAACATGCCCTTCAATTCATAAGCGCGGGAAGGATTAGAAATGGCTAAGAAATCCATGATTGAGCGCGAGAAGAAGCGCGAAGCACTGGTCAAAAAGTACGCTGAGAAGCGCGCGGCTCTGAAAGAGATCGTGAGCGACGAAAGCAAACCGATGGAAGAGCGTTTCCGCGCTTCCCTGAAACTGGCGAAACTGCCGCGCAACAGCTCTGCTGTGCGTCTGCACAACCGTTGCCAGCTGACGGGCCGCCCGCACGCCTACTATCGTAAACTGAAAATTTCGCGGATCGCGCTGCGGGACCTTGGCTCTTCGGGCCAGATCCCCGGCATGGTCAAGTCGAGCTGGTAAGGAGCGCATCAGATGAACGATCCTATCGCAGATATGCTGACACGCATCCGTAACTCTTCGCTGCGCGGCAAATCAACCGTATCCACACCAGCTTCCAAGCTGCGTGCATGGGTGTTGGACGTGCTGGCCGACGAAGGCTACATCCGCGGCTACGAAAAAGTCACGGGCGCCGATGGCCACCCCGCCATCGAGATCAGCCTCAAGTACTACGAAGGCGAACCTGTTATTCGTGAATTGAAGCGGGTTTCCAAACCCGGTCGTCGCGTCTACATGGCCGTCAATGACATTCCTGTTGTCCGTCAGGGCCTCGGTGTGTCGATTGTCTCCACCTCCAAAGGTGTGATGTCGGACGCATCAGCACGCTCTGCCAATGTTGGCGGCGAAGTGCTCTGCACCGTATTCTAAGGAGAAGACAATGTCTCGAATTGGTAAGAAACCTGTCGCCATGCCTTCGGGCGTCTCGGCAGAGGTCAGCGGTCAGACGATTGAAGTGAAGGGCCCTAAGGGGACCCGCAGCTTCCGCGCGACTGACGACGTAACGCTG
Organism: Sulfitobacter sp. DSM 110093; assembly: GCF_022788715.1. Classification (NCBI taxonomy): domain Bacteria; kingdom Pseudomonadati; phylum Pseudomonadota; class Alphaproteobacteria; order Rhodobacterales; family Roseobacteraceae; genus Sulfitobacter; species Sulfitobacter sp. DSM 110093. The sequence goes on from NZ_CP085167.1 coordinate 590,457, forward strand.
ACGGTCGAAGACAGCGCAATCACTGTGACACCGCGCGGCAAGTCCAAGCGCGCACGTCAGCAGTGGGGCATGTCCCGGACTATGATCGAAAACCTGGTAACCGGTGTCACCACGGGCTTCAAAAAGGAGCTTGAGATCCAAGGTGTTGGTTATCGTGCTGCCATCAACGGCAACACGCTGCGCCTGAACCTCGGCCTCAGCCACGATGTCGACTATGTTGCGCCCGAGGGCGTCACCGTAACAGCACCGAAGCAGACCGAAATCGTTGTGGAAGGCATTGACGAACAGCTTGTTGGTCAGGTCGCTGCGAACATCCGCGCTTGGCGCAAGCCCGAGCCCTATAAGGGCAAAGGCATCCGCTATAAGGGTGAGTTCGTGTTCCGCAAAGAAGGCAAGAAGAAGTAAGGAACGGAAAGATGGCAAACACCAAAAGACAGCTGTTCCTGAAACGCCGCATGCGCGTTCGGAACAAACTCCGCAAAGTGAACGCCGGGCGCATGCGCCTGTCGGTACACCGTTCGTCCAAGAACATCTCGGCTCAGCTGATCGACGATGTGAACGGCGTTACACTTGCATCCGCCTCCACCATGGAGAAGGATCTGGGCGTCGTTGGCAAAAACAATGTCGAAGCGGCAACCAAGGTCGGCGCATTGATCGCCGAGCGTGCCAAGAAAGCTGGCGTGGAAGAAGCATACTTCGACCGTGGCGGTTTCTTGTTCCACGGCAAAGTGAAAGCCTTGGCCGAAGCGGCCCGCGAAGGCGGTCTGAAGATCTGATTGTGCGGTGCGTGGGCGACCACGCACCTGCTTTCATATGGAGGCTGCGCCGCGTGTGCAGCTTTCCTACGAAGAGGGCCACGCTGGCCCTCTCGATGATCCGGGGGCCGCTGGCCCACCAGGATTGACCAAAGGGGCCAATGGGCCACAGAAAAAGGAAGATGCCAGATGGCAAGAGATGACAACCGTGGGGGCAACCGCCGCAACCAGCGCGACGAGACCCCGGAATTCGCTGACCGTCTGGTCGCGATCAACCGCGTGTCCAAGACCGTTAAGGGTGGTAAGCGTTTTGGCTTTGCCGCACTTGTAGTCGTGGGCGATCAGAAAGGCCGCGTCGGCTTTGGTAAGGGTAAAGCGAAAGAAGTACCCGAGGCCATCCGCAAGGCAACTGAGCAAGCCAAGCGTCAGATGATCCGCGTGCAACTGCGCGAAGGTCGTACGCTGCACCATGACATGCACGGCCGCCACGGCGCCGGCAAAGTCATCATGCGTACAGCACCTGAAGGTACCGGTATCATCGCCGGTGGTCCGATGCGTGCCGTATTCGAGATGCTGGGCGTAAAGGACGTTGTGTCCAAGTCGGTCGGTTCGCAGAACCCATACAACATGATCCGCGCCACTTTGGACGGTCTGAGAAAAGAGCAATCGCCCCGTTCCGTCGCGCAGCGTCGCGGCAAGAAAGTGGCTGACATTCTGCCCAAGCGTGATGACAACGTTGAGTCCTCCGCACAAGTGGCTGAGGAGGCATAAGCATGGCCAAGACACTCGTAATCAAGCAGGTCGGTTCGCCGATCCGCCGCCCCGCTAAGCAAAAGGCAACTCTGGTTGGCCTGGGTCTGAACAAAATGGGCCGCACCCGTGAACTGGAAGATACACCTTCCGTCCGCGGCATGATCAACAAGGTCTCGCACATGGTCGAGATCGTCGAAGAGAAAGGCTGAACTTTAGGTTCAGCGGTAGAGTGGGCAACCGCTTTACAAAAACGCCTCGCAGGAAACTGCGGGGCGTTTTGTTTTTTGGGCTGATTGTGCCACCGGCCCGGGATCAAGCCTTAGGCGCCGGGCGGGCTGGCGAGTGAGGTTTGGCGCTCTTCTGCGCAGTCACACTATTGCTGCAAGCTAAAGTGTCATGGATCACTGTTGAAGTCGCCACCTCACGGGCAGGCGATGGCCTGTGTTGCCTCGTAAGAGCTCATGCGTTCCGCCAACCCCTTGTCACGCCTTCCGGCATCCCCTATACGCCCCCGGTGGCCCGTGTTGGGTTGCAATGGAATCGAAACGCCGCGTTTGGCCGCTCCCGTCGCTGGGGGCCATTTCCGGCAAAAGGAGAAGCGACATGAAACTGCACGAACTTTCCGACAACGAAGGCGCAACCAAGAAACGTATGCGCGTTGGCCGTGGCCCTGGCTCCGGCAAGGGTAAAATGGGTGGCCGTGGTATCAAAGGTCAAAAGTCCCGTTCCGGCGTGGCGATCAAGGGCTTTGAAGGCGGCCAGATGCCGATCTATCAGCGTCTGCCCAAGCGTGGCTTTAACAAGCCCAACCGCAAGTCTTTCGCTGTTGTGAACCTAGGCCTGATCCAGAAATTCATCGACGCCAAGAAGATCGACGCTGGCAACACCATCGACGGTGCTGCTCTGGTTGCGTCCGGTCTGGTCCGTCGTGAGCTGGACGGTATCCGCGTTCTGGCCAAAGGTGACATCACCTCCAAGATCGACCTGAACGTTGCCGGCGCTTCTAAGTCTGCCATCGAGGCGGTCGAGAAGGCGGGCGGCAAGGTGACTGTGACTGCCCCCAAGGCGGTCGAAGCATCCGAGTAATGCGGCCTTAAGGCTTGTGAGCGGCGCGCCAGCCGCTTACATATCCTCAAGTTTTCCCGAACGCCGCCCGCCGGAAAACGGCCCGGGCGGCGTTTTTGCAACAAAAGAAGAGACCCCTCATGGTATCTGCCGTCGAAAACATGGCCGCGAACACGAGCTGGGCCGCATTGGGCAAGGCAACTGACCTGCGCAACCGGATCCTGTTCACGCTCGGGCTGCTTATCGTTTACCGCCTTGGCACCTTTATCCCGGTGCCCGGCATCGATGGTGGGGCGCTGCGTGACTTCATGGAAAGCGCGGGCCAAGGCATCGGCGGCATGGTGTCGATGTTCACCGGCGGCGCGCTAGGCCGGATGGGTATCTTTGCTTTGGGCATCATGCCTTATATTTCGGCCTCGATCATCGTTCAGCTGCTGACCTCCATGGTTCCGGCGCTTGAGCAGTTGAAGAAAGAGGGCGAGCAGGGCCGTAAGAAGATCAACCAGTACACACGCTACGGCACCGTGGCGCTGGCGACTTTGCAGTCCTATGGCCTCGCGGTCAGCCTTCAGGCGGGTGACATTGTTGCTGACGGGCAGATGGGCTTTGGCTTTATCGCGGCCTGTATGATTACCCTTGTGGGCGGTACAATGTTCCTAATGTGGCTGGGTGAGCAGATCACCGCACGCGGCATCGGCAACGGTATTTCACTGATCATCTTCGTCGGCATCATCGCCGAAGTTCCCGCCGCCATTGCCCAGTTCTTTGCTTCGGGCCGCTCTGGCGCGATCAGCCCAGCGGTGATCGTGGGCGTGCTGGTCATGGTGATTGCGACGATCATGTTCGTGGTCTTCATGGAGCGCGCGTTGCGCAAGATCCATATCCAGTACCCCCGTCGCCAAGTCGGCATGAAGATGTATGATGGCGGCACGTCGCACCTGCCGATCAAAGTGAACCCCGCAGGCGTGATCCCGGCAATCTTTGCCTCCTCACTGCTGCTTCTGCCAGTGACGGTCAGCACATTCTCGGGCAACTCCACCAGCCCTGTGATGTCTTGGCTCTTGGCGAACTTCGGCCCCGGCCAGCCGCTTTATCTGCTGTTCTTCGTGGGTATGATCGTATTCTTCGCTTATTTCTATACGTTCAACGTCAGCTTCAAACCCGATGACGTCGCTGACAACCTCAAGAACCAGAACGGTTTCGTGCCGGGCATCCGTCCGGGCAAGCGCACCGCTGAGTATCTTGAGTATGTCGTGAACCGCATTCTGGTGTTGGGTTCGTTCTACCTCGCTGCGGTCTGTGTTCTGCCGGAAATTCTGCGCGGTCAGTTCGCTATTCCCTTCTACTTCGGCGGTACATCGGTGCTGATCGTCGTGTCGGTGACCATGGACACTATCCAACAGGTGCAGAGCCATCTGCTCGCGCATCAATACGAAGGTTTGCTTGAACGCTCGCAATTGCGCGGCAAAGGTGCAGGCAAAGGCAAAGGTACACGCAAGAAACGGAGCCCCGTACGTCGATGAACATTATTCTACTCGGGCCTCCGGGCGCAGGCAAAGGCACCCAAGCACGTCATCTCGTCGAGACCCGCAATATGGTCCAACTCTCCACCGGCGACATGCTGCGTGAAGCGAAAGACAGCGGTACAGAGATGGGCAAGATCGTCGCGGACGTTATGGACCGTGGCGCGCTGGTCACCGATGAGATCGTCATTGGCCTGATCCGTGAAAAGCTGACCGACAAGGCCGAGCATGGCGGTTTCATCTTTGACGGGTTTCCGCGCACGCTCGCCCAAGCCGACGCATTGGCTGAATTGATGGCGGATGAAGGTCAAAACCTTGATGCCGTGATTGAGATGAAGGTCGACGATGAGGCGCTGGTCGCCCGCATCACCGCCCGCTCCACCTGCGCAAGCTGCGGTGAGGTTTACAACGACCTGACCAAGCCGATCCCGGAAGATGGCAAATGCAGCAACTGCGGCGGCACCGAGTTCAAACGCCGGGCGGACGACAATGAGGAAAGCCTCAAGACCCGTCTGATGGCCTATTACAAACAGACCTCTCCGTTGCTCGGCTATTACTATGCCAAAGACATGCTTCAGAGCGTTAATGGTTTGGGTAAGATCGACGAAGTTCGCGCCGAGATCGCAGCAATCCTCGACGCTTGATCGGGTCGCAGGGAAGGGCAGGCGGCGACGCTCTCTTTCCCTAGATGACGCATCGGCAGCACAGTTTTGCGCAGTGGCTTGACGCCCTGCGCAAAACCTCATAGTCACCCCTATCTCGCGAGAGAATCAAATTGCGGCAAGGGTTCAGCCCAACCCCGCAAGATCACCTGATCAGCCTCAGCCCGATGGCCTTATAGCCTCGGGCTTGTGTTGTGAAAAAAGGGTCTGGAACGACGGACCCGCAACGAAAAGGAATAGCTAACGTGGCACGTATTGCCGGCGTAAACATCCCGACTGCAAAGCGGGTTCCAATCGCCCTCACCTATATCACCGGTATTGGCACTTCCTCCGCCAAAGCCATTTGCGAAGCCGTTGGCATTGACGCGACCCGTCGCGTTAACGAACTGTCCGACGCCGAAGTTCTGGCCGTGCGTGAGCACATCGACGCCAACTACACCGTCGAAGGCGACCTGCGTCGTGACACGCAGATGAACATCAAGCGCCTGATGGACCTTGGTTGCTACCGTGGCCTGCGCCACCGTCGTAACCTGCCCGTCCGTGGTCAGCGTACCCACACCAATGCTCGCACCCGCAAAGGCCCCGCAAAGGCCATTGCTGGCAAGAAGAAATAAGGGAGGGTCTGATCAATGGCACGCGATAAGACAAAGACCAAGCGTAAGGTCTCCAAGAACATCGCCGCAGGTGTGGCGCATGTGAACTCAAGCTTTAACAACACCAAGATCCTGATCTCGGATGTTCAAGGCAACGCAATCTCCTGGTCCTCCGCTGGCACCATGGGCTTTAAAGGGTCGCGTAAATCGACACCTTACGCAGCTCAGATGGCCGCAGAAGATGCTGGCCGCAAAGCTCAGGATCACGGCGTCAAGACGCTGGAAGTCGAAGTGCAAGGCCCCGGTTCCGGCCGTGAATCCGCACTGCGCGCTCTGGCTGCTGCCGGTTTCAACATCACTTCGATCCGTGATGTAACCCCGATGGCCCACAACGGTTGCCGCCCGCCCAAACGCCGCCGCGTTTAAGCCGGGACTGTTTGACATGGGGTCGCGCCTTACGTGCGGCCCCATACCGCTTTTCAGAAACCTCGAGCGTTTGTGTCATTTGGACATGAGGCACAAACAAGGATGGAGGGACGCATGATCCACAAAAATTGGGCTGAATTGATCAAGCCGCAACAGCTGGACGTCAAGCCGGGCAATGACCCAGCCCGTCAGGCAACTGTTATGGCAGAACCGCTGGAGCGGGGCTTTGGCCTGACGCTCGGCAACGCGCTGCGCCGCGTGCTGATGTCTTCGCTGCAGGGTGCGGCAATCACATCCGTGCAGATCGACAACGTGCTGCACGAGTTTTCCTCCGTGGCCGGTGTGCGCGAAGACGTAACCGACATCATCCTGAACCTTAAAGGCGTTAGCCTGCGCATGGAAGTCGAAGGGCCCAAGCGCCTGTCGATCTCTGCCAAAGGTCCGGGCGTTGTCACTGCCGGTGACATCTCCGAATCCGCTGGTATCGAGATTCTGAACCGCGAGCATGTGATCTGCCACCTCGACGATGGTGCAGATGTCTACATGGAACTGACCGTCAACACCGGCAAGGGCTATGTCTCTGCCGACAAGAACAAGCCGGAAGATGCGCCCATCGGTCTGATCCCGATCGACGCGATCTATTCGCCGGTCAAGAAGGTCTCCTATGACGTGCAGCCCACCCGTGAGGGCCAGGTGCTGGACTATGATAAGTTGACCATGAAAGTCGAAACAGACGGTTCCATCACGCCGGATGACGCCGTGGCCTTCGCCGCGCGCATTCTGCAGGACCAGCTGGGCATCTTCGTCAACTTCGACGAGCCGGAATCGGCGTCCCGTCAGGACGACGACGATGGTCTTGAGTTCAACCCGCTGTTGCTCAAGAAGGTCGACGAGTTAGAACTGTCGGTGCGTTCGGCAAACTGCTTGAAGAACGACAACATCGTCTACATCGGCGATCTGATCCAGAAGACCGAAGCCGAAATGCTGCGGACGCCGAACTTTGGCCGCAAGTCCTTGAACGAGATCAAGGAAGTGCTGTCGGGCATGGGCCTGCACCTTGGCATGGATGTCGAAGACTGGCCGCCAGAAAACATCGAAGACCTCGCCAAGAAGTTCGAGGATTCGTTCTAAGAGACACGGACCCGGAAACTTTTAAAGTTTCCGGGCCGATTTCTTCAAAAGAAATCGGGCACCGTTACGACCGGGTACAAGCCCCAAGGAGAGCCCGTGACACGCATCGCGGGCCAGACAAAGCAAAACCGCCCGTAGAGGGCATCACGATTGGAGTAAGACAATGCGTCACGCACGTGGATACCGCCGCCTGAACCGTACACATGAACACCGCAAGGCGCTGTTCTCGAACATGGCAGGCTCGCTCATCGAGCATGAGCAAATCAAAACAACCTTGCCGAAAGCCAAGGAACTGAAGCCGATCATCGAAAAGATGATCACGTTGGCCAAACGCGGCGACCTGCACGCACGCCGTCAGGCCGCAAGCAAGCTGAAAGAAGACCAGTATGTCGCGAAACTGTTCGACATCCTCGGCCCGCGCTACAAAGACCGCCAAGGTGGTTACGTTCGCGTTCTGAAAGCTGGCTTCCGCTATGGTGACATGGCGCCGATGGCGATCATCGAATTCGTCGACCGCGACCGCGACGCCAAAGGCGCCGCAGACAAAGCGCGTCTGGCTGAAGAAGACGCCGCAGAATAAGATTTCGCAGATTGCGGATTGGAAAGCCCTGCCATCTGGCGGGGCTTTTTCTTTTGAGCGCGGGGAAAGGCAGTTGCACCAGTGAAGGCGGCTGCGCATATCAGGGAGTATGAAATACTTTTTGGCGTTCTTGATACCGCTGGCTGCATCAGACACGGTTGGCCATCTGCGCCCGCATCATGACACAGCCGCCGTGATCGGCGCAGCGGCCTAGGGGGTAGTATGGCGGATTTATTCGGCGACAGCGACGTAGCGGCAGCAGACAGCGGCCACCGGCCATTGGCAGACCGCTTGCGCCCGCGCGCATTGGCGGAGGTTATCGGGCAGGAACAAGTGCTTGGCCCCGATGCGCCGCTGACGGTAATGCTTGCGTCGGGTGCATTGTCGTCGCTGGTCTTTTGGGGTCCTCCGGGGGTGGGAAAGACGACCATCGCGCGTCTTTTGGCGGATGAAACAGATCTACATTTCGTACAAATCAGCGCAATTTTCTCTGGCGTGCCGGAACTGCGCAAGGTTTTTGACGCGGCCAAGCTGCGGCGGCGACAGGGGCAGGGGACGCTGCTATTTGTCGATGAAATCCACCGCTTCAACAAAGCGCAGCAAGACGGGTTTCTGCCGCATATGGAGGATGGAACGATCCTTTTGGTTGGTGCGACAACGGAAAACCCCAGCTTTGAACTAAACGCCGCGGTGCTTTCTCGGGCGCAAGTGCTGGTGTTAGAGCGCCTGCCGCATGACGATCTTGAACGATTGGCGCAACGGGCAGAGCACGAGTTAGGCAAGCCGTTGCCGTTACAACCTGACGCCCGCGAGGCGCTATTGGAAATGGCCGATGGGGACGGGCGCGCTTTGCTGAACCTGATCGAACAGGTGACTGCGTGGAAGGGCGATGAATTGCTCGATAAGACCGGGCTCTCCAAACGCTTGATGCGCCGCGCGGCACAGTACGACAAGTCAGGCGATTCGCACTACAACCTGATATCGGCGCTGCACAAGTCCATGCGTGGGTCAGACCCCGATGCGGCGCTTTATTGGCTGGGGCGGATGCTCGAGGGAGGCGAAGACCCCCGTTATCTGATGCGCCGTATTACCCGGATGGCGGTCGAGGACGTGGGCCTTGCCGATCCACAGGCGCAGGCCTTTTGCCTTCAGGCTTGGGAGACATACGAGAGGCTCGGCAGTCCTGAGGGGGAGTTGGCCATCGCGCAAGCGTTGACCTACATCTGCCTCGCGCCAAAATCGAACGCTGTTTACAAGGCCTATAAAGGCGCGCGCAAACTGGCGCGGAGCACCGGGTCAGAGCCGCCGCCCAAACATATCCTCAACGCGCCGACCAAGCTGATGAAGGAACAGGGCTACGGCAGCGGCTATGCCTATGACCATGATGCCGAAGACGGATTTTCGGGGCAGAACTACTTTCCCGATACGATGGCGCGGCCCAGCCTGTACGAACCGGTCGAACGCGGCTTTGAACGTGAGTTGAAAAAGCGGCAGGATTACTTTGCAGGGCTTAGGGCTAAGCGGAAAACTTGACTCCGGGCCGTGCCCGCGCGATGGGGTGTCGATGATGAAAACACTGATCATGGTGGCCCTCGGCGGCGCTTTGGGCGCCAGCTTGCGGTTCCTTGTCGGGGTCGCGGTGGGCTTTCCGCTGGGCACCTTGGCCGTCAATGTCACTGGCTCGCTGGCGATTGGCGTGGTCTGGGTGCTGGCCGACAAGACGTCGCTGCTGCTGCCCTTCTTGATGACTGGGCTGCTGGGCGGTTTCACGACCTTTTCGGCGTTTTCACTCGATACCCTGCGGCTGCTTGAAGCGGGCCGTGCAGGGGTCGCATTTTCATATGTGGGGGCCTCGGTGATCTTGTCGCTGGCCGCCTGTTTGCTGGGCCTCTGGTTGGCCCGAGAGGTGTTGGCATGAGCCGCGTACAAACCATTACCGTCGCCGTGGGCGATGGCGACCAGCGGCTGGACCGTTGGTTCAAGCGGATGTTTCCGCAGATCAACCAAGGGCTCATCGAAAAGATGTGCCGCAAGGGCGAAATCCGTGTCGATGGGGGGCGGGTCAAGGCCAACACGCGGCTGGAAGCGGGTCAAGAGGTGCGCGTGCCGCCGCTGCCCGACAGCGCGCCGCCGCCGCCGCCCAAGCGGACGCGGATCACTGATGCCGACGCCAAGATGATCCGCAACTGCGTGATCTACCGCGACGATCATGTGATTGCGCTGAACAAGCCGCCTGGCTTGGCGGTGCAGGGCGGCTCTGGCCAAGCGGACCGCCATGTCGATGCGCTGTCTGAGGCGTTGATCTTTGACGCCGAGGAAAAGCCGCGTCTGGTGCACCGGCTTGACCGGGACACCTCCGGCGTGCTGTTGCTGGCGCGGACGCGTCTGGCGGCCAAGGCGCTGACGGCGGCGATGCGCCACCGTGAGACCCGCAAGATTTACTGGGCCATCGTGGCCGGTGTGCCGACGCCCTATCTGGGCGAGATCAAATATGGGCTCGTCAAAGCAGGCGGTCATGGCCGCAGCGGGGAGGGCGAGAAGATGATCGCCGTGCATCCGCGCGATATGGATGCGACGCCGGGTGCGAAACGCGCGCACACGCTCTACGCCACACTGTTCCGCGTTGGTTCGCGGGCGTCTTGGGTGGCGATGGAGCCGGTCACGGGTCGTACCCACCAGTTACGCGCGCATATGGCCGAGATCGGGCATCCGATCGTCGGTGACGGGAAATACGGCGGCTCTGGTCAAGAGAACCTTGGCGATGGTTGGGGCGCACAACTGGGTGGGATCATCTCCAAGAAACTGCACCTGCACGCGCGGATGATGCGGTTTGAGCATCCTCATACCCGCAAATCGGTCACGATCACGGCTGAGCTGCCGGATCATATGGCGCATAGCTGGGACACCTTCGGCTGGACCGAAGACTTGGCTGATGAAGACCCGTTTGAGTCGCTGCAATGAGCAAGCCGCTGCGCTTAGTGATCTTTGACGTCGACGGCACGCTCGTCGACAGTCAGGCTGATATCATTGCCGCGATGACGGCGGCGTTTGCAGCCGTGGACGCGCCTGTTCCATCGCGCGATGAAATCCTATCGATCGTTGGTTTGTCACTTGATGTGGCGCTGCCGACACTTGCCCCTACGCGCTCTGCTGGGGATCACCTTGTGATGGTTGGGGCCTATAAGACGTCTTATATGACCCTTCGGGCAGAGGCCGGTGTGGCGCAATCTTCGCCGCTCTATCCCGGCGCGGCAGAAACACTGCGCTGCCTTCACGCTGAACCAGAGGTGCTTTTGGGTGTTGCCACGGGCAAATCAAAGCGCGGGTTGGACAAGCTGATCGCGGGTCATGGGCTGGAAGGGCTGTTCATCACCCAGCAAGTTGCGGATTTTCATCCTTCAAAACCGCATCCTTCGATGATCCATCAGGCGATGGCCGATGCTGGGGTCGGGCCAGAGGCGACGGTAATGATCGGCGACACTTCTTTTGATATGGATATGGCCGCCGCTGCCGGGGTGACTGGGATCGGCGTGAAATGGGGCTATCACGGCCCGGAACGGCTGGCCGCTGCCGCGCATCTTGTCGAGGACTTCGCGGCGCTGCGGGCCTTGCTGGAACAGATCTGGAGCATTCCCGCATGAGTGACTGGAAAGCCAAACGTTTTTGGAAAGATGCTGCCGTGGTCGAGGTCGATGGCGGCTTTACCGTCGAACTGGATGGCCGCCGGGTGAAAACACCGGCCAAACGCCCGTTGACCTTGCCGACCCGTGCCATGGCAGAAGCCGTGGCCGCCGAATGGCAAGCGCAAGAGAAACAGATTGACCCGCGCACCATGCCGGTGACCAAGACCGCCAATGCGGCGATTGATAAGGTCGCGGTGCAAAAGCAGGAGGTCGTGGAGATGCTGGCCGCTTATGGCGACAGTGATCTTCTGTGCTACCGCGCCGACAATCCTGCAGAATTGGTGGCACGGCAGGCGGCTGAATGGGATCCGATGCTTAATTGGGCAGCTGCGTTCCTTGGCGTCAAGTTAGAGACGCGGCAGGGCATTATGCATCAGCCGCAATCGCCTGACGCTTTGGCTGAAATGCACCGCCGGACGGCTGCGTTGGACGCTTTTGAACTGGCAGCATTTCATGATCTCGTAAGCTTGACCGGATCACTGGTGCTGGGCTTTGCCGCCTATGAACAGGCTTTTGACCCCCAGGAAATATGGGCGCTTTCGCGCTTGGATGAGGTTTGGCAGGCTGAGCAATGGGGCCGCGATGACGTGGCCGAGCAAGAGGCCGAAATTAAGCGGCAGGCATTTTTGCATGCATGTGCAATGATTGTGCTTTCCAAGGCTGCTTAACTTGCTAAAAGCTTTGCGTGCGGATGGGCAAATCGCGTTCTAAATTTGCCCATCGCGCCCTTGACCTTCAAACCTGAATCCGCCCACACTGCTTTCCATTGAGCAGGGGAGACCCTGCACATGATCGCTTTCGGCGTCACTTGGCGTCGGATTAACCGCCAGTGAACGTGGCGGACTATCAGGAAGAGGTAAAAATGAAAAAAACCGTAATTTTTGGCGCGCTGACCGTTGCTGGCCTTGCGGCCGGTGCTGCTGGCGCCGCCACGCTCGATGACGTCAAAGCCCGTGGCAAGCTGAACTGTGGCGTGACCACAGGCCTTGCAGGCTTTGCCGCGCCTAACGCCAACGGCGAATGGGAAGGTTTCGACGTGGCCGTGTGCCGTGCCGTTGCCGCCGCCGTACTGAGCGACAAGAACGCCGTGGAATTCGTGCCGACAACCGGCAAGACCCGCTTCACCGCGCTGGCTTCGGGCGAGATCGACTTCCTCGCACGGAACACCACATGGACCTTCAGCCGTGACACCGACCTGAAATTCGATTTCATCGGCGTGAACTACTACGACGGTCAGGGCTTCATGGTTCCGAAAGCGCTTGGCGTTTCCTCGGCCAAGGATCTGGACGGCGCGACCGTCTGCATCCAAACCGGCACCACAACCGAGCTGAACCTCGCGGACTTCTTCCGCAAGAACAACATCAGCTACGAGCCCGTGCCTGTTGAAACCAACGCCGAAGGCCAGCAGCAGTACCTTGCCGGTGCCTGCGACACCTACACAACTGACGCCTCCGGTCTGGCCGCCACACGTGCGACCTTTGAAACCCCTGGCGACCACGTTCTGCTGCCCGAAATCATCTCGAAAGAGCCGCTCGGCCCGCTGGTCCGTCACGGTGACAACGAGTGGGGCGACATTACCCGCTGGGTGCTGAACGCGCTGATCGCAGCCGAAGAGCTGGGCATCACCTCTGCCAACATCGAAGAGATGACCGGCAACACCAACAACCCTGAGATTGCTCGCCTTTTGGGCACCGAGGGTACGCTGGGTGAGATGATCGGCCTCGACAATGAATGGGCCAAGCGCGCCATCATGGCCGAAGGCAACTACGGTGAAATCTTTGCCAAGAACATCGGCGAAGAGACACCCATCGGTCTGGCACGTGGGCTGAACGCTCAGTGGACAGACGGTGGCCTGCTTTACGCACCGCCAGTACGCTAAATTAGTTGCCAAGGGGCGCGGGAATTCCTGCGCCCCTTGTGCCTCGGATCCGGGTAACTTGGGCCTAACTAACGCAAGCTACTCCAAAGCGAACAACAACGCGCTAAGAAGACAATAAAAACCCACGATCGGCTAAAACGATCAACGACCAAAAATGATTCGGCCAAGGTGCGCTAAATGCACCAATAAAAAACAAGCCGGAACACAGGGATACATACATGACGACATTCTCCGACCCTCCCAAGGCGTCGTTCCGGCCATCTATGCTGTTGAGCGACACCCGCTATCGGTCGATCACCTTCCAGGTGATTGCGCTGGCGCTGCTGGTCACGGCGATCTGGTACCTAGGCTCTAACCTTGCTGCCAACCTGCGCGCCGCTGGTCTGAACATTTCCTTCCAGTTTCTCGGCAATCCAGCCGGTTATGACATCAACCAAACGCTGATTCCCTATACCAGCCAGTCGTCCAACCTTCAGGCCGCTTGGGTGGGTATCATCAACACGCTGCTGGTGTCCTTCCTTGCCTGTGTCACCGCGACCATCTTTGGCGTTATCGCGGGGGTTCTGCGCCTGTCGAACAACTGGCTCATCCGCAAGTTGATGGCAGGCTACGTTGAGATTTTCCGCAATATCCCTGTGCTGATCTGGATCCTGATCATCTACACCATCATGACCGCCGCGATGCCCGCGCCTTCGGCCTTCCGCGGCGATGATCCGGCTTCAACCATGATGCTTGGCTCTTTCGCTTTTACCAACCGGGGTGTCTATATTCCGGGACCGGTCTGGGGACCGGGGTCCATGATCGTGGTGGCGACATTTGTGGCGTCGATCATCGGCGTCTTCGCCTATCGGCGCTACGCGACCAAACTGCTTTATGACACGGGCCGTCTGTTGCCGATGCTCTGGCCATCGGTCGCGATCCTGTTTGTGCCCGCAATTGTTGTGTTCTTCATCATGGGTATGCCCATTGGCTTGGATTTTCCGGCACTCGCGGGCTTTAACTTCCGGGGGGGAATCCAGATCGGTGCGCCGCTGATCGCGCTGTGGTTCGCTTTGTCGATCTATACTGGGGCTTTCATCGCCGAGAACGTCCGCGCAGGCATTCAAGCGGTAAGCCGCGGCCAGTCAGAGGCCGCAGCCGCTTTGGGCCTGCGTCCGGGGCGAGTGATGAACCTCGTCGTGCTGCCGCAGGCGCTGCGCGTGATTATTCCGCCGCTGATCTCCAACTATCTCAACATCACCAAGAACTCGTCGCTGGCAATCCTTGTGGGCTATGCCGACATCACCGCGACGCTGGGCGGGATCACCCTGAACCAGACCGGGCGGGCGATTGAATGCGTCGTTCTGCTCATGCTGTTCTACCTCGTGATTTCGCTGGGCATCTCCATGGTGATGAATGTTTATAACAACGCAACGAAGCTGAAGGAGCGTTAAGCCATGTCAGATACACATGCTGAATCCATCGCCTTCGTGCGCGAGTCTTCCCTGCCGCCAGCCGCTCCGCCTGACAAAGTCGGCGGGCCGCTGAAATGGGTGAAAGACAACCTTTTCCCGACATGGGCCAATGCGATTCTGACCCTTGTGGCGCTTTACTTCCTGTATCTGCTGCTTGCGGGCTCTCTACCGTGGTTGCTGAACGGGGTCTGGTCTGCCAGCAGCCTGTCGGAGTGCCGTGAGATACTTGACGGTGCTTCAGGGGCCTGTTTTTCGGTGCTCAGCGAGCGTTGGCACCAGTTGCTCTTTGGGTTCAAATACCCCAGCGATCAATACTGGCGTCCGACCCTTGCGCTGGTGCTGCTGTTCCTTGCTGCTGCGCCTGTCCTGTTCATCGACCTGCCGCGCAAGATGCTGCTCTTTACGGGTCTTTATCCATTCCTTGCCTTCTGGCTGATCTGGGGTGGCCCGATCTGGGGGCCGATCTTTGCCCTGTTGGGCGTGATTGCGGGCTATGTCGTCTATAGCCGTCTGGTGCACAAAAGCTTCGCTTTGGCCCTGGCTGGAGGGCTCGCTGCTGCTGTGGTCGTTTGGTACATCGGCGGCTTCATCGGGGATGTATTACGCCCCGCGTCGCCCCTGCTTGAGGCGATCCCAAGCCGTGACCTCGGTGGCTTCATGCTCAATATGATGCTGGGTATCACCTGTGTGTCCCTCTCGCTGCCCATTGGCATCGCGCTGGCTCTGGGACGTCAGTCCCACTTGCCGATCGTTAAAGGCATCTGCGTGGTCTTTATCGAATTCGTGCGGGGCGTGCCGCTGATTACCTTGCTCTTCGTGGCGAACGTGATGCTGGCCTATTTCTTCCCGCCGGGTTCGGGGGTCGATCTCTTCATCCGCGTGGTCATTATGATCACCATGTTCTCTTCGGCCTATATCGCCGAGGTGATCCGGGGGGGGCTCGCCGCACTGCCGAAGGGCCAGTATGAGGCTGCTGACAGCCTTGGCCTCGACTATGCGCAGGCGATGCGTCTGATCATCCTGCCGCAGGCGATGAAGATCTCCATTCCGGGCATCGTCAACATTGCCGTGGGCCTGTTCAAGGATACCACGCTGGTCTCGGTCATCTCGTTGTTTGATATCATCGGCATGATCCGCGGACCGATCCTCGCTTCGACCGATTGGAACGGCGTTTACTGGGAACTCTTCATGTTCGCCTCGTTGCTGTTCTTCATCGTTTGCTACGGCATTTCACAATATTCGCAGTGGCTGGAACGCCGTCTTGCGACTGACCATCGTTAAGGGAGGGTTCTCGCATGGCTGAGACCGCACAAATGAAAGTATCCGACGAAGTCGCGATCCGTATCGACAACATGAACAAATGGTATGGCGCGTTTCACGTGCTGCGCGACATCGACCTGACGGTGCACCGCGGTGAGCGTATCGTCATTTGCGGGCCGTCAGGTTCGGGTAAATCGACGCTGATCCGTTGTATCAACGCGCTAGAAGAGCATCAGAAGGGCAGCATCGAAGTCGACGGCACGTTGCTGAGTTCTGACCTCAAGAACATCGACAAGATCCGCTCAGAGGTCGGCATGTGCTTTCAGCACTTCAACCTCTTTCCGCATCTGACAATCCTTGAGAATTGCACGCTGGCGCCGATCTGGGTGCGTAAAACCCCGAAGAAAGAAGCCGAAGAAACGGCGATGCATTTCCTTGAAAAGGTGAAGATCCCCGATCAAGCCAACAAGTACCCCGGCCAGCTTTCAGGCGGTCAGCAGCAGCGTGTGGCGATTGCCCGTTCGCTGTGCATGCGCCCGCGTATCATGCTGTTCGATGAGCCGACATCGGCACTTGACCCTGAGATGATCAAGGAAGTGCTCGACACAATGATCGAGCTTGCCGAAGAGGGCATGACCATGCTCTGCGTGACCCACGAGATGGGCTTTGCCCGTCAGGTGGCGAACCGGGTGATCTTTATGGACGAGGGCCAGATCGTTGAGCAGAACGAGCCGGAAGCCTTCTTCAACAACCCACAAAGCCCGCGCACACAGTTGTTCCTGAGCCAGATTTTGGGCCACTAAGCCGCGCTACGGCATTATAGCGAACCAAACGTCCCGGCCTAACGGTCGGGGCGTTTTACGTTTCAGGCCAGTTGCTTGGGCACGGTGAAGGCATGGAGCGCACCTGTGCCGGGGGCGAGGTCCGCCCAACTGTCAATGTCGAAGTCCATTACGGTCGTCGCACCCGATGGGTAGCGGTGAAAGGCATCCTCGTCGGGTAACTCTTGCAGCAACTCAGCAGCCGCAGCGGCGATGCCGGGGTTGTGAGCGACGAGCAAGACAGCCGCACCCTCCGCCTTTTGACGCAGCGTTGCGATGATCTGCTCAGGGTCAGCGAGGTAGAGTTGGCGCAGGTGTACCACGGCGCTGTCTTGCGGCAGGTTTAACAGCGCGCAGGTTTCCCGCGTGCGGCCAGCGGTGGAGCAGAGCACGGTGTCAAGCACCAAGCTTTCGGCCCGCAGCCAATCTCCTAACGCCGTAGCAGCCCCGCGCCCGCGCTTGTTCAGCGGGCGGCCGTGGTCGCTGGTGCCATGGGACCAGTCAGATTTCGCATGTCGCATTAGGATCAGGCGGCGCATGTCATTCCTTTCACTGCTTGGCCCATCATAGGCGTGAAGCAGGGGCAGGGGGCAAGGGTTTTACCCCTTGCGAATAATGCTGCCTGCGCCATGTTCGGTGAAGAGTTCCAGCAAGCAGGCATTGGGTGCGCGCCCATCGAGAACCACAGCCGCACGTACGCCGCCTTCTAGTGCATCAAGCGCGGTCTGCACTTTGGGGATCATTCCGCCTGCAATGGTGCCATCAGCGATCATTTCATTGATCTGGCTTGCCGTAAGGTCGGTGACCACCTCGCCCGAGCCATCCTTAACGCCTGCCACATCAGTAAGCAGCAGCAGGCGATCAGCCTTCAATGCGCCGGCAATAGCCCCGGCGGCAGTGTCGCCGTTGATATTATAGGTCTCACCGCCATGGCCCATGCCAAGCGGTGCGATGACGGGGATGATCCCCTTGTCGGCGAAATCGCGCAGGATGCGCGGGTTCACTTGCGTCGGGTTACCGACCAGACCAAGCGCCGGGTCTTCGGGATCGCAAACGATTAGCCCGCTGTCTTTGCCAGAAACGCCCACAGCACGGCCGCCCTGTTCGGAAATGGCCTGCACGATCCGCGCATTGACGAGGCCTGACAGTACCATTTCAACCACTTCCATGGTCGCGGCATCTGTAACGCGCTTGCCGTTCACGAATTCGGATTTGATGTTCAGCCGCGCCAACATGTCGTTGATCATCGGTCCGCCACCATGAACGATCACCGGATTCACACCCACTTGGCGCATCAGTGCGACATCACGGGCGAATTCATCCATCGCCTCATCGCTGCCCATCGCATGACCGCCTAGCTTGATGACCACGGTGGCATCGGCATAGCGTTGCAAATAAGGCAGGGCTTGGCTGAGTGTGCGGGCTGTGGCGATCCAGTCGCGGTTCATGTCTTGCGTTCTCATCTGTTGACCCATGGGAAGCCGATAGCGGCGGAGGTGTTATACCAGCGTGGCGATGATGGCACGCAAGGTCGGGATGCCCCAGCCCTTTTCCGAGGATGTCACGACAATCTCCGGGTAGGCGGCGGGGTGTTTGCTCAGCGCGTCTTTCACCTGCGTTAGGATCTTCTCACGCTCGGCTTCTTTGACCTTATCGGCTTTGGTCAGCACCACCTGAAAGGTCACGGCAGAGCTGTCGAGCAGGGACATGATTTCATTGTCGACCTTTTTGACACCATGGCGCGCGTCGATCAGTACGAAGGCGCGGCGCAAAGTCTGGCGGCCCGAGAGGTATTGTTTCAGCAGGCGCTGCCACTTCTCTACCACGGGCAGGGGGGCATTGGCATAGCCATAGCCCGGAAGGTCGACGAGGTAATGCTCTTCGCCCGCCGTGAAGAAGTTGATCTCCTGCGTGCGGCCCGGCGTATTGGAAGCCCGTGCAAGCGCCTTCATCCCCGTCAGCGCATTGATCAACGTCGATTTGCCGACGTTCGAGCGACCCGCAAAGCAGACCTCCATCCGGTCTGGGGGTGGCAGCCCGTTCATCGCCACGACACCTTTAACGAATGTCGTCTCACCGGCGAACAGCATGCGGCCTCTTTCTGCGCTCGGCGCGTCCGGCTCCTCGGCGATGGTGTAGTTCACTTGCATCAAATCAGCTCCAGTTCGTCGCCCACGGCGATCTCTCCGCCCTTGGTGACGGTCAGGGTAACACCGAAATCGCGGTGACCCAATTGGTCAAGTGCCGCGAGTGTGTCCACGTCGCGTGCGCCGGTGTCGGTGTTTACGGTGGTGGCAAGGCAGCGAGTGATGCGTTTTGACACATGCAACCGTGCGCCACCGATTTTCATATCGCGCCCGACCCATTCGAATTCATCCCACGGGGCAGCGCCGTCAAACCAGATGTTGCCGCGCCAACGGGCGGTTTGCAGCGGGTTGCCGCAAAGCGCTTCGACAGCGGCGTGAGAGGCAAGGCTGTTCAGCGAAAGTGTCGGTTCGGCACTGTCGGTATAGCCGCGGCCATCAAGGCGCAGGATGCCCACCGGCGCGGCCCTGCCTGAGGCAACCAAAGGGCCCACCCAGTCTAGGAAGGCTGCTTTGTCGCGATCAGGGTGAAAGGTGATCTCGCCTCGTTCTGGGTGATGCAGGGTCAGCATCTCGCTCGCTTCATCCAGCTTGGCCGTAATCGCCTGCAACTGCGGAGAGGAGGCGCCCCGCGTAAAATTCAAACACCGCGCCCAGTCGCCGGGTATGGCTTTGGAGGCATCATGCGCCACAGCCCAAAGGCGGTCATAGGGCATAGATTGCCCGGCGTGCAGGGTCACACGCTCAACCGTCTCGCGGCCATGGGCCTTGAGCGGATGCCGGTTGAGCGCGGTGACCTGCATCACTTTTTCGATTTTCCCGACTTGGGTTTGGCATCTGCGTCGGCCGCGCCGCCCTTGGGCGTCCGTTTAAAGCCGCCCGCGATGTTGCCCCAAAGATCAGGTTTGTACCCCTGGCTGCGCATGATCAGATACTGCTGCGTAAAGGTGATCGTGTTGTTCGCGATCCAGTAAACCACGAGGCCAGATGCAAAGCCGCCCAGCATGAACATGAAGACCCAAGGCATCCAAGCAAAGATCATTTGCTGCGTCGGATCGGTGGGTGCCGGGTTCAATTTTTGCTGCAAGAACATGGAGATACCCAGGAGCAGCGGCAGAATGCCGATGAACACCAGCGCCAGCATCGAGCCAGGCTCAGGCGCGGCATAGGGCAGCAGTCCCCAAAGGTTCATGATCGAGGTTGGATCGGGTGAGCTAAGGTCTTGGAACGGGCCAAAGAAGGGCGCGTGGCGCAGTTCAATGGTGACGAAGATAACTTTGTAGAGCGAGAAGAAAATTGGAATCTGCATCAGGATCGGCAGACAGCCCGCAGCGGGGTTCACCTTGTTCTTCTTGTAAAGCTCCATCATGCCTTGCTGCATCTTCTGACGGTCGTCGCCCGCATCCTTCTTGAGCTTCTCCATCTCGGGCTGAAGCTCTTTCATCCGCGCCATGGAGACGTAGGATTTATAGGCCAGTGGGAAAAGCAGCGCTTTGATCAGCAGGGTCAGGCCGATAATCGCAACGCCCATGTTGCCGATCAGCTGGTTCAGGTTGTGCAGCAGCCAAAAGATCGGCTTGGTCAGGAAAAAGAACCAGCCCCAGTCGATGCTGTCGATGAATTTGGCAACGCCTGCGGATTGGTAATCCTGCAGTGTTTCCCACTCCTTCGCCCCGGCGAAGAATTTGCTGGACGCGCTGATGCTTTCGCCTGCGGCGACCGAGCGGGTGGGTTGGCGGGTGAAGGCGCGGTAGGTGTCTGCGCGCGGGTCATAGGTGAGGGCCTGTTCAAAGGTCTCGCCTGCTTCGGGGATCAGCACCGCCTGCCAATAGTGGTCGGTAAAGCCGACCCAGCCTTCGGTGACGCCTTCGGTAACCACGGCGGGGCGGCCCCAAGTGCTGTTTACCTCAGCTTCGGCAATATCGTCCCAATCAACTTCCGACAACTCGCCATTGGCCATCGATACGGCGCCTTCGTGCAAGATGAAGAAGCTTTTCAGGTCTTCGGGCAATCCGTGCTGAGCGATCATGCCAAACGGGGCAAGGTTGACGGGCGCTTCGCCATTGTTCGTTACGCTCTGGGTGATGTCGAACATATATTCATCATCAACCGAAATTTTGCGGGTAAAGACCTGACCGGCACCGTTGTCCCATGTCAGGGTGACGGGGCTGTCAACGCCCAATGCCTCACCTTCGCTGAGGGTCCAAAGCGTGTCCACGCCCGGAACTGCATCAGGGCCAAGGCCGGAGCCTGCCGCCCAGCCGTGCAGAGCATAATAGGCGTCGCTTGACCCTTCGGGAGAGAGCAGGGTGACCACTTCGGCGTTTTCATCAAGAGTGGTTTGGTAGTCATTCAGCTTGAGATCGTCAATCCGACCACCCATCAGGGAAATAGAGCCGCTGACCTTGTCGGTCGCGATTTCCACCCGAGGCGCATCGGCCAAAGCGGCGCGGCGGCCTTCGGGAGCGGCGCCTTCGCCGGTATCCGCACCGGGTGCGGCAGCCGTCTCTACTGTGGAGGCGGGAACGGAGGTGCCATCTTCGGTTTGGGTCATCTCGACGCTGTTCTCTAGCGCGGGGTCAGCTTCGGGGGGCGGGAACAAGAGGAACCACACGAGGATGACGGCAAAGCTGAGCGCCGTGGCAAGGATGAGATTCTTGTTCTGTTCGTCCATGGGGACCGCCACCTGATGTCTTTGAATATCACGGGGGTTCAACAGAGTGCGGGGCCAAAGGTCAAGCGGAATCGGGTAGGATCACGGGGCGTATGGGGTGGTTTTGCTCCATCTGGCATGGGTTTTGCGGAGTTTTGCCGGGGTGAGTTGATGGGGTTGGTTGCGTGGCGGCTTTGGCCCATCGCGCAAGCCGGGAAGTTCTTGGGGATTGTGAAACGGTTACTGGCTTGTCATGCGCTTCTCGTTTGCCTGCTGCGGCTAAATGTTGGTTTTTGCTGATGCTTGGGCAAAATGGACTCGCTATGTTGCGCGGCCGTCCATGATACGTGGAACATCTTGTAGTTTTGCATTGTGGCGGGCAATCCAGTCGAGTGTTTGTTCAAACGGCATGGGGCGTGCGATGCCGAATCCCTGCACATGATCACAGCCAAGTTGCGCCAGCAAAACATGCTCTCCCACCGTTTCCACCCCTTCGGCAAGGGTTTCGACGCCGAGCCTTTCGGCCATGGTGAGGATCGCACCAATCATACGCTGTTGGTCCGGGTCTCGGTCCGCTTTCATGACGAACGACCGATCAATTTTGATCCGACTGACCGAAAAACGGCGGATTGAGGCGATGGAGGCATTGCCAGTGCCGAAGTCATCAAGGTCAATACGGCAGCCCAGCTTGCCCAAGGCATTGATATTTCGCGTGATCACATCGTCGGGGGTAGATGCGACGACAGTCTCAAGAACTTCGACAGCAAGTCTTTCTGGGCTCAGATCAAAACGGTCTAGTTCCCAAGTTATTTTGTCGACCAGCCGGGGGTTGGCAAGTTCGCCCCCTGCGAAGTTCACGCCAATCTGCGGCACCTCTGTGCCGGCGCTGTCCCAGGCTTTGAGCGCGGCGAAGGAATGGTACATCATCACCTCGGCCAATCGTTCTAGAAGGCCGGCTTCTTCGATCGCGGGTAGGAAATCCGAAGGGGGGATCATGCCGCGCACCGGGTGGTTCCAGCGTGCCAAGGCTTCAAACCCGGTAATTTGGCCTGTGTCGGTTGAGATTTGCGGCTGGAACCAAGGCTGAATTTGGCCGCCATCCAAGGCGATCAAGACGTCCTCGCGCAGTTCTGCGCGGTTTTCGGTTTCGCGCCGCATCTGATCAGAGAAGGCACGTATGGAAGAAGGTCCGTGTTGTTGCGCAATACGCAGGGCGGTGGCTGCAGCAGCAAGCCATGCGGCGCCATCGGGACCCGGGGCGCGGGTGTTGAGGCAAAAGCCAACCGAGGCGGTTAGATAAACGGTCACGCCGTCGACAGAGATAGGCTCCTCCAATGCTGTCTGAACCCTTCCAGCGAGCTGGATGCAAAGCTCCAGATCAAGCTGGCGGACTGGGGCCATGCAGATCGCAAAACGTGCCTCTCCCATTTTGCCGATATTGTCGTCATCCCGTAGGACGCTAACCAGACGTTGGCCGCTTTGTCGGACAATGGTGTCGGCAGCTGCATGACCGTAACGTTCGATAAGCTGATCGAATTCCTCAAGTGCGATGAAAAACGTCGCTGACAATCGCCCCAGTGATTGGGCGCGCTGAAAGACTTGTTCGGTCTGTTCTTCAAAAGTGCGGCGCTGAAGTATGCCGCTGACCGCATCCCGGGGCAACATTAGCCCCCTACCGAAACGCTGTCCTGCAAGGTATAGAAGCGGCAGCGCGGCGGAGGTCGTGATCAACGCAATTTCACCGCCAAGCCAAAACGCAAGCAATGACAGTGCAGGAAGGAAAGCCAGAGCCGCCTGTCCGCTGAGCAAAGCGGCAAACGATTGGCGCAGCTGCGTTAGCCCAGAACGCTGGTAAAGTGCCATCGCGATATCCCTATCTTATGTACGCAATGTCTGCGCCTTCGAAAGTGGAATATCGCCTTTGGGGTGTGCCGTGGGTTAACAGAGAGCAGTTTCTTGTGGATTCTTATCTAAAATTGTTCTTGCTTCGTACCCTCAACGTTCCGCATCAGCCCCGCAAAGTCGAAGAGATTTGGATCCAGAAGATGCGAGGGGCGGGCATTCATCAGGGCCCGGAACATCACCTGCCGTCGGCCGGGGCTATTAGTCTCCCAGCCATCGAGAATCGCCTTTACCTGCTGACGCTGTAGCCCGTCTTGAGACCCACAGAGATCGCATGGAATGATCGGGTAATTCATCGCTGTGGCAAAGCGTTCGCAATCGTTTTCTGCCACATGGGCTAGGGGGCGGTAGAGGAACAAGTCACCTTCCTCGTTAACCAGTTTGGGGGGCATCGTTGCCAGCCTCCCGCCGTGAAAGAGATTCATGAAAAAGGTTTCTAGAATGTCATCCCGGTGATGCCCTAACACCACGGCAGAGCAGCCCTCCTCCCGCGCGATCCGGTAGAGGTTGCCGCGGCGCAGGCGGCTGCAGAGGGCGCAAAAAGTCCGCCCGGCGGGGATCTTGTCCATCACGATCGAATAGGTGTCTTGGTATTCAATTCGGTGCGGCACCCCCATCTTTTCGAGGAATTCAGGCAGCACGGTCGCGGGGAAATTTGGTTGGCCTTGGTCAAGATTGCAGGCCAAAAGATCGACAGGCAGCAGGCCGCGCCATTGCAATTCATGCAGGACCGCGAGCAAGGTATAGCTGTCTTTTCCGCCGGAAAGGCAGACCAGCCATTTGGGCCTCGGCGCGCCCTCGGCAGTCGGCTCCACCATGCCGTATTGGTCGATCGCCTCGCGGGTCATACGGACGATACGCTTGCGCAGCTTCTTGAATTCGGTGCTTTGCGGAGCACCGGCAAAGAGGGGGTGAATCTCGTTGGTTTGGTCCAGCATCATCGGTCTTTCGCTATCTGCTCTGCTTCACCTAGGGCATTTTGCCCCTCTGTCGCAAGCGCGGCGCTAGTCTGGAACGTTGTCGATCCCGCTGCGGCCCCATGGATGACAGCGGGCGATGCGCCGCGCGGCCATCCATCCGCCACGCAACCCGCCATGTTTTTGCAAGGCTTCCAATGCATAAGCGCTGCAGGTGGGGTGGTAGCGACAATTGTAGCCAACCCAAGGGCTGAAAATCAGCCGGTAGCCACGAACTGGCAGCGCTAGCAAAGTCGCCAAGGGGGTCATTTGCGCGCCCCGTGCAGGATGCCAAGCGCACGGGTGAGATCGGTCAGCAACTGATCGAAGGGCAGGGCTGCGGTCGCCTCGCGGCGCCCGACAAAGACATAATCCATGCCCGCTTGGCCCGCCTGCGGCAGGGTCAGCCGGGCGATTTCACGCAAACGACGTTTGGCGCGGTTGCGGGCAACGGCGTTGCCAACCTTTTTCGAGCAGGTAAATCCCACACGAATGGGCGCCGCGCTGGGCTCTTCCTCCCGGCGGGGTCGCATTTGCAGGATGAATCCCGGGGTCGCCACACGTTTGGCGCGGCTTGCACGCTGGAAATCCGCCCGTTTGGTCAGGGTTTCCAAACGCAGAGAAACCGCCGGGGCAGGGTTCCCTTTTGTGGCGCAAATGCCATTCAAGGGTGCCTCCGGCGGTGTCATATTCTGGTTCCGAAGATCGAAAGCGCTTACGCGCTCAGCGATTTCCGGCCCTGTGCGCGGCGTGCGTTGATGATCTTACGACCGGCTTTGGTGGCCATACGCGCGCGGAAACCATGGCGCCGCTTGCGCACGAGGTTCGAGGGTTGAAAGGTGCGTTTCATCGCTCCGTCTCCATTTAAAGCTGGCTGGGCACGGAATCACTTAGAGGGTTCCACCGCGGCCAGCGTCAATTCAAGCCCGTCCTCTAAAGCGGGAGGGCGCGCAAGTCAAACCCCCTGACAGGGAAAAACCGCGCTTTGCAACAAAATGCCGGTCCGTAGGGGCCAGATTGTTTCAGTTTGCCCCCGTACCCTGCAAAATCGGCCCTTTGCGCACAAGTCCTATCAACCACGCGTGAGGAGCCTGTTCGTGCGGGTCGCGGCACGCCATCATTATAGAAACACAGATGGTCTGATGCAGGCCCAATGGAAGTGATGACATGAGCCCCAATGACCAAAGTAAACCAACGCTAATGCGTTATCTGCCCCTCGCGGTGATCGTGGCTGTTGCCGCCATCGGCGCGTTTACCCTGCGTGATTACCTGAGTTTCGACGCCCTGCGTGAGAATCGCGAGGCGCTTATCGCCTTTCGTGACAGCAACTATCTGCTGACCGCGCTGGCCTTTGTCGCCGCCTATGTGGTGATCGTGGCCTTTTCGTTGCCCGGTGCCACGGTGGCGACGCTGACGGGTGGGTTCTTGTTTGGGCTGTTTCCGGGTGTTCTTTATAATGTGGGTGGCGCGACAATTGGCGCGATCGTGATCTTTCTAGCCGCGCAATGGGGTCTGGGCGACCGGCTGAAAGAGCGGATGGATGCCTCTGAAGGGGTGGTGCGCAAGATCAAGGCGGGGATCGACGAGAACCAGTGGTCAATGCTCTTCTTTATCCGGCTCGTGCCGGTGGTGCCGTTCTTTGTTGCGAATCTGGTGCCGGCCTTCCTCGGCGTGCCGCTGTTTCGCTTCGCGATCTCAACGTTTTTCGGCATCATGCCGGGGGCGCTGGTCTTTACCTCTGTCGGGGCGGGGCTAGGTGCAGTCTTTGCCCGAGGCGAGACGCCGGACCTCGGGATCATCTTTGAGCCCCATATTTTGCTGCCCATTCTGGGCCTTTGCGTTCTGTCGCTGCTGCCTGTGGCGATCAAGACATTTACCGGCAAAAAGGATCTGCTGAAATGACCAACCGTATCAAGACCGACGTTCTGATCATCGGCGCAGGCTCTGGCGGGTTGTCGGTGGCAGCGGGGGCCGTGCAGATGGGCGCGGATGTGACGCTGCTGGAAGGGCACAAGATGGGTGGCGATTGCCTGAACTATGGCTGCGTGCCCTCAAAAGCTCTGATCAAAAGTGGCAAGACCGCCCATGCCCAGCAACACAGCGCGCTGTACGGGGTCGAAAATGCCGCCGGTACGGTGGATTACGCGGCGGCCAAGGATCACGTGGCCGATGTCATCTCGCAAATCGCGCCGGTCGATTCGGTTGAGCGCTTTGAAGGCTTGGGCGTGCGGGTGATCCGTGAATACGGGCGTTTCATTTCCGATAAAGAAGTGCAGGCAGGCGATACGATTATCACCGCGCGGCGCATTGTTGTGGCCGCAGGGTCATCCCCTCTGGTGCCGCCGATCACGGGGCTGAAGGATGTGCCCTATGAGACCAACGAAACCCTCTTTGAGCTACGGGAGAAGCCGGAGCATTTGATCATCATCGGTGGCGGGCCTATCGGCATTGAAATGGCGCAGGCCCATGTGCGGATGGGCTGCAAGGTTACGGTGATCGAAGGCAGTCGTGCGCTTGGCAAGGATGATCCAGAGCTGGCCGAAGTTGTTTTGCAAACCATGCGCGACGAAGGTGTGGTCTTCGAAGAGGGCAGTGATGCCGCCAAAATCAGCGGCGCGGCGGGCGCGATCACGGTTGAAACCAAGGATGGCCGGGTGATCAATGGCTCGCATCTGCTGATGGCCGTGGGCCGCAAGAGCAATATCGACCGGCTGGACCTCGATAAAGCGGGGGTGGAGACCACCAAGGCGGGCATCAAGGTGGACGACAGCCTGCGCAGCAGCAACCGCCGCGTCTATGCCATTGGCGACGTGGCGGGCGGTCTGCAATTCACCCATGTGGCAGGCTATCACGCCGGGGTGGTGATCCGCTCGATCCTGTTTGGCCTGCCGAGCAAGACCAAGCTGAATCATATCCCTTGGGTCACCTATGCCGCGCCGGAACTGGCACAGGTTGGGCTGACCGAGGCGCAGGCGCATGGGGAACATGGGGATAAGCTGGAGGTTGTGCGTTTTCACTATAACCACAACGACCGCGCCATCGCCGAGCGTCAGACGAAAGGTTTTATTAAGGTTATGGTGGTTAAAGGTCGCCCAGTTGGTGCCAGTATCGTGGGCCATCAAGCGGGTGAATTGATTTCTTTGTGGTCGCTGGCGCTGGTCAATAGCATGAAGATGAGCCAAATTGCGGCTATGGTCGCCCCTTACCCCACGATCTCGGAGATTAACAAACGCGCTGCGGGTGCCTATTTCAGCCCGCGCCTGTTTGAAAGCGCGCTGGTCAAGACGGTCGTGCGGGCTGTGCAGCGCTTGCTGGCTTGAGATAGCTTATGATCCACTCGCTTTCTGGCCGTCTGCTGATCCTCACCACCATCTTTGTGATGCTGGCCGAAGTGCTGATCTTTGTTCCTTCGATCGCGCGATTCCGCGAGGAATATATGCTGACGCGGTTGGAAAGGGCGCAGATTGCGTCATTGGCGCTGCTGGCTGACGACATGCTCGACCCGGAGCTGGAAGAGGAGCTGCTGCGCAACGCCGAAGTTTTCAACGTCGTCTTGCGCCGGGATGAGGCGCGGCAGCTGATGTTGGCCTCTCCCATGCCGCGCACCGTGTCGCAAACCTATGACCTGCGTGATGCCACTGCGATGGTGCTGATCCGCGACGCGATGCTGCGGCTGTTCCGGCCCGGCAATGAAGTTGTGCGGGTGATCGGTGCACCCGTGCGCGAGGCGGGGTTGTTGATCGAAGTAACGATGGAAACCGCGCCGATGCGTGTCGCCATGCTCGACTACGGGATTCGGATCCTGATGTTGTCGGCGGTGATCTCGGTTATTACGGCGGTGCTTTTGTTTTTTGCCATGCGTGCCTTGTTGCTAAAGCCGATCAAGCGGGTGGCGGGCCATATGCAGCGCTATGCCGCCGCGCCCGAAGATGCGCGCCGAATCTTTGAGCCATCCTCCAGCGTGACCGAGCTGCGCGAGGCCGAAGAGGCGCTGAAAAAGCTGCAAACAGACCTGACGCAGGCGCTGAAACAGAAAGAGCGATTGGCCCAACTTGGCAGCGCGGTGAGCAAGATCAGCCATGACCTGCGCAATATCCTAACCTCGGCGCAGCTGTTCACCGACCGCATTGAGATGTCAGAAGACCCTACCGTCAAGCGCATGGCGCCAAAACTGGTTGGTTCGATCACCCGCGCGGTTCATCTGTGCGAATCGACGCTGGCTTTCGGCAAGGCCGAAGAGCCGGGGCCGACGCTGACCCTTATGGCGCTGGATGAACTGGTAGAAGAGGTGATTGATGGCGAACGCCTTGCCGATCCCGAAAGCGAGATCAGCTTTGCTGCCGACATTCCTGCCCATCTGACTGTGCGTGCGGACCCTGAACAGATGTACCGCGTGCTGGCTAACCTGATGCGCAACGCCCGTCAGGCGATCATAGCCACCGGCAAGCCGGGTGAGGTGCATCTGCGTGCCGAAGATGGGGCAGGGGCCTGGTGCATCACAGTCAGCGATACCGGCCCGGGCCTGCCGCCCAAAGCGCGCGAACATCTGTTTACGGCGTTTCAGGGCGGTGCGCGCAAGGGCGGATCGGGGCTGGGTTTGGTTATCGCGTCGGAACTGGTGCGCGGCCATGGCGGCACTTTGGCGCTGCGCAGCACTGGGCCCGAAGGCACGGTTTTTGACATTACCCTGCCCAAGGGCGACGGCACTTTATAAACTTTCGAAGAAAATTGCATTTCCTCAAAACGAGGGCTTGCAACTCTCCGGGGGTAAGACTAAACCCCCGCTTAGTGGACCGATAGCTCAGCTGGATAGAGTACCTGACTACGAATCAGGGGGTCGGGGGTTCGAATCCTCCTCGGTCCGCCACTTCTCCAAAAGCCTTT
Organism: Sulfitobacter sp. DSM 110093; assembly: GCF_022788715.1. Classification (NCBI taxonomy): domain Bacteria; kingdom Pseudomonadati; phylum Pseudomonadota; class Alphaproteobacteria; order Rhodobacterales; family Roseobacteraceae; genus Sulfitobacter; species Sulfitobacter sp. DSM 110093. The sequence goes on from NZ_CP085167.1 coordinate 619,521, forward strand.
CAGTAGGTGATTGATCTGGGACGGAAATAGTGAATAACGAGAGCCAGCGGCTTTTGATTGCATGACTATTTGCGTGACATTCGGGTATAGTGGCTGCTCTTGCATATAGAAGCCGCCATGCCCAAAGCCTTAAAGCTGACCCTGCGCGGCGAGACTTGGTATCTCATGCGGCGAATCCCGAAGCGGTATGAGCATGTTGAAACGCGCAGAAGAATCGTCTCTATTTCGCGCGAGACAGACTCTTACATCCTGACATGCCAAAAGGCTCTTACATCCTGACATGCCAGAAGGCGCCGCAGGATACAGTGCAAAACCGGCATTGTTAAAGGCTAAGATCGAGGCTCCCGCCAAGTGCCACTTACTCAGCCGCCTCCAGACACAAAGCCGATCGTACAGCACGGATAGCGTTCGTAAGCGGCATCTCATCCGCAGCGCTATCCAGAACTTCATTCAGCGCTCTGCGCGTCTTATTCCCTACGAAACCGTCTATCGGGCCCGGATCAGCCCCCGCTTCTACAAGCAACATCTGAAGTGTCATGCCTTCGGTTTCGCCCTGAATTTCCTCAGCACTGCAAGGGGAAGGGCTCTCGGCCTCCGGTTCCGGGTCGGTGTTGTCGATGGCGGGCGCGGCTTGTGGTGGTTCGGGCTCGGGCTCACTGACGGTTAGCACTTCGCCACGCAGGCAGGAGGTCAGGCGGTTGGTGATTGCGAAAGCCTCTGCTGGCGGGCTGCCATTGGTATTGGTCGCACACTCTTGGGCTTGGTCCGGGCAGGCAAAGGTGATCTCCCAGCCTGCGCGCTCCCTGCTGGGTTTCAAATAGCCTTCGCCGTTCGCATACATCGCATAGAGAAACCCCCTGATTGTACCTTCCTGCCAAAGGCCGGGAAACTGGGGGGAAGGGACATCGGCATGGCGGGTGACCACGTCGATGGCGCTGGGAAATGGCGTATCGAAGGTGGACGAGACGCAGGGCGCCGTATCGGCCATGGCCGCCGGTGCGCAAAGCGCGAGCAGGAGGTGCAAGGCGGCCCTGTTCACGGGGCCGCGTGGATCAGAGGGCCGTGAACCCGAAAGGCGAGGGCGGCGAGAATCGTCGCATTCGTATTCGTGGTGATCGATACGTTGGTCGAACCGTCTTCTTCGTAGATGCCTTCGGGCCAACCCCGTTCCATATCCGCGAGCGGCGCAATCGCGGCAATCAATTCGCGGGTGTAGTCCGTGCCAAACAGGGCATCCATCGCAAAGGATACCTTGGTGGTGATGGTGCGTTTGCTGTCCAGACGCTCCCCTTTGAAGGTCATCACCGCCCAAGGGGCGCCGCCGCCCCAGACCGAGGCGTAGGCGAAATAGGGCGCTTCGTCCAAATGCGACTCGCTCACGGCGGTAAGTATGCCAGTCTCACGATAGCGGGCCTCCTGGGCCTTATAGATGGCGGTCGCGAACCGGTGCGAGCGGGCATCGAAGCCGAATTCCAAGCCGTCAAAGATATAGGGCTCGCTGACGGTGAAGGCGGGGGTGACGTTGCGATGCAGCCGCGTATCGACGGGGATGGGCTGGCCCAGCACGTCTTTCACCATCAAGTGATCTTCGGCACGGTAGGCATTTACCATATCATAACCGAAAAGCATCATGGCTTTCGCGGCATATTGTTCGTAGCCGACCCGCCCTTCCTGATCGCGGCGCAGGTTGTCATCGGCGATATTGCCTCCAATCAGCCGCCCGTCTTCGACCATTTGGGTAAGGTCCCATTTATCGAGCAAGGCGGTGACATCGGGTGCCAGTTCGGGATAGCGGTTTGCGACCTGCCCAAGCGCGCCGACCATGCGCGCGATGTCTAGGGCCGACCAACCCAGCCCCCGCTCGACCGGGCGATTGCCGTAGTCAACCAGTTCGGCAGTTTGGACGTTATAGGCCTTGTTGGGCAGGATATCGTCGAACAAACGCAAGGCGCTGAGGGTTTCTACAGCCAGTGATATGCGGGCTTCCGCTTCTTCAGGCTCAATCAAACCGAGCAGCTCGGCAGATATGACAGCGATGAAGTAAGACCCGGTTTCCCACATGGTCGTGGAGGGGTATTTATCGGCAGAGTTCACCAACCCCGTCGTCTCGTGGGTGTTATTCTCAAAGTAGCGCCAAGCGATCCGGGCATATTCAAGGTCATCTTCGGTGGCCTCGCCAGTGATCGCTAGCGGTAATGGCTCAACGGTTTCGAAAGCGGCAAGGTGGGATTGATTTTTCACGGCAGAAGGCTCCGTTGGCTCTGTGCTGTCTGTCGCGCGCTTATCAATGGTATTTTCGAGGGTTACAACGAGCGCCAGCCCAAGGCCCAATGCCATGAGGAATGTAATATGGCTGCGAGCCTTTATCAGATTAGAACGAAAGCTCATGCGTTCGGCTCCTCTTGGGTTTGTTCGGGTTGCCATAGGGCTGCGCGGATCATTCCGGCCATGGCCAAGCAGTTATTAAGACCCCAAAGAATATTCGCCACAACACCACCAGCAGAATGCCCAGTGCCGCCATAGATCAAGGCGCCGATGCCCCAAAGGGCACCAATGGCGGTAAAGATGATCACGGCCATTTGCGGGCGAACAAGCTCAAGAAAATTTCCTGTTTGTCGGGTTTTTGGGGTCACCTTGAAAGAGATTTTCTCTCCCTTGGCGACAGCCAGTAGCGCTTTCATGCCCAGCGGAAAAAAGGCGAGGTAGCTGCTTTTGGCGGCATAACCCGCAATCCCCCAGGTGCCGACCATGATTGCGAGTTCTAGCGTGACGAGGAAGGGGATCAGGCGGAAAAAGAACTCGTCCGAGTAGGCAGAAACGGGCGAAGCACCGGTAAAGAGATACACGACTGGGGCAAAGAGAAAGACAATGTTCCACAACGGCGCCAGATAGGAATAGAATGTGGTGCCATACATAAGCCGCTGGCCGATCGACAGGCCACGGCGAAACAGCGGATTGTCGTTCTTGAGAATATCCAAGCTGCCGCCCGCATATTTAAAGCGTTGCACGGTCCATGTCAGCAGGTCCTGGGGCGACAGCATCTTGCTTTCGACCATCGGATGCTGCTTTGACTTCCAGCCGCGTTCGCTATCCGAATGCAGGACAATCGACGTGTAGATGTCTTCGGAGACGTGGAACCGATAGGGCGTCAGAACCTCTGTTGCGGCGGATTCCGTGCGGATGGCTGCCATCAAATCCTGGGCAATCTCGCGCTCCTTGCTGGAGACGGTGATATTCTCTTCGACTGCGAAAGACCGCTGTTCGACCTTGTCGCCGAAACTGCGCAAGGCGGCCTCCATCACCGCCTCGCGGCGATGGATAGAACCGGCCCCGCAACAGAAGGCGGCATTCACCCAATTCCGACGCCGCAGGATGATGTCGTAAAACATCTTGGGGTCGTTGACGAAGGGATCCGCACCGTAAACCACAGGCCCAATCGCCCGCTCGACCGCGCGGCCGATCTTGTCGCCAAACCGACCGAAGCGGCGCTGCAGTTTGTCGGTCAGATGCTCTCCGGCGGGCAGGTCGTAGAACCACTGTGGCGTTTGAACCCAGGCCATTTTCTTGTCCCGGAAATAGCCCATCGTATGTTCGAGGAACGTCGGGAAAGGGCGGGTGTCCGCGTCGCAGATCACCATGAAATCGCCCGAGGTCTGTTCCATCGCGTTGCGGAGATTGCCAGCTTTGAAACCTTCGTTCGTGCTGCGGGTGATGTAGTTTGCCCCCTCCGCTTCGGTGACGACGCGCATTTCGGGGCGGCGGCCATCGTCAAGAATATGGATGCGTATGTCGATCGGGTGGGGGTAGGTCATTTGCTTTGCATCAAGGATCCCGAGCCGCACCAGCTCGGGGTCTTCGTCATAGGTGGCAAACATCACATCGACCGAGATTGGCCGGTCCCCTTCGGGATGGCCATCGACGACATCCGACAGAACTGCCGGGGGGCTTTCGATCTTGAGCGGATCGTCTTTCCAAAGATTGAAAACGAACAGCAACATGCCGAAATATGCACAGGTTTCGGCCAGCACCAAGGGCAGCGCAAACCACATGGCGTCGGGGTTCAGCGAATGGGCCCACCGCCACCAAATGTACCAGCCCCCGACAACCAGGGCGATTGTCGCAAGGAACTGCCAGAGCATTTCACGCAGTGGCGAATAGGGTAGCGGCGGCTCCGGCTGGCGGTCTTCAAACTTGAGGAAATAATCGTCCATTCTATGCACCAGCCAATGGCTTGGCCTTGCGCCGTTCCCAAGGCAGCGGGCCAAGGCCGATCGTCCATGCCACCATGGCCCCTTTGGAAAGCCCATAGGCCACCGCGAAAGACAGCGGCAGCGCCACCGTGTAGCGGGACAGGACAAGCAGCCAAGGTTGCATCATCTGGGACAGACCCGTTTTGAACACGAAGATATCAAAGAGGTCGATGACAAATGGATGCACAAGATACACCCCAAAACTGAACCTCGCGAAGAACGACCATTGCTTTGACCACGGCAGGAACTGCCCGCCAAGAAAGACAAAAAATACAAAGACAGGCATCAAGAAATGCCCGTAAAAGTCCCAGCCGCTTCTGATGCCCCAACCGCCGGTTTCATAGGCGATGGCAAAAAAGGGCAGGGTCGCGATATAGGCCAAGCCCGCGAAATAGAACGCAGCGCGCCGGATCAGACGAGATTCGCCTCTGGGAATGCCGTCCTTCCACAGGCCATAGATCGCGAAGGCGGCCAACCCGTATCCGACATAGCCGAATATTTTCAGCGCACGAATGATGTAGTCGCGGAAAAAGGGATCAATCCCGGTGCCCCAGATAAACGCCTGCGCGCTGTTCATGACGCCTATGGTCACCAGCACCGCGAAGCCGAACATGGGATAACGCATTGCGACCCGCATCACCGGATAGAACAAGAACAGGGCAAAGAGCGTAGGCAAAAAGTGCATGTGGTACTGGGACTTGCCCAAGATGAGATAGCCCGCCCAGTTCTTCAGATCGGTGATCTGATCCCAGATATAGGGCGTGTAGCCAAACGCCTCTGCCTTCGCCAAACGGAAGAACACATAGAAGAATGTCCAAAAGACGAAAGGCACCAGCAGCCGTTTGGCTTGCTGCCCGATTGCCGTCCCGTAGCCCGGCATCTTTCTATCGACCCGCATTGCCATCAGGAAAAGCGAAAACATAAAGAACATCTCGGAGCCCGAGAATTCGCCGATTGATCGCAGGAACACCGGAATAAGGCGCGCTGCGGGTTCTGCATCGGCAAATGGCTGCCCCGAAAAATCCGTGGAGGAGTGGATCAGCACAACGCCAATCGCCGCAAAAACCCGGTTTGCGTCAAACCACAACAGTCTTGTCTTGCTGCTTTGGCTCATGGGTTGGCAGCGGGGATTGGGCATGATTTCGGCAGAACTTCACGCACTTTTGGCGGCAGCATCTTATGCTCGGTCGGTTGGCATTCGGTCGCTCCGATTTCGCCGCCTGTCAGGACGGGGCGGCAATAGATGAATTCCTCTACAGGGATCACAGGATCGACGCGGTTGGGGTTCGCGCAGGCACAGCAGGGCACCTCTTTGATCATCTTGTTCGGGTGGCATTTGTTGTCTCGCAGGTCAGTCCCGTTATTCGCCATATCCCAGGTCTGCGTGTTGTTGTTCGCCTTCTTCAGGATCGGTCCTTGCACCTTGTACAAAAGAGCCGCGAGGATGATGCCGTTGTTGTTCGACGACTGAAGCGGGATATAGCCGTTGCCGTTTTCGTATAGCCCCTCGTAGAACCCAAGTTCGGGCTCCGAAAGATCGGCAACGCTTTCAAATAGAAGGTCGGTATATTCAGTTTCCCACAGTGCCCACATGCCAATTGCGGCTTTCGCGGCAATGGCGGCGCGGTCGGGTTGGTACTCCCCCGTAGGATCAAGCGTGTTCCAAGGGTAACCATCGGCGAAGATCGTGTCATACACGAAGTAGGGCTTGCCGTTGACCTGATGCTCCGAACGCGCGGTCACGATGCCCGTTTGCTCGAACCGGCGCTGTTGCACCAGATAGATGCGGTTGGCGAATTCCGCGCGCCAGCCGTGGCTTGCCGTTTCGCCGTCACCATCTGTGTCGGAAGGGATGTCCCACCCCAGTTCCAGACCGTCCAGAATATAGCCCTCGGTCAGGACGTAGTTCTGGTTCTTGAAAATACGGGGATCGCGCCCGTCGAAGGGCACTTTGACATCATAGATGGTCGTATAGGACAGCGGCTCGGGTGACAGGGCGCGATCGACATCGAAACCCCAAAGCGCAAACCCTTTGGCAGCGTATTCTTCATAGCCCAAACGCCCCTCTTGGACATAACGGGTGGAACCATCACCGCGTTTGAATGACCCGAACATCCGGCCATCCTCGTTGATAAGATTGCAAAAATTCCACCGCATCGGAACGTTGTCGACACTGTTTGCCAGATGGGGGTGGCGCTCTTTCAAGATGCGCAGCCAGACCAACATACGGCCGATATCAAGCGCGGACATGCCCACTTCGCCCGCCTCATTCGCGTAGTTCACCTTCTCCCCGGTCTTGGCGTTGTAAACCTTGTTGGGGGCTTCCCCTTGGTACAGGTCAAGATTGCGCAGCGTATTGAGCAGTTTGGTTGCGCGGGTGTCAAAATCCCGTTTGTCGATGACGCAAAGCTCATACGCGGAGACCAAGGCGCTGATATAGGAGGCAGTGTCCCACAAGGTGGTGGACGGATAGGCCCCTACGGCGTTGACCAAACCCGTGTCAGGCTGGAAGCGCTTTTCGAAATATGACCAAGCTGTCTGCGCCATTGCGTATTCGCGGTCGGTTAGCTGTCCATTGCGGCCAAAATGCGTTTCATCATCAAATCTTGCGCCGCGATTGCATTCTTTCCGCATATTCCCATCGCCATTGAAATCGATAATCAAGGGCGCGGAAGAGCGGATCGTCATACTGTCGTAGGGTGTGCCTTCGACGATTATATTGCCGATCGTAACCTTTTCGGCCCCTGCTTCTGCCTTGGGCGTGGCTTCTGGCGTGTCTTGGGCATGTACCAGCGGCGCAGTGGCCAAGGCGACAAAAGCTGCTGCAATGCAATTAACGAATTTAAATGACATGGGGTGCCTCATTCGCACGCTCCTTCTGCGGGGGGCATGGTGGTATGATTGGGTTCAATATCCCAGAACTTTAACAGTAGGCTGTAGCCGAAATCAGATTGGCCGTATTCGACCTCATTCGCGAATTCCATGATCAGGCCAAGCCCGCGGCCGCCTTCGGCCATTTCGTCAACCTGCGCCAAGTCGGTGGCCTTTTCGCGCAGATCGAAAGGCTCTGCGCCAGCAGGGTCAAATATCTCTATCAGAATGGCAGCGGGCTTGACCCTTAGGTTAATATTGATCTCAGCTGCGGATGCTTTTGGTCGGGCGTGGGCCACGAGGTTGTTCAGAGCCTCAGAGATGCAAAGCTCGAATTTGAACCGTGTCGGATCGGACAATGACGGCTCGACCGCAGCGCTCAGGCGCTGGACCATCGGGTCCACCGCCTCTAGGGCGTTGGACATCGTGTAGCTTTGGCTGTTCACTGGCGCTCTCGCAGCGACTGGAGCGCTGCATCGACGTTTCGGTGAATGGGCAGCACCCGATCCATGCGGCAGATACGGAACATCTGCTCCACATCGCTGTTAAGATCCGCGATCAGTAGGTCGCCGCGGTGCCCGATCTTTTTTAAGACACCGACCAGCGCGCCCAAACCGGAAGAATCCAGAAAAGATACCTGCGAAAAATCGACGATGATCTGGCTGTTGCCCTGATCGATCAGTTCGACGACCTCGTTCTTGAACCCGGTCGCATTCTGCGCTGTCAGGCGCTCTACGCCGGGGCGTACGACAGTGATGGAGTCGTCATGTTGGGTCGTATGGATCATTCTCAGTTCCTCTTAAGGGCGACGACGGTCAGGTCATCTTCCAGTGTGTTCCCGCCGCGCCAATCGGTCAATGATTGCACGATCGTCTCTGGCATTTGCTTTGCGCCGACATATGGCATTGTCCCAACCATTCGCTTGAGACGATTAAGCCCGAAGGGTGCGTTCTTCTCGTTCTCGGCCTCGGTGACCGCATCAGAGCACACCACCAATGTGCTACCTTGAGCGAGGTGAATTGAATTGTTTTCATAGGTCATGCTTGGCAGCAGCGCGACGGGGAACCCCCCATCCCCCACCATGTCGACAGCGCCTTCATCATCGACGTAATAGGGCGAAGGGTAGGCAGCCTGGCAATAGGTCAAATCACCGCTTGCTGTATCAATAACGCCACAGAACATTGTGAAATATTCGTCGTTGTCAGAGCTGTAGAACCGGTCGTTAAGATTGGCGACCAAGGCTGCTGGGTCAAAGGGCTGCCCGTCTTGCAGAGCGAATGTTCGGAAAAACTCCGGCGTGATCAGATAACCCAGTGCGACGGACAACAGCGAGGCATGAACGCCATGCCCCGACACATCGATCATGTAAAACCCCAGCGTATCCTCGTTCAAAGGAAAGCAGCCAAACATATCGCCTGAAACGAAAGACGAGGGGACAAAGGCCGAAGAAATATCAAAGCCAGACATCTCTTCCTTAAAGTCGGGTAAAAGCTGTCGCTGGGCTGCTGCTGCGGCGCGCAGATCTTCTTGAATGCGGTCGTTGGTTTCTTTCAAAATCCGTGTTCGTTCCGCAAGTTCATCCGCGTGTTGGATCAACCGTGTCGCCGCACGAATACGGGCGTTCAGCATGACGGGGCTGCGCGTTTTGTTGAGAAAGTCGTCAACCCCGGCGTCAAGCGCCTCGGTGCGCAGCTCGTCATTCTCACTACCGGTGATCATGATGATGTAAACGTAATGGTCCAAATCAAGCGCGCGTACCGCTTTGGTCAGCTGTATCCCGTCCATATTGGGCATTTGATAGTCGCTGATAACGATTTGAATCCTTGATCTGCGCAGTTCTTGTATCGCTGCTTGACCATCATCAACGGGGATCGCCTCGTACCCCAGACTTTCTATCAGTTTGGATAAGTATAGCCGTTGAACCAGATTATCTTCTGCGACGATGATCTTAAGCCGTTCTACCATCGCGTGTCTGTTCCTCCAGCTTTTGGTTCTCGCACATTGATTCATATAGATAGCAGAACTTTGTCATTTAGTTGGCAGGAATCGCAGTAAATTGTGAAAAAAGCCTTATTTCGCTAACCTTTTAAGAGGTTTGGGAGGTAAAGAGATAGAATGCTTGCGATAATGCGCCGGAGTCCACAGACTGTGGGGGCCACCCGCTGAGGTGGTAGGGGTGGCGGTTTGAGGAATGGTGGTGACACCGAAAACAATCGGCTGTGAGTGGTCGTAGCCAAGAGTGAAAGGGAGCGAGACGCGATGAAGGGTACGATTTTCGTAGAACTGGTCAACATGGCCGAGGAGGCTTTCGGCGAGGATGTTGTCGATGAGGTTTTGGAAAGCGCCGACCTTGAGAATGGCGGCGCGTTTACGACCGTAGGAAATTACCCCTGCTCAGAGCTTATTAAGATCGTCGTCGCATTTAGTGAGCATTCGGGCATCAGCGCAGAGAAGCTTCAGCGCATGTTCGGTCACTGGATGATGAACCATTTTGTCGAAAATTACGCAGAGTTTTTTGAGGGTAAGAACGACAGTTTTTCACTGCTCGAAGCGGTGGATGGCGAAATTCATGTTGAGGTTAAAAAACTATACCCAGATGCAGAGCTTCCCGAGTTTGCCACAGACCGTCTTAGCGATGATCGACTAAAGCTCACTTATTCTTCGCCACGACCATTGGTGGAATTTTGCCACGGTATGGTTGAGGCTTGCCTAGAGCGATACGATCAAAAAGCGCAGGTTGATCGTTGCCCTGTGCCGCACCAAGAGAATGCGACAGATTTTGATATTCGTTTGGAAAAGTGAATAAAGCGATCATTGAAGGTCTGATGTTAAAATGCACGATGAAGCTTTACCCGCAAAAACTGAAGTATCCCGGCGTCGCTATCAGCGCGAACAAGCCGCCCGTGCCGAAGCGGAGAAATTGCTAGAGCAGAAAAGTCGTGAGCTTTATTTGGCAAATGAAAGGCTTAGCGCCTATTCATCCGAATTGGAAAAAGCGGTACGGGTTCGCACCGAGGAGTTGGAGGAGGCGCTGAAACAGGCCGAGCTTGCGGGCCGGGCCAAGAGCCGTTTTCTGGCCACCATGAGCCATGAAATACGCACCCCCCTCGGCGGTATGTTGGGAATGATCGACCTGTTGGAGATGGACGAAACGGACCCTGACAAGAAAGAACTCCTTAAATTCGCGGCCACGGCGGGCACCAGTCTGGGGCGGATCGTGAATGACGTTCTTGATTTTTCGAAGATGGAAGCGGGTGTTTTCATACTAGAGAAAGAGAACGTCGATATTCGCGCATTGATTGAAAGTGTCTGCGCGTTGGCCGGTAGTAACGAAGCGACACGGCATCGCAACCTGAACATCGAAGTGTCCCGCGACGTGCCACATATTTTTCTGGGCGATGCAACGCGTATCCGGCAAGTCATTTCAAACCTTGTGACCAATGCTTTACGCTATTCTACCGACGGGCCGATCCATATCCGTGCTGCCGCTTCGCAACATCCGGTTGGCTGTCTGCTGAGGGTTGAGGTCGAAGATGTTGGCATTGGCATTTCCGAGGATGGCAAAAAGGACTTGTTCAAGGACTTCTCGCAAGTTTCCAATTCCTTGACTGCCGCTGCGCAGGGTACGGGGCTTGGGCTTGCGATCTGCAAACGCATTATCGAAAGTTCCGGCGGCGTGGTGGGTGTCGCAAGCGAGGTCGGCGTCGGCTCGACCTTCTGGTTTGAGGTTCCCGTCGAAACCGGTGGGCTTGCCAGTGCCGACGCTGAAGGGGGGAAACGGGATCAGCGCAACGGCAATATTCTAGATGGAAAGCGCGTGCTGATTGCCGAAGATAACATCATCAACCAGAAACTGCTTTTGACCTATGCCGATCGCCTAAACCTTGTTGCCGACCTCGCCGAGAATGGCCGTATCGCGGTTGAGATGTTCGACCCCAAGACATACGATCTGGTGCTGATGGACGTTGCCATGCCAGAAATGGACGGGCTTGAGGCGACTCAACGCATTCGCCAAAAATGGGGTGCATTCACCTATCCGCCGATCATCGCCCTGACCGCCCATTTGATGGATGCCATCGAGGAAGAAGCGAGTGTCGTCGGGATTGATACGATCCTTTCCAAGCCGATCCCCTTTGCGGAACTCAAATTTGCGCTTGAGGTTGCTTTGTGCGGTCAAGCACCCAGTGCAGACGAAGCGGCGGGAGCGGCGCAAGACGCTGTTTCGGCAACCGAAGGGCAGGGCACCTCGATCCTTGATAGAATGTGCGATGCCACCCTAGGCGATATTCGTGAGCTTTTCTCAGAAGATAAATTGATCGAACTTGCGCATAAGTATGTGGATGATTGTTCCAAACGGTGCGAGCGTTTGGAAGCTCAATTCGACGCGGGCGATGCGGCTGCAGTGCGGGCCGAGGCGCATTCGATTAAAGGCTCTTCTTTGATGTTGGGTTTTAACAATATCGGCGAGTGGGCAGGCCTTCTTGAACAGACTCCTTTGGGCGATGGGGAGCCGAGGAGTTGGTTGAACCAAATCCGAAGCGAGTTGGCGGTTCTTCGGACGTTCACATGAGCATCTGATGCGCGACCCACGCTGCGTTAAAACTTGAATTTATAGGCAACCGATACCGTTCCGCCCCAAACGCCCTCGCCGGGGGTGCTGCTGGGATTCCAAAAGAAACGGTTGTTTCCGTAATTGCTGTAGGTGACGCTCCAATCATCGTTGATCTTGTAGCTTGCCGCATAGGAAAAGTCGGGGTCCCAGACGTCTTGTTTGCCGGGCAGATAGGCATAGGCCGTCCCGCTGATGCGTAAACGTTCGGTGAGGGCGTAGCTACAGAACAGGTTGAAAGAGCTATACTCAAGGTCAAGCAGATTGACGCTGGAAGAGCAGCCGATGGTCTTGTCATTCGGTAGTTCGATCTTTGGCAAACGATAGCTGGCCCGCAGCGCGCCGGATATGAGGGAATCAAAAAACGACCCGTTGGCGCTGTCGAAACGGGCGGAGTAGTTTGAGTAGCTTAACGTGATCTTATCCGTGGCCTTGTAAGAAAGCGCATAGGTGAATTCGGCGTCAAAGGGCGATTTTTCGTTGTTATCGCCATAGCCAATCACGGAGGCTCGTAGCGTTAATTTTTCGGACAACTGCGCACCGCAGTTCAGGCTGGCCCGCGGTTTGCCAAAGCGTTTCGCACCCGTACTGTGGTGCTTGTAGCGCAGTGTCACGCTCCCGGTGATCGAGCATGCAAGCTTGATACGCTGAAAGAAGGTTTCCTTCTCAGGGGGCGTGGGTGCCGAAACCGGAATCTTCGCGACGTCAATGGCCTTTACAGTAGACGCCGTTCTTTTTGCTGGTGAAGCTGCTGTTTTGACCTGCTGTTTTGCGGTTTGAACCGCCTCGATGTTACTCAGTTTTTCAAGCTGCGGCTCGCTGCAATCCACGTCTGGATCTTCGATTGTGCAGGGCAAATGCGCTGGCTGTTCAACTGGCGCGGGCAGAATCTCTTCTACCTGCTGTGCCGCATCGACTGGCGTGACCTCTGTTTCAAACGCTGTAATCTCGGAACTGTCCGGCTCTTGCGGGGCTGCGGGTGTAGCCTCTGTGTCTGTGCTCAGGTCAGAGGGTTTGTTTTCGGGATCTGCAGGCTCGCTACCCTCTGCCCAATCGGGTACCGCATCATCTATCTGCGATGGGAGCGGCGGTGCAGGCTCTACAACCGGTGGCGTTCCTGTTCCGGCGAGGATCCATTCAGATAGATACCGTGCCAGCACTTTTCCCGAAGGAGCCGAGGGCATGTCGGGTTCCGGCGCGCCGACAGCGGGGATTAACGTGGTTTCGCCATCCTCACCATAGACGGTGCAAGCGACCCCCTTCTCGCAAGACAGACGGAACAGGGGACTGCGCAATTCGTTAGCCTGCATCACCGTGCCGGTCCCATCGGGGAATAGAACATAGCGCAGGCCATTGATTTCTCCGCGCTGGTGGCGCGACAGATGCAAGGCGCTTGGCAGGTCTTGAATGACCTCTTGTGCCGAAGGAATGGCCGGTTTTGCCGTGTTGATCACGGTTGCATCTCCAGCAGGGATATCTGCCAATTCAGCGAGGCCGTCGTCGGTCACCGGCTGCGCCTGAACGGTCGTCGCCAGAGGCAAGTTGACCGATGCCAGCAGGAGACACTGGATCAAAGCACCGGGGAAAGACGCCGGCCAAAACAGGCTGCAACGGCGCGGCGCGGCACCCTTCGTCACTGTTGTGGACTGATCGATCGGCATGTTGCTAATTAGCCCTTGGCTGAAGTCTTCAGGCTTTTCCCGATTGCACTGCTGCGGCCCCTGACGCCGATGTTGGGCGGGCGGCGCAGCCGCAAATTACCAAGAAACCAGAACCGCTCAAAGCCGTATTTGCCGGGAGTTCTCAGCTATAGCCAATAGATCACGGTGTCGGTGAGAGTGCGCTTCATGGTTGCGCCGGTAACAACATGCTGCCACTTTTCTATCCAATACTTCTACAGGCGAAGTGGCCGAAGTGATGTCGCCGCAGAGAATAGAATGACCTGATAGGATGATGCGCGCATGAATATACGAAATGCCTTTGGCTTGTTCTGCCAGACTATCATTTTCGCCTTGATGGGGGCGGTCGCGACCGCCGAGGTGAGGTTTGAAAGCGCGGTTGGCAGTGATACATTCGGGCGGCCTGTCAGCTATGCGCTTTATCTGCCCCCCGGATACGACACTGATAACCGTAGCTATCCGGTGCTTTATCTTTTGCACGGCGGTGGCAGCGGCCAACCAAGCGATTGGTTCACGCTGGCGGGATTGGATCAACTGCTGGATCAGTTGATTTCAGACGGAACCATTCGCCCCTTCATCGCCGTGGCCCCTGACGGGCGCCGGGACAAAGCGAACAAGATTGCCACCTATTTCCTTGATGACCACGATGGCGCGCTGCGCTGGGAAACGATGTTCTTCGAGGATTTCATCCCGGCGATAGAGACACGACACCGCGCTATCGGAAATGGAGAGGCCCGCGCGGTTCTCGGTATTTCCATGGGGGCCGTGGCGGCAACGCTGTATAACCTCAAAGAACCTACTGAATTCGCAGGTAGCGCGGCTTTGAGCATCGCATTCCGCACCGAGAGTCAGGTGCTCGCCCTTTCGCCCGAGGCTTACGAGAGCCGCTACGCAGGGCTTTTGGGGCCGGATTTAGAAGGCGAAGAGCGTTTCAATTCACATTGGCAGGCCATATCACCATCGACTGTCGTGTCGGCAGCGGACAAAAGTAACTTTGCCCGTATTCCACGCCTCTATTTCGATATGGGCGCTGATGATCCCTTTTTTCAGGGCGCGGCTGAGCTTCATATCACGTTGCGAGATGCTGGGATAAAGCACAGATTTCTCGTGTCCGAAGGCAATCACGATTGGAACTTCTGGCGGCGATCTTTGGCGGAGGCGATCTTGCATATCGACGCTGTCTTTACGCGTGGATATGGGGAGTAGCCTGCGTTCCGAACTGAAGTTTTTCTAAGGGGTCAATTTGACTAGGGTTCGGATTCCTAGTTCGAAGAAAGAGGCGTGCTTCATTAACTAAAAGGTGAGTTCGCACAGCCGAAGACGCCCAACTATGGCAAAGGTCAACTCTGTGGCTGCAATTGCAGCAGTGTTGGGTGACAGCCAAGTGCAGTTTTGGGCCGTTCGCAACAGTCTGCATGAAGGACCGCTAGGGTTGATCTTGCCTTTTGTGGGAAGAGGGCGAGAAATTAGCGTTCAATCCGGGCCTCACTCAACCCTCTGAAACAGTGCCCAAATCGAGAACCCGCAACCAACACAATCTACTAACATGCTCCATGGGATGCTTTCATGCTCCAAGTTGGGCGATATGAACTCTACGACCTGCATGACAATTTTATTGACGTGAATATATAATTTTATACTCCAACTAGTCGCAAAAATTCCTTCGAGGATTAAGAATCCTCCTCGGTTCGCCACTACCCAGAATTTAATATACGTAGGAGTTTAGCACCTTGTCATGCTGTGTTTTTGTAGCTTTGGGTGAAAGCTCGTTGTCATGATTTTACGCGAGCAATGAATGACCTTGAGTGTGTCAAGCAAAGCAGCGCGGCGATAGTGGATATCGACCTGGGCCAACTTACGGCGCGGCTGGTAATATGGCGCAATCTAAAAGAACGAGTCACTGCCTGTAGATCTGTTCATCAGCGCAGCCCCGCAAAAGATCCTTCCGCGGCGTCGGAAATTCCCGCCATTATCGGTGATTCTGTAAACGGATTGAGATACAGCGCGGCAAATAAAGAGGGCCAAAGCAGAGAAAATGCTGGCGCTTTGGCTTGGAGGGAGAGAGAGGTGCCGCGCGGTTAGGAGGTGCCGCGCAGGCTGCTGTCAAAGATGCTTTTCATATGGCTGTCGAACTCATTCCAAGTGATGACGGCCCGGTTGCCCGCATGGCCGTGATAATATGAGCGGCCCGTCGATGTCGGTAACCCAGCCCAAATGCGGGCGAGATTCTCCATAAAACGATGGCGGCTGATCTTTCCTTGCATGAAGGGGGTGAACCCCGCATCTTCAAGCAGGAAATCAGCAAGCAGGTCCTGAACCTGCGGCGTAAAGACATCATTCCTATTCAGTCCTGCTTCGGCGACCAGAGTTTTCAATGTGTTGGGAATGAATTGATAGCGCCCGATCGCATGCTGCTGACCAGGCGTGGCGGCGATCCAGCGATAAATTTCACCAATGGTCATACCGGTGGGGCGTTTCGGCGGCTTGATCCGCGCGCCATGTTGAACCGCATCATAGCCTTTGCCACCGGCCTCTGCCGTGGCGATCACATGGCGCACGGCCGCTGATGGCCCACCGCTGGTGGGGATCGTAAGCCTGCGCGCCGAAGGTTTTGACGGTGTCGCTATCATGCTGCGATTCAAATGAATGCGACTTTCCGAGGAGGAGGGCGAGAGCGCAAAGTTCAACCCGGTCACGGCAATCTTTCTACTATCGAAGCGGGCGAGTTCATTCGCACTGGCCGCGCCGGAAAGGGCTGCGGCGATTAGACAAAAGGCAGAGCTGGCGGCGAGCTTTTTCATCGGGTTTCCCATCTGAGCTTCGTGTTGCGTTGACCCAGATGATGCCCGCTGAAAATCGATATTTCATTAATGCGGGCAGGTAGTTAGCTTCTCAAAAGGATAGCTGGACTGGTGCATAGGGTAGTTAGGTAAGCTTTGGGGCGAAATGGCGCGTGTGAAACGAGTCGAGCCACGTTCCAGATGCGCTTGGAACGTGGCTCTCCCTCGTGGCTGAGTCTCCCGATCAGCTTCCGAGGAACTGGTCGAACTGGGTCCAGAGCGAGTTGTCCAACAATAGGTTGAACCGGAAATAGAACCCTTCGTCATAGAGGCTGCTTTGGCCGGCGACCCGTCCGCGTGCTTTGTTGTAGCCGAGCGCCAGCAAGACACCTTCGCGCGGGGTGAAGCCGAACTCGGCACCGATCCCGTTGGAGGAGTTGCCCTCACTGTCCCATAGATGCGTGGCGTTAAGCCCAAGCTGAAAGCGGTCATTGCCAAACTCGTAGTTCAGACCGCCTTGGACCAGTTGGGTGGTGGCATTGGGCGACGCGCCCGCCGCGGTGCCAACCTTCTGGTACTGGCCAGCGTATTTGCCGTTGATCCGCAGGTCCGCATCCAGTTCATAGTTGGCATCGATCGACCACAAATGTGTCTCGGTGCTGCTGTGCTTTTCCTCAAGCCGGTGTTCGTACCACGCCAGCACATCGAGGCGGGCGTTGTCCTTGGGCCGATAGGCCGCCCCGATACGGGTGCGCATCTGGCGGGAATTCTCGCCATTGCGCCGATCAAGTGCCGCGCGGCTTCGCGCCAGAACTGTCAGGTCAGGGGTGACGTTGCCCGCAATGCCGATGCTGGCGTAATGCGTTTTGCCCACATCCTCCCAAGTGGTTTCCAACTCGGCATCGCCAACCCAATCGCCATCAGCCGACTCCCAGCTGGTGCCGATCGCAAAGGATGTCAGTTCGCCTTCTTCGGTGTCGAGGTTGCGCGCATGTTCCAGATCGGCGCGCAGGTTGGTGCTTTGATTGAGGTCCCAATCAACCGACAGCCCCTGCACCATGTTGGTATCGCTGGTACCGCTGGCTTTGGTCATCTCGGTCCGTCCGGTCACCCATTCGTTTAGCGTGTAGGTGAAGCCGTAAGCCGCCCGGGTGACCAACTCATCGCTGCCGAACTGAAGCTCGATCTCGTTATAGACGCGCCAGCCGTTCTTGGGTTCGTCGTAAAGACCCAAGATCAGCTCAGTTGGGGTGTCCCCATTGAGCGGTGCGCGCAGCTTGGCTTCGATCACGGTGCCGGGGCGGGCCGCTGGGGTCCAATGGGCGCCGAGGATCAAGGCCGTATCACTTTCATTGGTGCCATCGTTGCGGTCATAGCGGTATTCAAGGCCGATCCCGCCGCGCAGGGTCTTGCTCAGGCGGCGCGAATAGATCGCATCAACGGTCAGTTGTTCGCGGTTGTTGATCCGATCACGGGTATATTCCGCACCAAAAGCAATGTCGCTGCGTTGGTCGATCTCTGCACCATAGCTTAGACGAACCTGGCTGGTGCCTGCGCGTGCTAGCCCCCCCTGCGCATAAAAGTCGCGCCCGGTGTGGATTGCCTCGAAAGCAAAGTGGCGAGTCTCGGTCTTGAGTTCATAAGATAGGCGCGCAGCGGTGTCTTTTTCGCCCATGGCATTTTCTGAGCGGGCCACTTCGGCCTCCCAAACGCCGCCCTGACGGTCTTCGTGTTGCAGGTAGGCAGAGTGCATCCGCTGGCGGGCTGTGTTGCCAAGCGGTGCATCTGCATGAACCGCGCGGGCACCGATTGAGGTTCGCTCGGACAGGGCGTAGTTCACCTCGCCGCCATAGAGCCAGTATGCCTCGGCGCCTTCGGCCTCAACCTCATAGGTCACACGGATCGACACGGGGTTACCATCAAGGTCGAACTGGCGCACGGGGCTGTCGAAGGTGATCGTGTTGCGGAAGAAATCGAGCAGGTAGTCGGTGCCGCGCAGCAGTGGCGTGGCCGACAGGATATCGCCGCCATCTTCGTCCCGCACCAGGATTTCCACGCGCTCAGAGCCTTGCACATAGCCCCCGAGATCAAGGTCATAGGGGCCAGAGACGCCACGACCACGGATTTCCTGTACTTGCTGCTCTTGTGATGTCCGGGCTGCGAACACGGTAACCGAGACGCGGTCGTTCTCCCAGTGCCCCTTGGCCCCGGTGGCGACACGTTGCAGACCGCCGAGTTTCAGTGCGCTGGCTTCCGGCTCAATGGCGATGTCGCCGTAAAGCACATAGGAGCGGCCTTTTTCCACCTTCACAAAGAGGTTGGAGGAGGACTGCGCATCGGCACCGCGTTCGGAATTGTCGCCGTAGACGGGATAGTATTCTTCGCCCCGGATGTCGCGGAACAGGCGGTCTTCGGTGTCACGATCCGAGCTGTAGCGCAGGGTGAGCAGGGCATCGCCCCGGATCACACCCTTGAGGTAAAGCTCACCTCGCACACCGGTGGTGGTGTCTTCGAAAGAGCTGAAGCGATCCTGTTCAAGCACATTGCCTGCATCACCGCTCAGCGATACCGCGCCTTCGATCACGCCGATCAGCACGCGTTCGTTCAGGTCGGGGGTGAAGGTCAGCGTCGCCTCAGCCTCCCCAAAAGAAGAGCGCACGGTGATCAAGTCGGGGCCAGAGGCCTGCGGCGGGATCAGGTTAAAGGTGGCTTCGCCATTGTCGAGGTAGGCTTGCACGCCGGGCGTACTGCTGCGGATATCGGTCACATCCCACAGCGAACGGCGGGCCGAAAGGGTCACCGTGCCAGAGGCTGGCACTGGGCGGCCACCGGCATCAAGAACGCGGACGACCACGGGCACCACAGAGGCCGGGTTGGCCGCTGCCGTGTCGGGCAACAAAATCTCGATCCGGGCTGGCTTGCCGGGGGCGGTGAGGCGCAGTTCCTTGCGGACACGCTCGATGCCAAATCCGTCACGGCCCACCAGTGTCAGAACGTTTTCGCCCGATCCCAGTTTGACTGCGACATATTCCAGTGCCTGAACGTTGTTTTTTTCCCAATTTGTGCGTTCGCCCACGCGATCTTGGCCGAGTTCGCGGCCATTGACCAACAGCGCAAGCGTCAGGTCTGCTTTGCCTTTAACCCGAATGTTCTGGGTGGCGCGGGATACGCTGGTGTGTTCTGCAAAGTCGACAAAGCCGGGGGCGCTATCAAGGTTGCGGATCATGCTATCGAGTGACTGGCGCTGGGCCGACGCGCGGGCGGACTGGGCCACAGAGGCGGCATTCGCGCCGGCCTCTTCGCTCTGGGCGGCGATCATGCCGGGAGTCAGCTGTGTCGTGGTCGCGATACCCGCTTCGCTGCGCACGGAACGGGTGCTGCTGCGTTGGCCATCAATCGGCAGGTCGATCGCATTCATGCCGGGGGACTGACGTTTCCCATCAAAGTGGTCGCGACGTTTGCTGACCTCATCAAGCGCTTCGGGGGTACATTGGGCCACCGCAAAGTTCTCGGTCCGCAGTTCGCCTTTCTTCAGCGGCACCAGTCGAGAGCCACCGCGCCGCAGATCGTTGGTGCGGGTCACCTGCACTTCGGTTCCGGCGGGGAGGGTCTCTGGCTGCACGAGGAAGGCGTGTGTCACCGGGCGCATGCCATTCAGCGAATAGGCACCATCAATGTCGGTCACAACAAAGAGGCCTTCTTGGGTCACGATGCGCACGCCGGGAATGCCGGGTTCATCCGATGCACGGTCGCGCAGGCCGTTGCCGTTGCAATCCATGAACACAGCGCCGAGCACTGTGCCCTGCCGGGCAAAGACGCCGCCCGAGTTGTCGAGGCGTACCATGGCGCGGGAAGTCTGCGACTGGCGCAGTGTTCCGGTCCCCGCTTGGCGGCCCGACAGGATTGCGGCGTTTTCGTTGCGGCCTTCACGGGCGGCGGCAGAGAAGAGCATCACATAGGACAGTTCATGGCGAGACAGCGGTTCAAGCATGCCAACATCAAAGCGCAGATCGCCATTGCCAATTTGCTGCGGATCGTCCAGCGGTGCGCCGTTCAGCGTAACCGAGCCGGGAACGATGCTTACACCATAGGCAGGGCGGTCAAGGATTTCGCCAGCGATCAAGGCTTGGTGCATGTTGTTGGTAAAGCTGAGTGTATAGGTAACGAATTCGCCATGCCCAACGCTGTCGAGATTTGTCGTCTTATCCAGCGCTAGCGGTGTGCCGTAATGCGGATCGACCGGAATGTCAGAGACAAAAAGTGCCCCGCCCGCATGGCTGAACTCTTCGCCATAGCCTGCATCGATCACATTGCGGCCCATACCGACAAAGTCCGTTCGCGCCGATGGGAAAATCCACGCTGGCGCATCCATCACGGCATAGCGGTATTCGCCCTCAGGAATGTCGAAAAAGGTGAAAAAGCCGCGCTGGTCTGTTTGGGTGCGCGCCACTTCCGCGCCAGAGCGCGCATCGACAATAGCGATGACCACATCGTCGATCGGAGCGTTGGTGACTGAGTTGAACAAAAAGTTGCCGGGGTTGATCAACAGATCGTCTTCAAGCACCTCGTTGTCGCAAAGCGCCGTGGCGATAAAAGTATCGCCAAAGTCTGTCGCCATGACTTGGTCACCAGCCACGGCTGGGGACATCTGCGCCATAGGCAGAGCGGGGGTGAGGAATACGCCAGTGTTCGCTCCGGTCTCGGTCGCGATGAGCGTCTCGACATCATTGGTCAGTACGCTGCGGACGGTTACCGGAGTACTGTCGATTTCGGTGGTGCCGTTGCACATGCCAGCAGTGACGCGCAGGCGCGTATCGCTACCCGGTGTGCCGTAGGGTTGGTCTGCACCGGTTTCGGGGTGTTCGAATACAAGCGTTCCGGGGGTATCCGTCTCGCGCTCATAGACCACGGTGTTCGAGTCTAACAACAAGGTATTTTCTTGGTTGTTGTAAAAGGCAGAAGCGGTGTTGTGCACTTCGACCGCGCCCAAAGCCATTGGCACGCGCACCGAAAAGCTGGGGGCAGAGGCGTGGCCGACAGCAAAGTCGCCCTCGTGGAAAAAGGCCACTGCATCAACGTCGTTGGCAAGACCCGCAGGAACGGCGCTGCGGTAGGTATGGACAGGCGCGCCCCGCATATGGACCAGCGCCGTCATGCCGCCTGCGTTTTGTATTGCATCGAAGGTCGTGTTCAGCGGGATCGCATCGCGCAGCAAAACCCCCGTCTGGGGTGCGCCATCAATCAGGATGGGCTGGCCGTTGATCTCAGGGTAGCCAAAAGCGTCGCGCTCAGAGTCGTTGCGCATGCGCAGGGTGTAGGTGATGATCGCGCCTTCTTCGTTTTCGGAGATGACCTGCCCTTTGGCTATCTCAAGCCCGCCTTCTTCGACGCGCGAGATACCCATCGCCTGACCTGTCAGGCTCTGACCATCGTCGGCAACGCCAACCGCCGTCAATATGCTGGAGAACTGGGTGCTCACCGGGGTTTCGGCGGAAATGCGGAAGTCATAGATCAGCTGGAGCCGCTCGCCCACGGCCAGCAGTAACGGGGCTGACATGTCTGCTGCTATGTCCTCCCCATCGATCTGGCCGTTGCCATTAAGATCGGGGTAAAGCGTTTGGTGCGACATCAGCGGGGATTGGTTCTCTTCGTCGATGCTGAGCGATGTGAAAAGGCGCACGTTGCCGCTGTTGACCACGTCAAAGTGATAGCGGCCAAACGCACCACGGGTCAGCAAAAGGTCAGAGTAGCCTGTCACTTCGAGCCCAGGAACCGGGGCGACTTCGACTTGTACCGGGTTAGAGAAGACGCGCTCCATGATGCCGAGCGACGTGTTGAAATAGCTTACTTCTGCCACGTTGCGGATAAAGGTTCCGGCGTTTGCCGCGTCAGCTGCGGTGGATTGGGGCAGAAGGCTGAGACCCAATGCGGAGGCGCTGATCAGGGCCAGAGCCGAGCGGGCTGTAGACATAAGGAAACTGCGCATCAGTTTGCTCCTGTTGCGATCCCTGCGAAGGGCGTGAATAGAATGGGGAGACGAAAACGGGGGAGGAGGTGGCACCCCCGGTGAGCATGGCTCAGCCGGGGGCACCGAGGAGGTCGATTAGTTGTCGACCCTTACGGTGAACTCTACCCGGGCAAAGCCGCCGGGAAGGATCGTACCATGCGCGCTCGACACGTTTGTCGAGGTGATGGTTGCCGTGCTGGCCACCGGGAATAGGCTTTCAGAGCAGGCGCCGCCACAGTCAGTTACTGTAGTATAGGCAGGGGCCGCATCCGAGATGTTCACGTCGTCCGCCGGAGAAGCCCCGGTGTTTTCGGCTTCGACCATGTAGCGGATGCACTGGCCGGGCTCGACATCAAGGCGCGTCTTGGTGAAGGTGCCCGCGGTTCCGTCGCATTGAGCGTCGATATACTGGTACTTGCTCAGCGTGACATCGCCCGAGATGATGACCACGCGGTCTTCGACGGCGTTGTTGGTCAGGTCAATGTCGGTCCCGTTCAGCGTGTCTCCGATGGTGATCGTACCGATCTCGGACACACCTTGGGTTGCTGTAGATGGGGTCTGCACACGGTAGATCAGCGAAATGCTATCACCGGGGGCCAGCCCACCTACACCCAGATCATCGAAGTCATCGATGACCGGCTCGTTTGGATCAATAACGCCATTGCCGTCTTGGTCCCAGAAGATCGCGCCGGAGAAGTTCGTCAGGCCCCCTGCAGTGATCGTCCCTTCGGTGATGGCCACGTTACCTTCGTTCGAGATCGTGTGAAGGATGTCCACAATACCACCGGGCGAAGCCTGCGCGCTTTGATCGTCGATGATCTTTACATCGTAGATTTCGTTGACCGACACTTGGTTAACGATGCGGTCACCCTGTCCCGAGACAGAAGAGACAACCGCGATGTCGATTAAGGTGTCGCCGGGCAGGGCATCATCTGTCGGCGTGATCACCGCGCGGATGGACTGCGAAGCCCCTGCCGGGATGGTGCCAGTGTTGGACACAACCGAGCCATCGGGCAGTTGGAACTCAACGGTCCAGCCTGGGGGCAATGCTTGGTCCAGCGATAGGTTGAAGCTGTCCGAGACGGGGCCGTTGTTTTCGACCAGCATCTCAAAGATGACGGGTTCGCCGGGGTCTGTCGCTTCTGTCACCCACGGGTTGCCACCGTTTGTCGGCGCGGCTCCGTCACCTTCGGAACCAGCAACGTCGTTTTCAAGGTCGACCGAAGCGGCGAGCACCGCACCTGAGAATTCAGCTGTCGACACGTCAGAGACGCCCGAGTTGTCCGAAGTGGTGGTGATCGTCGCGGTGTAGTTGGTGGTGGCGGTTGCTGTGACATTTGTTGGCAATGTGGCGATCAACGTCACTTTGGCACTGTCACCAATGCCGAGCGGACCGACAGAGCTTACCACAGGTGTGACACCGTCAGCCCCGACAAAGCGGAAGGTGGTGCCTTGCGGGAAGTCCACATTGGCCACATCAAGCTGCAGGCTGTCCGGGCTGTTGGAAAGGTTGGTCAGCACAAATTCCTGGCGGATCACGCCGCCCTGAAAGACATCGCCGGTTTCGGTGACAACATCGTTGTTGGCCGCGTCATCATCGGTTGCCGATGCGATCGCCGCGTTCGCAGTACCGTTGGCGTTAATCGCCGTGTCGGCGATCGCCACCGCATATTGGTTGTCCACGATGATAGAGGCGGTGTTCGACGGCGGAAAGGCTGTGCCGTCTACGTCTTGGGTTGCCACGTTGGTAATGAGACCCGCATTCGCGGTGTCGGCGATCACGGCGCGGAATGTCACCTCGCCCGAACGGCCAGAGCCTACCGAAGAGATCAAGAAGTTGACGTTCTGGCCATCATCATAGTCCCAAGCCATCGTCTCACCAGAGCCGTTCGTGGCATCGACGACGGTGGAGCCGTTGTCATCGTTCAGGGGCACTGCAGAGTCAGACCAGCGGGCCGAGCCGGGCACATAGGTCAAGCGACCATCAAGAACATCCTGCACGGAGTAGCTGTTGGCTGCGGCCAGACCGGTGCTGGAATAGGTTAAGGTGATGGTCACTTCGTCGCCAGCGTCGATGATGTTGGGGTTCCCGCCCGAGGCCGGGTCCGCCGTCATAGATTTAACAAGTTCGACGATTGCGTCGTTGGAGATTGTCAGCGTGTCTGTGTTGGTGATGAGCACTGTGCCATCGAGATTGGAAGTCGCTGTGACGGTGATCGTGTCAGAGCCGGAAGCCGTAGATGGGGCCGTGGCTTCGATCACGACGCCGAACTGCTCGCCCGGGGCCAGGGTCGGTGTTTCAGACAGCGGAGTGGCGCTATCTGCCACGCCGTCCATGTTGGCGTCTGGGTAGAAGACCAACGGTTGCAAATTGAGCGTACCACTGTTGTTTTCCGCCGCTTCCAGCAAGAACGCATCTGCGCCGTTACCATCGTTAGTGATGATGTGAGGCAAGAAAGCCTTACCGCCGGGGGCGATGGTTTCAGTGTTGTCGGAGGTCATAGACACGCCAGCAACCTGCTGAACGATCGTCTCAACTGTGTTGGAGGTTACCGTGATCGTATCGCCAGCACCATTGGTATAGGTCGCGACAGCTTGGTTGCCGATCACCGAGCCCGCTTCGGGGGCCGCGAAAACAACGGTGCCAATCACAGAAGTCAATGCGATAGCGCTGACAGAGCGCAAGAAGGTTGTTTGGTATTTCACGTTAATATTCCTAGTTCTATGGAGGTTGGAGAGAGAGGCGCCGGGGTTAGTTCAGGCGCACGCGGTAGCTGTTGAAGGCAGAGCCGCCTGCTTCGAGCGGTTCCGACAGGGTCCAGCGCACAGCGGCGACGGCTTCTTCGGGGAGCGGCTCTTCGGTCATGTTGCCTTCGGCATCGACGACCTTGCGGGTGGCGGGAACGGTCGACCATTCCAGCCCTTCCTGCTCTGGATCCATCTCGGCCTGGACTTCAAACACGGCGGCGACCGAGGTCACTTCGGACCCGAGCGCGAGAGAGACGCCATCTGGGACCGGTGCGGCAATGACGAGACCTTCCATCGCGCCGTCGGTCATGTTCTCGTGACGCAGCTCATAGGAGATCACTTCGCCCGGGCGGATGGTTTCGCGCTCAACGAGAACCTCTTCACCCTCGGCGTTGGTTTCTACCACGCGGAAGGAAAATTCGCTCGACAGTGCGTCCGCGGCGGCGGCGAAGCCAACGATGGACAAGGCCGTACTGGCAATGAGTGTTTTGGATAGCTGGGAGATTTGGATACGCATCTAATAGTTCCCTTGTTGACCGGTGAAGCGCCGGCAGTTGCAATGAACGGACACGCCCATTGCGTTGTCCTGTTCTGATCTTCGGGGAAACGGATACCGAGATCATCTGAGCGAACGGTTAATGCGCTGAGCCTGCGGTCAGGCGTTTATTCGAAAGGATAGGAGGGCCTATCAAGTCGCGCTGCGGGCTATCAATTGGCGCGGTGATGAGGCACGAAGATGGTTAATTTCGAAGGGAAAAATGGCGCCCGCGAATCTTTAATTCGCTGGCCAGGGCCATAAAGCTAACGCAAAAACGCCCGCGCAAGGCGGGCGATCAAGGTTTACAAAGGCGGCGTAGACTGAGGCGGGTTACGCCACGCTTTCGCTACAAACGCAGAGGGGGGGGCAAGCGTGAAAACGCAGCTTCAGACGAAGCCAGCGTCACGTGCAAGAATCGCAGCATCCGTGCGATTCTTTGCATCCAATTTGCGACAAAGTGTTTTGACATGCAGTTTTATCGTTACTTCCTGCAGATCGAGGTCGCGCGCGATCTCTTTGTTAGACTGGGCAGTCATCAATCCGCGCAGCACTTGGCGCTCGCGTTCTGACAGGGCTTTCTCAAAATCGGTCTCTTCGGGGTTATCTTTGCCCGACATGAATGAGACCGGGGCATAGGTTTCCCCCGCGGCCATAAAGCGAACCGCGTTGACCAGTGATTTCGCGGGTAATGTTTTTGGCAGGAAGCCAATAGCCCCCATTTCCAGTGCTTGTTCTGCAATTAGTCTGGTCGCCGTGCCAGAGATCAGCCCGACGGGGCGGCCTTCATTTATATCAAGTACGGTCTGCAGACCTTGCAGGCCTTTCATGCCGGGCATAGTATAATCAAGCAGCACCAAATCGTAGGGTGGTTGGGTTTTGATCTTGTCCAGTGCGCCTGCCAGAACGCTTGCCGCTTCGGTGACGGTTGCACCATCTGCATCAAGAAACATAGCGATGGTCTCTCGGACCATGTCGTGATCATCGGCAATTAAAATACGCAAAGACATAATAGTTCTCCTGAAGCCTAACGTGGCCGGGGTACTCCTATTGGTAGAGGGTGCCTCTTTGGAAAGAAAGATAAAAGCCCGGAGTGAAAAGGTCGCAAAGGCACGTGTACCTATCCTTTGGTATAGTAGGGATGCACTCTTGCGCCTTCGCGCCTTCCTTTCGGGCAGGGTATGTCAGGTCATAACGCTAGATAAGGAAACTAGACATGATCGTTCAAACTCTCGCCAAGACCATCGCCGCTGCCGCACTCACAATCGGCCTTGCCTCTGCGGTGGTCGCCCAAAACGAAGAAGCAGTGCTTAATGTGACGTTGGCCGAAGAAACCCACAGCTTTACGCTATCAGACCTTAAGTCGATGCCGGTCTCTCGCTTTGAGACGACAACCATCTGGACCGATGGCGCGCAGGCGTTTGAAGGCGTCTCTCTTAAACACCTGTTTGAGACCTTGAACGTCGATGAGGGAACGATCACCGCAACGGCTATCAATGACTACGCCGTGGAAATCCCGATGTCCGACGCCGTCGAGGATGGCCCGATCATCGCCTACCACACCAACGGTGAAGAAATGTCGCGCCGTGATAAAGGGCCGCTCTGGGTTGTTTACCCTTATGACAACGACATCGCCTACCAGACTGAACTGGTCTACAGCCGATCGATCTGGCAGCTTGATCGAATTAGTGTCGAGTAGCTGAAAATGGTTCAGAGGGCCCAGATGAACGACGCAGGAAGAGTTGGGCCAACAGGCGCCAGAAGCCGGCAGGTTCTGATGCTCATCCTTGTTGTAGGGATGAGTATCGCCGCCTATCTGGCCTATAACATCTGGGATCGGATTCGGGCTCTCGATAGTGCGCAGCAGGATCACGCCGAATGGGTTTTTACCCAAATTGAGATTGAGTTTCTCAAGACAGACCGTGCTTTGGCCGAGGCACAATCCGCCACGCCCGAAGCGCTGGATGAGCTTCGCAAACGGTTCGACATCTTCTACAGCCGCGTTCTTTTGGCCGAGCGGGTACGCAACAATGCCGAGGCCAAGCCGCAGATCCGCGAGTTGCGGGTTCTACTCGATAGTTTCTTGCCGACGATTGATGGCACGGATGCCGAACTGGCCGCCGCGCTGGGCGATATTGACGGGATGCTGCGCGCAGTAGAAGATATCCCGCGCGAAATCGCTTTGGCTTCCATCGCGATCGCCAGTGAAATATCCCAAAACGAACGCCATGAAATTGTGCGCCTGATCGAAGTGATGGCGGCGATTGTATTGATCGTTACCTTGGCATTGGTCGGCGCTGTTTATCGCCTGTCGCGGCAGGCCAGCCGATTAAACAGCACGTCGCAGATGGTCGAAGAAAACCACCTCCGCCTTGCCACGACACTCCAAGCCTCTCTGGATGCTATCGTGGTCATCAACGCGCAGGGAGAGATCGAAGATTTCAATGGGTCAGCTGAAGAGATATTTGGGATCACCCATGAGGCGGCGAAGGGCAGTGACTATATCAGCCTGCTGATTCCCCCTGCTGACCGCATGGCGCACCGCGAACGTCTTATGAAATTCCACCAAACCGGTGAAACAGAGGTGGCCGATAAGGGCCGACGCGAATTCGAGATGATCGACCAAGAGGGTCGCATTTTCCCGGTAGAGATGTCCGTCTCGCAATCGCCGTCGGCGCAGGGGTCGCTTTTCATCGCTTATATCCGTGACATCACCGAAAAGCGCCTGCGCGAAGCCGAAATCATCGCCGCACGTGATGAGGCCTTGGACGCCTATCAAGAAAAATCACGTTTCTTCGCCATGATGAGCCATGAGATGCGCACCCCGCTCAATGGTGTGATCTCTGCTTTGCAATTGTTGCTGGATGATAGGCTCGATGATGAGCAGAAACGCTATCTTGATGCAGCAATGACCTCGGGGGAAATTCTGCTGGGGCATATTAATGACGTGCTAGCGATTGAGCGCAGCGAGGCGGGGACTTATGAACAGGTGCGGCAGGCCTGCGATATGACCGCGCTGATGACGGGGATCATCAACACGATGGAGCCTCTGGCCGAAGCTGGTGGCACCCAACTGCATCTTGATCTGACACAGTTGGACGACAAATCCATCGTTACCGATCCTCGGGCGATCCAGCAGGTGCTGGTCAATCTATTAAGCAACGCGATCAAGTTCAGCCCCGGCGGCGATGTGACCCTTAGAGGCTGGTTTGCCAAAGCAGATGCGGGGGAGGAGTTTCACCTGCAGGTCGCAGATAACGGTTCTGGCATTCCGGCCAGTGATATTGACCGTATCTTCGAAGATTTCGTTTCGCTCGACAGCCGGTATGAGCGCCGAACCGGGGGCACCGGGTTGGGGCTTGGGATCGTGCGCCGTTTGGTCAAACGGCTGGGCGGCGAGATCACCTGCGAGTCCACGGTGGGGGAGGGGACAAGCTTCACGCTGCGCCTGCCGGTGGAACTCGCTGTGATGATAGAGACCTGCTGTGATGAGACGCCTGATGTGCATAACAAACGTGTTGAGCAGACCCCAGCACAACGGCTGAACCTGTTGTTGGTGGATGATAATGAGATCAACCGCGAGCTTATCAAAGCGATGCTTGAGCGGATCGGCCATGATGTCACCCTTGCGACCGGGGGGCGCGAAGCGATTGATATCGCGGAAGGCGCAACTTTCGACGCGATTTTGATGGATATCTCCATGCCAGAGGTGAATGGTATTCAGGCGACAAAGGCAATTCTATCCGGCAGTGGCCCTAACCATGCGACGCCGATTATTGCCGTAACGGCCCATGCCATGCCCAAAGAGCGCGAGGAGTTTAGTGCAGTCGGCATGTCGGGTTTCTTGCAAAAACCCTTGGATATGAAAGTATTGCGCGCTGAATTGCGAGAGGTTCAGGTGCGCACGGCTTTGCCTGAAGAGGCGTTGCGAAAACAGGCGGAAAATGCGCCGACACCGGTTCAGGGAAAACCCGCGAAACGTCCTTTGTTGAACGACCAACAGATGTTGGATTTGATCGACCTGCTGGGCGAAGAGAAACTGCGCGAACGTGTTCAAAAACTGTCCGATCAGGTCGCGGATGATCTGCCAGCCCTGATGGCGGCCGACGCCTTGCCTAATCTACAGGCGCGTGCCCACGCCATGGCCGGGATGTGCGGCATGCTCGGGGCGGATCGGCTGCATGGGTTGCTCAAAGAGATCGAGACCGCATGCAAAACCGACAGGCACGAAGAGGCACGCGGCCTATGCAATGCTTTGCCGGATACGTGGAACGCCACGAAGGCGGCGATGCAGGCGCGGGTTGGCTTCTGAGAACGGGAAGCAGTCCAAGAGGATTGTAACCTATCCTTAAGGCTAGCCCGATTATACCCCCGCTGAGATGCAACAGCGCGCGGCACGGATTATGTTGAAATGTACCCGCCAATCGATGGGTCTGCATGAAGGCATCGTTGACCCGTTCAATGACCGCTCCCCCAAGCTGACAGTCGGCTTTTTTCGACCGATCTGTCTGAAAAATGCTTCGGCGCGCGGGCCTTCTCAGGAGCTGCTACCCGTTCCCCTACCCCAGGGAGCGGCTCCTTGATTGTCTTGCAGCGATGCGCCCCTCCGGCTTTCTCCATCCCTCCCCTTGGGGGAAGGCCGGGGGGCGCATTCGACGGGGGTTTGTCAGGGATCTTCACCTATCCTCAAGTATATCGCGCTATCCACTGGGCCGTTGGGTTTGATCGAATGGACCTTCGCCTCGGGGGCGAAACTTCGCGATAAAGGTAGGGAAAATTAAGCTCGTAACATCGTTTGGGTGCCTGTTTCTGCGGATTCAATGGCCGGGACCGAAAGGTATATTGTGAAACATCTTCATTGTCGAAAAATGCTGTGCGGCGTTTCCTTATCCGTTTGCGCCACAGTCGCCATGACAGCCGCGGAAGCCGGGGATTTCTCTATCGATTGGTCGACATTCGATTGGCCCGCAGGATTTGCCGGGCCCCTGGTGCGAACCTTAGATGATCAATACGGCTTTGAGATTGATGCGACCGTAGAGATGACAGGGCTGCTGCGCTCCTATAGCACTGATGCGCAGGGCAACCCGATTTTTAGCCCGGATGACGTAGACATTTTCGGCGGCGGTGTGGAATCATTGGTTGTCATCGGCGATGCCGCGCTGAACGCGGGGCGGCGCGGGGATGACAGGATCACCGCAAGCGTATCGGCAAGCTCTGGCGGAGTGGCGTTTCAAGTCGACAACCTATCGGTCGATATCCTCGACTTGGATCCCACAGATGCGCACAGCACGGGCGATCGGTGCGACTTTGTCACTGCCTTTGGTGACAACGGCAACCCGAGCATTAGCACGCTAGGCTCCGCGCCCACCGTGGTTGTTGGCCCCGGTCTGGGCTCTGGCGATACGGGACTGCTGAATGCAAACGAGGCGCAGTGTTTGTTCATCGAAGGGAGCGCCGTTCTTTCTCCTACATCCGACAACGATCCGAACGGGTCGATCCGGCTTACCTATCCCGACGCAACCTCGCGGATCGAGATTTGGTACGATGAAAGCATCGGTGAGGTGCGCAGCTACTACAACCCTGTGACGCTGCCTTACGACGCGGGCGCGCGGGGGATTGGCATTTTTGCAGAGGTGAATTTCACCACGGATCAGACCATCGACCTTACGCGTTTCACCAGCCCGCTGTCCGCGCTCCAAGGCAATACGATTACCTTTATCTATGAGGTGACGAACACAGGCGAGCTGCCCTTTAATCCGAACCAAGATGTGGTGATCCAAGACAGCCTTGTAGACACGGTCACTTGCCCCGCGATCACCGCACCCGTGGCACCCGGTGGCACGGTAACCTGTACGGCGGAATATACTGTTACGGCCGCTGATGCGCTGTCGGGCGCGGTCGATAGCACGGCAACTGCAGGGATCGGTGCAATCGGCACGCCTTTCGTATCCCGCCTGCAATCCAACCCAGAGAATGCCAGCATCGTCGCCAATGTTCTGTCGACCGATACGGGGCCGCAAACCTGTACGCCGCAATCTGTCTTTGGGCAGCCGCGCACCCAATTGGCAGGTGCGGGGAGCGCCTTCGCGCTGACCACCTCAGACATCTTCGTTTATGACAATGTCACCACAGACATTAACGGTAACGATTTGGATGTCGTGTTTCAGGCGACACAAATTAGTAACGCCATAAACGTCAATATTGACGGGACGCTCGAAGCGCGAATGACGCCGACTGACAATGGTTTTGTCACCTACCGGCTACGTCTTGTCCAAGACGGCAGTGCGACCCCGTCCAACCCCCAAGGGACGCCGGTCGAGCAAAGCCGCATGAACGGTGTGATCATTCAGCAGACCGATGTGGACAGCCGCGACACAACGGATGACAGTTCTGACGTTGTCGGCCCTTTGCTTGCACCCGATGGAATTTCATATTTTCACACCGCACCGCTTGCCTCATTCCCCGCTAATGGGCAGGCCGTCACGATGGACCCCGCCAAGTCTGGCGATCCGACCAATTGGATTGATGAGCCGAATGAGAGCAGTTTCGACAACTATGTGACCTACGAATACAGCACCTTTACGGAAGGTGAATTCATTCACGGCTATACCGGAACTTCGCAAAATGATGCGGCGCGCGGTTCTTCGATCCGGCTCTGCGCGGTGACGAATACCTCGGCCAGCGTGGTGGCGGGCGACGATGACTATACGGCGACCCCCCTTAACAGCTTGCTGGGTGGCACCGCCGGAGAGGTCATGACCAACGACACGATCAACGGCCTGCCAGCCGCCTTCCCAACCGCAACGCTGGATGTCCTAACCGAGGCCGTGCCACAAAACACCGGCGACCCGGTGCCCGTACTTGAGACACAAGGCGCAGATGCGGGTCGGGTGATTGTTCCGCCCGGCGTGCCTTCTGGCACCTATGAGATCGAGTATGAGCTTTGCGACAGCCTAGACCCCACGCAATGTGACCGGGCGCGTGTAATCATCGCTGTCTTTGATGGGTTGGGCGTCGATTTTGGCGATGCGCCGATTTCATATCTGACGGCATCCCATGGGGTGAGCGATACGCCCCTCATCTACCTTGGAAACGTCCCGCCCGATATTGAACTTGTGGCACAATCTGACGCTTCGGCCACGGCGGATGACTTGCTGGATACTGATGACGAAGACGCGGTGGTTTTCCCATTAATGACCCAAGGTGTGATTAGCACGCTCAATGTTCCGGTCACGGGTGTGGGCTACCTTCAGACGTGGATCGACTTTAATGGCGATGGGGTTTTCGAAGGCTCTTTTGGCGAAAACATCGCAAGCGATCTGCGCGACGATGGCACCGGGTTCGATGACGTGGCGGGCGATGGCGTGATCCAGATCGACGTGAGCGTGCCCAGCGATGCCACGACCTCTACTACTTTCGCGCGCTTCCGCTATTCTTCCGAGGCTGGGTTGCCTGTCGCCAGTTTTGCCGTCGACGGCGAGGTCGAGGATTACTCGCTTGTGATCGCGGCTGCCGATCTGGTGGACCGGGGTGATGCACCTGCAAGCTATGGCGAACCGCGTCACATCATTGTGCCGGACATCTATCTTGGCGGTGGGTTGCCCGATTCCGAGACTGAGACCATGTATAGTTCTAACGCGGATGGGGACGATCTTGATGGGATTGACGATGAGGATTCCATCGCCGTCTTTCCGGTGCTTGAAGCAGGTACGATCGTGCCGCTGACCATTCAAACCCATGAGACGTTAAGTGTGCAGCTTGCCCTTGGCATACCTGTGATCGAAGGTATCACAAACCTCCAAGTGTGGATCGACTTCAACCAGAACAATGTCTTTGACCCGACCGAGCAGGTCGCCGTCAACTTCCGCGATGGTGGTCTTGGCGATACTGATGGCAGCTTCAACAACCAGATCACCCTGAATATCCCGGTGCCCGCCGACATCGGCAATGGCACCAGCTTTGCGCGCGTCCGTTGGTCGACGTCGAGCGCGCTGACCCAAGACCCGTTCAGCGGTTTGAACTTCGATGGGGAGGTCGAGGATTACCTTGTGACCCTCGTCAATCTGCTTCCGCAAGGCGCAATAGAGGGCACACTTTACGAAGACGCCGACAGTTCTGGCAGCCGCGATGGGGCGGAAACCACATTGCCTGCGGGCATTGGCGTGACGCTTTTCGATGATGCCGGCACCCCGGTTGACCCTGCGGATGACACGGTTGTCGGGACAACCGAAACCGATGCGGCGGGGGCCTATCTGTTCAGCAACCTTGACACGGCACGCGGCTATCTGGTGGAGGTGGATGAGACAGATCCCGAGATTCCTGCGGGGCTGGTTCTGACCACTGGCAACCCGATCGCAAGCCTTGCCGTTGATATCGGAAGCGGCAGCGCCGTCAGCTATGACTTTGGGTTTGAAAATGCGCCGACACAGGCCGATCTGGCGCTCGCTCAGACCATCCTGCACGCCGGGGACGGTACGCCCGCGACCGAGGCAGCGGCGGGGGATGCGTTGGATATTGTGTTGACCCTATCGAACAGTGGCCCCGGCAGCCCGTCAGATGTTCGCGTGCTTGATCTGATCCCTGATGGCTTTGCTTATGTCTCTGATGATGCGGCGGCGCAGGGCGATAGTTATGACCCCGCGACCGGGGTGTGGTTGCTCGGCGATCTTCTTGCGGGCAGCAGCCATAGTCTGACGATCCGCGTGACAATGCAGAGCGACGGGACATATGAAAATCAGGCAGAGATCATCGGCAGCTCGCTGATCGACCCAGACAGTGATCCCGACACCGGCGCGCTGGTGGATGATCTGGGCGACGGGTTGGTAGACGATGATGAGGCACGCGCCAGCGTGACCCTTAGCACAACCGGACCCGTCCTTTCCGGTACAGTCTTTTTTGACATCGGTGCCAGCGGCGCGGCCTATGACGGAACGCAGCAGAGCGGTGAACAGGGAACAGATCGCGCCAAAGTGCAGATATTTGATGCGGGTGGCGTGTTGCTTGCTACGCCCGCCGTGGCGGCGGATGGCATATGGCGCGCGACTTTGCCTGATGGGTATAGCGGTGCGGTCACTGTCACAGCATTGCCCGGCACTGGCCTGTTGAACGTGTCAGAGAGCGGCGCCGCACTGCCGGGGCTGGTCAACAGTGACCCGTATGATGGCAGCATCACCTTCACACCTGCGGCGGCCACGTCCTATGCTACGCTCGATTTCGGCATGGTCGAAGCGGCCCGGTTGAACCAGTCGCAAGAGAGAACTATCCGAGCCGGGCAGGTCTTGGCGCTGCGGCATGAATATATCGCCGCCGCACCGGGCAGCGTATCGTTCAGCATCGCGGGCGAAGCCTCTACCCCCGACGGGGCATTCTCAACCGCGCTTTACGAAGACACAGATTGCGACGGCACAGCCGATCAAACGATCACTGGACCGCTGTCAACCGATGCGGGCACGCTGATTTGCGTGCTGGCAAGGGTCACTGCCTCAGGTGCCGCGACGCAGGGATCGACCTATCGTTTCGACCTTTTGGCCGATACCAGCTATGGTGCCAGCGGGTTGAGCCAGCAAAACGACAACACGGATCGATTGGTGGTAGAGGCGGCCCAAGGCACGCTGCAACTGACCAAAACCGTCCGCAATGTGACCCAAGGCAGCCCCGAAGGGGTCAGCAACGGTGCCTCTGCCGGGGATTTGCTGGAATACCGCATCTATGTCGAAACCGTCGGCACCGTGCCCGCGCGTGATATCGTCGTCTACGACAGAACGCCGCCCTATACTGCGCTGTCATCTGCGGTGCCCAGCCCGATTACATTGGCCGATGGGGTGGAGTGCACGCTGGATGAACCGCTGGCAAATGCACCGGGCTATGATGGTGCATTGCGCTGGTCCTGCACGGGGGTGCTGCAACCGGGCGCGCAGGGATTTGTTGCCTTCGAAGTCAGCATTCAATAGCCAAAACACGGGTCGCTTTTGCAGGCGGCCCTGCACCCTCCTAATCCCTGATCCGACGATGTGCCCTGTTGCATCCCCGCGCACCGCGGCTTAACACGCAATAGTTTACTAAAAGAATCGGATTAAAGGGGGCCAAAGTGCTCAGAACTTTGTCAATCATTTGTGTGGCTTTGGGCGCGACTGCCGCCATGGCCCAGGACTTTCCCGTCACCGTTGAACACGCCTTTGGCGAAACGGTTGTCGCAGAGCGCCCCGAGCGGGTGGTTTCGGTTGGTTGGGCCAACCACGAAGTGCCCTTGGCCCTCGGCATTGTCCCGGTCGGTTTCGCACGCGCCTCCTGGGGTGATGACGATGGCGATGGGTTGCTGCCATGGGTGACCGAAGCGCTCGACGAATTGGGCGCTGAGGTGCCAACGCTTTTCGATGAGGGCGACGGGATTGACTTCGAAGCCGTGGCCAGCACCCAACCTGATGTGATCCTCGCCGCATATTCCGGCCTGTCGCAGTCCGACTATGAAACGCTAAGCCGTATCGCACCGGTTATCGCCTATCCCGAAGCGGCGTGGACAACCACATGGCGCGAGATGATCCGCCAGAATGCTGCCGGCCTTGGCATGGCCGAGGAGGGCGACGCGATGGTCGCCGAAATCGAAACACGCATCGAAACCGCCCGCGCAGAGCATCCTGAACTGGCAGGCAAAACCGGCATGTTCGTAACTCACCTTGATCCGCGTGACCTCAGTACCATCGGTTTTTATGCTGCCGCCGACCAGCGCGTGCAATTCCTGACCGATATTGGCATGGCGACACCCCAAGCGGTGCGTGACGCCAGTGAGGCAGGAAAATACTCAGGCCGCGTCAGTGCAGAACGGATCGACCTATTTGAAGACGTGGACGTGGTGGTCACCTATGGCAATCAGGCACGGTTGGATGAGTTGACGAAAAACCCGTTGATCGCACGGTTCCCGGCGGTTGCCCGTGGGTCGGTTGTGCTGCTCGCGAATGATCCAATGGGCACCGCTGCTAACCCGACGCCGCTGTCGATTGACTATGTGCTCGACGATTACCTCGCGCGCCTGAGCGCCGCAGCCACGCGCGCCGAATAATGCAGGTGCAGCGCCCCCAGCGGTTGGCAGGCTTTGCGCTTTTGCTCGGTTTGTTGGCTCTGATGACGGGCCTGTCGCTGACCGTGGGCGCGCGTTCTGTCCCATGGGACGAGATCTGGGCGGGGATAACCGGCCAGATCGAAACCATCGGGGCTGCGGCGGTTGCAGTGCGGATGCCGCGCACGGCGCTGGCCATATTGGCGGGTGCCGCGCTTGGTCTTGCGGGGGCGGTGATGCAGGGCATCAGCCGCAACCCGCTGGCCGATCCGGGCATCTTGGGTGTCAACGCGGGGGCGGCGCTGTTTGTCGTTGTGGGCATCGCTTGGTTCGACATCAACGGTGCGCATAGTTATCTGTGGCTCGGGATCGCCGGGGCGGGGGTGACGGCGGTCTTCGTCTATCTGATCGGCTCAGCCGGTCAGGGCGGGGCGACGCCGCTGAAACTCACCCTTGCGGGCACGGCGACCTCGGTCGCGGTATCGGCCTTTATCATCGCGGTGGTGCTACCGCGCAACGATATCGCGGGCTCTGTGCAATCTTGGCAGGTCGGCGGTGTTGGCGGTGCAAGTTTCGAGACACTTTTGCCTGCAGTGCCCTTTGCCTTGGTCGGCTTGCTATTAAGCCTTGCATCGGCCCGCGTTCTGAATGCGTTGGCTCTGGGCGAAGAGCTTGCCACTGGCCTTGGTCAAAGCGTCGCCTTGGGGCGCCTCATGGCTGCGGCGGGGGCGGTGATCCTATGTGGCACGGCGACGGCGCTTTGCGGGCCGATTGGTTTTGTCGGGCTGGTGGTGCCGCATCTGTGTCGGATGATTGCCGGGGTGGATTACAAGCTCGTGCTGCCGCTGTCGGCGCTGGCAGGCGCCTCGATGTTGGGGCTGTCGGATGTGCTGGGCCGTATCGTCGCGCGGCCGAATGAATTGGACGTTGGTATTGTTACCGCCTTTGTCGGCGCGCCCTTCTTTATCTGGACGGTGCGCAATCACAGGATGCGCGGGTTATGAGTGATATGAGCCTTGCCGCCCCTCTGGCGCCCCGCAAAGCAGGCACGCGTCGCCTGCAGGTATTGGTGTTTCTGGCAGCGCTGGTGTTAGGCCTTGTCTTGCTGACACTCAGCTGCGGGCGCGGCTGTCTGGCACCGGGCGATGTTGTGGCCGCGCTGACCGGTGCGCCGGGGGCCAATGCATCTTTCGTGGTGTCCGAGCTGCGGTTGCCCCGTGCGGTGATGGGGTTGCTGGCAGGGTTCAGTTTTGGCTTGGGCGGGGTGGCGTTTCAGATCATGCTGCGCAACCCGCTAGCCAGCCCCGACATCATTGGCATCAGCGCCAGCGCGGGCGCGGCGGCGGTCTTTGCCATTGTTATTCTGGCCTTCGATGGCTGGCTTGTGTCGCTTGTCGCGGTGCTGGCAGGATTGGGTGTGGCCGCCATGATTTGGGCTCTGTCGTCGCGCCGGGGTGCTGCTGGTGCACGGTTGATTCTGATCGGGATCGGCGTCTCGGCCATGCTCGACAGTGTGACGGCCTATGTCCTGCTAGAGGCCCCTGCGTGGGACCGTGCCGAGGCGATGCGCTGGCTGACCGGCAGCCTGAATGGCATGCAACTGGTGCAGGCCTTGCCCGTGGCCGGGGCGCTGCTGGTGTTTGGCGGGCTTTTGGCCTGCACCGCCCGTGATCTGGAGGTGCTGCGTCTTGGCGATGACACCGCCGAAGCGCTTGGTGTCCGGTCGGATGTCACGCGGCTAAGGGTTACGCTTGCGGCTGTGGGGCTTGTGGCCATCGCCACGTCGGCCACCGGGCCAATCGCATTCGTTGCCTTTCTGTCTGGCCCCATCGCAGCACGGCTTTTGCCGGGCTCGCGCGGCTTGCTTTTGGGGGCCGGACTGGTGGGCGCTGTGCTCGTCATCGCTGGGGATTACGCAGGGCAGTTCCTATTGCCCGCGCGCCTGCCTGTGGGTGTCATCACTGGCGCGATCGGCGCGCCGTTCCTTTTATATCTCATCGTTCGCGCCAATAGAAATGGGGGCACATTATGACCCACGATCACCGTCTCGAAACGCGCAATCTGGGCGCGGGTTATGAAAAGCGTGTTATTCTGGAGGATGTCTCCCTTACCGTGCCAGCGGGTAAGATCACAGCGATCGTGGGGGGCAATGCGTCGGGCAAGTCGACGCTCTTGCGGACGCTGGCGCGTATTTTACAGCCGAAATCCGGTGCGGTGCTGCTTGATGGGCAGTCGGTTCACCGCATGAAATCACGTAAGTTGGCGCAAGTCATGGGGTTGCTGCCGCAATCGCCCATCGCGCCTGAGGGCATTGCCGTGGCTGATCTGGTCGGGCGCGGGCGGCATCCGCATCAGGGGTTGTTTTCGCGCTGGTCGGCAGAAGATGACAGCGCCGTGGCCCGCGCGCTGTCCGCGACCGGGACCGAAGAGTTGGCTGAGCGAGACCTTGATACGCTTTCAGGCGGGCAACGTCAGCGGGTCTGGATCGCCATGGCGCTGGCCCAAGAGACCGATCTGCTGCTGTTGGATGAGCCGACCACCTTCTTGGACGTGGCGCATCAGATCGAAGTTCTGGACCTTTTGGTCGACCTTAACACCGCGCAGGGCACAACAATCATCATGGTGCTGCACGATCTCAACCTTGCTGCTCGCTATGCCGACCACCTGATCGCCGTGGGCGATGGCGGCATCCGTGCCGAGGGGCCGCCCGCTGACGTTCTGACAGAAGAGATGGTGAAAACCGTCTTCGGCCTTTCGTGCCGTATCGTCAGCGACCCCGTCTCGCAGACCCCCTGCATGGTGCCGATTGGGCGCCATAAAACTGTGCACTCCCACAAAGAGGCCGCAGCCTGAGAATAACTTACTAAATTAGTCAGATTGACTCTGGCGCTCTCCGTATCATAGGCGTAAGGGAATCCCGACTGATTAACTAGGTTATTACGGAGACCGCCATGTCCTCTTCAAAACTCACTCATCTTCAACTGGGGCGCGGCTCTATCAAAACGGCGCTTTTGTGCTGCACGGCACTGGTGCCCGGGGCGCTATCCGCGCAAGAGACGTACCAATTGGATGATGTGATCCTTGAGGCAAGCGCGCAGAACTCGGGCGCGGCGGATGCGGAAACGGTTGTCGCCAACGAATTGAGCAGCGGCGGCAAGCTTTCGGGTGAGATCATCAACATCCCGGCCAGCGTCTCAGTCATCACCAGCCGCGAGATCGAAGCCCGCGGCGCGGACAGCGTGGAGCAGGTGTTGAACTACACCGCCGGTGCCACCACGGACAGCTATGGCGCGGATGACCGGTTTGACTATTTCATCCTGCGCGGGTTCGAGGCCTATACCTACCGTGACGGCCTGACGCTGGGTGCAAACTTTGGTGCCGTCCGCGAAGAGCCTTTTGCCTTTGAACGTGTTGAAGTCATCAAGGGCGCGTCTTCCTCGACCTTTGGTCTGTCGGACCCCGGCGGCTCGGTTAACTATGTCACCAAAAGGCCGCGCGCCGAACGTTTCGGCACCGTCTACACATCGGTGGATTCTTACGGCAGCTTGGAAACCGGCGTAGATTTCGGCGACACATTGGATGAAGAGGGCACGCTTAGCTATCGCTTCACCGGCCTTCTGCGCAACGGTGAACTGGAATATCCCTATTCCGAGAATGATGAGTTGTTCGCGATGGGTGGCCTGACATGGCGGCCCTCCGATGCGTCAGAATTGACCGTGATCGTCGACCATCTTGACCGCGATTCAGTACCGGGCAGCGGTGGCTTCCCAGCGGGCGGCGATTTTGACCGCGGCGACGTGTTCTATGGCGAACCTGACTACAACTATCGCGGCACCGACCGGACGACCGTCTCTGTGTTGGGCACGCATGACTTTGGCAATGGGCTGAGTTTTGGCGGCACCCTGCGCTATAGCGACAGTGAAGACGACTTTGGCTATGCCTATGTCAGCGACGGCACCCCGGATGATGACACCGTAGATCGCGCGTTCTTTGCCAGCGATGGCACCAGCGAGAACATGATCTCTGACTTGCATTTGACCTACGAAGGGTTCTTTGGCGGGGCGGCCAGCACCACCACTGCGGGGGTCGAATTCTCTTGGTCCGATGACACAGACAAACGCTATTACGGCGCGGCACCTTCGGTTGATCTAGACAATCCAACCTACACTGGTCGCCCAACTGACGTTCCGATTTTTGCCGACCTCGACACCGAAACAGAAGGCAAGGCGCTTTATGTCCAGCAAGAGCTGAACTGGAACGAGCGTTTCATCGCTTCTTTCGGCCTGCGCCATGACTGGATCGACGTAACCGAGACGAACAACCTTGCGGGTACGGTCCAGACAAACGACATCAGCGAAACGACAGGCCGGGCGGGCCTGACCTATAAGATCAAACCGAATATTGCGGTCTTTGGGAACTACGCGCAGTCGGTCGTGCCTGCAGGCTTTGGCGTTGAGCCGGAAGAGGGCGAGCAGTTCGAACTGGGCACCAAATGGCAACCGGCGGGCACCAATGCACTGTTGACGGCCTCGGTCTATGACCTGTCGAAAAGCAACATCACCCGCACCAACCCGGCGACCAACCTGCCGGAAACCATCGGTGAAATCGGCGTGCGCGGTATTGATCTGGAAGCCAAGGCCGAGGTCGGTGCCTATACCCTCACCGCCGCCTACAGCTATCTGGATGCCGAGATCAAAGAGAACGGCACATCCGGCAACGTGGGCAATCGCCCCGGTCTGGTGCCTGAAAACGTCGCTTCGATCTGGGCCAGCCGGACGTGGGAAAACCTTGGCCGCGGTGATCTGACCGTTGGTCTGGGCGCGCGGTTCAACAGCGGCTATTACTATAGCGACAGCAACACCGCAGGCGACACAGGTAGCTTTGTCGTGGTGGATGCCGCAGTGACCTATGACCTGTCCGAGCAGACATCGCTTTCGGCCAATGTCACCAACCTGTTTGACGAAAAGCACACCTCCTACGGCGGTTTCTACGCTGACTTCTACAGCCCCGGCCGTGAAGTCACCGTGAAGCTGGCCCACAGCTGGTGAGCCTCAAGCGCGGCACCACCCTCGTGTGCCGCGTTTTTTTTGACCGGGAGGAGCCTCAGATGACCATCGCCAAAGCCAAGACCACAATCCCCCTCGACGCCCCTCAGGAGATGCTCTCGCAGATCCTGTCGCATCTCGTCGATGATCACGGCATGGTTTTCCGCGCCAAAGGTGCAACCGGCCATGTGTTTGAACAAGACGGCTACCGCGTGGAATTTGACCTTCGCCCGCGCGGGTTGGAAGTGAACCTCCAAGCGCCCGGTGAAAACGCCATGCAATTCTCGAAAGAGGGCATGGTGCATCATGTTGCAGAATTTGATCCGTTGCTGGCCGAGCGTATCCGCTGGCAGGGGATATCTCAGGAGGCGGGTGTTGCGCCGCAGAACTTCCGGCTGCTGACTGTTTTGAACAGCGATATCCTGTTCGAGGGGATGCAGCGCGTTACCCTGCATTACCCTGACATTGCTACGCTTGCTGCGCAGGGGCTGCATCTGCGGTTGATCCTACCGCGCGATCCCAGCCGCACGCCGATTTGGCCCGTGATGGGCGCAAATGGCGCGCCGGTCTGGCCCAAAGGCGCGGATGAGCTGCACGCGCGCTATGTCACGCTCAAGAACATCCGCCCGGAGTGCGAAGAGGTCGACATCGACGTGGTGCGCCATGGCTCTGGTCTGATCTCGCAATGGGCGCAGAACGCGATTGCGGGCCAAAAGATTGGCGCTATGGGCCCGGTGGGGATCAGCGCCTTGCCCCAAGCGTCATCGTATTTTCTAGCCGCAGATGGCACGGGCCTGCCCGCCGTTGCGCAGCTTTTGGCGCGTCTGCCAGAGGGTGCCGTGGGCGATGTGGTGGCCGCCCTGCCGCGCGGTGTGTCCTATCGAGACTACCTGCCAAAGACCAAGTTGCGGGTTCACGCCCTCCCACCAGCAGAATTCGAAACTGCCGTTCTTGGTCACGCGCAGGCGCTGACCGATGACGGTTTGGGCTATGCCTTTTTTGCCGGAGAGTTTCAGAACGCCCAGCAGTTGCGCGGCCATTTCAAAACTACGCTCGGCATGGATAAGACCCGGCAGATTTGCACAGCTTACTGGCGGCGAACCTAAGGGCTGATTAGCTCCACGGCCCGGCGTCACCCCGTCTGCCGATTTTGGGAATCCGGCTGCGGGTTGTTGTAGGCTTGGGCTGCTGCACTTCTACGGAGCTGCCGCCGGGCGTCATCGCCCGCAGGGCAGCGATGCGATTTTCGGTCGCCGGGTGGGTCGCGAACAGGCTGTCATGCTTATGCGCGTGCAGGGGGTTGATGATGAACATATGTGCCGTGGCGGGATTACGCTCGGCGGCATGATTGTCGATCCGCGCGGCGCCCATTGCGATCTTCTCAAGCGCAGAGGCAAGCCACTGCGGATTGCCACAAATCTCGGCCCCGGCCTTGTCGGCGGCGTACTCGCGGGTCCGGCTAATCGCCATTTGCACCAGCGCTGCGGCCATGGGCGCCAGGAACATCATCATCAACGTGCCGATGATCCCCATCCGCTCCCGCGCGCCGCCAAAGAACAGTGCGAAGTTCGCCAGCATCGAAATCGCACCGGCGAAGGTGGCCGTCACGGTCATGATCGCGGTATCATGGTTGCGAATATGGGCCAACTCATGCGCGATCACGCCAGCCAGTTCTTCCCGGCTGAGGCTTTGCATCAGCCCTTTAGTCACCGCCACGGCAGCATTGGCCGGGTTGCGCCCGGTGGCAAAGGCGTTGGGCTGCGGCGTGTCGATCAGATAGACTTTGGGTTGAGGCAGCCCGGCGTTGCGGGCGAGCTCAGCCGTCATGGCATAAAGCCCATTTCGATCATTGGGAGAGACAGGCTGCGCGTTGTGCATCTTCAGCACTAAGCGGTCGGAGTTCCACCACGTAAAAACGTTCATCCCCGCCGCCACGACCAGCGCGATCAGCGCACCGCCCGATCCGCCAATCAGGTAGCCGACCCCCATGAAAAGCGCGGTCATCGCCGCCATCAGCATTGCTGTCTTTACATAGCCCATCTTGGTCTCTCGCGGTTGTCTGTTGTAAAGGAAATATGGGTCGATTTACGCAGGGTGCAAGGCAGGCGGCGGCAGAGGAGGCTAGTTGTCGAGATCACCGTCATCGGGTGTCGTGTGTAGGTAGATATGGCCGATCCTGCGGATCAGCGGAATGTTCACAAAGGCAACGATGGCTGCGGCAATCCCAAGACGGCTGAGGACGCTCAGCGGCATGGGGTCGTCTCCTTTGGCATAAATCAGCACCACGAAGGTCACCACCAGAAACCAAATGGCGAGGCTTATCAGCATGCGGCGCAGGGGGTGTTTTGGTGTTTCGGTCATGGCCGCCTCAGATTGCATGCTCAGTGGCACTATTCCGAGGGGGTGGGTGATCTTCAAGGGCGATCTATAAAGCGGCCCCGGATGAAAACCCGTGGGCCGCCTGCGTATCACTGGCTCGCCATCCCCGCCAGCATCGCGGCCATGGCGACAAGGTGCACCAGCGTAATCGCCCGATCTTTCCAAAGAACACCGACGATCAGCCAGCCCAGAACCCCCACCACAAAGAGGTAGAGGTTCCATGGCGTCCAGCCAAAGCCGGTGGCGGCATAGCCGAGGATCTGGATCACCGAAGCCACCCATTTGACCCAGAACGCCAGTTGCGCCGGGGCTGCGCGCGCGATTGCCTCAGACGCCACGGGTCAGCCCACCATCAATGCGCCAGTTCTGCCCGGTGACATAGGCTCCGCCTTCGGAAGCGAGCCAGCCGATCAGCGAAGACACTTCGGCCTCGGTTCCGTAGCGCCCCATGGGAATGCGCGCCCGGCGGTCTTCGGTCTCGGGCAGACTGTCGATAAAGCCCGGCAGGACGTTGTTCATGCGAATGTTCTGGCCCGCGTATTGATCTGCGTAGAGCTTGGTGAAACCC
This sequence comes from Sulfitobacter sp. DSM 110093, assembly GCF_022788715.1. NCBI lineage: Bacteria > Pseudomonadati > Pseudomonadota > Alphaproteobacteria > Rhodobacterales > Roseobacteraceae > Sulfitobacter > Sulfitobacter sp. DSM 110093. The sequence continues at coordinate 664,045 of NZ_CP085167.1, forward strand.
GCGAGACCGGCGCGGAAAACGCCGGAGGTGGGGAAGAGCGGATCCGGCTCAAAGGTGGCAAATGTTGAGATATTGATAATCGCGCCGCCGCCCTGCGCCGCCATGATCGGTGTCACCAGGCGGGTGGGGCGGATCACGTTCATCAGGTAGACATCCAGTCCGCCGTGCCAGTCTTCATCGGTTATTTCTAGAATGTCGCCCTTTGGCCCGTGCCCGGCAGAGTTTACCAACACGTCAACGCGGCCCCAGCGGTCCATCGCGCCGTCCACCAATTGGGCCAGAGCCTCCTGCGACTGGTTCGAGCCGGTGATGCCAAAGCCACCCAATTCTGTGCCGAGCGCCTCTCCCTTGCCGGAGGAGGAAAGCACGCCGACCTTGAAGCCATCAGCGGCCAGTTTGCGGGCCGCTCCAGCGCCCATGCCGCTGCCGCCTGCGGTGATAAGTGCTACTTTTTCTGCTGTCATCGGATATACTCCATAAAATGTGCAGCGGTTGTGCTGTCTGTGCTAGCTCTGTATTTAAGTCTGACACCCTGATGCGGCCAGCCAGATGCGCTGTCGCGTGAGTGTAGGAAATCTATTGTGTCTAGTGAGACTTCTCTGCCGCCGCTAAATGGGCTGCGCGCCTTTGCAGCGGCGGGCCGTCATATGAATTTCCGCGCCGCCGCGGAGGAGTTGGGCGTGACCCAAGGGGCCGTGGCGCAGCAGGTGCGCGGATTGGAAGATCACCTTGGCCTGCGCTTGTTCCTGCGTGAGCCGCGCGGCCTTGCCTTTACCGAAGAGGGGCGCGCCTTTCATGCCTCTGTGTCGCGCGCTTTCGAGCAGTTGCTCGAGGCAACGGATGCCCTACGCATTGCGCCCGCGCGGGTGACCGTCAGCGTGACGCCGACTTTTGCCTCAAAATGGTTAATCCCCCGTCTGTCAGACTTTACCGACGCGCATCCCGGCATTGACCTGCGGATCACTGCGACAGACCGGGTCGCCAGCTTTCATGCAGACGGGATCGACCTTGCCGTGCGCCAAGCCCGCCCGCCGTTCGGGGCAAGCCTGCGCGCAGATTTGCTGTTCGCGCAGGAGGTCGTGGCGGTTTGTTCGCCCAACCTTCAGGCCAGTGGTGACCCACTAAAGGCAGCGGATGTGTCGTGCCTGACCTTGCTGCACGACACGCATGACCTATGGCCCCGTTTCACGCAGGAGGCTTTTGGTCACACCGCCAAACCGGCGCGGGCTCTGCGATTCAATCAAACGACGCTAAGCCTTGATGCGGCTTTGGCAGGGCAGGGGGTGGCGCTGGCGAGCCGCTTTTTGGTGCAGCGCGATCTTGATGCCGGGCGTTTGGTCTGCCCGTTTGCGCATGTGCTGGAAGGTGGGTTGGATTTCTACCTGCTCACCCCGCGGCAAGGTGTCTCAAGCGCTGCGATTATCGTGCGTGATTGGCTTTGCGCCGTCGCAGAACGTGAGGCGGTCTAGCCCTTTTCGTTTGCCTTAAGCCGCAGAAAGCTATCTTCCCCGGCAAGCACATAGCGCAGCAACAAAAGTTCGACCTTGGCCGCGTCCCGTTCGACAAAGGCGCGCAGCATGTCGCGTTGCAGATCGACGAGCGTTTCATGCGCGGTGGCATCACGGAGCGTGGCCATGCGAACCGCCTGAATCTGCGCCATATAGCGTAGGATGGTGTCGCGCAGTTCGATATTTGGCACCGCCATAATCCAAGTGCGGCGGATGTCTTCGGAGGCGGCGTAAAGGTTTTCGATCTCGCCGGTCTCTAACGTACGTTCGGCTTGCTCCACCGCACGGGTGAGGGTCGCTAGGTCGTCTCCGGTCAGTTGATTGGTCGCCAGTGCTGCGGCGCGGGGCTCTAACAGGCGTCGGAGTTCGAAAATCTCGCAAATTTGCCGCATCGAGAGGTTCGGCAAAGTGAAGCCGCGTGTTGTACTATCAAGGTAACCTTCGTGAGAGAGGCGCATCAGCGCGTCACGCACCGGCATGCGCGAGACGTTGAACTCTTCCGCAACAGCCGTGTCGACAAAGCGTTCGCCGTGGCCAATCTCCCCCCGCTGGATGCGCCCAAGGAAGATGTCGTAGATCTGATCTTTCATATGGCGTTTGGCTGGGCGAGACATCCGTACCCCCTGAAAAAAGTATTCAATTTAATGTCGATCATGCGTAAATAATACGCTTATAGCTAGGTACAATTTTGCAAACAGCGAAAATTTAATTGTATTCGTATACGAAAGCTGGCAGCCATATGGCGAAACTTGCCGCACTGCGCGGGGATGTTCACAGGGAGAAAAACATGAATCTGAAGAAAAATCTGATCGTTGGCCTCACCGTTGCGGCCCTCACGACATTGACTGGCGTTTCTGCGATGGCGCAGGATGTGCTGCAAATCGGCTCTTACCCGGCGAACCCGCCGTGGGAATTCAAGAACGAAGCTGGTGAATTTGAAGGCTTTGAGGTCGATATCATCAACGAAGTCGCCGCCCGCCTTGGCACGACGACTGAGATCAAGGGCCTCGACTTTCGCGCGCTGTTTGTCGCCACGGCATCGGGCCGGGTGGATGCGGTTATTTCATCGCTGACCATTACCAACGAGCGGCTAGAGGCGCAGTCCTTTACGCAACCCTATTTCTCGGGCGCGCTTGGGGTGGGTACTAAGGCCGACGCGGGGATCGCTGATCTTGATGGGCTGGAAGGCAAGCGTGTTGGTTCCATCGCGACCTCCTTTCCCGAAAACTGGTTGAAGGAACGTGAGGCCGAGTTGGGTTATAAATCTTATTCCAGCTATGACACCACGGCCAACATGCTGACCGATCTGCGCAGCGGCCGTATTGATGCCGCCGTGAACGATATCGTCAGCCTGCGCTATGCCTTTGCCCAGCCAACGATGCAGGGTCTTCAAGTGTCGGTCGAAATTCCTACAGGCGATAAATTTGCGATCATGCTGCCAAAAGGATCTGAGCATCTGGAGCCGATCAACAATGCGATCTCTTCGATGAAAGAAGACGGCACCATGGCCACGCTTTATGAAAAATGGCTTGGCGTGGCCCCGGCCGAGGGTAGCCTTGCGGTGACGCCGTTGCCGGTGCCGACCTCTGCTGACTGACAAAACCAAAGCCGCAAACCGGGTAGTACCCGGTTTGCGGTCCTGTGGCTGGCCCGGCCTCCTGCGATCAAACTGACGGAATGCGCTATGGAAATCCTCGATATCTTTTTCAATCTCGACGTGATGCGCCGTGCTTTCCCCATTCTGATGCGTGGGCTGGTGAACACCATTCTGCTGGGTTTTTCGGCCATTTTCTTTGGTGGCATTCTTGGTGTGCTGGTCTGTCTGGTGCGGCTCTATGCGGCCAAACCGTTCCGGCTGCTTGCGGTTCTGTATACGGATATCTTCCGTGCCATTCCGGTGTTGGTGGTGCTGATCCTCGTCTATTACGCTCTGCCTTTTGCCGGGATCGTCTTTTCCTCATTCGTGGCGGCGACCATTGCGCTGGCGCTGGTGCTTGCAGCCTATACGGCCGAGGTCGTGCGCGCCGGGATCGAAGCGGTGCCGCGCGGCCAGTTCGAGGCCTGCGATGCGCTTGGCCTGTCCTTTGTTACCACCATGCGCAAGGTAATCCTGCCGCAGGCGTTTCGTATGATGATCCCGCCGCTGGCGTCCTATGCCGTGGCGATCATGAAAGACACCTCGCTTGCGTCAGTCGTGGCGATGGATGATTTGCTAAAGCAAGCCACCGATGCGCAGGCGCTTTTTGCGAACCCCACGCCGCTGCTGTTGGCCGCGCTGATCTATATCGCGATCCTTTGGCCGATGGTGCGTTTCACCGGTTGGCTAGAGCAGCATTACAAGCGCGGCTTTCGCTGACGCCTTCGCCCAAATTTTCAATAATTCTAGTGCCCCGCGCCCCTGCGCGGCCCACACCCTACGGAGATTACAATGTCCACAGAAACAGGAACGGGCGACGCCTATCTCCTTTATCACTCCATTGGCCAATACCCCGGCAAACACGCGGATATGCTGGCCGGGCTCACTGATTTTAGCGATGCTTGGGCTGCGCCGAATGGCGACCAATGGGCGGATGTGCTGCCCAAACGGCAGCAGTTCATCGATCTCTGGGCCGAACTGATCGGCGCGCCAAAGGGCACCGTCACCACGACAGAGAGCGTCACCACCGGGCTAATGGCCGTCATCGGTGCGCTGCCCGAAGGCACCCTGCGCGGCAAGAAAGTCTTGGTGGCCGAGGATGGCTTTCCCTCTTTGCATTTCCTGCTCACCGGCCTGTCGAAGCGCTTTGGTTTCACGTTGAACACTGTGCCGATCCGCCAAGGTGGGCATTGGGTCGAAGCCGAAGATCTCATTGCCGATTGGGACGAAGACGTGGCGCTGGCGCTGCTGACATGGGTCAGTTCAACCACCTCGCACCGTTTGGACATACCGCAACTGGTGGCGCATGGGCGCAGGATGGGCTCGCTCATTGGGGTTGATATGACCCAAGCGGTCGGCTTGCTGCCCTATGACGTGACCGCGCCCAAAGTGGATTTCGCGCTGTCGACCAGCCTTAAATGGATGTGTGGCACACCGGGGGCGGGGATCGTCTATATGGATGCTGATCTGATCCCACAATGCGCGCCAGAGATGCGCGGCTGGTTCTCGCAAGGCAATCCGTTCTCTTGGGATTTGGACGCTTTCGAATTTGCGCCCGACATTCGGCGGCTTGACAGTGGCACGCCGTCGACGGTGCCAGCGGTGGCCAGCCTGCCAGCGATGAAATGGCGTATGGGGCAGGATACAGAGACACTGTCAGCGCATAACCGCAAATTAACGGGCCAGTTACAGAAGGGGCTGGAAGGGATGGGTCTGAACCTTGCAAGCCCCATTGATCCCGACCAGCGCGGCGGTAGTCTGATGGTGGTCTTGCCAGATCACATTGACGCCTCTGATGTGGTGGCGCAATTGGCCGCCTTGGACATTTACGTCGACAATCGCAGCCAGATCTTGCGCATGTCACCGGGGGTGCTGACCACTGCCGCAGGGATCGAACGGACACTGCAAGCCCTACGCGCCTTCTTGGCTTAACGCTTGGTGCAGCCCGCGATGCGCCGTCAACTGGCGGCCATGGCGTTCGCCTGAGGTTCAAGCGCCGGAAAATCGACGAAAAAGGTCGTGCCCTTGCCCTCGGCAGTTTCAAACTTGATGCTGCCGAGGTGTTGGTCGACGATGGCCTTTACGATGCTCATGCCCAGATCGTGGCCCTCTTCGACGCGGTAGCTGGACCCACGGGAAAACCGTTCAAACAGGACCGGCTGAAGATCAAGCGGCAGGCCACTGCCCTGGTCACGCACCCAAAACCCCATGCCGCTTTCAGAAACGCCCAGCTTGACTGTGCCGCCTTCGTCAGACGCTTTGATCGCGTTGGAAAGCAGGTTAGACAACAGCCGCATCAGCCGTCCTTCGTGTAGGCGCAGTAGGGTCGCGGGGGCCGCTGTCGGATGTATCTCTAGGCGAACACCGCGATCTTTCGCATAGGGGATCAGTGTCTCGGACGCCTGCGTTAGCAAGGGCGCCAATGGTCGCTCGGCAAAACCAGATTGGTCTGGCCTGCGCAGGGTTTCCACATCTAGAATATCCGCGACCATCTGATCAATTGCCCGCGCATTGCGCAGGGCGAGCCGTAGAAGCTTTTGTTTCTGCGGGGGCAGGTCGTCTTGCCCCACTTCAAGGAGGCGCAACGCCCCGCTGAGCGACGTCAGCGGCGTTTTCATCTCGTGGCTAACAGTGGCGATCAACTGATCCTTGGCGCGCTCAAACTCGCGCTGCTCACTCACATCGCGCACGACACCCAGAAATCCCAAATGCTCGCCTCGATCCGTTTCGACCTTGGCGGTTGATACTTGGCCTTCGAATGTTGTTCCGTCAGCGCGGCGGCAGGCAATCGAAAGCGCACCCGGCGCAGCCGAGGCCTGCGCGTTAAACTGCTCTTCGCCCGCGCGTTCATACCCACCGAGCGTTTCATAAAGAACAGCTGTTTGCCGCCCCAATAGCTGTTCGGGCTCATAGCCAAAAAGCGTCTTAACCGCAGGGTTTACAAGAGCCACACGGCGGTTCGGGTCTGCCATGATGATCGCTTCGGGCACGGCATCCACCATGGCGCTAAGCAGCCCGCGCTGTTCACGCAACTCACGGCGTTCAGATTGAAGGGTCAACTCACTGCCGAGCCAGCGTGCAAGGAACTGTACGAATTGCACCTGCGCCTTGCTGAACGGCCCAGAGCGGGGCGCGCTGCCTGAAAAGTTGATTGTGCCAAACAGTTCGCCACCGCATTTCAGGGGCGCCCCGATATAGCTTTCCAGTCCGAAGGTTTCATAACACGGATGGGTCGAAATCTCTTGCTGCCCGGCGTGGTGAAAAGAGGTCACATCGGCATTGGAAAGCGTTTGCAGACAATAGGTGCCATTGATGTCGAAAATGGTGCCGGGCGCAGGGGCCCAATCCGGTCCATATACGTACAGACATTCGTAAACCGGCTGATCGACGCGACTGACAATACCCAGTTCAAGCTCAAGCGCCTCGGTGCCCAGTCGGAGGAGTTTGGCAATTTTGTCTTCGACCGTAAGATCAGGTTCGACAGCAAGCATATAGAGTTGCCGCAGCGGATCATCGAAATCCGCCAAAGCGTCGTAAAAATCGTTCATATGGGCCTCTGCTTGCTCGCGCTTTTCTCATCTGGGCTCGTTTGGCAGGCAGATGTTTGCCCTAGGTATCCCCGCGAAGCATCGCTGCCAATGCCGCAGGGGTGAATTAGGGCGGCATTTGGGCATTTCATCCCCCAAAAACGAAACTGGGGCCGGGGATGTGGGGGCTTGCTCAAGAGTGGCTAACCAATTGTCGCGGGGCAGTTTATTTGAAATTAAGTAAACTCAACGCGGCCATTGTCCCGTTATATGTCTCAACTGAGCAGTTCAGTCTTATCACACTTCGGGCCAATGGCGGGGGTCTATGCACGAAGGGGCTGGTCAGAATGAAGCACAGCCCTGCCGATACATTAGCTGAAGTTTTGCCATCCTTCATCGGGGGCAAATCGCGGGCCATGCGCCTTGGCCAATGTGCGCAGCCGGTCGGCCACTTCGCGCGGACCGCGCGTGCGTGCATAGTGCAACGGCCCGCCCCGGAAAGGAGCCCAGCCGGTGGCAAAGATCATTGCGGCGTCGATCTGATCGGCATCCTCTGCCATGTTTTCGCGCAGCACTTCGACGGCGGCGTTCAGCATCGGCAGGATCAGGCGATCGGTCAAATCCGCGGGGCCGGGTTCTTCGGTTTCAGGATGCGGCGTGCCATCGGCCCAGTCATAAAAGCCGCTCCCGGTTTTGCGACCCAGATCACCCTGTTCGACGCGCTCTTGCAGCATGTCGGTAATCTCAGCCATAGACGTGTCCAGCCTATCACGCAGGCTTTCGGCAACATGTAACCCGATATCAAGCCCGACCTGATCGGCCAGCGTCACCGGGCCCATCGGCATGCCAAAGCGCAGGGCGGCGCTGTCGATCACCTCTTTCGGCACACCTTCGTCCATCAGCACCATCGCCTCCATCAGATAGGGGGTGAGGATACGGTTCACGACAAAGCCGGGATAGTCACCAACGCGCGCGGGCAGTTTGCCAATGGCCCCGCAGAATGCGGCCAAACGGCGCGCCGTCTGTGCTGCTGTGTCTGCTCCAACGACAACCTCGACAAGTGGAATTTTCGAGACGGGGTTAAAGAAATGCAGCCCTGCAAAATGTGCTTTTTTGGGGGCGTGGGCGCTTAGGGCATCTATCGCGAGGCTAGAGGTGTTGGAGGCAAGGATCGCGCCGTCCTTCATTTCGGTCTTCAACTCTGCATAAACTTTCTCTTTGACCTCCATCCGCTCGGGGGCGGCTTCAATCACCAGATCAGCGCGGGCCGCGCCATATCCATGAGGGTCGGGCATCAGACGGTCGAGTGCATCGCGCGTTTCTGCGCCGGTCAGATGTTTGTCAGCACAAAGTTTTGCCGCCAGTTTGATGGCGCGGCCAAGGGCGGCGCTGTCAAGATCGCTCAGGGTGACGCGCTTGCCCCGGATCGCGGCCATGGCTGCAATCTCAGCCCCCATGGCACCTGCGCCGATCACATGGACATGGGCGATGTCGTCGTCACCCCGCGCGGCTTCTTTGAGTTTCTGCCGCAGGAAGAACACCCGGCGTAGGTTTTTGGAACTAGGCGTTTTCAACAGGTTGGCGAAAGACCGGATTTCACCGCGCTGCATGGTTGCCCGGTCGGTGCCGTGTTCCTCCCACAGTTCGATCAGCGCATGGGGGGCTGGATAATGGTCTGCTGGCGCACGCTCTTCAGTGCGGTTGCGCATTTGACGGGCCAGCAAGGTTCGGGCCTGTTCCAACCCAAGCGCACGGGTCTTAAGGCCCGGCTCCGCCCGCTCAACCCCGGTTTCGGCCAATGCTCGAACGGCGGCGGCGATGTGGCGTTCTTCGGCTACTTCATCAATGATCCCCAGCGTTTTGGCGCGCTTGGTATGCGCGGTTTTTCCGCTCAGCATCATGGTCATCGCTTCGGTCGGGTCGATCAAAGCGGGCAGGCGGAAAGTGCCGCCAAGACCGGGATGCAGGCCAAGCTGTACCTCAGGAAAGGCGAAAGAGGCCCCCGGCACTGCGATGCGGATGTCACAGGCAAGCGCCAGTTCAAATCCCGCGCCAAGTGCTGCGCCGTGCACCACGCAGATCGTCGGGCAGGAGAGTTGTTCAAGCCGGTCCAGCACCGCATGGCCTTGGGTCAGAAGCTCAGCCGCGCCCTCATCGCTCATCTTTGCAAAGCTTGATATATCGGCCCCAGCAGCAAAGCCGCCCGGTTTGGCGGAGCGGATTACGAGGGCATGAGGCGGGTCGTTTTCGGCGGCGGTGACGTGATGTTCCAACTCACGCAGCACGTCGCCAGAAATCGTATTGGTGCTGCTGTCAGCCTTATCAAGCGCCAGCCAAAAGATGCCGTTGGCATCACGTCCCGCGCGCCAGTTGCCTTTGCGTGCGTTTTCGGTGCCGAGTTCGAGTTTGCTCTCGCCCAAATGCTTTAAAACATGTCCCGTCATCACACCGCCTCCAGCATCATCGCGCCACCCAAGCCGCCGCCAATACATTCCGTGGCGATGCCCCGTTTCGCACCGCGCGCTTTCATTGCATTGGCCAGATGCAAGACAATCCGATTGCCGCTGGTGCCGACCGGGTGGCCCAGGGATATTGCACCGCCGTCGACATTCAGCCTGTCCCGGTCGATCCGGCCAAAGGCAGCGTCATAGCCCAGCACGTTGCGGCAGAAGTCTTCGTCGTTCCAAGCGGCCACGCAGGAAAGCACCTGTGCGGCAAAGGCCTCGTTCAATTCCCACAGGTCAATGTCGTCCACTTCAAGCCCATGGCGTTGTGCGATGGGGGTGGCGGAAAGTACCGGACCCAGCCCCATGATCGACGGATCAAGTGCCGCCCATTCGCTGTCGGTAATCTCGGCCAGCGGGGTCAGCCCATGCGCCTCAACAGCGCGTTCAGAAGCAACGATGACCCAGCTTGCGCCGTCGGTGATCTGGCTGGAATTGCCTGCAGTGACTTTGCCGTGGGGTTTTTCAAACACCGGGTTCAGCTTAGCAAGGCCCTCCATATTACTGTCAGGACGCACGCCATCGTCGTGATCATAAACAGTGCCGTCTTTGTCAAAGGCGGGCATGACTTCATTCGCAAGCCGCCCGTCCTTTTGCGCTGCGGCAAGCCGGTGGTGGCTTTGCATTGCATAGGTATCTGCCGTGGCGCGGTCGATCCCGAACCGATGCGCCAAAACTTCGGCGGTTTGGCCCATGTTCAGTTCAGTGATCGGGTCGGTCAGACCGCGTTCCAGCCCAATGACGGGTTTGAAAAACTCTGGTCTGAGGCCCGTCATGGCGCGAGCCGTATCAATCGGGCCCTTGGCGGCATTCATCCGACCGAACCATTCCACCGCTGATTGGCGCAGCACGAGAGGGGCGTGGCTGAGCGCCTCGGCCCCACCGGCAAGGATCATTTGGTGGCTGCCGTCGCGGACATAGCGATAGGCGGTGTCGATGCTCTGCATGCCCGAGCCACAGTTAATTTGCACGGTAAAAGCGACCGTTTGTTCACCCAAGCCCAGCCGCAATGCCGCGACGCGGGCGGGGTTCATCTCATCCGCGATCACATTGACGCAACCGAGGATAACCAGATCAAATGCCGCACGGTCAAAGCTCTGTCGCGCCAGCAGGGGCCGCCCGGCCTGCACGGCCAAATCGACCGGGGTAAAGGGGCCGGGGCCTTGTCGTGCCTTCAAAAATGGAGTGCGGGCCCCATCCACAAGAAAGACGCGCTGCGCTTTGGGGTGGGTCATTCGGCGGCCTCTCTAGGGTTGGGGGTTTCGTCGAGATTTTTCTGCGGGACATCTAAGTCAGGGAAGTAACGGGCCAGCGCGGTAGGCCTGTAGTCATCGACGGCGATGACTTTGGATACCAGTTCGTTCATCGCGGTCAGGGCTGCCATTTCGCTGTCGCTTAGGATGCCCGCCTGTTGTGCCTCTGTGGGGGTCTTCTTGGCGTCGCGCAGGCGTTTCATGACCGGCTCCATATCGATCACTTTGGCATAGCAGCGGTTCAACAGGTCGATCCCGTCGCCAGCGCTGCCCTCGAATAACCGCCCAGTGATCCGGTCGCGGGTGGCAGACGGGGCATAAATCAAAGCACTGCATTCTGTGGTGAGCGTGTCATCCGGACCGCGGCGGCCCAGCCCCGGCAAGGTAATGGCGCGTAGCAGCCACGCCGCCCAGCGGGCAGGCAGGTTGGCGATGACCCCATCAAGCGCGGTTTGAATGCGCGAAAAGGCATCGGCAGCGGCGAATTTGAGGAGCGGCAGATCGGCCTCTTGACGGCCTTCGTCCTCCCAACGTTTGAGTGTGGCAGAGAGGATATACATTTCAGACAAGATATCGCCCATCCGACCTGAGATCATCTCTTCACGTTTCAGTGCTCCGCCGAGGGTGAGAAATAGAAAATCCGCCGTGAGTGCATAAGCAGCCGACCAGCGCGAAAGCTCGCGGTAGATTGGCGTTGCGGCACCTGCATCAGGGGTAGGAGCAAACCGGCCGCCCGTCAGGGCGCGACCCCACGCGCGGAACAGGGTTTTCGTGGTATGCCCCACATGCGCCCAGAGGGATTTGTCGAAAGCGGCGAGAGACTTGGCCTCATCCTCCTTCTGCAAAGCCAGCATGTTATCAAGCATATGGGGGTGCGCCCGGATCGACCCTTGGCCAAAGATGATCAAGCTGCGGGTGACGATATTTGCTCCTTCCACGGTGATGCCAATCGGCACGGCGCGGTAGAGTGGCAGCAGATAGTTCAGCGGCCCGTCGATCACGGCTTTGCCCGAATGCACATCCATCGCATCGTTCAGCGCCTCGCGCATTTTGAAGGTCGCATGGGCCTTCATGATCGCCGAAATCACGGAAAGCGCCCGGCCCTCATCAAGCCCGGCGCAGGTCAGATGGCGGGCAGCGTCCATCGCATAGGCATCCGCCGCCAGCCGCCCCATCCGCGCCTGAACGCCGCCGAATTTGCCTATCGGTAGATTGAACTGCTGGCGGATGCGGGCATAGGCGCCAGTGGTATGGGCCGAAAATGCGATGGCGGCGCAGCCCATCGACGGCAGGGAGATGCCGCGCCCAGCGGCGAGCGCGGACATCAGCATCATCCAGCCTTTGCCTGCGTATTCCGCCCCGCCGATGATATGATCAAGGGGAATAAAAACGTCTGTGCCAGTGGTTGGCCCATTCATAAACATCGTCGAAGACGGCAGGTGTCGCCGCCCGGTTTCCACTCCGGGCAAATCGGTGGGCACCAGCGCGCAGGTAATGCCGATGTCAGGCGTGTTGCCCAGCAGGCCATCAGGATCGCGCAATTGAAAGGCCAGCCCAAGGACCGTGCAAACCGGGGCAAGGGTGATATAGCGTTTGGCCCAGTTGAGGCGGATGCCCAAAACCTCCTCCCCCTCCCACGTACCTTTTTCAATCACGCCCTCATCGACCATCGCTGAGGCGTCAGAACCCGCCTCGGCGCTGGTAAGGCCAAAGGCAGGCAGCTCACGCCCATCGGCAAGGCGCGGGAGCCAGTGATCCTTTTGCGCATCGGTGCCAAATTGGTGCAGCAATTCGCCGGGGCCGAGTGAGTTGGGCACCATCACCGTCACCGCTGCTGCGACGGAGCGCGTGGAGATATAGCGGACCACCTCGGAATGAGCGAAGGCGGAAAAGCCCAACCCCCCATGAGATTTCGGGATGATCATGCCAAAGAATTTTTTGTCTCGTAGAAAGGTCCATGCCTCTGGCGGCAGATCGGCGGCCTCATGGTTGATCTTCCAATCGTCAATCATGGTGCAAAATTCTTGCACGGGACCGTCGAAAAAGGCCTGTTCCTCTGGGCTTAGCTGGGGTGCCTTGACCGCTTGCAACTTTGACCAGTCGGGGTTGCCCGAGAAAAGTTCGGCTTCCCACCAGACTTCGCCAGCGGTCAGGGCTTCGCTTTCGGTTTGGGATAGGGCGGGCAGGGCTTTCTTGGCCCAGCGGTATATCGGTTTGGTAAGCAGGTCAGCGCGCAGGTTATTCATGGGAACCCCCTTCGACGAACCAACGCCGCTCGCGTATCGTCGGTTCCTCAGCCGTAGAGCAAGCGTCCGTCTTAACGACCCCCGTTGCAAAGCTGTGGCCAGCGCCGTGTCATTGGGTATGGTGCCACCATCGACGGTTGAAAAAGGGAGAAAAAGACCATGCGATTGATGCGATACGGAACGCGCGACGGGGCGAAAACGCCAGTGGTGCTGGATGCCGCGGGGCAGGCGCGAGATGTTTCAAGCCTTGTTGGTGATTTCACACCCGAGACGATCCCGGCGATCCGCAATACGCTGGAGGGTGTCGATCTGGAGGGGCTGCCGCTGTTTGAAACCCAAGGAAAACGCGTCGCCCCGCCTGTGAGCCAACCCCGCAACATCTGGGGGATCGGGTTGAATTATTCCGACCACGCAGCGGAATCGGGGATGCCCGTTCCCACCGAGCCTATCCTCTTTAATAAGGCCAGCCGGACCTATTGCGGGCCGAACGATCCGCTTTTGTATGCCAAAGGGATGAGCCAGCTTGATTGGGAGGTCGAGCTGGGCGTGGTGATTGGGCGCGAAGCACTGAACGTAAGCCGCGCAGACGCGCTTGATTATGTGCTGGGCTATTGCGTGGTTCATGACGTGTCCGAACGTGCTTGGCAGACCGAGCGGGGCGGCCAGTGGGTCAAAGGCAAGAGCTTTCCCAATTTCTGCCCCACAGGGCCGGTTCTGGTGACAGGGGATGAATTGGGCGATCCCGGGAAATTGGCGCTTTGGGCCGAGATAAACGGCGACCGTCTGCAAGACGGCACCACCGAGAGGATGATCTTCGACGTGGCGACGATCATCGCCTACATGTCTGAATTCATTCAGCTAGAGCCGGGCGATCTGATCTGCACTGGCACCCCTCCGGGCGTGGGAATGGGCCTCAAACCACCGCGCTACCTCAGCCCGGGTGACCGGGTTCGACTGGGGGTCGAAGGTCTGGGCGAGCAAGAGCAGGTGGTCGAGCGATTGGCGGATCGCTAAGCGTCCTCAACCTCGCGCGTTTCGGTGGCGGCCGCTGCAACGGCAATGGCGGGGCGCAGGGGCAGGGTCAGCAGGAAACTGCTGCCCTTGCCCATGACGCTGGTGGCCACAAGACTGCCACCATGGGCGGTGGCAATATCGCGCGAGATCGCAAGGCCCAGCCCAGTGCCGCCAAAACGGCGGGTGGCGGTGGAATCGACCTGATGGAACGGCTCAAAAACGCGCTCCAGCTCATTTTCGGGGATGCCGATGCCAGAATCCGTGACGCGGAATTCTACCACTTCCCCCCGGATGCGACATGTGAGCGAGATCGTGCCCTGGTCCGAGAATTTCGTGGCGTTGCTGAGTAGGTTTATCAACACTTGCTGAATACGTTTGCCATCGGCCAGCATCACGCCGGACGCTGATTTCACCTTCAACTCCAGCCCTTTGTCTTCGATCATCGGGCGTAGTTGATCGGCGGTCGGTGCTACGATGTCGTCGATTTTCACCGGTTCCATCGTGATTGACAGGCTACCCGCGTCAATCTTGGCAAAGTCGAGCACTTCGTTAATCAAGGTGAGCAGATGATTGCCCGAACGTTCCACGGTTTGCATGATGTCGCCCAGCTTGGAGAGGGTAGCGGCAAACTTGGGCGCAAGCGTTTCACGGGTTTGCGGTTCAGCATCAATGGCGGCGCCAAGATCGCGCGCCGCCGGGGTGCGATCAAAATGCCGTGCCAGCCGAACATGGCCCAAGATAACGGTCAGCGGGGTGCGCAACTCATGGCTCAGCACGCCCATAAAATCGGTCTTGGCTTTGTTGGCATCCTCGGCTGTCAGCAGCGCCCTTTTCAAATCGGTCACGTCAATCCTTAGACCTACAACGCTGCCGTCCTCCATGCGCCGATCTGAGGTGCGGATGATACGGCCGTCCGGCATTCGCTGTTCGGTTTCAAACGCGCCGTTTTCACGCTTTTCCAGCCAGACGCGGATCCATTCCTCTTCCTTGCCGATGGCATCGGGCACCAGCCCCCGGCGGATGCTGTCGCGCACGATTTTTTCGTAGGTTGATCCGGGTTTTACCACTTCGCTATAGTCGTGGATTTCGCGGTATTTCTCATTGCACAGCACCAATATGCCCTTGGGATCGTACATTACAAAACCATGGTCCAGCGCTTCGACACCTGTGCGGAGACGTTCTTCGGCCAGTTTGCGGTTGTCGGTTAAGCGCATAATATACCACGCAAAAATAACAACGCCTGCCGTGCCTTGAAGGCGGAGCAGCCAGTGCAACCAAAAATCGGGTCGGTGATCGGGCCAGCCTCCCTTGGCCGTGGCGGCCATTTCCCAAACGCCAAAGGCGAAGTTGAAATCGAGAGATATGGGGTCAGTCGCAGTGAAATCAAAATCACCGACGATGGTCTGCTCAACCTCGCCATCTGCGGTCATCTCGCGAATGGCCAGATCGTAGTTTTCTGCAAGCTCGGGAATGTTCAGGCGCGTGAGGAAGGCGTTATAGTCGATAACCATCGACAAAAGCCCCCAAGGTCGGGCGCCAACACCTTGAGTAGTGTCATTCGCGTAAAAGACCGGGTGGCGCAAAATCAGCCCGCGTCCCCCCTGAACGAGGTCCACCGGCCCGGTCACCAAACCTTCGCCGCTCTGCATGGCCTGTTCTACCTTGGGAAGCTGTGCTGGGTTCTTGCGGTAATCCAGCCCCAAAACGCTTTGGTTGGCTTCGTAAGGATGAACGATGCTGACCACGAGGTTGGGTGCGGCAGCAAGGTTGATGACATCGGGGTTTTTGGCCATGAACTCAGTCGCGCGTGCGCTGAACTCTGCTTGGTTAATGTCAGGGTTTTCACTGATGACGGTGGCCAATTCACGCAGCTTAAGAATTTGGTCAAAGATATCAGTGCGAATCCGTTCGCGCACTTCAATCAATTCCAGCGTGGTCTCAAGTTCGAGATCCTGCATGTAGGTTTGATAGGAAAGCGTCTCTATTCGGTGGCCAAAGCCAAGGACAACGCCTGCCAATATCAGCAGAACGCATATTCTTTTTGCACGCTGTGACAGCGTATTCCTGATCATTTTCATGCCGAGTTTGCCCAAACCTGCCGTATCCTCCGCGTCCCTGCCTTCTACGGGCCGGGTCCGCCCCCCTATTGCTTAATAGACTGTACTGCCGGTTGCGGGTGCAAAAAAAATGGCGAAACGTTGGCAAAAGCTGTAACAGCGTCAATTTTGCAAAAGGTAGGGACAGCAGCGCGCGTCAGTCTAACCCAGCGTTTCGAGGAGAATACCGCGCAGCAGGGAGATATCCGCGGGGTTGGACATATTTGGCGCATGACCGCAATCGGGAAACTCGGTCACGTCGGGGCGCGGGCCGCTTTGGGTCATGCGCTTGGCGGCCTCAGGCAGCAACAGATCGGATTGCGCGCCGCGCAGCAGATGTGTTGGCGTGGTGATCCGTGCCCAGCGGTCCCAAGTAGAAAGCTCATGTGCAGACGCGGTGAATTGCACGGTGATCCGAGGGTCATAATGAAGCGTCAGCCGCCCGTCGCCACGGCGCCGCAACGACGACCGCGCCATGCGCTGCCAAAAGGCATCCGCAGCCGGGCCAAAGGGCGCGTAGGTTTGGCGCAGCCAAGCCTCTCCTTCGGCAAAACTGCTAAAATCCGGCAGGCTGCCGACATAGGACAAGATCCGATCAACCGCCGCGGCGGGCAGTTCGGGGCTGATGTCGTTCACCACCAAGGCGCTGATCCGGTCAGAGTCATGCCCAGAGGCGATGTGCATCCCGATCATACCGCCAAGCGAGGTCCCAAACCACGCCGCGCGGTCAATCTGGTAGTGATCCATCACATCAGTCGTGATGCCCGCGTAGTATTCGACCGCGTATTCAGCTTCGGGGTTGCGCGACCAACTCGACATGCCCCGCCCGATCATATCGGGGCAAAGCACATAGAAATCATCCGATAGCGCGGCTGCGACTTCATCAAAGTCGCGCCCGGTGCGCGCCAGCCCGTGCAGCATCATCAGCGCAGGTTTGCTGGGATCGCCCCATTCGGTGACGTGAATTTCGTGGTCCATTACAGAGACAAAGCGGAAACGGGGGGAGGTCATCAGCGCGCACCCTTTTGCATGATGGTGCCAGTGATCCCCCGAGGGAAGAAATAGACCAGCAAGATAAATATAATGCCAAGCCAGAAGAGCCAGCGGTCGGGGTCGAGCAAATCGGGCAGCAATGGAATGTTGGCGGTGGCCTCTGCGGCAGCGCCCATGAGGTCACGCAAATAGTACTGCGCCATGACCATCAGCACCGCACCAACAACCGCGCCCCACATCGTGCCCATGCCGCCGATCACCACCATCAGTAGAATGTCGATCATGATGGCAAAGCTCAGCGTGGTGTCCGGCCCGGTGTATTTCAGCCAGACGGCATATATCGTTCCCGCCAGCGACGCGACGGCGGCTGACAGGCAGAAGACGAATGTGCGGTAGGCCACGACGCGGTAGCCAATGGCTTCGGCGCGGGCTTCGTTCTCGCGGATGGCTTTCAGAACGGACCCTAACGGCGCCGCCACCACCCGCAACATCAGCAAGAACAGCGCCAGCGAGGTGAAAAACACAAAGTAATAGGCCGCAAGCTTGCCATTGAGTTTCACGCCGAAAAGCCGCGCCACCTTGCCGTTTTCATCGACCATCAGTTTTGTCGCGGGTTTGAACAGGTCCGGCACGCGGTAGGTAATGCCGTCTTCGCCACCGGTAAATTGCGACAGTTGCGAAGCCAGCACAAGCGCGACCGAGGCGGTCGCCAATGTGATCATCGCGAAGAAGATCGCTTTGACACGCAGACTCAACAGCCCGACGCCCGTGGCCACCACCAGCGAGACCAGCACACCCGCCAAAGCGCCCAAAGCCACCGCGTCCCAGCCCGGCCCCATCTGGCGCAGGGCGATGGCGGCACCGTAAGCGCCGAAGCCGAAAAACATTGTATGGGCAAAACTGACGATGCCGGTATAGCCGATCAACAGGTCATAGCTCGCCACTAACACAATGAAGATACAGATGCGGGCAGCGACCTCTAGCGCGCGCACGTCTTGGAACAGAAACGGCGCAAACAGCAGCAGGGCGGCGATCAGCAACACTGCGGTTTTCACGGCGAGGGTGCCATAGGTTGATGTGCTGTGCATATTCATCTCACTTCACCGCCGGACGCAGGCCGTTGGGCCGCCACAGCAGGATCGCCGTCATCAGGATCATATTGCTGGCCAAGGCCAGTTTCGGCGCCAGAAACCCTACGTAATTCGCGGTCAGCCCGACCAGCAGCGCCCCCAAAAGCGTGCCTTCGATAGAGCCAAGCCCACCGATGATGACGACGATGAAAACCACGATCATCATCTCGCCCCCAAGCGCAGGCGTGATCAGCGTCTCATACCCCGCCCACATCGCACCGCCGACAGCGGCCAGCGCCGAACCGACCATAAAGACGCCGATGAAAAGCCGGTCGATACGAAAGCCAAGCGCCTCTACCATCTCGCGGTTTTCGACACCTGCGCGGACCAGTAGGCCCAGACGCGTGCGGTTCAACACGAGGTAGAGGCCGATAAAGGCAGCAAGACCAAGGCCAAAGGCAAAGATGCGGTAGATTTCGATGCTAACGTCGCCAATGATCCACGCCCCTTCAAGGAACTGCGGACGCAGAACGGTGATCGGCGTGCCGCCCCAGATGGCGAGGATGATCTGTTCGGACACGATTAGCGCGCCCATAGTGATCAGGATCTGCCGCAAATGATCGTGATAGACGGGGCGGATGATGACCGTTTCAAAAAACCACCCGGCGGCAAGGCCAAAGGACATCGCCGCGATGATCGCGAGGGTCAGTGCGACGATGTTCAGGAGCACATTATCAGCCCCCAGCCACCCGCTGAGGGCCGCGAGGACAGAGGCAGCGACGAAAGCACCAAAGCTTACAAAGGCCGAGTGGCCGAAGTTCAGCACATCCATCAGCCCAAAGATCAGGCTGAGACCCGAAGCCATGAGAAACACCATCATTCCCATCGCCAGCCCCGCGACGGTCAGCGTGGCCCAAGAAGAAGGCGCGCCAATTAGCACAAAAGCCAAAGCGGCGAGGGCGAGCGGCAGCAGGTAGACCCCGCCGAACCGGCCCATGATATCTGAAATGCGGTCCATGTACTTCCTCATCACGACAGGCCCAACAGCCGGTCTTGCAATGGTTTATCGGCGGCGAATTCGGCCATGCTGCCGCTGTGCACAACGCGGCCGTCGTCAATCACTGCCATGTCGCGGCCAATGCTGCGGGCAAAATGAAAATTTTGTTCGACAAGCAGAAGCGTTGCTTCACGTGAAATCTCGGTAAAGGCTTCGGCCATGGCGGCGACAATGGCAGGGGCAAGGCCCTTGGTCGGCTCGTCGATCAAGATCAAGCGGCGCGGCTCTACAATGGCGCGGGCGACGGACAGCATCTGCTTTTGCCCGCCCGAGAGTGACCAAGCTTGTTTTGTCCAGAACCGTTCAAGCGCCGGGAACAGCGTGGTGATACGTTTGAGCCGCGCGGCATCGAAATGCCCCTTCGCCGTGGCGAGGATCAGGTTTTCTTCAACTGTCAGATTGCCGAAGATCCCCATGTTCTCGGGCACATAGGCAATGCCGAGGCGTGCGATGTCGGCGGTGTGCAGCCCGGTGATGTCTTGGCCGTCAAAGCGCACCGAACCGGGTGCGGGTTTCCACAACCCCATGATCGAGCGGAGCGTGGTTGTCTTGCCCGCTCCATTGCGGCCCAGAAGAACAAAGACGCCGCCCTCGGGCACCTCAAGGCTCACATCATGGAGCACGGCATATTGGCCGATGTCGGTTTTCATCTGGTTGAGGGTCAGCAGGCTCATGCCGTCTCCTCCGTTGCGGTGCCGAGGTAGACATCGCGCACGATCTGGCTTTCCATGACCTCGGTTGGGGCGCCATCGGCCAGCAATTCGCCGTTGTGCAAGACGATGATCCGGTCTGCCAGCGCGCGCACCACATCCATCTTATGCTCGACCAGCAGCACGGTTTTGGACGGGTCGGATTTGATCTGGGCGATTAACTCCAGCACATCGGGCGCGTGGTCCAGTGACATGCCAGCGGTGGGTTCATCGAACATGTAAATGTCAGGTTCCATCGCCATCAGCAGCGCCACTTCCAGCTTGCGCTGGTCACCGTGGGGCAGGGCGGCGGCGGGCAGATGGGCGACGCGGGATAGGCGGGTCGCCTCTAGGTAATGCTCCGCGTCTTGGGTCAGTTTGGTGAAGCGATGTACCGGACGCAGCAGCCGCCAGCCGTCCCCCTCACGCGCCTGAACGGCGAGGCGAATGTTCTCCAAAACAGTGAGTTGCGGGAAGAGATTGGTCAATTGAAAGGCGCGGCCCACACCTTGCCGCGCGCGCGCCGAGGGGGCCATGCGGGTCAGATCGACCTCGCCCTTCAATACCTTGCCCGAGCTCGCGGTGAGCTGGCCTGAGATCAGATTGAAATAGGTGGTTTTCCCGGCCCCGTTCGGCCCGACGATCACCGTAAGTTCACCGGGATGGAAGGCACAAGAGACCTGATTGACGGCGACGTGACCGCCAAAGCGAATGGTCAGATCGCGCGTGATGAGCGACGGCGTGGACATCTCAGAAACCTTTGGTACGGAAATTAGCGCAAAAGGGCTGGCCCACCGCATGCGACGGGTCGGGCAGGCCAGCCGGGAGTGCGATCAGTCGTTGGTGCGGCCGATTGGGATGTCCATCTCGTCCGCTTCGATGATGCGCACCAGATCGGGGATCGCCCAATCGATATTATCATCCACGCGGATTTTAAAATGCACCATCGATTGTAACGCCTGATGGTCTTCGGGCCGGAAGGTCATGGTGCCTTTTGGTGTTTCCCAAGACATGCCTTCCATCGCGGCGATCAGGTCTTCGGTCTCAAGACTGGATGCCGTTTCGATCGCTTTGACGGCGGCAAGCGCTGCCGACATGCCACCCGCAGTGAAGAAGTCAGGCGGGCCGTCGAACCGTTCCTGATGGGTTTTGACCAGCCAATCGTTCACCGGATTTTTGTAGGCTTCATAATAGTAGTAGACCGCGCCTTCCATGCCGGGGAAGCGCTTGTAGGTTGGCAGTACAGGCAGGATATGCCCGCCCATCGAAATCTCAATCCCATGGCGTGATGGATCGAGCGCTTGGATTTTGCCCGGCGCGTCGCCGCCCCCAGCGATATAGACAAGGATCACCTTGCGGCCTTCCTTGTCCTTCAGCGCATTGAACATACGCTCGGCTGCGGCGGTGAAATCGGCGGTGCCTTGGGGCACGAATTCCTCGGTCACCACGGTAGCGCCTGTGCCGTCAAGCGCGACCTTAAACGCGTCGATCCCGTCGTGGCCAAAGGCGTAGTCCTCGGCGATGGTGGCGACAAAGAGGTTCTCGTCGGGCTTCAGCGCCAAGGCCTGCGCCTGCATGTCCATCGAAGAATTGCGCGAGGTTTTGAAGACGTAGCGGTTGCTGTCTGGCCCGGTGAGGCTATCAGCGACCGCAGGCTCTACGATCAAGATCTTCTCATATTCCTCCGCAATCGGAAGCATGCCCTTGGCAACACCAGAAGAGGTCGATCCGATTGCCATCAGCACCTCGTCGTCGCCGTAGGCTTCGGCCAATACGGCGCGGGCGACATCGGGTTTGAATTGCGTGTCCTTGATGATCAGCTCGATCTTGTGGCCCTTGACGGTGTTGGTGCCGTCGGTGGCGTATTCGATGCCAAGCTCGAAACCGGTTTGCGCCTGTTTGGAGAAGGCTTCGAAACTGCTGCCTGTGATCCCGTGCACGAGTGCGATCTTGATCGGGTCTTGCGCCCAAGCCGCGCTGGCAAATGCCGCAACACTTGCCGTCACGGCGGCAATCCGCGTGAGTGTCTTCATGGTATCCTCCCTTGACGGGCCAGCGCGTTGTTGCACCGTCTCCCCCCGTCGACTAGCTTGAGTTTCGAGCATCCGAGAAAGAGATGATTGGGGCAAGATGGTAGAAATACGTACCGATGACTGCTTTCGCGATGGGCAGTTCGCTGAACTGGCTTTCGTGCATGCGCCCGTCGGTTTGGTGGTGACGGAGAACAGGGTAATCCGCGAATGCAACCTCGCCTTTGCGCAGATGTTCGGCTATGAACGCGCGGCCCTGCGCGACCAATGGTTCTCGGTGCTATATCCGTCGGATGAAGAGTTCGTAAACATCCGCGACCGGGGTGTGGTGCAGCTGCGCGAGACCAACACCTACTGGGATGAGCGCATCATGGCGCGCCGCGATGGCAGCCTGTTCTGGTGCCGTGTTCGGGGCCATTCCTTTACTCCGGAAAGCCCGCTGGACCGCGCGGTTTGGAGCTTTGCCGACCTGTCGGGCGAACGGCCCTATCTGCCGCTCACTCGGCGAGAGCGTGAAATTTTAAGCCATCTGGCCGAGGGGCTGACCAGCAAGGAAATCGCCATCAATCTCGACATTTCGCACCGTACGGTTGAGGTGTATCGCGCCAAATTGCTCAAAAAATTCGGCGTGAACAATACCTCTGGGCTGTTTCACTCGCTCGGCGGGATCGACAGTGAACATGTGGTGTCCAACAGTCAGAAGTGACCGGCATTCGTTTCAGCCGGCGTCACCTCGTTCATCGCCCTGCTGCGATGACGTCGGGGGCTGAGCGCTGTCTGGGGTTTCCCCTTCGCCGCAACACTGGGGTGACTCCTCTGCGGCTTCGGCCATCGCATCGGCTTGGGCATAGAGACTGCGAATTTCCCCAAGTTCTGTTTCTGTCGGAGATTTATTTGGCTTTTGCATTTCGTCAGATATATCTAACGTGGAGCGTTGGCTATTTTTCACTGAACTAATCCGCATCTTGAACTAAAACTGCACGGCATAACCCGTGGCTGCGGGTCAAACTACTGCCCTTCAATTTTTGCGCCAATTGGGCGTTGCCCCCAAGTAAATCAGGGTTATCCCTAATAATCCGAAGCAAGGCGCTGAAATTGCGGCGGTTATTTTTACACATTTGTTTCGCAAGGCGGTACGGTGGGGCTGCGGGGATAGCCCTACCAGCCGCTATGAGGGTTTTCCCCAATAGACAGGGCGGCGGAAAAGACCGACTTTCTTTGTGAAAGTAGAGGTGTCACATGAGCTTTGTCGCGGCGTTCACAATGATTGCGCTGTGCGGACTGGTCTTGACCTGCGTGATGATCGCCAAGCAAGTCGGCGATCCGGTGAACCGCTTTGGCGTGTTTGGCGCCGTTGCGGTATTACTATTGAACATCCTTGTGCTGCTGGCATCGGCGCAAGTTCCGCGCGGCGTTTTCTATCGTGATCCGGTTGAACTTGTCTTGGCGGCTGCGGCGTTTGCCGTGCTGGTGGCCCAAGTCTGGCGGGTTGTGCGCAACCACCGCAAACAGCAGGGCGGCGGCGGTAGCGAAGAGACCCGCAGAAAATTGCCCGATCTGCTGAATGATCTACCCGTCCAAGCGGCCTTCCTCACGCCTGATATGACTTACGCTTTTGTCAACGATGCCTATAGCGCGTCCTTTGGGCGACCGGCGCGTGATATTGTGGGCCAGCATCTTTCTCGGATCGTTCCACATGAATTGTTGGACGAAATAACCGCCAACGTTGAAAAGGCTTTGGCCGGGCGGCAGGTGACATGGCATTTTGATTTTTCCCGCCCGGTTTTGGCCCGCAGCCAAGGGGCGGCGATCTATCAACCGCTGTCCGACCGGGGGCAGGTGGTAGGTGTGTTGGTCATGGTAATGGGCCGCTCTGCCTTGCAGGACGCGGTTTATGAGGCCGAGATCAGCGCGACAAAGCACGCGCTTGCCGCCGAAGTCGCAGGCGTGGGCTATTTGGAATGGGATCAGGAGGGCGCGCTGGTTGATGTCTCACCCGAGGTAGAAACTTTGCTGGGGCGCGATGCGCAGACTCTGCGCGAGATGTGGCAACAGGGACAGGGGTTCGTTGAACCGCGCAGCCGTGCGACGATCCGCAACAATCTACATATGGCGGGCAGCCGCACGCGCGACGTGATCGAAAATATAAAGTTTCTGACCGCCAATGGCCGCCAGATCGAGGCACGCGCCTGTATTCGCCGTGTGGACCGGGGGCAAAACCTGCATCTTTTGGCCGCGATCCAAGATGTGACCGACCAGCAGAACGTTTTGAGCGATCTGGTCGAAAGCGAAACCCGTTTCCGCGATTTCACCGAAAGTGCGACCGATTGGGTGTGGGAGATGGATGTCCACCGACGGTTTACGTTCCTTTCAGGCGGGGGGCGTCAAACCGAAGCCGAAATGCCGATTTTCGAGTTGGGCAAAACGCTCACGGAGGCCGATATCGCACGGCGCAAGGGCGACTATGATGTGTTGCAACAGCGGTTGGCCCGGCAAGCGCCGTTCCGCGATTTGCGCCTGGTGATCCCATTGGCCGGTGGGCGGGAGCGGTTGATCGACATGTCGGGCAAACCCTTCTTTGATAGTAACGCGCAATTGGCAGGCTATCGCGGCACCTGTTTCGACATGACAGAGATCACCACAGCAGAGAGTGAGAGGAAAAGCGCGCTGGAAGCTTTGGCGCTCGCGTTTGAGAACATATCGACGATGGTCGCGCTTTTCGACAGCACCGACCGGCTCGTTTATTGCAACGAGAAATACCGCGCGACCTATGCTGGGATCGGCGGTGACATTATTGGTCGGCACTTCGATGAGTTGCTGGCGCATTTCACGCGCACCGGCAAATTGGCCATGTCATCTGAAGGGAAAGTTCGCTGGGGCGAACAACGGCGCGACCGTCGAAACACACCCGCCAAATTCTTTCGCGCACGGTCGTCAGAGGGGCGCTGGTTGGAGGTTACGGATTATCCCGTGGCCGCAGGGGGGCTTTTGACGATTGCCTCTGACATCACCGAAAAGGTTGAGCGTGAAGAGCGGCTTCACCGCCATGAAACGGCGCTGCAACTGCTTAACCGGCGCGAGACACTGGGCCAGATGACCGCCGCCATCGCCCATGAATTGAACCAACCTTTAGCCGCTATTCATAATTTTGCCGCAGGCTGTGTGCTGCGGGCCGAAAACGACCAGCTTGAGAGAAAGGACATGATCTCTGTGCTTAACAACATGCAAAAGCAATCTGAGCGTGCAAGTGCCATCCTACGGTCCATGTCGAACTATCTGCACAACGATGACGCAGATCGTGTTGCTGTGGGCTTCACCGAAATCCTCCGCTCGGTGCAACTGCTGATCCAGCCGGAAAGCTCTGCCACCGGCGTCACTGTGGTGATCGACGATCAATGCAATGATGCCGAACTTCACTGCGCCCGAATTGAGATTGAGCAACTGCTGATTAATCTGATCAAGAACGGCATTGATGCCTGCCGGGACGCGGGCCGCCCCGATGCCGAAGTCATTTTGTCCGCCCGCTGCACGGAGGGTGAGATCGTGGTTGACGTAGCCGACGGAGGGAGCGGCTTTGCTTCGGATATGCCTGCCCAAACGGCTTTCAGCGCCTTCCGGTCGACCAAGGACAAGGGCCTTGGCGTGGGGTTGGCGATTTGCGAAACGATCGTGCTTTCGCATGGTGGCTCGATCGCCGTGACCAAATCTGATGCAGAGGGGGCCTGCCTGACCGTACGCCTGCCGGCGGAGGTGAAAGGGTAGAATGACTGAAGACAGGATCGTTTACATTGTCGACGATGACGCCGCCGTACGGGACTCATTGGTGTGGTTGCTTGGCTCTGTCGGGCTGCGCGCCCTTTCCTTTGGGTCGGCAGCAGAGTTCCTTGAAGGGTATGAGGATATTGGCACCTGCTGTCTGGTCAGCGATGTGCGCATGCCGGGGATGAGCGGTCTGGAATTGCAAAAGGCGCTAAACGCACGGGGCATCCAGATACCGCTTATCCTGATGACGGCTTTTGGCGATGTATCGACGGCGGTCAAAGCGATGAAGGCTGGCGCGGTAGATTTTATTGAAAAGCCCTTCAACAATCAAAACATGCTCGACCTTATCAACAGCGCGCTTCAGGCTGATGCGGCACGGCGAAAAAGCAAAGAGGTGGCTGTCGAAAATGCGCAATTGCTGGCCCGGCTTACCCCGCAAGAACATCGGGTGTTCGAGCGTGTGGTGGCAGGGCTGGCCAACCGCGAAATCGGCATTGAGATGGATATTTCGGTCAAGACGGTCGAGGTGCATCGCGCGCGGGTGATGCGCAAGCTAGAGGCCAATTCGGTTGCGGAATTGGTGCGGTTTCATCTGCACAGTGCACCGCTATCCACGACGGAAGGTGGTTAGCTGCACCAAAAAGCCCCGGCAGCATGAAAACCACCGGGGCAGGATGCCCAGCCCCAGCGAGGGGGAAGGGCTGGGGGTCTTCCCGGCAGCATGAGGATTGCCGGGAAGGCATGGGTCACGCTGGCTTGGGTTTCAGCGCGCCCACGGTCACGCCGAGGGTCTGTTCCGTGCCCTTGCGCAGGACGACAACCTCCGCTGCGGTCTCTGGTGTTGTGGTGGCCACGGCGCGGGTCAGATCCCGCAGATCATCCACCTCTGTTTCGCCAAAGGATAGAATGATGTCGCCTTTCTTAAGGCCCGCTTTGGCGGCAGGGCTTTCTTCGCTGATGGCCTCAATCACCGCGCCGCGCGGTTCTTCATAGCCCAGCACATTGGCGACCTCGGGGCTCATGGGGCGGATTTGTACGCCAAGCCAACCGCGCTCTACCGTGCCGTCATCAGCCAAATCCGCGACGATGGTCTGCACCAGATCGGAAGGTACCGAAAAGCCGATCCCGACCGAGCCGCCGCCCGGCGACAAGATCGCGGTGTTCACGCCCACGACCTCACCCTCGTTATTGAAAAGCGGCCCGCCTGAGTTGCCTCGGTTGATCGCCGCATCGGTTTGGATGAAGTCATCAAACGGCCCGGCCTGAATGTCACGCGACAGGGCCGAGATGATACCGGACGTTACGGTTCCCCCCAAACCAAAGGGGTTGCCCACGGCCACAACCTCATCACCAACCCGTAGGGTTTTGGATGTGCCGAATTCGACTTTGGGCAGGTCCACATCCGCTTTGATTTTGAGCACAGCAATATCTGTCATCGCATCGCTGCCCACAACTTCGGCGTCAAAACTGCGGCCATCTGCAAGGTTCACGGTTACAGTCTCGGCGCCCGCGACGACGTGATGGTTAGTTACGATCTGGCCGTCTTCGGAAACGATGAAGCCGGACCCAAGCCCTTGGCGCGGGGTGGGCGCGGTGCCGTTCTGGTTGGGCAACATTTGCTCAAACCGGCGGCGCAGTTCTTCGGGCATGCCGGGGGGAAGCTGCTGTTGGAACTGCGTATTTTGCTGTTTGGCGGTCACCTCGATAAAGACCACGGCGGGAGAGACGGCCTCGACCAAGTCGGCATAGCCGCCTGCCGGTACGGCCAGCGCGGCTGTGGGGGCAAGCGCCAGCATTGGGGTCGCGGCGACGGCAGCGCTCAGCGCAAGGGCGGCGGCGCGGGGGGCCTTGGAAAGAGTCTGGTTCATGAGATGCTCCTTGCTGTGCATTCAGTGTTTCTGGACCCCTATCTGGGGGCCGCGTTTTACAGCGTCGTCGCAGGCGCTATACAAATCTGTGAGAATGCAGGCGGCGGGATGCACGGGCGGCAGAATTGCCTTACCTCTTGGCTGAACCTAGATGAGACCGCGATGAAACTGCTTGTTGTCGAAGACGATGCCACCACCAGCACCTATATCGCGCGCGGCCTGCGCGAAGAGGGGCATGCGGTGGATGTGGTGGCCGATGGCCGCGACGGTTTGGTGCAGGCCACCACCGGGCAATATGATGTGTTGATCCTTGATCGGATGCTGCCCGAGTTGGACGGGCTGACGCTGCTGAAAACCCTGCGTGGGGCGGGCAATGCCACGCCGGTGTTGCTGCTCACGGCGATGGGCGCGGTGGAGGATCGGATCGACGGGCTGAACGCCGGGGCGGATGATTATCTGGTCAAGCCCTTCGCCTTTGGCGAGTTGTCGGCGCGGGTAAATGCCTTGGCACGTCGTCCGCAGGCGTTGGAGCAGGAAACCACCCTGCGGGCCGGTGATCTGACGATGGACCTCATCAGCCGCCGGGTCACGCGCGCGGGGCAGGACATCGACTTGCTGCCGCGCGAATTTGCCCTGCTGGAGCATCTGCTGCGCCGTAAAGGCCGGGTGCAGACGCGAACCATGCTGCTTGAGGCGGTCTGGGACATTTCCTTTGACCCGATGACCAATGTGGTCGAAACCCACATCAGCCGGTTGCGCGCCAAGGTGGACAGGCCCTTTGACACCGAGTTGATCCAAACCGTGCGCGGCGCGGGCTATAGGATCGACGCATGAGGGCGCGGCTGGCGGGGCTGTGGCGTTCGATGCCGCTGCGGTTGGCGCTTCTGCTGGTGTTTTTGTTCACTATCGTCAGTCTTTTAAGCCTCGCCGCCAGTTATGCGGTCACGCAGCGGTCGTTCGAGCAGGCCATCCGCGCCGATCTCGCGCAGGACATGGCGGGCTTTCGCGCCGCCCCGGGCGCCTCGGCGCTGGCGCGGCTGGTCGAGGCGGAATCGCGTGAGACTGATCCCAACCGGCTGATCCTAAGCTACATTGGCCCCAATGGCCGTATTTATGGCAACGGTGCGATCGCGCGGGATAATGAGGGCTATCACATCGTCTCAATCGGCGCGGCGCGGGCGCAGTATGACGGGGTTTATCTGACCCTGACCGACACGCTTTATGGTGGGCTTTTGACCATCGCGCGCAGCCGGGCCGAGATCACGGCTCTGCGCGAGGTTTTTGTAAATATCTTGCTGGTGAGCCTGTTGCCCACGGTGCTGATCGCACTTTCGGGCGGGTTGATCCTTGCCCGACGTTCCAAACGGCATGTCGAGGTGATCCGCGGCACGCTGGATCGGCTGACCACGGGCGATCTAACCGCGCGGGTGGCACCGGGTGCGCGCTGGTCGGATGACCTCCTGCGCATCGGTGAGGCGGTCAACCAAATGGCCCGAGCGCAGGAAACTTCTGTGGCGGCGCTGCGGCAGGTGTCACTGGATATCGCCCATGACCTGAAGACCCCGATCCAACGTGTCTCGGTGCATCTGGACGATCTCGACCGGGCCGAGGCGACAGGCGAAGACCGGGTCGAGCCGTTGGCCCGTGCGCGTGCCGAATTGGACGGCATCGCCGCAATCTTTCAATCCCTGCTGCAACTCGCGCAGGTAGAGCAGGGCGACGCCCGCGCCCATTTCACCCCTGTCGACCTGACCGCGCTGTGCCGAACCATGGTCGAGCTTTATGAGCCCGCAGCGGGCGAACAGGGCAAGCGCCTGATCTGCAGCATGCCGGAAACGCCTGCCCATGTCACAGGTGACCGTGCGCTGCTGGGTCAGATGATTGCCAACCTGATCGAGAATGCCCTGCGCCATTCTGGTGACGCCGAGGCGGTGGACATTTCGCTGGAACAGACTGCCGGTCAGGTCACACTCAATGTCGCAGATGGCGGCCCCGGCATTCCCGCAGCAGACCGCGACAAAGTGTTGCAGCGGCTCTATCGGCTTGATCGCAGCCGGGGTACGCCGGGCCATGGGCTGGGGCTGGCGCTGGTCGATGGGGTCGTGAAACTGCACCGGGCAAGGCTGGAACTCATCGACAACGCGCCGGGGCTGCGTGTGGTGGTGACATTCGAGCGATAGTCGATCCGTCAGCGGCTGCGGCAATTTAGCCTGTGCCACTACACCCCCCCGGTCCTATATAGGTCAGGAAACAACACGCGGGGGCTTCTCATGCTCGACGGTTACACCGCCGAAATCCTAGCGCGGGTGCAGTTTGCATTCACGGTTTCATTTCACATCATCTTTCCGGCCTTCTCAATCGGATTGGCAAGTTTTCTGGCCGTGCTCAACGCGCTGTGGCTGTGGAAACGCGAAGAGACCTATCTGAAGCTCTTTAATTATTGGAAGAAAATCTTTGCCGTGGCCTTTGGCATGGGGGTCGTCTCGGGCATCGTCATGTCCTACCAGATCGGCACCAACTGGTCGGTGTTTTCTGACAAGGCCGGGCCGGTCGTCGGGCCGCTGATGGCCTATGAGGTGCTTTCGGCCTTTTTCCTCGAAGCCGGTTTCCTTGGCATCATGCTCTTTGGCCGCAAGCGGGTGGGCGACGGGCTGCATATGTTCGCCACAGCGCTTGTGGCACTGGGCACGCTGGCCTCGGCCACATGGATCTTGTCGGTCAACAGTTGGATGCAGACGCCTGCGGGCTTTGGCATCAATGACGTAGGTCAATTCGTGCCCGAGGACTGGTGGGCGATCGTTTTCAACCCCTCTTTCCCCTACCGGTTGGTGCATATGGTGCTTGCGGCCTATCTGACCACAGCACTGGTCGTGGGCGCGGTCGGCGGCTTGCACTTGCTGCGCGATCACGCCGACCGGGCCGCGCGGCGGATGTTCTCTATGGCGATGTGGATGCTGCTGTTGGTCACGCCGTTGCAAATTCTGGCGGGTGACATGCATGGCCTTAACACGCTGGAGCATCAGCCCGCCAAGGTCATGGCGATGGAGGGGCATTACGACAGCCACCCTGACGGTGCTCCGCTGATCCTGTTCGGCATCCCGAACCCCGACGAAAAGCGCATCGATTATGCCATTGAGATACCTAAATTGTCGTCGCTGATCTTGAAGCATCACCTGAATGCGCCCTTGGATGGGTTGGATACGATCCCGGACGAGGATGAGCCACCGGTGGCGATTGTCTTCTGGTCATTCCGCATCATGATCGCGCTTGGGTTTGCGATGCTGGGGCTGGGTCTTTGGGCTGCGCTGGCGCGGCTGCGGGGGCGACTTTACGATGCGCCGCTGTTGCACCGTCTGGCGCTGCTGATGGGGCCGACCGGATTTGTTGCGGTGCTAGCAGGCTGGATCACAACAGAAGTGGGGCGTCAGCCCTTCACCGTTTACGGGCTGCTGCGGACCTCTGACAGCCTTGCCCCGGTCGAGGCGCCGGCGGTGGCAACCTCGCTCATTGCCTTTATCGTGGTGTATTTCTTCGTTTTTGGCGCGGGCACTTGGTACATTGTGGCCATGATGCGCAAACCGGTTGTAGATCGCGCGCTTGAAGACGAACGCGACGATGCACAAGACGATGGACCCGTGCTTGCTGTTGGCGCAGAAGCCGCCCATCGCGGCAAACCGAAGGAGAGCTGAGATGTTGGGATTTGAACTGTCGTTCATCTGGGCCGGGATCATCGCCGCTGCGGTGCTGATCTATGTCATCCTTGATGGGTTTGATCTGGGCGTGGGGCTGTTGTTCCCGATGACCAAGGACGAGGGCGAGCGTAACGTGATGATGAACTCGGTCGCGCCCATCTGGGACGGCAATGAGACTTGGCTGGTGCTGGGCGGTGGCGGGTTGTTCGCCGTTTTCCCGCTGGCCTATGCGGTGGTGATGCCTGCGCTTTACATGCCGATCATCCTGATGCTGCTGGGCCTTATCTTTCGCGGCGTAGCGTTTGAGTACCGTTGGCGCACGAAGCGTTGGAAACCTCTTTGGGATATGGCGTTTTTTGGGGGCTCGCTGGTGGCCTCCTTCTGTCAGGGCATCGCCCTTGGCGCGCTGGTGCAGGGGATCGAAATCGAAGGCCGCGCCTATGCGGGTGGCTGGTGGGATTGGTTCACGCCCTTTTCGATCTTGACCGGCGTGGCCGTGACCGTGGGCTATGCTTTGCTGGGCGCGACATGGCTTAACATGAAGCTCGAAGGCCGCATTCAGGCGCATATGCGCCGCCTTGCATGGCCGCTGGCGGTGGCGACACTGGTCTTCATGGGGTTGGTCAGCCTTTGGACGCCTTTCACCGATGCAGTCTATTTCGAGCGTTGGTTCGCATGGCCCACCGCGCTCTTCAGCGGTTTGGTGCCGCTCTTGGTGGCGCTTGCGGCCTTTGGGATGCTGCGCGGTTTGCAACGCAAGGCTGACATTCAGCCGTTCCTCTGTGCGCAGGCGCTTTTTGTGTTGGGCTTCATAGGCATCGGGATCAGCTTTTATCCGCATATGGTGCCGCCAAGCCTGACCATCGCCGATGCCGCCGCCCCCGATGAAAGCCTGATGTTCGCGCTGGTCGGCACGCTGGTGCTGCTGCCGCTGATTCTCAGCTACACGGCCTATGCCTATTGGGTGTTTCGCGGCAAGATCGACCCTGAGGAGGGCTATCACTGATGCGCAAATGGCTGAAACGCAGCGGCTGGTTCGTGGCGCTTTGGCTGGCCAGCGTGTTGCTGCTGGCGGTGGTAGCCTATGGCATCCGTCTGGTGATCATGCCCAACTGACGCAGCGATGCGGCTTGCGGGCCTTGCCAAGGGCACGCGCTTCTGGCCTCTTCGGGCCAAAGCAGCACGAAAGGACAGCCCGATGCGCGCCATGCAAGTCACCGCCTATGACGAACCACTCACCCTGCAAGAGCTTGAGATGCCAATGCCGGGGCAGGGCGAAGTTTTGATCCAAGTCGAGACCTGCGGGCTGAACTTTGGCGATTTGCTGATCATCAAAGGCACCTATCAGGAAAAGCCGCCGCTGCCGTTTACCTTGGGGATGGAGATGGCGGGCACGATCACCGCTTTGGGCGCGGGGGTCGAGCACTTGAAAGTGGGCCAACGCATTGCGGCTTACACTGGTTTTGACGGGCTGGCCGAATATGCCGCGATTTCGGCCGCGGTCTGCGTGCCGATCCCTGATGAAATGACCGCCGTGGATGCAGCAGCTTTCCTCATCGCCTATGGCACCAGCCATGTGGCGCTGGACTATAAGGCGCGGCTGCAACCGGGTGAACGGTTGCTCGTCTTGGGTGCCTCGGGCGGCATTGGCCTGACGGCGGTAGAACTGGGCAAGCTGATGGGGGCCGAGGTGATTGCCGTGGCGCGGGGTGCGGACAAACTCGCAGTCTGCAAAGAGGCTGGCGCAGATCATCTGATCAACTCCGAGACCGACGACATCCGCGCCATCGTCAAAGAATTGGGCGGGGCCGATGTGGTCTATGACCCCGTGGGCGGCGACCAGTTCAAAGCCGCCATGCGCGCCTGCAATCCCGAAGCGCGGCTGATCCCGCTGGGTTTTGCCAGCGGTGAGGTGCCGCAGATCCCGGCCAATATCCTGCTGGTCAAAAACCTCACCGTGCTGGGCTTTTACTGGGGCGGCTATGCCAAGATCAAACCCTCGGTTCTGACCGACAGTTTCGCCGAACTGATCAAATGGTATGTCGCCGGAAAGCTTAAGCCCCATGTCAGCAACGTCATGCCGCTGGAGCAGGCGAATGAGGCGCTGGCCCTGCTGCGGGACCGCAAAGCGACCGGCAAAGTGGTGGTTGAGGTGGCCCGCTAGGCCCGCCGCCCGCCCTGCAAACGGGTCACGCGCAGCGCCTTTTGGCGCTCGCGTAGGTAGACGAAAAGACCGGAAGCGAGGATCAGCGCGATCCCGACCCAGACCTCCCAAACCGGCAGATCGCCGAAGATCACGAAGCCCCAGAAAACCGCCAGCGGCAGCCCGATATATTCAAACGGGGCCACGGTGGCGGCGTCGCCCAGCCGGTAGGCTTGGCTCAGGCAGTAGCCGATCAGCGCGATGTTGAGGCCGATGCCAAGGAAGGTGAGGAAATCCTCCTGCGCTGGCCAGACCCACGCGCGCAGCAGGAATTGGAGTGACGCATTGCTGCCCTCATCCACAAACCGCCCGTCGCCCGCGACAAGGAAAAATCCCAGCGATACGGCAATAAAAGAAGCCTGAATATAGACCATCAAGGCCGAGGCTTTGGAGTTCACGCCGAGCTTGCGGGTCATCAACTGATTCAACGCATAGGTCAGCGCGGCAAGTACCGGCAGCAGCAAAATCCAGCGAGAAACGTCGAGCGTCGCCGTAGAAGCCCAAGGCCGCATCATGATCACCACGCCAACAAACCCCACGATCACCGCGCCAAGGCGTAGCGGGCCGACCTTTTCGCCCAGAAGCGGGATCGACAGCAGGGTGATGAACAGGGGCGCGGCAAAGAACAGGGCCGTCGCTTCGGCAAGTGGCAAGACCGAAAGCGCCAGAAAGAATGACATGTTAGAAATCACGATCAGCAGCCCGCGTAGCAGATGCAGCCCCGGCTGGCGCGTTCTGAGCAGGTGAAATCCGCCTTCAAGTTTGACTAAAACCAGCCCCAACACGATCCCGATGGCCGACCGTGTGAAAACGATCTGATGTAGCGGATAGCCGCCCGATAGACGTTTGATCAGCATGTCATTGACCGAAATCGCGGCCACGCCGAGAAGGATCAACCCGATCGCCAGCCCGGCGCGGTTATGGGGAGAGGTGCTCATGACCAAAGACCTACCAGCCCGGCGGGAGAGGTCCAGCGCTTTGACGTTGGTTTGCGCAGAATTACCCGCTAGGCTGAAAGGATAGGTTAAAGGGAGAGCTAGCAATGCAGATGTCCGACACCCGCCAGATCGCCGCCACCCCAGCCGAGGTTTATGCAGCACTGCTGGACCCTGAGATGCTGCAAACCTGCGTGCCCGGCGCGCAGGATGTTACCGGCTCGGTTGAAGAGGGCTATGACGCGACGGTGGTGCAAAAGGTCGGCCCGGTAAAGGCGACCTTTAAGGGGCATGTGAAACTCTCTGATTTGGTGCCGAACGAAGCGCTGACCATCACCGGCGAGGGTAAAGGCGGGGCCGCTGGTTTCGCCAAGGGCGGCGCGGAAGTGCGGCTGGCGGAAAAGGACGGCGGCACCGAACTGAGTTACGACGTGGAGGCCAAAGTGGGCGGCAAGCTGGCGCAGCTTGGCAGCCGGATCATCGATGGCTTCGCTAAGAAAATGGCGGATCAGTTCTTCGACAATCTGCAATCCTCGCTCGAAGGTCCGACAGAAGAGACGGGCGAAAGCGCGGAAGCTGATGAAGACGCCCCCGCCAAAAAGGGCTGGTTCGGCCGCGCCAAGACCTGAACGCATCTGTTCACCCGGCCCAAAGCCAGTTAGGTTGCGCGCCTCATCAAAGCGGAGACGACCATGCCGACAATCGTGGATATTCAGAACCTGCGTAAATCCTATGCAGGCGGTTTCGAGGCGCTTAAAGGGGTCAATCTGGAGATTGAGCAGGGCGAAATCCTCGCGCTTTTGGGCTCCAATGGGGCGGGCAAGACGACGCTGATCTCGACCATCTGTGGCATCACCACCGCGACCAGCGGCACGGTGACTGTGGGTGGGCACGACATTAAGGATGATTTCCGCGCGGCACGTTCGATGATCGGACTGGTCCCGCAGGAGATCAACCTGGAGCCCTTTGAACGGGTACTGAACACCGTGCGTTTCTCGCGCGGGCTATTTGGCCGGCCGGCGGATGAGGCGGTGCTGGAGAAAATCCTGCGTCAACTCTCGCTCTGGGACAAGAAAGACAGCCAGATCCGCGAGCTTTCGGGCGGGATGAAACGCCGCGTGCTGATCGCCAAGGCGCTGTCGCATGACCCGAAGGTGCTGTTCTTGGACGAGCCCACCGCGGGCGTCGACGTGGAACTGCGCAAGGACATGTGGGAGATCGTGGCGGGGCTGAAAGCCTCTGGCGTGACGATCATCCTGACCACCCATTATATCGAAGAGGCCGAAGCCATCGCGGACCGGATCGGCGTCATCGCCAAGGGTGAATTGCTGCTGGTCGAAGAGAAAGACGCGCTGATGGCGCGGATGGGCAAAAAGCAACTCGAAGTGCAACTTACCGAGCCGATCACCGAAGTGCCGCTGGCGCTGCAATCGCCGGATGTTGAACTGTCCGCCGATGGGCGGTCTTTGATCTATACCTATGACACCAACGCCGAGCGCACCGGGATAACCAAGCTGCTCTCCAAAGTGGCCGAAAGTGGTTTGGTCCTGCAAGACGTGGCGACACGGCAAAGCAGTCTAGAAGATATCTTTGTCGATCTGCTCAAGGAGGATGCGGCATGAACTGGACCGCGATCAAAGCCATCTACGCCTTTGAAATGGCGCGTTTCTTTCGCACCATCACGCAAAGCATCATCTCGCCGGTGTTGTCGACCTCGCTTTACTTCGTCGTCTTCGGCGCGGCCATCGGCAGCCGTATCGAAGAAGTCGAGGGCGTGAGCTATGGCGCCTTTATTGTGCCGGGGTTGATCATGCTAAGCGTTATCACTCAGTCGATCTCAAATGCGTCTTTCGGCATCTATTTCCCGAAATTCATCGGCACGGTCTATGAACTGCTCTCGGCCCCGATCAACTTTTTCGAGATCGTCATCGGCTATGTCGGTGCGGCGGCCACCAAGGCGCTGTTCATCGGTACGATCATCTTGATCACGGCGTTTTTCTTTGTCGATATCACGATCCAGCACCCCATCGCCATGGTCGCTTTCTTGATCCTGACCTGTATCAGCTTTGCGCTGATGGGGTTCATCATCGGCATCTGGGCAGGGAATTTTGAGCAGTTGCAACTGGTGCCGCTCTTGATCGTCACGCCGCTCGTCTTCCTTGGCGGGTCTTTCTACTCGATCTCGATGCTGCCGCCGGTCTGGCAGGTGATCTCGCACTTCAACCCGGTGGTCTATCTGATCTCAGGCTTTCGCTGGGCGTTTTTCGGCTCTGCCGATGTGCCGATCCTCACCAGCCTTGCGGCAATCGCGCTGTTTACCGCACTTTGCCTTGGTGTGATCTGGTGGATTTTCCGCACCGGCTGGCGTCTGCGGGCCTGAGGGCCGCGAAACTTGGGCGCCCGCCTTGTTTGCACCGGGTGGGCGTTCTACATGAGAAGAATGAGAATTCGGCTACCCTTCCTTAAATCCCCGCCCAGCGTTTCCGTGATCCGGCTTTCCGGCATGATCGGCTCGCAGGGGCGCGCGGTGTTGAACGATGCCAGCATGGGGCCGGTCATCGAAAAGGCCTTTGCCAAGGGCAAGCCTGCCGCTGTCGCGCTGGAGATCAACTCTCCCGGTGGCAGTCCGGTGCAATCCTCGTTGATCGGCGCGCGTATCCGGCGGCTGTCTGAGGAAAAGAACATTCCCGTCATCGCTTTTGTCGAAGATGTCGCCGCCTCTGGCGGTTACTGGTTGGCAGCTGCGGCGGATGAGATTTACGCGGACCCAAGCTCGGTCGTGGGCTCCATCGGGGTGATCTCTGCCTCTTTCGGGGTGCATGAATTCATCCGCGAGCACGGGGTTGAGCGGCGCGTCTATACGGCAGGGCAGAGCAAATCCATGCTCGACCCCTTCCGCCCGGAAGACCCCGAAGATGTCGCCCGGCTGAAAACGCTGCTCGAAGACATTCATGGAAATTTTATCGACCACGTAAAGACCCGCCGCGCGGGCAAGCTGCCCGAGGGGCAAGACCTCTTTACCGGGGAAATTTGGCTGGCGAAACGCGCCGCCGAACTGGGGCTGATCGACGGTATCGGCCATCTGAAACCGCTGCTGAAAGAGCGCTTTGGCAACAAGGTGAAACTGCGCCGCTACGGTGTGAAACGCGGGCTTCTGTCGCGCTTTGGCGTGCAGATGGTGCAAGACGCGGTGCAGGGCATAGAGGAACGCGCGGCCTATGCGCGGTTTGGTCTCTAGCCCATGGTTTTCAAGATCGTTCTGCTGTTTCTGGTGGCCATGGGCCTGCTCGCTTGGTTTGGAAAAATGCATTGGCTGGGGGGCAAACGCCTGTCCCGGTCCAAATGCCGTGACTGCGGACGTTACCGCATTGGCAAAGGCGATTGTGCCTGTAAGGGAGGGCGTTGATGCTGATGCCGTGGCTACTTTCGGGGCTTGGCCTCGTGATCCTGCTGTTTGCGGGGGATGCGTTGGTCAAAGGGGCGGTGAACCTGTCGCTGCGCCTTGGCGTGCCCGCGCTGATCGTCAGTCTGACCATTGTGGCCTTTGGCACCTCTGCGCCTGAACTACTGATCTCAATCAAGGCGATCTTGGACAACGCGCCGGGTTTGGCGCTTGGGAATGTCGTCGGGTCGAACACGGCGAACATCCTGATGGTATTGGGCATTCCGGCCTTGCTGGCGACGATGCACACTTCGGAATGCAGCACGCGCAAGACCTATAATCAGATGATCGCCGCGTCAGTCTTGTTCATTGCGTTGGCTTTCCGTGGGGTCTTTGACTGGATCGCTGGGCTGATCCTGCTCGCCGGGCTGGCCTATATGCTCTATGACGCCTTTGGCGACGCCAAGGATCACCGTCATGCCTGCCGGGCCGGTGCAGTGGATAATGAAGAAGAGCCCGAAGGCGCGGACCCCAATATGGCGGGCTGGCAGATTGCGCTGTTCCTGATCCTTGGCCTGATCGGCTTGCCCTTAGGCGCAAGCCTTCTGGTGGATAACGCCACGATCATCGCCCAGACCTATGGGGTGAGTGACACAGTGATTGGCCTGACGCTTGTGGCCGTGGGCACATCGCTGCCGGAACTGGCGACCACCGTGATGGCCGCGCTGCGCCGTCAGGCGGATGTGGCGCTTGGCAACGTCATCGGTTCGAACATGTTTAACCTTCTCGCGATCATCGGCATCGCGAGTCTTGTTGGCCCGATTGAGGTCGACGAAGCCTTCTTGCGGATCGACCTTTGGGTGATGCTGGGCGCGTCGCTGTTGCTGATCCCCTTCGTCTATCTGGGGCGCGACATCACGCGGCTTTGGGGTGTGGCGCTCAGCGCGCTTTACGGGCTTTATTTGTTAATCATCCTGATCTGAGGAGGGCGGCAGATGCGGCGGGCATTGGTGACCGGGGCCGGGCAACGTCTGGGCCGCGCCATGGCGCTTTATCTTGGGCAGCGGGGCTTTGAAGTAGCGGTGCATTATGCCACCTCGCAAGATGGAGCCGATACCACAGCCGCTGAGATCACAGCAATGGGGAGGCGTGCCGTGACTTTGCAAGCCGACCTGCTGGAAGAGGCCGCTACAGAAACGCTTTTGCCCCGCGCGGCAGAGGCGCTAGGTGGGCCGATTACCTGCCTTGTGAACAACGCCTCGATTTTCGAGTATGACGATATCACCAGCGCCACCCGCGAAAGCTGGGACCGGCATATGGGCAGCAACCTTCGCGCGCCATTCGTTTTGACGCAAGCGATGGCGGGGCAGGGGTTAAAGCCCGAGACAGACCAAAACGGAGAGCCCCGAGCCGCCGGGCTGATCGTCAATATGCTTGACCAGCGGGTGCGGAACCTCACGCCAGAGTTCACGACCTACACGATCGCCAAGATGGGGCTTTGGGCCATGACGCGCACCACAGCGCAGGCTTTGGCCCCGGCGATCAGGGTTAACGGCATCGGCCCCGGCCCGACGCTGAAGGGCAGTGCCCAAAGCGCCGAAGGCTTTGCCGCACAGCGCCGCGACACGGTTCTAGCCCGTGGTGCAAACCCTGAGGATATCACCGCCGCACTGGGCTATTTCATCGATTCACCGGGGGTGACAGGACAGCTGATCTGCACCGACGGAGGGGAGCATTTGCAGTGGAATACAAGCCCCAAAGACGCCTTGGCGTAAGCGCAATGCAGGAAGTTTTGCACGTTCTTAACGTATGTTACCAAACTGTTACCGAAACCTCTTTGTTTTCAGAGGCTTGTTTCGTGCGAGATAAAAAATACAGCAATAACAATGAATTATTGACGTGCTTAAAAAATGGGCAAATCAGCGAAGCCTGTCAAAAACAACGGAAATTCCTAGATGCCCAGAAGTTATCGTCAGACTTATCCACATCTTCGGTGGACATGTTAAAGCTTGCCCCCATTGCCGTCCTATTGCAGCGAAGCACGAGAATCAGCGCCTGAGATGACCACGCCAAACGACAGCCCTCCGCCGCAAGGCCGCCAGGTGATTCAGGCCTATCTGAAGTCGCTCGATTCGTCGCCGGGCGTCTACCGGATGCTCGATGCGGAGAGCCGTGTGCTCTATGTCGGCAAGGCGCGAAACCTGCGCGCGCGGGTGTCGTCCTATGCGCGGCCCACGGGACATTCGGGGCGCATCTCGCGGATGATCGCCAATACCGCTTCGATGATGTTTCTGACGACAAAAACGGAAACCGAGGCGCTGCTTCTTGAGCAAAACCTGATTAAACAGCTCAAGCCCAAGTTCAACGTGCTGCTGCGCGACGACAAGAGCTTTCCCAACATCCTTGTGACCGCCGATCACGACTATCCGCAGATCAAAAAACACCGTGGCGCGAAGAAGGAGAAGGGCAGCTACTACGGCCCCTTCGCCAGCGCGGGTGCGGTGAACCGCACGCTGAACCAGTTGCAGCGGGTCTTCCTTTTGCGTGATTGCTCCAACTCGATGTTCGACAGCCGCACGCGGCCCTGCTTGCAGCACCAGATCAAACGCTGCTCTGCTCCTTGCGTCGGTAAAATCTCAGCCGAAGAGTATCGCCAGACCGTGCGGGATGCAGAGCGCTTTCTTAGCGGGAAGTCGACAGAAATTCAGGGCCGTTTGGCGCGGGACATGGCCGAAGCGTCAGAGGCGATGGAGTTTGAACGCGCCGCCGCCCTGCGCGACCGGATCAAGGCGCTAACGCAGGTTCAGACGGCCCAAGGCATCAACCCGCAGGGGGTGAATGAGGCCGACATCATTGCGCTGCATATGGAAGGCGGACAAGCCTGCGTGCAGGTCTTCTTCATTCGTGCCAACCAGAACTGGGGTAACCGGGATTACTACCCCCGCGTCGGGGCCGATGTGGATGCCGCTGAAGTCTTGGAGGCGTTCATCGGCCAGTTTTACGACACGCGCGAGCCGCCACGGCAGTTGATCCTGAGCAATGAGATCGAAAACCCCGACCTGATGGCCGAAGCGCTCAGCGGCAAGATTGGTCGCAAGGTGGAACTGTTGGTCCCGCAGCGGGGCGAGAAGGCCGAGCTGGTCGACGGTGCCCTGCGCAACGCGCGCGAAAGCCTTGCCCGCAAGATGGCCGAAACGGCGACCCAGACCAAGCTGTTGCAGGGGCTGGTTGATGCCTTTGACCTGCCAAAATCGCCTGAGCGGATCGAAGTTTACGACAACTCGCACATCCAAGGCACCAATGCGGTGGGCGCGATGATTGTCGCGGGCCCTGAAGGTATGATGAAAAACCAGTACCGCAAGTTCAACATCCGCGGCGATGACCTGACCCCGGGTGACGACTTCGGCATGATGAAAGAGGTGCTGCACCGGCGCTTCAAACGGCTCATCAAAGAAGACCCGGACCGCAGCCGTGGGCTTTGGCCTGACCTGCTGCTGATCGACGGCGGCGCGGGGCAGGTGAGCGCCGTGGCCTCCATCATGGCGCAGCATGGGGTAGAAGACATTCCCATGGTCGGCGTTGCTAAAGGCATTGATCGTGACGCGGGCAAGGAAGAGTTCCACCGCGTCGGCAAGCGCGTCATGGCGTTGCGGCACAATGATCCGGTGCTGTATTTCGTGCAGCGGCTGCGCGATGAGGCGCACCGTTTCGCCATCGGCACCCACCGCGCGAAACGCGCTAAGGGGGTGAGCGCCACGCCGCTCGACGATGTGCCGGGCGTCGGGGCCGCGCGTAAACGCGCGCTTTTGGCGCATTTCGGCTCGGCCAAGGCGGTGGGCCGCGCGAACCTGAGCGATCTTAAAGCTGTCGAAGGGGTGTCGGATGCGCTGGCAGAGACAATTTATGGCTACTTCCATGAAAAGGGTTGAGTATGCGCCCGCCGAAGGGCAGGCCGCTGGCGCGGTTTCGTCCTTTCAGCCGCGAAGGGCGCAGGATAGGATGACGACATGAAATGGAATTTGCCCAATATCCTGACCCTGCTCAGGCTGGTCGCGGCCCCCGGTGTGGCGGTCATGTTTCTCTATTTTACGCGCCCCTATGCCGACTGGTTCGCATTGGTGCTGTTTGTCGGGGCGGCGGTGACGGATTGGTTTGATGGCTATCTCGCCCGCGCTTGGGGGCAGGAGACGAAACTGGGTGCCATGCTCGACCCGATTGCCGACAAGGCGATGGTCGTGATTGCGCTGATGGTGATCGTGGCCTTTTCCAGTTGGTCGCCGTGGCTGGTGCTGCCCGCTACGTTGATCCTGTTTCGCGAGGTCTTTGTCTCGGGCCTGCGTGAGTATCTGGGCGATGTGGCCGGCACGTTGAAAGTGACGCAGCTAGCCAAGTGGAAGACCACGCTACAAATGATCGCCATAGCCGTGCTGTTCTCGCAAGGGGTGTTTGAACATTACCTCGGGATGAGCGTCTTTGGCATGGACCAGCAAATGATCGAGGCGATCCTTGATGGCGAGGTCGAAGATACTCTAGGGCTGGGTTGGAAGCTTGCCGGGATGGAATGGGCCGGGCTGTTGGGGCTGGTCCTGCTGTGGATCGCCGCGGTGCTGACCGCCATCACCGGCTTTGACTACCTGCGCAAGGCGCTGCCACATCTGAAGGAGCCGATCTAATGGATGTCCTCTATTTTGCATGGGTTCGCGAACGCATCGGTCTGCCCCGTGAACGGGTGGAGAGCACGGCAGCGACCGTGGCGGAACTGGTCGAAGAACTGCGAAGCCGTGAAGAACGCTATGAAGTGGCGTTCTCAGACCTCTCCGCGCTGCGCGTGGCCGTGGATCAGGAATTGACCGATTTCGACGCCCCGCTGAATGGCGCGCGCGAAGTGGCCTTTTTCCCCCCGATGACCGGGGGCTGACCGATGCGCGTATTGGTGCAGGAAGAACCCTTTGATCTGGCCGAGGAAACCGCGCGTTTCGCCAAAGGCGAGGGGCGCAGCGGGGCGATTGTGACCTTTACGGGCGTGGTGCGCGACAATGATGCAGGCACGCTGAGCGCGATGGAGATCGAACATTACCCCGGCATGACTGAAAAAGCGCTGCACGAGATTGCGCAGCAGGCGGTCGCACGGTTCGAGTTGCAAGACGCATTGGTGATCCACCGCTATGGGCGGCTGGTTCCGGGTGATCAGATCATGATGGTTGCCAGCGCCGCGCGGCATCGCCGCAGCGCATTTGAGGCGGCTGAATTTTTGATGGATTACCTTAAATCACGCGCGCCATTCTGGAAGCGCGAGATCACCACAGAGGGTGAGGCTTGGGTGGCGGCCAAGGACGACGATGAGGCCGCGTTAGAGCGTTGGTAAACCCGCCAGTTAGGCGAAGCGCCCGCCTTTTTCGATGACTTCGATCTGATAACCATCGGGGTCTGCCACGAAAAAGAACTTTGCAACAGTGTCCCCGGCAGGGCGGAAATCGACAATCTCACGCGGGTGGGCGCCGAATTGCAGCGCGGTTTTACGTGCGGCTTCTAGGTCATCCACGACAAAGGCGATATGACCATAGCCGTCGCCTAAGTCATATGGTGTTTCGCGGTCTTTGTTGACGGTCAATTCAAACTCAAAATCACCTGTCGCGTCGCGCAGGTAGATCAGGGTAAAGCTGTCAAAATCCAGCCGGTCGGCGACCTTCAGGCCAAAGACATCTTCGTAAAACTTTACCGATGCCGACTCATCAAAGACGCGGATCATGGAATGGGCGAGTTTTGCCATTGTCGGCCTCCGGAGCTTGGGGTCAGGTGTTCTGACGCTCGATATAGGCGCGCATTTCTTCGGCTTCGTGGCGCGCATCGCGCAGCCCGTCCATCGCCGCGCGCAACTCTGCCTCAGTCTGAGCCAATTGGTTGGTCAGTTCGGCTTCGCGCTGTTGCAGATAGGTGATCGCCTGATCGCGGGTTTCTTCGGCTTCGTGGAGTTCTTGGCTCATCCGGTCAAGCTGGGCCACATCGTCGGCGGCTACACGGGTAAAGCGGTTTAGCAGCCAGTTGGCGAACCACCCCATGCAGAATGCCACGAAAAGAATGATGGCCGTTGCCAAGACAAACTCAGTTCTGCTCATCACCGCTGCCTTCTTCGGTTTCGTCGGATTCTCCGATCTCTTCTGCGGTGGTATCGCCCGTTTCATCGGCAGATTCCAGCGCTGTTTCGTCTTCGGGAGTTTCCGCCTCGGGCTGAATCAGGCTGAATTCGATGCGGCGGTTGGCTTCGCGGCCTTCTTCGGTCTGGTTGTCGGCAATGGGGTTTTCCTCGCCATAGCCCTTTGCCACGAAGGAAGAGGTCAGCACCCGGCGGGCGCGCAACTCGTTCAATACGGATTCCGCGCGGCTTTGCGAGAGTGACTGGTTCATCGATTCGCGGCCTTGGCTGTCGGTGTAGCCTTGGATTTCCAGCGGAATGTCCCCGCAGCGTTTCAGAATTTCGGCGATATCATCCATCGTGCCAAGGGCCGATGCATCAATCGTGGCGTTGCCCGGCTCAAAGGTAATCTTACCAATTTTCAGGATCTCTCCGATTTCGGCCTCGCATTCCCCAGGCGTGGGTAGGCCCGCGATTGGGTCGAGCTTTTCTTGATAGGTGATATCGATGCTGTAATCGGCACTTTCGCCCAGCTTGTCCGCAAGCAAGGAGGCGACGGTGGTGTTGGCCTCTTTGCTACCGGTATTGCCAGTAACCTCAAGCCGGTCGGGCGTTACGGTGACAGAGCCATTGACCA
This sequence comes from Sulfitobacter sp. DSM 110093, assembly GCF_022788715.1. Classification (NCBI taxonomy): domain Bacteria; kingdom Pseudomonadati; phylum Pseudomonadota; class Alphaproteobacteria; order Rhodobacterales; family Roseobacteraceae; genus Sulfitobacter; species Sulfitobacter sp. DSM 110093. Next base: position 708,280 of record NZ_CP085167.1, read on the forward strand.
GCGATGCCATTGCCTCTAGCCCGGTTAGAACACGCGTGGCCCAGCCCGCAGGTAGGTTCTCGTCCAGACGGGCGGCGGTATAGACATTGGCAGAGCCGAAGTGTGATTTTGCGTAGCTGTCAGCCAGATCGCGCAGCCCTTCGGTGCTGAGCCGCCCGCGCAACTGGACCTGCCCCTCGGGGGAGAGTGTCGCGGTGAATTCGGGTGGGCCCGCGTCGGGGTCTTCGACTTTGGGCAGTTTCGCGGTCAGCGCAAAAACATCCGGGAGCGCGTTCTCAAGCTCACCCACAACACGGTCAAAGCTATCGGAATCAGTGCCGGGCGCAGCAAGGAGGGTAATGTCGGCGTCGGCGAAAGAGATCGATCCTTGGCCCATCCGGTTCAGCGCGTCGATCGCCAGCGCCACGGCGCGGCCCCAGTTCGGGCTTGGCACGCCAAGACCCACGGTACAATTGGCGCTTTCAGACGCGCCCACAGCGGTGCCCGCTTTTAGGATGCGGGCGGCGGTGGTCTCAGTATCGGCAGAGCAGGCATCGAAACGCGCGCCGTCGGCGTCAATCTCAAACCGCAGGGTAAAGGGGGTGATGACCGGGCGCGGTGCGGCGATGTCGAGCCTTAGGCGCAGGCTGGATGGGGCGGCGCGTTGCAGTTTGCGCTCCATCCGCGCTTTCGCTTCGGGGCTGTCGGCAATGGCGGTGATGGTCACACGCCCTGCGTTGACAGAGGCCTTGGCGCGGGGAAGGTCTGCCATGGCGCGCACAGCAAAGTTCAACGCGTCTTCCCAGCCATCAGGGGCAGGGTAATTAGCGGACTCCAAAAGATCGGTGACCGTCGCGTCGCCCGCCATATCACCAAAGGCTTCGATTACCTCATCGCGGTCTGTACTGGTGGGGATCAGCCCGATGATGGAAATGCCCGCATCATTGCGCAGCACTTCGGCCGAGAAACGCGGCGGCGCGATGCCGGACTGGGCCTCAACCTCCATCTCGTCGATCACACGGGCGGCGTCGACCACGGTGCCTGCGGTTGACAGGGCACGAAAACGGACAGCTTCGGTCGGTGCAATCCCGGCAAGGGTGACTTGCAAGCCATCAGCCTGCACCTCGGCCCAGGTCATGCCCTGATCATCCAGCGCGTCGCGCACACCGATTTCGGAAGTATCTTCGATCAGTTGTACCGAAAAGCTTGCCGCCACCAAAGAGACCACCGCTGCGGCTGCAAAGGTCAGGGCGATCATGAAAATGGCGGACAGGCGCATGGGCGGCCTTCTGGTTGTTAAGCTCAAGACTTGATACGCGCGTCCTGCCGGGGGTGCAATCAGGCCAGAAGACTTGCCACGAAAAACAACAGCGGGATCATGCCGGTATCGCGGTTGGCGCGAAAGAGCTGCAAGAGCTTGGCGTTGTCCTTGGTATCCAGCCCACGCAATTGCCACGCCATATGCCAGCCCATCGCCCAAGGCCCGCCGAGCGCGATGGCCAGCGCCAGCACCGAAGCTTGCGGCAGCCCAGCATAGATCACGGCGATCCCCATCAGGCCGACAGTCGCCATCAGGAAACGCCGCAGCCATTTGCCGGAGTTTTCCCCAAACAGCCGTGCGGTGGATTTCACGCCGATCAGCGCGTCATCTTCGGCATCCTGATGGGCATAGATCGTGTCATAGAACAGCGTCCATGCGATCCCGGCGCAGTAGAGCACGATCGCAGGGGCGTGCAGTGTGCCAGCGTGCGCCGTCCACGCCAGCATTGCGCCCCAGTTAAAGGCGAGCCCCAGAAAGACCTGCGGCCACCATGTGAAACGCTTTGCAAAGGGATAGACGGCCACCGGCAACAGCGCCAGCACGCCCATGGCAATGGCCGCTTGGTTGAAGGAAAGCAGGATCAGCAGTGCCAGCAGCATTTGCCCCACCATCCAGGCCAGCGCCTGTTTCACCGATACCGCGCCCGAGGGGATGGGCCGTGAGCGGGTGCGGGCGACCTTGCCGTCGATGTTGCGGTCGGTGATGTCGTTCCACGTGCAGCCCGCCCCTCGCATCAGAAAGGCGCCGATGCCGCAGCCTGCGAAAATCCAAAAATCTTCCCACCGCGGCGATTGGTCGAACAGGATCGCAAGGCTCAGCCCCCACCAGCAGGGCAGCAGCAACAGCCATGTGCCAATGGGTCGATCCGCGCGGCTCAGCCGCAGATAGGGGCGCAGCCCGGCAGGGGCGTGGCGGTCGACCCAATTGTCGGTCACAGCATCGGCAACCGAACCATCTTGCGGAGCATCTGGCGAAGGCGGCTGGTTGTGCATATATCTGGCCCCATGAATGCGAAAATCAGATTGTATGTAGATCAGCCCTTGGGGCAGGGGCAAACGGTTCCTTTGGCGCGCGAGCAAGCGCATTACCTTTTTGGGGTGATGCGGCTTTCGGTCGGGGCCGGGGTGTTGCTGTTCAACGGGCGTGATGGTGAATGGCTGGCCGAGGTCGCCGAGGCGGGCAAACGCGGCGGGGTTTTAAGCTGTGTCGAGCAGAGCAAACCTTTGCAGATGCCTCCTGACCTGTGGCTGCTTTTCGCGCCGATCAAAAAAACCCGCACCGACTTCATTGTCGAAAAAGCCGCCGAGATGGGCGCGTCGCGTATCGTCCCGGTGATGACCGACTTCACCAACGCAGGTCGCGTGCAGCAGACCCGCCTTCAGGCTCATGCGGTTGAAGCGGCAGAGCAATGCGGCGGTACCTATGTGCCCGAGGTGGCCGAAGCCGCGAAGCTGGGGCGGCTGTTGGACCAATGGGACAGTACGCGCCAGATCATGTTCTGTGACGAGGCTTTGGCCGGGGAAAACGGTGCGTTGCCAGCAGGTGCAACAGGGCCATGGGCGATCCTGATCGGTCCCGAAGGGGGCTTTTCCGATGCTGAGCGCAAGCGGTTGCATGGGTTCGACCACGCCCATGCGGTGACGCTGGGGCCGCGCATTCTGCGGGCTGATACGGCGGCGGTGGCGGCGATGACCATATGGCAGCAAGCTTTGGGAGATTGGTGATGCAGAAGGTGGCCCGATGAGTTTTCTGCGCCAAGGCGCGCGTGACCAGCTTTGGCGTTGGCGCGAGGCGATCATCGGCGGTGTGCTGATGCTCTTCGGTCTCTGGCTGGTGGCCGGACCGGGATTTTTACTGGCGGTGCCGGGATATGCTGCCCTAGCGGGTGGTGCGGCGCTGATCTGGCTTGGTGTGCAACGCGCGCGCTTTCGCGGCGAAGGGGACGGCGCCGGTGCGGTGCAGGTGGTCGAGGGGCAAATCACCTATTTCGGCCCGCTCACCGGCGGCACGGTATCAATGCGCGAATTGCAGCGGCTTAGCCTTGATCGGCAGATGTTTCCTGCCCATTGGCGTCTAGAACCGCGCGATGACGAAGCCCCTTTGCTGATCCCGGTGAATGCCGCTGGTTCTGAGGCGCTGTTTGACGCTTTTGCAGCGCTTCCCGGCTTGCGCACGGAACGGATGCTCTTTGAACTGCGCAAGACCCGCCATGACGCCGTTGTGATCTGGGAGCGCGCACCCCTGCGCCCGGCGCATGTCTTGCTGCATTGACAGCCCCGGCAAATCCGCCCATCCCTGCTAGACACGACGTCAAGTCGACACCCCAAGACGACCCTTCAAAACGGAGCCCTCGCAAATGTCCATTCCTCAATCCGGCGGCGGCCCGATCGAACATCACGACCAAATGGCGCAGTATCTGGCCGACGGTTGCAAGCCGCGCGAAGATTGGCGTATTGGCACCGAGCACGAGAAGTTCGGCTACTGCAAAGATACGCTCAAACCGCTCCCCTATGAGGGGGACCGCTCGATCCGGGTGATGTTGGAAGGGCTGCGCGACCGTCACAATTGGGCCCCGGTCGAAGAGGGTGGCAAGCTGATCGGCTTGGAAAAGGATGGCGCAAACATCAGTCTTGAGCCGGGCGGTCAGTTGGAACTGTCGGGCGCACCTGTTGAAACCATTCACGAGACTTGCGATGAGGTGAACACCCACCTGCGCGAAGTGAAAGACGTGGCCGATGAGATCGGCGTGGGCTTCATCGGTCTGGGGGCAGCACCCGAATGGTCGCATGAGCAAATGGATCTGATGCCCAAGGGCCGTTACAAGCTCATGGATAGCTATATGCAAAAGGTCGGCACCATGGGCACCACCATGATGCGTCGCACTTGCACCGTTCAGGTCAACCTCGATTTCGCGAGTGAAGCCGACATGGTGCAAAAGATGCGCGTCGCCGTGGCGATGCAGCCGATCGCCAACGCGCTTTTCGCCAATTCACCCTTCCTTGATGGCAAGCCCAACGGCGTGAAATCCACCCGCGGTTTGGTTTGGCGTAATTTGGATGATGCCCGCACCGGAATGGTGCCTTTCGTCTTTGACGAAAGTTTCGGGTTTGAGGCTTGGGTGCAATATGCGCTCGATGTGCCGATGTATTTTGTCTACCGCGATGGTAAATATATTGACGCGCTTGGCCAGTCCTTCCGCGATTTCCTTAAAGGTGAGCTGCCTGCGCTGCCCGGCGAAAAGCCAACGCTCAGCGATTGGGCCGACCATCTGACGACCCTTTTCCCCGAGGCGCGGGTGAAAAAGTTCATCGAGATGCGCGGTGCCGATGGTGGCCCGTGGCGGCGTCTCTGCGCGCTGCCGGCGTTTTGGGTTGGTTTGATGTATGACCAATCCGCGCTGGATGGTGCGTGGGATTTGGTAAAGGATTGGGATGCCGACACCCGCGAAGAACTGCGCATCGCGGCTTCGACCCACGGCCTTCAGGCCGAGGTTGGCGGGCTCAGAATGCATGATCTGGCACGCGAGGCGGTGGCCCTGTCAGAGGCAGGGCTGAAAGCCCGCGCGCGTCCCGGCGCAGGCGGGCTGGTACCGGATGAGACGCATTTCCTTAACGCCCTGCGCGACAGTATCGAGACAGGTCGCGTGCCTGCGGATGATCTGCTGGCGGATTATCACGGCGATTGGAACGGCGACCTAAGCCGTATCTACGCCGAATATTCCTACTAAAGCGTGAAGAGGCTGATGCCGCCTTCGGGCGGTGTCAGCCCTTCTGACCGATCCGCGATTCCGTACCTGCCTGAATGCGGCGGATGTTGTCGCGGTGCCGCCAAAAGATCAGCAGCGTCAGGGCGATGCCCAAAAGCAGCATTTCCCCATAGCCGAGGAACACCAGCAAAAAGGTCGAGCTTGCCGCCGCAGCCAGTGCCGACAGGGACGAGATGCGCGAGACTGCCGCCGTCATCAACCAGACCGCGCAGCATGCCAGCCCGACAGGCCATGCCAGCGCCAGCATGAGGCCCAAAAAGGTCGCCACGCCCTTGCCGCCACGAAAGCCAAGCCAGACCGGATAGCAATGGCCGATCATCGCGCCGAGCGCCGCCGCCTGCGCGGCATCTTCGCCCGCAAAGACCCGGGCCACCAGCACTGCCACGGCCCCCTTGGCCCCGTCCAGCAAAAGCGTCAGCGCCGCAGCCTTTTTGTTGCCGGTGCGTAGAACATTAGTCGCGCCGATGTTGCCCGACCCGATATCGCGCAGGTTGCCCAGCCCCATCAGCCGCGCCAGTAGCATGCCAAAGGCGATAGAGCCGATGACGTAGCCCGCCAACGCCCAAAAGAGGATCATTTCAATAGAAGTATCGATAGGGGGCATCAATTCGCCTCGTAAACGCAGGAGCCTGCTACATAAGTTGCCATGACCTTACCCTGCATCCGCATCCCGTCAAAGGGCGTGTTGCGGGATTTTGACCGCAGTTTGGAACGGTCCAACACAAAAGGGGCATCGGGGTTGAACAATACCATATCCGCAGGTGCACCCACCGCGATCCGCCCACCGGGCAGGCCGAGCCGTTTCGCCGGGTTCAGTGACAGCGCACGCCAGAGCGTCGGCAGGTCCATCATCTCGGCATGGACCAGCCGCAGGGCGGCGGGCAGCAGTGTTTCCAATCCTACCGCGCCGCTGGCGGCTTCCTCAAAGGGCAGGCGTTTGCTTTCTTCGTCCTGTGGGGTGTGCATGGAGCAGATGATATCGATCAGCCCACTTGCGACGGCTTCGACCACGGCGATGCGATCCTCCTCGTCCCGTAGCGGCGGTTTCACCTTAAAGAAGGTCCGATAATCGGCCACATCCAGTGCGTTCAGCGTGAGATGGTGGATGCCCACGCCCGCGCTAATGTCGAGCCCGTTGCGCTTGGCGCGTTCCAGCGCGGGCAGGGCGCGGGCGGTGGTGATCTGATCCGCATGATACCGCGCGCCGGTCATCTCGATCAGGGCAATGTCGCGGTCCAGCCCCATGCGCTCGGCCATAGGCGACACCGCAGGCAGGCCGCGTAGCGAGGCGAATTTGCCAGAGGTGACAGCAGCCCCCTTGCTCAGCCCCGGATCCTGCGGATGCGCGATGACGAGCGCGCCGAGGCTGCGTGCATAGGTGAGTGCGCGGGAGAAGACCTTGGTATCCGTCACCACGCGGTCGCAATCGGTAAAGGCGGCGGCACCGGCGTCCATCAGGAAGCCAATCTCGGTCATTTCGCGCCCCTCGCGGCCTTTGGTGAGCGCGGCCATCGGGACCACATTCACAGGCGCCGCCTCATTAGCGCGGCGGGTGACGAATTCGAGCGTTTCGGGGCTGTCGATGGCCGGATCGGTGTCGGGGCGCGTGACCATCGTGGTCACCCCACCCGCCGCCGCGGCCAGCCCGGCAGAGCGGTAGCTTTCCTTATGCCGCTCGCCCGGTTCGCAAACTTTCACGCCAATATCGACAATACCGGGGGCGAGGATATGACCGCCACAATCGACCACTTCCGCGCCTTCGGGCGCAGTGGTGTCCCCCTTTAAAACCTCGGCGATCACTCCGTTGCGGACCAGAACCGAAGCAGGCGCAAGTGTGCCGGCCTGAGGGTCAAGAAGGCGCAGGTTGGTGAAATGCTGGGTCATGGGCGAGCCTTTGATACGAAAGCGGATGCGCCGCTGTCATGCCCCAAATCGCCCCCCGAACCAAGCGGTTTCCGCAGGTTTCTCAGGCAGGTTCGACCCTTAACCGCCAATCCAAATCATCATTCCGACCACGCCAAAAGCGACCAGCAGCGCGACCATGGCGATGCGGCCAGACATTTTAGGATCGTGTTCAGGTTCTTGCATAAGGCGAATGTACCGCGCCGGCGCCCAGGGCGCCAGCGATTTTCGCGCTTAGGCCAACAGCCACCAGATAACAATCAGTACCAACACCGCAACCCCGACGATCACCATCGTCTTGCCACCGCTGCCCTTGGCAGGCTTAGGTGGGGACACACGGGGGATACCGGTATAGGGCTGTGCGGCCTCGGCTTCCATCGCTTGAACGGGCGTATCGGGGCCACCTTCGGTATAGGTGCCGATATGGGTCAGCGCCGGGATCGGAGACAGTTGCAGCGATTGGCCAGCAAAGGCGCGGGAATAAACGATCAATACCCAACCATCCAACGCGCCCAGCCTGCTGCGGTCTTTTTCGATCTGGTTGGGGTTCACACCATTACCATCGCGCAGATAGCCCGGAAGCCCCAGTTGATCGAGGTCGGCAACCCGAAACACTTCGGTATAGGCGCCGTCGATCCGCTCAATTCCAAGGGCCGCTGCTTGGGCCGTCTCATCATCGCGCATCGCGCGGGCTTCGGCATCAGAGAGCGAGAGGGCAAAGACCCGGACCTTGCCGGCTTCTTGTGGGGCGACTTCTGTATGGGGCATGACGGCTTCCTTCAACTATTCTCAGGAAAACGCCGCTTGGCCCTTTGGGGTTCCGCTCAGGCCGCGCCGGGCTGAGCGGCGATGTGGTTGCGCGCCAGCAGGTCCATCGCGGCCATGCGCACGGCGACGCCCATCTCTACCTGATCCTGGATCACCGAGCGGTTGATGTCATCGGCCAGCGTGCCGTCAATTTCAACCCCGCGGTTCATCGGGCCGGGGTGCATGACGATGGCATCGGGGCTGGCATGGGCGAGCTTTTCGGCGTCCAGCCCATAGCGGTGATAATACTCGCGCTCAGACGGGATGAAGCCGCCGTCCATCCGCTCTTTCTGGAGCCGCAGCATCATCACCACGTCGACACCTTCGAGACCCTTTTTCATGTCGTCAAAGACCTCGACGCCGAATTGGTCGATCTGGGAGGGCATCAACGTCGGCGGGCCGACAAGGCGGATGCGGTTCTCCATCTTGCCCAGCAGCAGGATGTTCGACCGCGCCACGCGGCTATGCGCGATGTCGCCACAGATCGCGATGCTGAGGCGGTGCAGCCGCCCCTTGGCGCGGCGGATGGTCAGCGCGTCGAGCAGCGCCTGCGTGGGATGCTCGTGCCGCCCGTCGCCCGCGTTCAGCACGGCGCAGTTCACCTTTTGCGCCAGCAGATCCACCGCGCCCGATTGCGGGTGACGCACGACCAATAGATCAGGATGCATCGCGTTCAGTGTCATCGCCGTATCGATCAGCGTCTCGCCCTTTTTGATCGAGCTGGCTTGCATCGCCATGTTCATCACATCCGCGCCAAGGCGCTTGCCCGCGATCTCGAAACTCGCCTGCGTGCGGGTGGAGTTCTCAAAGAACATGTTGATCTGCGTCAGCCCGCGCAGCGCGTCCGAATGCTTGTTCGGCTGGCGGTTGCGATCGGCATATGTGTCGGCCAGATCCAGCAGCGTGGTGATGTCGGACTGCGAGAGTTGTTCGATGCCAAGCAGGTGGCGATGGGCGAATGACATGGTGGCGATCCCTTCTGCTGTTGCCGCCTTATAGGCGCGGGCGGCTTGGCAGGTAAAGCGCAGCGATAGGGCATTTCGTCCCCCGCGCGCAGAGCGTAAGCTGCCGCCATGGAATCATTCGATTATCATCAGGCGTCAGAGATGCTGGCGTGGCAGGTTGAGCTTGGCGCGACCGAGGCGATTTGCGACGCGCCGGTCAACCGCTATGAGGTGCCCGCAAGCCCGCCCAAGGCGAAAGCGCCCGCGAAAGGGCCGCAACCCCTGCGGCCCGAGGCCAAGCCCGATCCGGTGGCTTTGGCCACACGTGCGGCGGCGGGCGCACAAACCATAGAAGAGTTGCGCACCGCGTTGCAGAAGTTCGAGCATTGCGAGTTGCACAAAGGCGCGCGGAACATGGTGTTCTCTGACGGGGTGCCGGGCGCGCCGGTTATGATATTGGGCGAGGTGCCAGACCGCGAAGAAGACCGTGCAGGCAAACCCTTTGTCGGGCGCACGGGGCAAATGCTTGATCGGATGTTGGCGGCAATTGATATGGGGCGTGATCGCAACGTCTATCTGTCGAATATCCTGCCGTGGCGCACACCGCAGAACCGTGATCCAAAACCCGATGAAATTGCCATGATGCGCCCCTTCGTGCAGCGGCACATCGCATTGGCCAAACCAAAAGTGTTGGTGCTGTTCGGCAATTGGTCTTGCCAATCGCTATTGGAAAAACGCAGCATCATGCGGTTGCGCGGCACATGGACCAAGGCGGCAGACGTGGCCTGCCTGCCGATGGTTCACCCTGCCGCCTTGCTGCGCAATCCGGCCGCCAAACGCGAGGCTTGGGCCGATTTGCTAAGCCTTCAGGCCAAGCTGCGCGATGGTTGATGCGCTGACCCTTCTGGCCTTTGTGCCTGCCGCCCTCGCGCTGAACCTGACACCGGGGGCGGATATGATGTTCTGCCTTGGGCAGGGGCTGCGGTCTGGACCGCGTACCGCATTGGCGGCGAGTGCGGGGATTTCAGCGGGCGCTTTGGTGCATGTGACGCTGGCGGGGCTTGGCCTTGGGGCGCTTGTGGCGGCGCTGCCTTGGGCGCTTGATCTGATCCGCTGGCTTGGCGTGGCCTATCTGTTGTGGCTTGCGGTGCAGACGTTGCGACAGGCTGGAAAGCCGCGCGACACGACGCCCGGTATGGGCGGCTGGCGGGCGTTTAACACCGGGTTCATCGTCAATTTGACCAACCCCAAGGTGATCCTTTTCGTGCTGGCCTTTCTGCCGCAATTCGTAGTGCCCGAGGCTGGGCCGGTCTTGGCGCAGTTCTTAACCTTTGGCGCGGTGCTGGCTTTGGGCGGTTTTGTCATCAACGGCGCGGTTGGGGTATTTGCCGCTGGCATCGGGCGGCGGCTGGCTGGGGGCGGGCGTGTGCTCGGCTGGATCAGCAGCGGTATTTTCGTGGCACTGGCCGCGCGTTTGGCAATGATGGAGCGGACATGAGCAGGATCGACGACAGCCGGGAGTTCATCCCCGTGAGAATCGCCGTGTTGACCGTCTCGGACAGTCGCAGTTTGGCCGAAGACCGCTCGGGCGATGTGCTGGTCGCGCGTATCGAAGCGGCGGGCCATCTGCTGGCCGCGCGCGAGATCGTGACCGACGACCGCCCCGCCATCGCGGCGCAACTGCGCGATTGGTGTGCCGATCCCGAGATCGACGTGGTGATTAGCACCGGCGGCACCGGCCTCACGGGGCGCGACGTGACCGTCGAGGCGCACCGCGATGTCTATGAGAAAGAGATCGACGCTTTCGGCACGGTCTTCACCATGATCTCAATGGAGAAGATCGGCACCAGCGCCGTGCAAAGCCGTGCGACGGGCGGCGTGGCGCAGGGGACATATCTATTTGCGCTGCCGGGCAGCCCGGGGGCATGTAAAGATGCGTGGGATGGCATCTTGCTCAAACAGTTGGACTACCGTCACATGCCCTGTAATTTCGTCGAGATCATGCCGCGCTTGGATGAGCATCAGCGCCGCAAGTAACGGCTGCGACGCTTAGCTTGGGGTGCAGCCGATGATTTCAACGCTGTGTTTCTGGCCAATCACGGTGATCCGAATGGCAGAGCGGTCAAGCGCCAGCGCGGTACCGCCTTCGGCAATCATCTCGCCCGTGGCAACGAGGGTATTGCCAGCACGGTTGCTTATGGTCTGGCTCATCCAAACATTGGGATTGCCGGGCTCGATTACCACGGTTTCCTTGCCTCCGGCAGAGGGCAGGCTCAGCTGAGTTTCAATCGCGAGGCCTTGTGCCGTGGGGCGCAGGCTGCATCGGGCGCTTTTCAACCCCGCTTCGGGCCCCGAATAGGGCCGCGCGGCGAGAGCCGCAGCAATGGCGGGGGTGGGTTTGTTTTCGGGCCCATCAAGCACGGCGCTGAGGTGCAGGGTCTGCGGCACGCAGACGTCGCTGCACACGCCAAGGTCAATGCTGGCATCCAAGGTTATCGGCGCACCGGGGCGGCGCGGTGTGATGGTCAGCGGCAGGATCACTTCGCGCGCATATCCGATGGAGCTTACCCCGCCTTGGTCAAAGACTTTGGGCGCGGGCCATGTGATCTGTACATCGCGGAGGTTGTTCGAGCCGGACCAATCGAACTCTGGCGGGATGCCTGCGTCACCGGGGCTGCGCCAATAGGTCTTCCAGCCCGGTGCCATGCGCAGCCGAACCGCCGCCACCCGCCGACCGTCGGCTTGCTGCCAACCGGTAAGAAGATCGCCCTGTAAAGGTGTGCCAACCCCGTCCTGCGCCACGGCGGGCAGGGCAAGGGCTAGGCAGGAAAGAACGGCGGAGAAGAGGCGCGATATATTCATGCGGCCTTGATGCGGTATCCATCCGCGCCTGCCAAGTCACATTTGCATCATCCATGTTTCGCCGATGCGGCTGGCGGTGCGCTGCCTCTCTTGTTTTGTGGGGCGCAAGCGGCCATGTTCAAAGAAAGGTTACCTTTAGGAGGTGGGCGTTGACGGGTCAGACAATGGAACTGACGGGCAAGCTGCTGGTCGCGATGCCGGGCATGGGGGACACGCGTTTTGCCCATTCCGTGATCTATATTTCGGCGCATTCCGAACAGGGCGCTATGGGATTGATGGTCAATAAACCCGCGCCGGAGTTGCGCCTATCGGATGTGTTGGACCAACTGGTTGACGATACGCCGCCGCCACATGCGAAAACACTGGCGGTGCATTTCGGCGGTCCGGTTGAGACGGGGCGCGGTTTTGTGCTGCACTCTGACGAATACCGCTCTGCCATTGAGACCCTGCGGGTGGGCGATGGCATTGCCCTGACCGCTACCCGCGACATCCTAGAAGATATCGCCACAGGCAAAGGCCCCGAGCGTGCCCAGCTGATGCTGGGCTATGCGGGTTGGGGGCCGGGCCAGTTGGAGGGCGAGATCGCCCAGAACGGTTGGTTAACCTGTGAGGCCTCGCCCGAAGTCATCTTTGATCTACCAGATGGTGAGAAATGGGGCGCGGCGCTTAAAACGCTGGGCATTGATCCGCTAGGGTTGTCGGCCTCGGCTGGCCATGCCTGAAACGCTCAGCGGGGTGCGGCGGCGCGGGCCAGACGGTCGTTGATCGCGCGGCCCAACCCATGATCGGGGATCGGTGCCACGGCAATGGGTCGCCCGGTCGCGTCCAATTGATGAAGGTGGTCAAATAGGTTTGCCGCCGCCTCAGTCAAATCGCCGGAAGGGGAGAGATTGAGGTCGCAGTCCATCTGTCCGAAACCGAGCAGCACTTCGCCCTCTGTCGCTTGCCCTACATTCAACCGCACCGCTGCGCCGGGCGCGTAATGTGAGGCCAGTTGCCCCGGCGCGATGATCTCTGCTCCGTCGACTATGTCCAGCTCTCTGCCAAGCGTCGCTTCGAGCGCCTCGCCCGGTACGCCGCCCGCACGCAAAAGGGCAGGGCGGGGGCCAGTGAGGCCGACAATGGTGCTTTCCACGCCTACAGCGCAGGCACCGTCGTCCATCACCGCCGCGATTTTACCCGCAAGCCCTGCCATGACATGCGCCGCCGTAGTGGCGCTGATTTTGCCGGATGGATTGGCCGAGGGGGCGGCAACAGGGCCGTCAAGCGCCTGCAAAACCTGCCGCATTACCGGATGCGCTGGCACACGTACTGCAAGGCTGGGCAGGCCGGCTGTCACCAGTGACGACAGCCCGCTGTCAGGTTTCAGTGGCAATACCAAGGTCAGCGCGCCGGGCCAGAAGGCTTGTGCCAGTCGGTCGGCTTCCTCGGTCCACTCAACATAGCGTTTGGCGGTTTCAACGTCTGGCAAATGCACGATCAGCGGGTTAAAGTTGGGCCGCCCCTTGGCGGCGTAGATGCCCGCCACCGCTTCGCCATTGCGCGCATCTGCGCCAAGGCCGTAGACCGTTTCGGTCGGCAGGGCGACCAGCGCACCGTCTTGCAGCAAATGGGCCGCACGGGCGATGCCTTGGGGCGTGGGGGTCAGTGTCTCTGTCATGATGTCGGGCATGGGCGTGTCACCGGATCTGGGCCTGTCGGATACGCGGCATCCAGTGACGCCGCGTTTGGGTTGCGGGCAGCGGCCGGGCATTTCATGCTGGCGGCAACGCCAACCCGCCTTTAACAAGGCCATGTCAGGCTTGCCAGATCAAGCGCGCCTTTCAGGAGGATATGATATGCCGTACCGCGCCGCCGTAGATGATTACCGTTTTCTGATCGAGAATGTGCTGGATTTCGCAGCGCTCCGTGCCACAGACCGCTACGCGGAGGCCACGGATGACGTGACCAGCGCGATCTTGTCGGAGGCCGGGCGTCTTTGTGATGATGTGCTGGCTCCCCTGCAACGTGGCGGTGATCTGCACCCTGCAAAATTGGAAAACGGTGTTGTGCGGACATCTCCGGGCTTTGCCGAAGGTTTCGCCGCCATCGCTGAGGGCGGTTGGATTGGCATGTCGGCGGACCCTGAGTTCGGCGGCATGGGCCTGCCGATGACCCTGACTAGCGCGGTCAACGAGATGATGAGCGGCGCTTGCCTGTCGCTACAACTTGCCCCTTTAATGAGCCAAGGTCAGATCGAAGCGTTGGAGCACCACGCGAGCGATGCGATCAAAAACCTCTACCTGCCCAAGCTGATCTCGGGTGAATGGACCGGCACGATGAACCTGACCGAGCCGCAGGCGGGTTCGGACGTGGGCGCGCTCAGCAGCCGGGCCGAAGACAATGGCGACGGCACCTATGCGGTTTCAGGTCAGAAGATTTACATCTCTTGGGGCGACAATGATTTCGCGGGCAATGTCTGCCATCTGGTTCTTGCCCGCCTGCCGGGTGCGCCTGCCGGGACCAAGGGGATCAGCCTGTTCCTCGTGCCAAAGTTCATGCCCGATGAGAATGGGGAGCCGGGCCAGCGCAATGGTGTGAGCGTTGTCAGCCTTGAGCACAAAATGGGCCTGCACGGCTCGCCCACCGCTGTGATGCAATATGACAACGCGACCGGCTGGATCGTTGGCCGCGAAGGTGGCGGCATGGCGGCGATGTTTACCATGATGAACAACGCGCGGCTGGGTGTTGGTGAGCAAGGTATCGGCGCGGCCGAAGGGGCCTATCAACTGGCGTTGGATTATGCGCTGGAGCGCAAGCAGGGCCGGTCGCCTGTTGAGGGTGGCACTGGAACCATTGTCGATCATGCTGATGTCCGGCGGATGCTGCTGAGCATGAAGGCCGATATCTTTGCCTCTCGCGCCATCGCGCTGAGCTGTGCCTATGCCAGCGACATGGCGCGCGCCGGGCAGGGCGACGAATGGGCGGCGCGGGCGGCATTCCTAACGCCGATCACCAAGGCATTTGGGACTGACACTGGCATGAGCGTCGCCGAAATGGGTGTGCAGGTGCATGGCGGCATGGGCTTTATCGAGGAAACCGGCGCCGCGCAGTTCAGCCGCGATGTGCGTGTCACAGCGATCTACGAGGGCACCAACGGCATTCAGGCGATGGACCTTGTGGGCCGCAAAATGATGGATGGCGGCGAGGCGGCGAACCGGCTGCTGGACGAGATCGAGGCCGATGCCGAGACCGCACGCGACCCGTTCCCGCGCATGGCCGATGCCGTCTGGCAGGCCAGCGAGACCCTGCGCGAGGCGACCGAATGGATGTTGGCGCAAAAGGACATGAACCAGCGCTTCGCCGGTGCCGTCCCGTACCTGCGCGCCTTTGCCCGCGTGCTGGGCGGGCATCTGCATCTGCAAGCCGCGATGGCCGAGAAAGCCGCAGGCGGCAGCGGTGCGCGTGAAAAACTGGCGCGTTTCTATATCCAGCGTTTGTTGCCAGAGCATCAGGGTCTGCTGGCCCATGCACAGGCGGGGGCCGAAGACCTTTATGCGCTTGGCGTCGAAGACTTGAGCCGCTGATGTCAGAGCAGGCCACCATCCCCGTCACGCCACCGAAACCGTCCCAAGGGCTGCGCTATCCTTGGGACGTGCCGCCCGCCGAAGGGGAGCCGATTGAGGTGGCACCGGGGGTCCTGTGGTTCCGCCTGCCGCTGCCGATGAAGCTGGATCACGTCAATGTTTATGCGCTGGACGAAGGCGACAGTTGGACAGTGATCGACACGGGCTTTGCCTCGCGCCGGGGCAAAGAGCTTTGGCGTGGGTTGATGGCAGGCCCACTGGGCGGCAAGCCGATTTCCCGTGTGGTCGTGACCCATCATCACCCAGATCATGTGGGCCTTGCGGGCTGGCTGCAAAGCGAATTCGGTGCGGAACTGGTCACTACCCGCACCGCGTGGCTGACCGCGCGGATGCTGACGTTGGATGTTCAAGAGGAGCCGCTCGCCGAATCTCTGTCGTTCTACCGCAAGGCGGGCATGGCGGCCGAGCTTTATGACAAACGCGCCAGTGAGCGGCCCTTTAACTTTTCTGACGTGGTGGCACCGATGCCGCTGGGCTTTACCCGTATCCGCCAGAACGATGTGATCCGCATGGGTGGGCGCGATTGGGAGGTGCATATCGGCAATGGCCATGCACCCGAACATGCAACATTCTGGAGCCGGGACGACAATCTGGTGATTGCGGGCGATCAAATCCTGCCCTCCATCAGCCCCAATATCGGCGTCTACCCGACCGAGCCGATGGCCGATCCGATTGGGGAGTGGCTTGAATCCTGCGAGCGTCTTCTTCCATTGGCGCGCGAGGATCATCTGGTGCTGGGCGGGCATAAACTGCCCTTCACCGGTCTGCCGACGCGCCTGAAACAGTTGATTGAAAATCATCACTCGGCGTTGCGTCGACTGCTGGCCTATATCGACACGCCGAAATCAGCATCCGAATGTTTTGCGTCGCTGTTCAAGCGCAACATCGGCGAGGCGGAATATGGCCTCGCACTGGTTGAAGCCGTCGCCCATCTAAGCCACCTTTACCAAGCCGGAGACGCCACGCGCGAGTTGCGCGAGGCCGACGGCGCATGGGTGTATCAGCGCAAGGGGTGAGCGATGGGTGATGAGGTGAAAACAGCGGCCGAGGCCTATGAAGCTGCGGCATTGCCACGCATGCATGAGGTGCATACGGACCCGGATCAGCCCAAATCAGGCGATCAGCCGCTGCCTAAGTCGGTCACAGACAAATCGGTAAAGCAGAAATCTCCGGCCCAATGGGCCTATGAGCGGGTGGTGCTCTATCTCAAGAACTTTGAAGAAAAACTCGACAACGATCACGAGGCGGCGATCGGCTTCGCCGGGGGCGATGCAGGTGTGCTTCGGATCGAAGGAATGGGGTATTTCGACCCGGACATCATTACATTCTACGGCGTCGATCCAGCAGGCGCGCGGGCGCAGTTGGTGCAACATGTGGGACAATTAAATGTGATGTTGCGCGCGCTGCCAAAGAAGGTCCCTGATGCCGAACCAAAGAGGATTGGGTTCCGATTGGTCGCTGACCTAGAAGAAACTTGAATTTGCAAGAATGTTAGGCGTGCAGGTGTCTATGAGATTCCCCTATAACGCGCAGTTCCGCCTATTGCTAGTATGGTATTCAGATTGTTATCCCCCCGTGACAGGAAGAATTATATAGGTTAATCACCGCGAACAGATTTTCCTAGGGAGACGAAAATGGCTGAACATGAACACGGTAGCATGGATTACGATGCTCAGGAAAAGACCTTTGACGGGTTCATGACCTTCGTGACACGCAGCGTCGTCGTCATCCTTGCGATCTTGGTTCTGCTGGCGCTCTTTGCTGGTTAATCGTCCCACACTCTTGTTCAAGAGGATAAGCCTTTGAAATCTCTCTTGACTGCGATCGCGCTTGTAGGCGTGTTGGCTGGCTGTTCGGTGGATCAAAGCCCCGATAGCCCGCCCGACGTCGTCGCGCGTGCCGCCTATCGCTCGCCCGAGCCGCCTTCGCTGACATTGATGACCATGGTGAACAACCGCACGGGCAGTGGCGGTCATACCGCGCTGATGGTGAATGGGTCGCAGCGCGTGATCTTTGACCCAGCCGGATCGTTTCGCGATACGCGTTTGGTCGAACGGGGCGATGTGCTTTACGGTGTGACGCCGGGCTGGTTGCAGGCCTATAAATCGGCCCATGCGCGCAGTACCTTTCACGTTGTTACCCAAGAAATTCAAGTACCCCCTGCTGTGGCCGAACGGGCGCTGCAATTGGTTACGTCCCACGGTGCCGTACCCGGTGCTTTTTGTGCCAGTGCCACCAGCGGAATCCTTGGTGAAATCCCCGGCTTTCAGAACGTTGGATCAACCTTCTATCCCGTCAAACTGCAAGAGCGGTTTGAGGCTTTGCCGGGCGTGACCACCACGAAATATTACGAAGACGATGAGGGCGACGTGATCGATGCCCTGCGCGCGGCGGAACTGGCACGCCAGTAGCGCCCGCGCTTAGCCCACCAAATACAGCATACCATAAAGCGCCACGGCTCCTGACAGGATCGCGGCGAGTACGTTTTTCGTTAGCAGCCCTACGCCCAGCGTGACCACGGCGGCGCTGACGCGGGGCAGGTCAAATTGCCCATCGGTGGCCGAGGGCCATAACACCTGTGGCGCGACCAACGCGGGCAGGATCGCCACGGCGGTATAGCGCAGGTGCCGCAACAGCCACGCGGGCATCTGCTTGTCGCCCACCAGCCCGGTAAAGACGAAACGAAGGAAAAAGCTCCCAGCCCCAAGCCCGATGATTACGGTCCAAAGTGCGGTTTTATCAATCATCGTGCCATGCTCCCCGGCTTGCGTCGTTCCATCCATGCCTCAACCTGCGCGCCGGTAATCATACCCGCGAGCCCCGCGATGATCAGCCCAAGCGCATAGGGCACATCAACCGCAATAAGGCTTACAATCACCGCGACCAGGGCCGCCGCCACATGGGCTAATGTGCGGAACATCGGCGCGATCATGGCAAGGAAGGTGATCGGAATCGCAAAATCCAGCGCCCAACTGTCAGGCACATTCGAGCCGACCATCGCGCCGACAAGCGTGAAAATATACCAAAGCGGCACCACCGGGGTCACGGTCCCAAAGAAGTAGGCCATGCGTTGTGGCACGGTCATTTCTGGGGCGCGTTCATATTGGGTCATGGCCGCGACATAGGATTGATCCACCGTCATATAGGCCGCCAGCGCCCGCTGCCACACCGGCGCGCTGCCGATCCAAGGGGTGAGTGACGCCGAATACATTGCCATGCGCAGGTTCACCGCCAAAGCTGAGGCCAGCACAATCGCCGTAGGCACATCTTCTTGAAGCAGTTGCAACGCCGTGAACTGCGCGGCCCCAGCGATCACCACGATAGAGAAGGTCAGCGTCTCGAACACGTTCAATCCGGCTTCGGTGGCCAGCAGACCAAAGAGCGAGGCGAAAGGAATAATCACCAACACAAAGGGCAATGCGTCAACGATACCTTTGCGATAGGCGGATTTGGTGGTGGTGATGGCCATGGCGAACTCTTAAATATAATGTCAAAGGCTTAGACCTAACCGGAAGGGGATACAATTGGCCCGCGACAATGAACTTAGCAATTATCTGATCGCCCCCGATCCCACTGCTGTTCGACTGACGCGGAATGTCTCTGGCGTGGATCACACCGGCGCGGAGGTGGCGATCAATGTGGTCGAAGAACGCCCGCTGACGATATTCCTCAACCGACAAGAGATCGTGACCGCCATGACCATTGGCGATTACCCGGCCTATCTGGCGCTCGGATTTCTGCGCAATCAGGGGATGCTGCGCCCGGACGAAGAGATCACCGGCGTCGACTATGACGAAGAGCTTGAGACCGTCGTCGTGCGCACCAAACGCGCGACCGATTACGAAGACAAGATGCAGCGCAAAACCCGCACCAGCGGCTGCGCTGTGGGCACCGTCTTTGGCGATATGATGGAGGGGCTGGCCGATGTGCGCTTGCCCGACACGCCGGTGCGCACTTCGGACCTCTATGCGCTGGCGGCCAAGATCAACCGCACGCCGAGCCTCTATCTGGAAGCCGGGGCGATCCACGGCACCGTGCTGTGCCAAGGTGATCGGCCATTGGTTTATATGGAAGACGTGGGCCGTCACAACGCCGTCGACAAAATTGCGGGTTGGATGCTCTCCGAACGGGTCGGGGCCGAGGATAAGGTGCTTTATACCACCGGGCGTCTGACCTCTGAGATGGTGATCAAGACGGCGATGATGGGCATTCCGGTGCTGGCGTCGCGCTCGGGCTTCACCGCTTGGGGGGTGGAGATCGCGCAGCAGGTGAATCTGACGCTCATCGGCCGGATGCGCGGGCAGCGATTTACTTGTCTAGCAGGGGAGGCGCGGCTCATCCGCGATGCGGATCCGGCCAGCGTGGCCGAGGAACCGCGCAAAAGCGGGCGCAAGGGCGCGAAGGATTGACTACATGAAACAACCACTTGGCGTCATTCTGGCGGGCGGGCAGGCGACCCGTATGGGCGGCGGCGACAAGGGCTTGCTGCCGCTGGGGCAAGGTACGTTGCTGTCGTCGGTAATCGACCGGCTAGAGCCGCAGGTGGCAGGACTCGCGCTCAACGCCAATGGCGATGCTGCGCGCTTTGCGGAGCTGGGCCTGCCGGTGCTGGCGGACAGTATCGAAGGGTTCGCCGGGCCGCTCGCGGGCGTGCTTGCCGGGTTGGACTGGGCGGCGGCGCAGGGGGCGGAGACGATCGTCACCGCTGCCGCCGATACGCCTTTCTTCCCCTGCGATCTGGTGCCCCGTCTGCTGCTCGCTGCCGATAATATGGCCCATCCGCTCGCCTTGGCCGCGACGCCGGACGTGAAACGCGGCACGGCGCGGCATCCGACCTTTGGCCTCTGGCCCGTGGCGCTGCGCGACGATCTGCGCAGCGCTTTGGCGGGCGGGCTGCGCAAGGTGGTGCTCTGGACCGAACAGCACGATGGGCGCGAGGCGCTGTTTCCCGACGAGGCGGCTTTCTTCAACGTGAACACGCCCGAGGATTTGGCGAAAGCAGAGGCGATGGCATGAGGGTTTACGGCGTCGTCGGATGGAAGAATGCAGGCAAGACCGGATTGATGGAACGGTTGGTCTCTGAGATCACCGGGCGCGGCTTCACCGTCTCGACTGTCAAACATGCGCATCACACTTTCGACGTGGACCACCCCGGCAAGGACAGCCACCGCCACCGCATCGCGGGCGCGCGGGAGGTGCTCTTGGCCTCGGGCGCGCGTTTTGCTTTGATGCATGAGCTGCGCGGGGCCGATGAGCCACCGCTGGAGTCGCATCTGGCGCGGCTTTCGCCGGTCGATCTGGTGCTGATCGAAGGCTACAAACGCGACGGACATCCGAAGGTCGAAGCGCATCGGGCCGAGACCGGAAACGCGCTGATCGCGCCGGATGACCCGACGGTGCGGGCGGTGGCCAGCGACGTGGCGCTTGAGATGGATCGGCCTGTTTTTGATCTGAACGACACCTGCGCGATTGTCGATTTCATCCTGCGCGACGTGGGGCTGATCGCCACCGCAGCGGCACCCACCACAACCGCGCCGCCGCCCCTGCGCAACGACTGTTTCGCCCTGCCGCCCGGCGTGCATTGGACCCCGGTGAATGAGGCGCTGGCGCTGTTAAAAGAGCGCCTCCACCCGGTGACGGGGGCCGAAACCTTTCCCGCCGCCGATGCCGGGGGGCGTATCGTGGCCGAAGACGTCACAGCCACCCGCGCCAACCCGCCGCTCCCGAATACGGCCGTCGATGGCTACGGTTTTGCCGGTGGGCGCGACGAAGGGTTGCATGAGTTTCCGCTGGTGCCGGGCCGGGCTGCGGCGGGGGATCGCCCCGGGGCCGTGCCTGCGGGGCAAGCGATCCGCGTGCTGACCGGCGCGGCGCTGCCTGAGGGCGTGGATACTGTCATCCTGCAAGAGGACGTGACCGCCGAGGGCGGCATGTTGCGGTTTCACGGGCCGGTGAAACAGGGGGCGAACACCCGCAAAGCCGGGGAGGATGTGCACGCGGGGGAGGTGATCCTCCCCGCGGGCAGGCGCATCGGCCCGGCGGAGCTTGCGCTTCTGGCTGCCGCCGGTGTGGCGGAGGTATCCTTGCGCAAAAGGCTCAAGGTCGGTGTGATCTCAACCGGCGACGAATTGGTCGAAATGGGAGAGGCGGCACGCGACGGGCAGATTTACGACGCCAACCGCCCGATGCTGCTGCAACTCGCCGCCGACTTTGGCCATGAGGCGGTCGATCTGGGCCGCGTGGCCGACGACCGCGCCGCGCTGCGTGCGCGGCTTGATGCGGCGGCAGCACGGGTCGATGTAATCCTCACCAGCGGCGGCGCCTCGGCAGGGGACGAAGACCACGTCTCGGCCCTGCTGACCGAAGCGGGGGCGATGCAGCTTTGGCGGATCGCGGTGAAGCCGGGACGGCCCTTGGCGCTTGGGATGTGGCAAGACGTGCCGGTTTTCGGGCTGCCGGGCAATCCGGTGGCAGCGATGGTCTGTTCGTTGATTTTCGCGCGGCCCGCCATGGCGCTTTTGGCCGGGGGCGGCTGGCAGGAACCGCAGGGCTTTGATGTGCCTGCGGCGTTTGCAAAGCGCAAAAAAGCCGGGCGGCGTGAATACCTGCGCGCGCGGATGCGCGATGGCCGCGCCGAGGTCTTTGCCTCCGAAGGATCGGGCCGGATCAGCGGGTTAAGCTGGGCAGAAGGCTTGGTAGAGTTGGACGAAGCCGCCCGCGACATCAAGCCGGGCGACACCGTGCGCTTTATCCCCTACGGCAGCTTTACCAGCTAAGGCCCGCGCGTCAGTCGAAGGTGCCCGCGCAGCGGCCCAGTAGCATAAAGGCGCGGGCGGTGCGGGTGTCGGCCAGCATTGAGATTTCCTCATCCGTGGCCTGTTTCTCGAACTCGGCAAAAGTCCGGTCAAAGCGGCGCAGGAAGTGATGCGCGGCATCGCGGAAGATCGGGTCTTGCCGCATCCGCGCATTGGCCAGCGCCAGCGACGAGCGATCCCGAATGCCGCCCAGAGGCGCAATCGTGCGGCCCCGCGCCCCGCTGGCGAACTGCCGCCAGACCTCGGGGCGCGCGCGGTCGGGGCGCAGGTCGTCCATATAGATGCCGTCTTGGCTCAGCAGGGTCAGCACATCCTGCGCGGCCTGCACAAGCTGCGCGGCGGAACGGTCTTTTAGCGCGCGGCGCAGTGCGTCGAAACCTGCTTTATCTTCAGCCGTTTCTGGAAAGTTCAAAGCTCGGGTGAAATCTTCGGCAGACAGCGGTTGGGTCATATCGCCCGCCTGTGTGCCAAGCGCCAGCGTGGGCTGATCTTCGGCGGCAGGGGGTGTTGGCGCGGGGGCAGGGGCCGCAGGGCGCGCTGGCTCTTCGCGGCCTTGAAGACCCGCCAGCGCAATTTCGGTCTTGCGGAGGCTGGCGGTCAATTCATCCAGTTTACGCGCGATGCTACCCTCGCCTGCAGGCTTGTTGCCCTGCTGTTGCGAGATATAGGAATGGCGGATGGCGTCGATTGCAGCTTGCAGGCGCTGGCTTTCTTCGCGCATGACCCGCCCTGCACGCGCCGCAGTGGCCGCCACCCAAATCATCGCCACGGGAAGAACGACGACCAGCAGGGTCAATAACCCGCGCAGCCCAGCCTCATTCGCGCCCTCTGGCACCTCTGCGGCGATAAAGGTGAAATAGATCGCCGTGCCGAGCAGCCAAAGCGCTGAAAGCCCGCCCGCTATGATCTCAATTTCGGTGATGCTGCTGCCCTTGGGCCGATCATAGAGACCGATCTGCGCGGGCCGCGCGGCGCCGTTCCCGCCACGCGGGGCGCGGGGGGCTTGGTCTTGGGGTGCGGAAGCGTCGGGCTCTGCCATGTCAGCCTTCCCGTTCAAGCGTAGACGATCTTGAGAACCTCATAGGACTTTTGCCCCCCGGGGGTGCGCACCTCGACGGAATCACCTTCTTCCTTGCCGATCAGCGCGCGGGCGATGGGCGACTTGATGTTCAAAAGGCCCTTTTCGATGTTGGCCTCATACTCGCCAACGATCTGATAGGTCTTCTCTTCGTCAGTGTCTTCATCCACCAGCGTCACCGTGGCCCCGAACTTGATCGACCCCGATAGTTTCTTGGGATCAATCACATCCGCGAGCGAGATCACGCCCTCAAGCTCTTTGATGCGGCCTTCGATGAAAGACTGCTTTTCCTTGGCGGAATGATACTCGGCATTTTCCGACAGGTCACCATGTTCGCGCGCTTCGGCGATGGCCTTGATGATGGCGGGACGTTCAACCGACTTGAGATGCTTGAGTTCAACTTCGAGCGCGGTGTGACCGTCGCGGGTCATCGGGATCTTTTCCATGGCGGTGTGCCTATATAATGAGGGCCGCACCCGGGTTTTCGCCGGGGGGCGGCCAATTGCGTGTTAACTTGGCAGTTACCTGACCCAAACTGGCCGCCAATTGCAAGTGCCTAACGGCCCCGCGATCGGCGGTTGGATGCCGTCAATCCTATCCTGCCAGGGCAATATGACCACGATCATCGTGGTGGTGAAATGGTCACCAATCGCGCTATTTGATGGGGAATGAATTGGCGGCCTGACGGGTCGCGCGTCATGTTATGTCGCTGAGGCCATGTTTTGCGCAATAAACGCAGGGTCGCGATTGCATTGCGCGCGGCGGTGGTTTAGCCAAATCCAAACCGAATTTGCCGTGAGGGAGCACCAAAAGATGGCCGAGATTGAACGCGAAGCGATGGAATATGACGTTGTAATCGTCGGCGCCGGGCCTGCTGGCCTGTCGGCTGCGATCCGGCTCAAGCAGTTGGACGCCGATTGCAATGTTGTGGTGCTTGAGAAGGGCTCGGAAGTGGGCGCGCATATCTTGTCGGGTGCGGTGCTTGACCCCTGCGGGCTGGATGCGCTGATCCCTGATTGGAAAGAAAAAGGCGCGCCGATCAATGTGCCGGTGAAAGAAGACAACTTTTATCTGCTGGGCGAGGCGGGCAAGCTGCGCATCCCCGAATTCCCGATGCCACCGCTGATGAAAAACCACGGGAACTACATCGTCTCCATGGGCAATGTCTGTCGCTGGATGGCCGAACAGGCCGAGGAACTGGGCGTCGAAGTCTTCCCCGGCATGGCCTGCTCTGAACTCGTGTTCGGCGAGAACGGCGAAGTCAAAGGCGTTGTTGCCGGTGAGATGGGCCGTCAGGCTGACGGCACGCCGGGCCCAAGCTATGAGCCGGGCATGGAGTTGCACGGCAAATATGTCTTTCTCTCCGAAGGTGTGCGCGGGAGCCTAAGCAAACAGGTGATCGCGAAATACGGATTGGACGAGGGTAAAGAGCCGCAGAAATACGGTCTCGGCATGAAAGAGATTTGGGAGATCGACCCTGCCAAGCACCGCGAGGGTACCGTCACCCACACGATGGGCTGGCCGCTGAACAGCAATGCGGGCGGTGGGTCTTTCATCTATCATCTTGAGAACAATCAGGTTTACGTCGGCTTCGTTGTTCACCTTGGCTATAAGAACCCGCATGTGTTCCCTTACATGGAATTCCAGCGCTTCAAGCATCACCCGATGGTGGCTGAGTTGCTTGAGGGGGGCAAACGTGTGGCTTACGGCGCACGGGCGATCACCGAGGGTGGCTATCAATCGATGCCCAAGATGGTGGCTCCCGGTGTGGCGATGCTGGGCTGTTCGGTCGGCATGGTCAACGTGCCGCGCATCAAGGGCAACCACAACGCTATGCTCTCGGGTAAGGCAGCGGCTGAGGCCGCCTATGCCGCGATCCAAGCGGGTCGTGGCGGTGATGAGCTGACCGAATATGAGACGGACGTGCGCGAAGGTCCGATTGCCGAAGACCTTAAGAAAGTGCGTAACGTCAAGCCGCTGTGGTCGAAATACGGGCTCACCGCTTCGCTGGCGCTTGGTGGCTTTGACATGTGGACCAACACGCTCGGCTTCTCGCTTTTGGGCACGCTCGGCCACGGCAAATCGGATGCCGAGGCGACCGAGCCTGCGGATAAGCACAAGAAGATTGACTACCCCAAACCCGACGGCAAGCTCAGCTTTGACCGTCTAACGAATGTGGCCTTCTCTTTCACTAACCACGAGGAAAGCCAGCCATCGCATTTGACGCTGAAAGACCCATCGGTGCCGGTTGAGGTGAACCTGCCGAAATACGCGGGCCCTTCGGCACGCTATTGCCCGGCGGGTGTTTATGAGTTCGTCGAGGATGACAAAACAGGCGAGACGCGGTTCCAAATCAATTTCCAGAACTGTGTTCACTGCAAGACCTGCGACATCAAAGACCCAACGCAGAATATCGTTTGGACCACCCCGCAGGGCGGCGATGGGCCAAACTATCCAAACATGTAAACGGGTCGCCATAAGGCACGTTGAAAGGACCGATACGCGAGGGCGGGTCGGTCCTTTTTTGTATCTGAATCGGCGAAATCTCGTCAGCGGCATGCTTCATCGGGGCCGCGCCATTGCACACGGGCCCAGAGGTGATAGCCTGAGCGCAAAGCGATATGAGGCGGTTTGCATGTTTCGGAATGTTCTAGGGTTCACCAGCGTTGCGGCGCTTTGCATCGGCCTTTCTGCGCCTCTGATGGCGCAGTCGATCGCGGGCCCCTATCTGGCGGGGCGCCATGCGGCTGTGAACAGCGACTACCCCGAGGCCGCGCGCTATTACACCGAGGCGCTGGCGC
The DNA here is from genome assembly GCF_022788715.1 of Sulfitobacter sp. DSM 110093. NCBI lineage: Bacteria > Pseudomonadati > Pseudomonadota > Alphaproteobacteria > Rhodobacterales > Roseobacteraceae > Sulfitobacter > Sulfitobacter sp. DSM 110093. Next base: position 734,181 of record NZ_CP085167.1, read on the forward strand.
GTGATCCCAAGAATATCGAGCTGATGGAAAGCGCCGTGTTGTCCTACCTGTCGCTTGGGCGGGTGGAAAAAGCACTGCCGCTGGCGCGCAGCATGATTACCATTGGCACCAAGAGCCAAGTGGCGGAGATGGCACTCGTCGCCGGCATGGCGAAAGAGGGCGATTACAGCGCATTGTTAGAGCGTGACACGTCAGCCATTGGTCCGTGGGTCGGCGGACTGGTTCAGGCATGGGCGCATATGGGTGCGGGCGATGTGACCGCTGCAATGGCTGCATTCGACAGCCTGAGCGAAGAGGCCGGGATGCAGGGTTTTGTGATGTACCACAAAGCCTTGGCGCTGGCGAGCGTGGGGGATTTCGAAGGAGCTGAGGCGATCTTTGCCAGTGATGCGGCAGGGGCGGCGGGTCAAACCCGACGCGGAGTGATGGCCCATGCTGAGATTCTGGGCCAATTGGGTCGCAGCGATGATGCGCTGGCCGTGCTCAAAAACGGCTTTGGTGATGACACCGATCCAGAGATTGCGCGGCTGATCGAATCCTTGCAGCAAGACACGCCCGCACCCTTCAGCCATATGCCCGACGCCCAAGCCGGGATGGCCGAGGTGTTCTTCACCTTCGCCGCCGTTCTGCGCAACGAGGCGGCGGGCGATTACTATGTGCTGCTCTACTCGCGCATCGCCCGCTTCCTGCGCCCCGATCATATCGATGCGTTGCTGCTGACGGCGAGCCTTTTGGAAAACCTCGGCGAGCATGATCTGGCGATTGCCGAGTATAAATCCCTGCCTGCCAATAGCCCCGCCTATCACGCCGCCGAGTTGGGCCGTGCCGAAGCGCTGCGCCGCTCAGGTAAGACCGCGCAGGCCATCGAAGTGTTGGAGCAGCTTGCGCGGAGCCATGGTGATCTGGCCGTGGTACATTCCACGCTGGGCGACATGCTGCGGGCCGAGGAAGACTATGAGGCAGCCATCGCCTCTTACGATCAGGCGATTGACCTGACCGCCGAAACAGCCCGCGCCCGTTGGGTGCTGTTCTACGCCCGCGCCATCGCCAAGGAACGCAGTGGCGATTGGGAAGGGTCCGAGGCTGATTTCCGCGCGGCGCTCAAACTGAACCCCGAGCAGCCGCAGGTCTTGAACTATCTCGGCTATTCATTGGTCGAACAACAGCGCAGCTTGGACGAGGCGTTGGACATGATCGAACGCGCGGTCGCGGCGAGCCCTGATAGTGGCTATATCGTCGATTCGTTGGGCTGGGTGTTCTATCGTCTGGACCGCTATGACGAAGCGGTGGAGCAGATGGAGCGCGCGGTTGAGTTGGAGCCGGTAGACCCGGTGGTGAACGACCACCTCGGAGACGTCTACTGGGCCGTGGGCCGCATCCGCGAGGCCGAGTTTCAGTGGCGCCGGGCGTTGTCGTTCGTTGACCTGACCGATGCCGAGTCGGAGGCTGACCCAGAGCGGATGCGCCGCAAGCTGGACGTCGGCCTTGATGCCGTGCTCTCAGAGGAAGGCGCGCCGCCGCTTAAGGTTGCCGCAGAGGAATGAGCCGTTCGGAAGTTGCCGCCCCCGCTGGCCCCGGCGCTGCTGCGTCGCGGATGGCGTGGGCCAAGATTAACCTGACTCTGCATTGCACCGGGCAGCGCGCAGACGGCTATCACCTGTTGGATTCGCTCGTGGTCCGGGCCGGTGTAGGCGATGCGCTGCATGTGACACCCGCCGATGCGCTGAGCCTGAGCGTCAGCGGCCCCCGCGCTGAAGGTGTGCCCACGGACGCACGCAACCTTGTACTCCGCGCCGCCGAGATGCTGGATGCGGGCGCGGGGCGTGGGGCGGCGCTGCATCTGGTCAAACATCTACCGGCTGCTGCGGGGATCGGTGGCGGCTCTGCCGATGCGGCGGCGGCGTTGGAATTGCTGGCACTGCATTGGGGGTTGGCCCTGCCAAAGGAGATAGCTCGGCTGGGGGCCGACGTGCCGGTTTGCCTTTCTCAAGGTCCGCAGCGGATGCAGGGCGTGGGGGAAATTCTTACGCCGCAGACGTCGCTTCCGACCTGTCACTTGGTGCTGGTGAACCCCGGTGTCGACGTGCCGACGCCTGCTGTCTTCTCGGCGTTGTCGGACAAAAACCAACCGCCTATGCCAGAGGTGATTCCGCCCTTCGTCAACTTGGCAGATTTCGTGGATTTCCTGCGCCTACAGCGCAATGACCTCGCCGCCCCGGCCATCGCAAGGGAGCCTGTCATCGCATCTTGCCTAGGGGCGCTGCATGATGCGGCCCTGGCGCGTATGTCAGGCTCGGGCGCGACCTGTTTCGGCATCTATGCAACCGCAGCTGAGGCTGAGGCCGCCGCCAACCGCATCAGCGCCGCCGCGCCCAATTGGTGGGTCGCCGCCGCGCCTGTCTTGGCCGCTTAGCTGATCCGGCTGACGACGTAGTCGGCCAGATCGATCAGCATGTCTTTCAACTCATGGTCGGGCAGGGGGGCAAGCGCCGCTTTGGCCTTTTCCGCCCAGTCACAGGCATCGCGCTGCGTCGCGGTCAGCGTGTCGTGCTTGTTCAGCAGCATGAGCGCATGGTCGAGGTCACCATCCTCCTGCTTGCCCTTTTCGATGGTGCGCACCCAAAAGGCGCGTTCCTCCGCGTCGGCCTTGGCCACGGCCTTGATCACCGGCAATGTCAGCTTCCGCTCGCGGAAATCATCGCCCACGTTTTTGCCTGTGGCGCCGGTATCGCCTTGATAATCCAGCAGGTCATCGACGATCTGGAATGCGATGCCAAGCGCGTCACCATAGTCGTAAAGCGCTTTGACCTGACCTTCTGGCGCGTCAGCGATTACGCCGCCCACTTCGGTCGCGGCCGAGAATAACGCCGCCGTCTTGCCGCGCACCACTTGCAGATAGATGGCCTCATCGGTGGCGAGATTCTGTGCCGCAGTCAGTTGCAACACCTCGCCCTCTGCAATCGTTGCAGCAGCATTGGACAGGATGCGCATGACGGGCATCGAACCCGGTTCGGTCATCAACTGAAAACTGCGGGCGAAGAGGTAATCGCCCACCAGCACGGAAGACTGGTTGTCCCACAATAGGTTCGCCGTGGGCCGCCCCCGCCGTTGGGCGCTTTCGTCTACCACATCGTCATGCAGCAGCGTCGCGGTGTGGATGAACTCCACCGTAGCGGCCAGATGGATGTGATAGGGGCCGTCGTAGTCACACATCCGCGCTGCCGCCAGCGTCAGCATCGGGCGTAGACGCTTGCCGCCAGCCTCGACCAGATGGGCGGTGACTTCGGGGATGCGGGGCGCGTGTTTTGACGCCATCCGCTCGCGGATCAGCGCGCTGACGGCATCCATATCATCGGCCAAATAGGCCGCCATGCGGTCGTGCGGTTTCATCGTTGCATCACTTTTCATTGTCATTTCCCACGTCCCGCTCGACATGCCGGTGATCCGGCTCTACATCTTTGATATGAAGGAACTTTTGCGCAGCACCGACATGACCATCATCGCCTTTGCCACCGCCCTTCTCAGAGGGGAGGATATAGACTGCTTTGAAATGGACGTAAACATGAGCGTGCTCGAAGGGGGCATCGGAATTTTCCCGCGCCGCTTAATGGTGCATCCCGACGATCACGACGCCGCCCTGCGGGTGATGCGCGACAATGAGATTCCCCTCGGGCTGTGAGCCTTTTTGCCGAAGATGATCTGACATGTGACGCCTTTCTGGGCGGCAAGCTGCACCTATGGCAGCCGCGGCGAGGGCGGGGCTATCGCGCCGGGGTGGATCCGGTTTTGCTGGCCGCAAGTGTTGAGGCGACGGCGGGGCAAAGCGTGCTGGAACTGGGCTGTGGGGTGGGTGCCGCGGTGCTGTGCTTGGGCGCGCGGGTGCCGGGGCTGATACTGACGGGGTGTGAGGTGCAGCCTGCCTACGCCGATCTCGCGCGACGCAATGGCAGAGATGTGTTGGAGGTGGTCGAAGCGGACCTGACCGACATGCCCCTACATCTACGCCAACGGCAATTTGATCACGTGCTGGCCAACCCGCCCTATTTTGACCGCGCCGCTTCGGTCCAGTCACGCGATCCGGGACGAGAGACTGCCTTGGGCGAAGCGACGCCCCTGCGACAATGGGTCCGCATCGCCGCGAAACGGCTGAAACCCAAAGGGCAGGCGCATTTTATCCACCGCGCGGAACGGCTGCCCGAGCTTCTGGCGGCACTGCCGCATGAGATGGGATCGGTCGAAGTGCTGCCCTTGGCCTCGCGGGTCGGGCGGTTGCCAGAGCTGATTCTCTTGCGTGCCCGCAAGAACGGTCGGGGCGCATTCCGATTGCATCACAGCTATGCCATGCATCTCGGCACGCGGCATGAGGGTGATGGCAAAAGCTATGTGCCCGAAATCGAAGCGGTCCTGCGCAGCGGTGCGCCGCTGGTTTATCCCGTTTCTTAAGCATATTTTTACCAACTTCATCCCTATGCTGCGGTGCTGCGTGACTTGTGGGTCATGCTGTGGTCCACTGAATTTCTAAACACCAATCATGGAGGATTGTATGGCTTTGAACGCACATCTGGACACCCTGAAGCGCAAGCATCAGGCGATGAGTGAGGCGGTTGAATCCGCTCAACGCGCCCCCGGTTCGGACGATCTAAAAGTGGCTTCCATGAAGAAGGAAAAACTGCGTTTGAAAGAGGAGATTAGCCGCCTATCGAGCTAATCCTGAACTAGAGCTGATGCTCTTTTTCGATGGCTGTCGTTCCGTTCTGGCGGGACGGCAGCCTTGCGTTGATTGGCACGTATTTAGGACCGCAAAGACCTGCGAGTAAACTCTTCCCCTAGCCAATATGAAAAAGGCCAGCCCATCGAAGGGCTGGCCTTTTCGATTTGAATGTTCGCGTCGGCTACACGACGAATTGCGCGCCATTGGCTGAAATGGTCGAACCATTGATAAAGCCCGCGTCATCGGAGACGAGAAAGGCGACCGCGCGTGCGATCTCTTCGGGCTCTCCCAAACGGCCTGCGGGGATCTGCGCGATGATGCTTTCGCGGACTTTTTCGGGCACGGCCATGACCATATCGGTCGCGATATAGCCGGGGCAGATCGCATTGGCGGTGATGCCCGCGCGCGCACCTTCCTGGGCCAGTGATTTAACGATGCCTAGATCGCCTGCCTTGGTGGCGGCATAGTTAACCTGAGCGAACTGGCCTTTTTGCCCGTTGATCGAAGAGATCACGACCACGCGCCCGAATTTGCGTTCACGCATGCCGGGCCAGACCGGGTGGATCGTGTTGAAAACGCCGGTGAGATTGGTCGCGATGACCTCGTTCCACTGGTCGGGGGTCATCTTGTGGAAAGGCGCATCGCGGGTGATGCCTGCGTTGGCAACGACCACTTCGATAGGGCCAAGATCGGCTTCGACCTGTTCGATCCCAGCTTTGGAGGCGTCGTAATCCGCCACGTTCCATTTATAGGTCTTGATCCCGGTTTCTTCGGTGAATTTCGCAGCGGCCTCGTCGTTGCCCGCATAGGTGGCGGCGACGGTATAGCCTTTGTCTTTCAGCGTGGTCGAAATAGCCGCGCCAATGCCGCGACTGCCTCCGGTGACCAAAGCGATGCGTGACATGTGATCCCTCCCTCAAGGTAATGTTCTTGCAACTGCATGTTTCGGCGCGCAATAAAGTTGCGCGCCGAATATAGTCTTAGGGGCGCTCAAGGCACATGGCAACACCCATGCCGCCACCGATACACAGCGTTGCCAAACCTTTTTTGGCCCCGCGGCGCTGCATTTCGAACAGCAGGGTATTGAGCACGCGCGCACCGGAGGCGCCGATCGGGTGACCGATGGCAATGGCACCGCCGTTGACGTTCACGATTTCCGGATCCCAGCCCATTTCCTTGTTCACGGCACAGGCCTGTGCGGCGAAGGCTTCGTTGGCTTCGACCAAATCCAGATCTTCGGGCTTCCAGCCTGCTTTCTCAAGCGCCTTGCGCGAGGCATAGACGGGGCCGACGCCCATGATCGACGGGTCGAGGCCGGCGGTGGCGTAGGAGGCGATCCGTGCCAGCGGGGTGATACCACGCTTTTCGGCGTCGTCCGCGCTCATCAGCAGGGCACCGGCTGCACCGTCGTTCAGGCCCGAGGCGTTGGCCGCAGTAACCGAGCCGTCCTTGGCAAAAGCGGGGCGCAGTTTCTGCATCGCTTCCATAGTGGCACCGTGGCGGATGTATTCGTCTTGATCGACGACCGTCTCGCCCTTGCGGGTCTTGACCGTGTAGGCGACGATCTCATCCGCAAATTTGCCAGCTTTTTGCGCGGCCTCGGCCTTGTTTTGCGACGCGACGGCAAATTCATCCTGCTGGTCGCGGGAAATCTGCCATTTTTCGGCGACGTTTTCGGCGGTTTGGCCCATGTGGTAGCCGTTGAAGGCATCCCACAGACCGTCGCGGATCATCGTGTCAATGAACTGCAGATCGCCCATTTTCTGACCCGCACGCAGGTTTTGCGCATGGGGGCTCATGGTCATGTTTTCCTGTCCACCGGCGGCGACGATGCTCGCATCACCCAGTTGGATGTGCTGGGCCGCCAATGCCACGGCGCGCAGGCCCGAGCCGCAGACTTGGTTAATGCCCCAAGCGGCGCTTTCTTTCGGCAGGCCCGCATTGATATGTGCCTGACGCGCGGGGTTCTGACCCTGCGCGGCGGTCAGGACCTGCCCCAAAATGGTCTCAGAAACTTCGGATGGGTCGACCCCGGCGCGGGCCACCAGTTCTTTTAGAACGGCGGCACCCAGATCATGGGCGGGTGTATTGGCAAACGCCCCGCCGAAACTGCCCACGGCGGTACGGGCGGCGGATGCGATGACGACATTGGTCATGATGTGACTTTCCTCTACCTTGTTGGGCGGGGGCACACCGACACGCGCCATCGTCGGGCGTGGGCGCTCCCGTCCCTCTAAAGGCAGTGATAGCGGATGCGCCACAACGCGGCAACTGAACAGGCAGCACGCTGCCGACATGGCGTTACCCTTTTTTTGCGGTCAGCCTGTGGCGCGCATGCGGTCGAACCCAAGCCAGGCGGGCCGGGTGGTGGGGGCGGCAAAATGGTAGCCCTGCAAACAGTCGACACCCATCTCGACAAGGACTGCTGCGTCAGCCGCGTTTTCCACGCATTCGGCCACGGTGAGCATGTCGAAATGAGTGGCGATCGACATCAGCGCGGCGGTCAAGGCGCGGTTGTCCGGGTTCGTGGCGATGCCGCGAATAAATTGCCCGTCGAGTTTCAGGATGTCGAAGTAGAAATCCTTGAAATAGCGGATCGCGGTTTGCCCCGCGCCGAAATCATCCATGGCAAAGCAGATGCCATAGGGCTGCAATTGATCCATAAAGTTCGCCACCAGTTCCGGCACCATCATGGCCGAGCTTTCGGTAATCTCAAGGATCAGCCGTTCTCCCAAAGTTGCATCGCGGGCCAGCCAGTGGCGCAGCACGCGGTTCCATTCGTGATACCCGATGGAGCGGGCCGACATATTGATCGACAGCCGCAGTCCGGGGTGGTGGTGCAGCGCGTTCAGCCCAAGGCGCAGGGCCAGGACATCCACCTGCCGCCCGGTTTCCGTATCCTCAATCGCTGGCATGAAGTCCTTGGCCGGGATCACACGGCCTGTAGGGTCAAGCAGGCGGATCAAACCTTCATGAAAGGCAATGCGCGTCGGATCGCTGGCCCGCATGACCGGCTGAAAGGCCAATAAGGTCTGATGGTGTGCCACGGCGTCGCGCACCATTTCCAGCGTCGCGGCATCGCGTTGCGTTACCGCATGATTAAGCGGGCTGTCCCCACCGGGGGGGATATCGGCGATAGGGCGTTGGAATCGGCGGGGCACGGCGGTACTCTTCTTTCTGTCCTGCCTAGGGTATGGGCGCAAAGGTGATAACACGGTCTTAATCAGCGGTGATTTCCGCGGTGGATCACGCGGGAGGGTTAAGATGCAGCGCTGTGACTGGGCCGGGGATGACCCGATTTACCAAGCCTACCATGACACCGAATGGGGTGTGCCCGAATATGACAGCCGTGCGTTGTGGGAAAAGCTCATCCTCGATGGGTTTCAAGCCGGGCTAAGCTGGATCACGATCCTTAAAAAACGTGACAATTTCCGCGCTGCATTCGCCGGGTTCGATCCGCATCAGATCGCCGAATGGGGCGAGGCGGATGTCACGCGCCTGCTGGGCGATCCGGGCATCATCCGCCACCGGGGCAAGATCGAAGCCGCGATCACCAATGCCCGTGCTTGGCAGGAGCTAGAGGCACGCGAGGGCTTTGACAACTTCATGTGGCGCTATGTGGATGGGGTGCCGTTGCAGCCCGGCTTTGCCACACAGGCTGAGGTGCCGCCGAAAACTGCGCTGTCAGAACAGGTGAGCAAAGACTTGAAGAAAGCTGGTTTCAAGTTCTGTGGGCCGACGATCACCTATGCGTGGATGGAGGCCTGCGGGCTGGTGAACGATCATATCCTGACCTGCCACCGCCATGGCCCCTGTGCGGCGATGGCGCGTTAGGGTAGGGCGTATCGTCTTCGCTGAAATCCCCCGTTGACTCCCGGCCATGGCACCGTATAAGCGCCCCTTCATTGGTGTTGGTGGACCCCGCAAGGGGAATCCTGTCGGGCTTCGGCCAAAGGACAACGCCCTTTACCGCCCCTCGGGGCCTTATAAAGGAGAACAGCCGTGACCAAACGCACAGCTGCCAAGCACAAACTAGACCGCCGCATGGGCGAAAACATCTGGGGCCGTCCAAAATCCCCAGTGAACCGTCGTGAATACGGCCCCGGCCAGCACGGCCAGCGCCGTAAGGGCAAGATTTCCGATTTCGGTATCCAGTTGCGCGCCAAGCAGAAGCTCAAGGGCTACTACGGCGACCTGACCGAAAAGCAGTTCCGCCGCATCTATGGCGAAGCCGAGCGTGTCAAAGGCGATACAGGTGAAAACTTGATCGGTCTTCTGGAGCGTCGTCTGGACGCCGTTGTGTACCGCGCCAAGTTCGTTGCGACCGTTTTCGCCGCGCGCCAGTTCGTGAACCACGGCCACGTTCGTGTGAACGGCAAGAAAGTGAACATCCCCTCCTACCGCGTGAAAGAGGGTGACGTGATCGAAGTGCGTGACCGTTCCAAGCAGTTGGCTTCCGTTCTCGAAGCGGTTCAGCTGCCCGAGCGTGACGTGCCTGACTACCTTGAGACGGATCACTCTAAACTGACAGCAACCTTCGTGCGCACACCGAGCCTTGGCGACGTGCCGTACCCCGTTGTCATGGAGCCGAACCTCGTCGTGGAATTCTACGCGAAGAACTAAGTTTCTTCGCCAGTCGACAATCGAAAGGCCGCGTAGTGCAGACTGCGCGGCCTTTTTCTTTGCGCAGGGCAGGGCTGGGGCGCAGCGATGCAACAGACTGCTGGGCGGAAGCGCGGATGCAGAATGATTCTGGCATCACCGCTGTCGCCCCGATAGAAGGGCGGCAGTAGCGTGAGGAAAAGAGCGAGATGACACAGATCGCACCGCAACCGGGCATTATGGAGATTGACCTTTACCAAGGGGGTGCGGCGCATGTCGCGGGCCTTGATAACGTGGTCAAACTCAGCTCGAACGAAAACCCGCTGGGGCCAAGCCCTGCCGCCGTCGAAGCCTACCGCCGCGCGGCCTATGACCTGCATCGCTATCCGTCTTCCGATCATAGCGCGCTACGCGCCGCCATCGCCGAGGTACTGGGCCTTGATGCGTCGCGGATCATCTGCGGCGCGGGCTCGGATGAAATCATCGCCTTCCTTTGCCAAGCCTATGCCGGACCGGGGACCGAAGTGGTGCACACCGAACACGGCTTTGCCATGTACCGCATCTCTGCCCTCGCCGCCGGGGCCACGCCTGTTGAGGTGCCTGAGTGTGAGCGGGTCACTGATGTGGATGCGATCCTTGCCGCCTGTTCCGATGCGACGCGGCTGGTGTTCATTGCCAACCCCAACAACCCCACCGGCACGATGATTGGTCTGGCAGAGATTGAGCGGCTGGCTGATGGGCTGCCGCCGCAGGCGCTCTTGGTGCTCGACGGAGCCTATGCCGAATATGTCGAGGGTTATGACGGCGGGGCCGAGCTGGTCGACCGCCGCGACAACGTGGTGATGACGCGGACGTTCTCCAAGCTTTATGGTCTGGGCGGTCTTCGGATCGGCTGGGGTTATGGACCCGCCCATGTGATCGACGTGCTCAACCGCGTGCGGGGGCCGTTCAACCTCTCGCAGGCAGCACTTGCTGCTGCCGAGGCTGCGATCAGGGACCGCGCTTATACCGACCATTGCCGGGCCGAGAATGCCCGCTGGCGCACATGGCTCGCCGATGCGCTGGCCGAAATTGGCGTGCCGTCGGATGTTTCTTGTGCCAATTTCGTGTTGGCACGTTTCGCCAATCAGGCCGAAGCCGAGGCCTGTGACGACTACCTCAAGTCCCAAGGGCTGATCGTGCGGCGCGTGGCGGGGTATAACCTGCCGCAATGCCTGCGCATCACCGTCGGGGATGAAAGCGCCTGCCGCCGCGTGGTTCATGCTGTGCGGCAGTTCAAGGGGGTGCGCTGATGGCACAGGTTTATGACAGGGTCGCCCTGATCGGGCTAGGGCTGATTGCGTCGTCGCTGTTTTGGGCGATGAAACGCGGTGGTCTGGCGGGCGAAATCACAGGCTATGCCCGCAGCGATGAGACCCGCGCCACCGCGCGCGAGATCGGCCTTTGCGACCGCGTCTGCGACAGCGCCGCCGAAGCCGTTAAGGAGGCCGATCTGGTGGTGCTCTGCGTACCGGTGGGCGTCATGGGGGCCGTCGCCGCTGAAATCGCGCCGCATCTGGCCCCCGGTGCCACGGTGACGGATGTAGGTTCGGTCAAGGCCGACGTGATCGCGCAGGTGGGGCCGCATCTGCCCGAAGGCGTGCATTTCATCCCCGCGCACCCGCTGGCAGGGACCGAGCATTCCGGCCCGCGTAGTGGCTTTGCCGAGCTTTTCGACAACCGTTGGTGTCTGCTGGTCCCGGTCGAGGGGACAGACAAGGACGCCATCGCCCGGCTGCGTGCGCTCTGGGAAGGGGCGGGCGCCAATGTCGAAGAGATGGACGCCGAGCATCACGATCTGGTGCTTGCGGTTACCTCTCATGCGCCGCACCTCATCGCCTATACGATGGTGGGCGTGGCCGACGACCTGCGCCGGGTGACCGACAGCGAAGTCATCAAATATTCCGCCGCCGGTTTTCGGGACTTCACCCGGATTGCAGCGAGCGATCCGACCATGTGGCGCGATGTTTTTCTAACCAACAAGGACGCCACGCTGGAAATCCTTGGCCGTTTCACCGAAGAACTTTTCGCCCTGCAACGCGCCATTCGCACGGGCGACGGCGATCATCTGCACGCCTATTTCACCCGGACCCGCGCGATCCGGCGCGGCATTATTGAGGCGGGGCAAGATACCGATGCGCCCGATTTTGGCCGGGGCGCACGCAAGGCATGAAGGGCTGGGCTGTCCTGCCGCTGATTGTGCTGGGGCAGATGGCCCTGGCCGCGGGGCCGGACAGTTCGCAACGCCCGGTGCCGCGGGATGATGGCGATACGCTGCCGGTGATCGTTGTCCCCTCGGGCGCGATTGAACAGCCCAAACGTGACCCTGCGGCCCGAGCTGCTGCCGAGGGTGGTCGCGGGCTAGAATCCTCTTCTCGGCCCTTTCTGCGCAGCCGCAAGGTTGAGAAAGCCGCCCGCGCGCGCCAGCAGATGCTGGCCAAAGGGGCGGTTTGCGGCGATCTGGCGATCCAAGGCGAGCCGGTGGGCCGGGTGCCGGGCAAGATCAGCGGTTGCGGGATCGAGAACGCAGTCAAGGTGCGCTCGGTCTCTGGTATCAAGCTCAGCAACGCCGCAGTGATGGATTGCACGACGGCCAAGGCGCTCGATACATGGGTGCGGCAATCGGCGGTGCCCGCTTTGGCAGGGCAGGGCGGCGGCTTGAAGGAGCTGCGGGTCGCGGCGCATTACGCCTGTCGCACGCGCAACAACCGTAAGGGCGGCAAAATTTCAGAACACGGCAAGGGCCGAGCGATCGACATTTCCGGGTTTGAACTGGCGGATGGCAGCACGATCACTGTGCTTAAGGGATGGCGGGCGCGGCGCAGCAGCAAGGCGATGCGGCGGATGCACCGGGGCGCATGTGGCCCGTTCGGCACCGTACTTGGCCCTGAATCCGACCGTTTCCACCAAGACCATTTTCATTTCGACACGGCGCGGTATCGCAGCGGCAGTTATTGCCGTTGAGGCCCGGTTTAAGGTTGGATCAACCGAGGTGCCGCGCCAAGTGGGATGCCCGCCAGCACCATCTGCCCCTCGGCAAAAACCAGATCAAGATCAAGTCCCCCGGGCGTGCCGCCGCGTGCCTCAAGCAACCGCAACATGGTATTAACCTGACCGCGCATGGACGGCGGCAGAAAACCTGAACGTTCGCCTGCGTCAAGCAGCCGGGGCCAATTGGTAACGCGCAGGCTCAAAACCCCATCGGGAATGCCCTGCGCGTCAAAGGTCAGCGCCCCTTCGGTGGCCAGCGCCACATCGCCCCACGCGGCATCGACACTCTCAACCGTCAGCGCCTCAATCTGCGGCAGGGGGTCACCCATCGCGCTATGGCGGTCCAGCGCGCGGGCAAAGGTCACGGCCATCCGCGCTGACAGGATTGGCTGCCCGCCGGGTTGGGCAATTGGCTCGCCCAACACCCTGCGGAGCAGCGGGCCGGGGGTGATCCTGCCCGGCAGCACCGCGATGTTATACTCATTCGCCGCGTCGGAGGATTGTGTGACCCGCAGACGCGATTCTTCGGCCTCTAGCAAAAGCCCGTCGGGACCATTGACCTCCAGATACGTGCTGCGGGCCTCTATCTGCTCAAGTTGCAGTGATAGGCCGGGATGCAGGTCTAGATCCGCCTGCATATTGCGCATGTTCAAAACCAAGGGCAGCGCACCGGCTGGGAAAGCTGCTTGGGCCACGGGGGCCCGTGCCGACAGGTCACCGGGCCACCAGACAGGGGCAGAAAGATCAAGCTGCGGCGCTTCAAATGCAATGCTCTGGTTCGGTTCAGCCACTGAAAGACCGCTCAGCCGGTTTTGCAGGGTTAGCGGAAAACCTGCTTTGCCGATATCTTTGAGCGTCACATCCCAACCCGCCGCACGACGACTGTCGAGCAACGCGTTCACTGTGCTTTGCATCTGCGTCGTGGCGGCGGCCCACCACGCGCCGCAAAGCGCCACGAGCAGAATCAGCAACCAAACCAGTTTACGCATCTTGATAGCCCTTCAAATCGTGCTTCAGATGCGGTTTACCGAAGGCCAATAGAAAGGACCAGCAGCATGACAATGTGGGTATTCGGCTATGGCAGCCTATTGTGGAACCCCGGTTTCGAGGTGGCGGAAAGCGTGATCGCCACGCTGCCGGGCTATGCGCGGTCGTTCTGCATGCGCTCGATCCACCACCGCGGCACGGTCGAACAGCCGGGGCTGGTGTTGGCGCTGGACGAATCTGTCCGCTCTGCCTGCGAAGGCATGGCGATGCGCGTGACCGATGGGCATGAGGCGCAAACGCTGGACTATCTGCGCGAACGTGAGTTGATCTCCTCGGCCTATGTGGAGAAAAACCTCACCGTGCATCTGACCGATGGCCGCGACGTGGAGGCGGTGACCTATGTGATCGACGCGGCGCATGACCAATACTGCGGCGGCTTGCCCCTAGAAGAACAGGCCCGGATCATTGCCCGCGCCGTAGGCGGACGCGGGCCAAATACCGAGTATTTAATCAACACCGCCGTGCATCTTTCTGATGTGGGCTTGCATGACCCCGCGTTGGAGTGGTTGCATGACCGTGTAAGGGCTTTGGCCTCATAAAAACTTGGCAACTCCGCGCCGTTTCAGTGTAAGCTGCGCCGAGAGCAGAACAAAGGGTCAGGAAAGGCCGCATGGCACAGCCAGACCGCAAGGCAAAACCGCAGTTTTCACAACCGGTGCGTCAGATTTCTCTGATGCTGATCGTATTGGCATTGACCGGCGTAGGCGCTTTTTTGGCGCTGCCCAGTGTGCTGCCGATCTTTGCCGCGAACCCATGGCTTAATGGGGTCATCATCTTTGTTTTCGTCGTCGGCGTGCTGGCCTGTTTCTATCAGGTGACGCAGCTTATCGGCTCGGTCCGCTGGATCGAGGATTTCGCTGCTGACAACTCCGAACCAGATGCGCAGCCGCCGCAACTTCTGGCCCCCTTGGCATCGCTTCTGCGCCAGCGTGGCGCGCGGATGCAGGTGAGCACGGCCTCGACCCGGTCGATCCTTGATTCTGTCGCCTCGCGTATCGACGAAGTGCGGGAGATCACGCGCTATATCGTCAACATGCTGATTTTCCTCGGACTTCTCGGTACCTTCTACGGGCTTGCCACGACGGTGCCTGCGGTTGTCGATACGATCCGCTCGCTGGCCCCGGGTGAGGGGGAGGCGGGCGTCGATGTCTTTGGCCGCCTGATGACCGGGCTTGAGGCGCAGCTGGGCGGCATGGGCGTGGCGTTCGGCTCATCGCTTTTGGGGCTTGCGGGCTCACTCGTCGTAGGGCTGCTGGAGCTTTTCGCGGGCCACGGGCAGAACCGGTTTTATCAAGAGTTGGAAGATTGGCTGAGTTCCATCACGCGGGTCGGTCTGACCTCCGGGGACGATGTGGGCGACCAGAACATCATGGCCAGCGTGATGGATCAGATGGTCGAACAGATGGGCGAGATGCAGCAGATGTTCACCCAATCCGATATCAGTCGCGCCATGGTGGACGACAAGCTGGGCAAGCTTGCCGATGCCGTGGACCGGATGACCACAAGGATGGAGCGTGAAGATCCCACAGGCCCGGCGTTGACGCGGGTGGCCGAAGGGCAAGAGCGTCTTGTCTCGGTTCTTGAGGGGCAGGTCGCGGGCGAGGGGATCGATGCGGAAAGCCGGATGCGGCTACGCTCTATCGACGTCCAGATGCTGCGCATTCTGGAAGAGATTTCTGCCGGGCGGCAGGAAACCATGGCCGAGCTTCGCAAGGATATTTCACTGCTGGCCAAGGCGCTTTCGGGTCAACGCGCGCCGGATGCACGCCGCTTGCGCGCCGGTGAAGCACCCGGTGGCGGGGACCAGTAATGGCACTTTCCCGGCGGTCAGGTACGCGGTTTCAGGGGTCCATCTGGCCGGGTTTCGTCGACGCGATGACCGGGCTTTTGCTGGTGCTGATGTTCGTGCTGACGATCTTTATGGTCGTGCAGTTCGTGTTGACCGAACGCATCAGCGGGCAAGAAAACGAATTGAACGAACTGGCCGGAGAGGTCGCGGCCCTTGCCCAAGCGCTTGGGGTGGAGGAGCGTACCAGCGCGCGGTTGGAGGCGCGGCTTGGTGCGCTCAACGCTTCGCTGAATGACGCACAGGATGAAGTGTCACGCCAAGAGGCCGTGATTGCCGGACTAACGACACAGCGTGAAGAACAGGACGCGGCCCTTAAGGCCGCAGAGGCGCAGATCACTGGGTTCGAGGCGCGCGTTGCGGCGCTGTTGGCTTCGCAGGCGACGGATCAGGCCCGTATCGGTACATTGGAAAACCGCGAAGCTGAGTTGCTGGATGAGCAAGAGGCGTTGAACCTCGCGCTCAGTACCGCCCGTGATGAGATTAATGCGCAGGCCGAAACGGCCCGTCTGGCTGCGGCGAAACGCGAAGCGTTGGATGCGTTGGTCGCCGACCTGCGCGTGCAGAATGCCGAGGCAGAGGCCGGAGTTGCCACGTTGAATACGCAGGTGGCCGAGGCGGAAGAAGCGCTGAGCGAGGAAGAAACCGCGCGTCTCGCCGAAGCCGCAGCGGCGCAGGCGCTGCGTGAACGGTTGGAGAATGCTGATGCGGAACTGACCGCCATGACCCTCGCGCTTGAGGCGCAGCGGAAAGAAGCGGAAGATACCCTGACCTTGCTAGCCGCTGCCCGTGCGGCGCGCAGTGATCTTGATACAGAACTGGCCGCCGCCCTGTTGCGGATGGAGACCCTTGAGCAGAGCGGTACAGAATTTGAAGCCGAGCGCGCGGCGCTCGAGGCGCAGGTTGATGCGGCCATGGGCACCGAAGAAGACCTGCGGGCGCGATTAGCGCAGGCGGAGGTCACCGAACAGGACTTGACCGCACGGCTTTCCGAGGCATTAAGTCGCGTGCAAGTGCTTGAAGATGAAGGCAATGCGCTCAGTGGCGATCAAGCTGACTTGCGCGAAAGGCTGGCGCAGGCGCTGGCTGCAAAGCTCGCCGCCGAGACACTGGCAGAAGACAAGACCACCGCCGCCGAACGCCGCGCGGCACTGTTGGCGCAGACCGAACAGACACTGGCCGAGGAAAAAGCCGTGAGCGCCGAGGCGCAGCGGCAGACCGAATTGCTGAACCAGCAAGTCGCGGAACTGCGCGCGCAACTGGGCAATCTTCAGGCGCTTTTGGATGATGCCGTGGCGCGGGATGCGGCGAAATCGGTTGAACTCCAATCGCTGGGATCAGAGTTGAACACCGCACTGGCGCGGGTCGCAGCCGAAGAGCGCCGCCGCGCCGAATTGGAAGCGGCAGAGCGCAAGCGTTTGGAAGAGGAAAGCAAGGATCTGGCGCAGTATCGGTCGGAATTCTTTGGCCGTCTGCGCAACCTTCTGGGCAATCAAGAAGGCGTGCGGATTGAGGGCGACCGCTTTGTCTTCTCCTCCGAGGTTCTTTTTGCGCCGGGCAGTGCGGTGTTGAGCCAAGACGGCCAAGCCGAGATCGCCAAAGTAGCGGGTATTTTGCGCAGTGTTGTCGGCGACATCCCTACCGAGATTGACTGGGTGATCCGGGTCGACGGTCATACCGACAACGTACCCCTTTCGGGGTTTGGGGAGTTTGCGGATAACTGGGAACTGAGCCAAGCCCGCGCGCTGTCGGTCGTCAAATATATGGTCAATTTCCTCGGCATCGCGCCGGATCGTTTGGCGGCCAATGGCTTTGGCCAGTATCAGCCCGTGGCCGAAGGCGACACCGAAGCCGCGCGGGCGCAAAACCGGCGGATTGAGTTGAAGTTTACCGAGAAGTGATACTGCCGGGGGATTACTGAACGGTTACGGACCCATGTTTTTCGTCAATGACACGGCCCGAACGGAGCAGGACCACTGTGCCAGTATAGCGCCCCGGTGACCACTGCTGGGACATGCGTTTACCGATGGCGCGAAAGGACTGCGCTTGGGGCTTGTCCATTATCACGTCTTTTTCAATCACCACACCGTTTGGGCCTGAAAGGCGCAGCCGCAAAACATCATCCTTTTGCGTGCCGTAGCTATAACCATAGATCACCAAGGCAGGTGCATCTGGGGAGAGGGTGTCGCGCCCGGCATCGCCTGCTTTGATGGCCGCATAGCTGGGCACGTGGTCTGCGAATCCCACCGCGATCAACCCACCGGGGCGGTAGGGCGGGGTGTCTTGCCAAAGGGTGTC
Organism: Sulfitobacter sp. DSM 110093; assembly: GCF_022788715.1. Classification (NCBI taxonomy): domain Bacteria; kingdom Pseudomonadati; phylum Pseudomonadota; class Alphaproteobacteria; order Rhodobacterales; family Roseobacteraceae; genus Sulfitobacter; species Sulfitobacter sp. DSM 110093. The sequence goes on from NZ_CP085167.1 coordinate 751,715, forward strand.
GGACGGCACGGTCGTGCAGTCACTGCCTTTGGGATCAAAAGGATCAACAGGTTGGCCGTTGTGCCGTAATGAGAGATGCAGATGGGGGAAGGCGGCTTTGCCGGATTGACCGACCTGCCCAATGACATCACCTTCGGATATTTTCTGACCGTTGGTAACGCGTAGGGAGCCCCGCTTTAGGTGGCAATACTGCGTTTCCCACCCGTTACCGTTATCGATTACCGCGCCATTGCCGCACTCGCGCCCCCGCACTTCGCCAAGTGGCGCATTGTCTTGCATACCGTCGCGCAGACCTTTGACCACACCGCCTGCCGCTGCGCGGACCGTCACACCTGCGGCCATCGCAGCACGATCGGGCAGGGCAAAGTCGGTGCCTTTGTGCCCGTCATAGGTCAGCCCTGAACAGCGGTAATCCTGCGCGGCACTGCTGGGGTCACGGTCCATATATTGTTGGATGTGGCAATCCTGCCCAAGGGTGCAATCTAGCGGAAAGGCCAATTGCAAATCCTCCGCCAGCGCGGGGCCAGCGGAGGCGAGGATCAGGGCCAGAGCGGCCCTGAGGATCATTCTGCGGTCAGCAAGGGAGGCCGATCACCCGACAGGCGCTTGCTTTCAACGCCCAGAACTTCGAGTGTCAACTCGCCCTTCTTGGCACCGACCTTAACCACACCGCCTTTGGCGAGCTTGCCGAACAGCAGTTCTTCGGCCAACGGTTTTTTGATGTGCTCTTGGATCACGCGGCCCAAGGGGCGTGCGCCCATCTTGTCGTCGTAGCCCTTGTCGGCGAGCCATTCGGCGGCCTTCTTGCTGAGTTCGATGGTCACGTTGCGATCCATCAGCTGCGCTTCGAGTTGCAGCACGAACTTTTCGACCACCCGCAGGATCACCGACTTTGGCAGCGGCGCAAAGCTGATGACAGCGTCGAGACGGTTGCGGAACTCCGGCGTGAAGGTCCGCTCAATCGCGGCGGTGTCTTCACCAGTGCGGCGTTCGCGGCCAAAGCCGACGGCCTCTTTCGCCTGCTCGGAAGCACCAGCGTTGGAGGTCATGATCAGCACCACATTGCGGAAATCCACCGTGCGGCCGTTGTGATCGGTCAGCTTGCCGTGGTCCATCACCTGCAACAGGATGTTGTAGACATCCGGATGCGCCTTCTCCATCTCGTCGAGCAGCAGCACGCAATGCGGATGCTGGTCTACACCATCGGTGAGCATGCCACCTTGGTCAAATCCGACATAGCCCGGAGGGGCGCCGATAAGGCGGCTGACCGCGTGTTTCTCCATATATTCCGACATGTCGAAACGCAGGAGTTCCACGCCAAGGGTGTCGGCCAGTTGCTTGGCGACCTCGGTCTTGCCCACCCCGGTCGGGCCAGCAAAGAGGTAGTTGCCGATGGGCTTGTCCGGCTCGCGCAGGCCAGCCCGCGAGAGTTTGATCGCCGACGACAGCGCGACAATGGCGTCGTCCTGACCAAAGACCACCCGCTTGAGCGAGCTTTCCAGATCCTTCAGCACCACCACATCGTCTTTGCTAACGTTCTTTGGCGGAATGCGGGCGATCTTGGCAACGACAGCTTCGACCTCTTTGGTGCCGATGGTCTTGCGGCGCTTGGAGGCGGCCACGAGATGTTGGGCGGCACCCGCTTCGTCGATCACGTCGATCGCGCTGTCAGGCAGCTTGCGATCATTGATGTAGCGATGTGCTAATTCCACCGAAGTTTTGATCGCATCGGCCGTGTATTTGACGCTGTGATGCTCCTCAAAATAAGGCTTCAGGCCCTTAAGGATCTTGGTGGCGTCTTCAACCGAAGGCTCGCTCACGTCGATCTTCTGGAAACGGCGGCTCAGCGCGCGGTCCTTCTCAAAGTGCTGGCGGAACTCCTTATAAGTCGTGGAGCCCATGGTGCGCAGTTTGCCACCCTGAAGCGCAGGCTTCAGCAGGTTGGAGGCATCCATCGCGCCGCCCGAGGTGGCCCCGGCACCGATCACGGTGTGGATCTCGTCGATGAACAGCACCGCGTCTTTATGCTCTTCCAGCTCAGTCACGACCGCTTTGAGACGCTCTTCAAAGTCACCGCGATAGCGGGTACCAGCCAGCAACGCGCCCATATCAAGGGAGTAGATCGTGGTGTTTTCCAGAACTTCTGGCGTTTCACCTGCAACGATCTTACGTGCCAGACCTTCTGCGATAGCGGTCTTACCAACGCCCGGATCACCCACCAGCAGCGGGTTGTTCTTGCGCCGACGGCAGAGCACTTGAATGCAGCGCTCAACTTCGCTCTCGCGGCCGATCAGCGGGTCGATATCGCCTTCGCGCGATTTGGCGTTGAGGTCCACGCAGTATTTGGCCAGCGCGGACTCTTTCTTGTCACCGTCGGTGACGCCTTGGGCCTCTTCTTCATGTTCTGGTCCGCCGCTTACGGGGCGTGCTTCGCCGTAGGCCGGGTCTTTGGCGACGCCATGGGCGATAAAGTTCACCGCGTCATAGCGGGTCATGTCCTGCTCTTGCAGGAAGTAGGCGGCGTTGCTTTCCCGTTCGGCAAATATCGCGACCAGCACATTGGCCCCGGTTACTTCGGTCCGGCCCGAAGATTGCACGTGGATTGCGGCGCGTTGGATCACGCGTTGGAATGCGGCAGTCGGCACGGCCTCAGAACCATCGATGTCGGTGACCAGATTGCTAAGGTCATCATCGACAAACTCAACCAGCGTGTCGCGCAGATCAGAGACGTCGACCGAACAGGCTTTCATCACCTGAACCGCGTCAGGTTCATCAAGCAGCGCCAACAGCAGGTGTTCCAGCGTTGCAAATTCGTGGCGGCGGGCATTGGCCAGCGCGAGGGCCGCGTGGATTGCCTGCTCTAGTGTAGTCGAGAATGAAGGCACGGGCGTGCTCCTTTTCGATCGGGGTCGGTGAGGTGCTGAGGTGTCTCAGAGCCCGGTCCGACCATGGCCTCATAGTATTAGAGTTTGGTTGATCATCGCTCATCTTCAAGAAGATTCTGGTCCGAATCGGTCACATTTCGCGTGACCGGGGACTTTGAGCCATGATTGCAGGCAATCAGAACTGGTCTTTTCGCTTGCGGATTTCAGTGAACACTTCCGTGTCGGTGGCGTCTGGCATCCCCAGTGTGGCGCGTATGGCGGGATCGCCTGAGCGCAGGAAGGGATTGGTTTCTAGTTCCAGTGAAAGTGGCGAGGGGACGGTCGGCTGCCCTTTGGCGCGGGCGCTGTCGATGTCCTTGGACCTTGATATAAGTGCGGGATTGTCCGGATCAACGGTCAGCGCGAATTTTGCGTTGGCTGCGGTGTATTCATGGCCGGAGCAGATCGTCGTGTCGCCGGGCAGGGTGGCCAGCTTTTGCAGGCTTCCCCACATCTGCGCGGGCGTGCCTTCGAACAGACGGCCACAGCCAAGCGCCATGAGGCTGTCGGCGGTGAAGGCCGCCTTGGCCTTGGGTACATGAAAGGCAATATGGCCGACGGTGTGGCCCGAGACATCCAGCACCTCGGCCTTTAGCGCGCCAAGTTCAACGGCGTCGCCCTCTGCCACGCCGCGGTCTAGCGGGGGCAGGCGGTGAGCATCGGCCTTGGCCCCAATCACCTGCGCGGGGAAGCGGGTCAGGACCTCGGCCAGCCCTTGTACATGGTCAGGATGGTGGTGGGTTAGCCAGACTTGGCTCAGCGTCCAGCCCCGGCGGTCCAGTTCTGCGATGATCGGGGCGGCTTCGGGCACGTCGATCAGCGCCACAGCGCCGCTGTCATGATCGCGCAGCAGGAAAGCGTAATTGTCCGACAGACATGGAATCGTGACCAGATCAAAGGCCATGGCGTCTCACCTCACTGTGTTGTTATGGTCGGGTCAGAGTGACACTCACCAAGGCGGGCTGCAATGCATCTTGATGTACAGGATCTGCGCAATTTCTATTATCGCAGCGCGTTGGGGCGTGCGGCGCAGAAATCCTTGCGCGGGCGGTTGTTGGAGCTTTGGCCCGAGGCAAAGGGCCAGACCGTCGTGGGCTTTGGCTTTGCAGCACCCCTGCTGCGCCCCTATCTGGCGGATGCGCGGCGCGTGATGGTGCTGATGCCCGGCCCGCAGGGCGTGATGCCTTGGCCTGCGGGGATGCCCAATACCTCAGTCTTGACCGAAGAAACGCTCTGGCCGGTCGAGACGGGGGCAGTGGACAAGCTGGTGCTGATGCATGGGCTTGAGACATCGGAGCGGCCCAGTGAGTTGTTGGATGAATGCTGGCGCGTGTTGGGGCCGGGGGGCAAGGCGCTGTTCATCGTGCCAAGCCGCGCAGGCATGTGGGCGCGGCGGGATCGTACGCCTTTTGGCTATGGGCGCCCCTATTCGCCGGGGCAGTTGGAGACGCAACTGCGCAAGCATCAATTCCTACCCGAACGCCACCTTGGGGCGCTGTTCCAATTTCCTTCGCAGCAGCGAATCTGGATGAAATCCGCGCCATTGTTTGAGAAAGTTGGTCGCCAGATGCCGACGATGATGGGCGGGGGGGCGATCATGGTGGAGGCAACGAAACTGGTCTATCCGCCGCGCGGTCGCCCGCAACGCAGCCCCGCGCGACGCGCAATTGGCGTGCTGGAAGGGATTGGCGAGCCGCAGGCAAAGCCAATCTAAGCCTTGCCGCAAAGGCCCTTGCACCCTTGGCGCGGGTAGGATTCGCCGATGGCTTACAGTTTTGACCACAAAGTCGGCGTTTCCCCTGCGTCAAAGAGCCGCTTCTTGTCACAGCCCTTGCAATATTGCCGCGCGGAGGAACATTACCTGCCTATACTGTGTTGCCGGGCGCGAACCTGTCTGCTACATCGCCCCTGATTTAGACGTCTTGGGTAACTTCAAGCCGCGCCAACTGCTGGTGACGCGACATCTTCGCATATCCGGCGCTTATTGAACGAGAGGATGGACGTGTCCGAACCTGCTTCCATTTCCACCGGCATCGCGGAACGCTACGCGACAGCCGTGTATGATCTGGCCCGCGAGGCCAATCAGGTCGATGCCATCGAGGGCGATCTTACCGCGCTTGAAGCGGCCTTGACCGACAGCGATGACTTTCAGCGCCTGATCTCTTCGCCGCTCTATACCCGCGAACAGCAGGCGCAGGCGATCAAAGTGCTGGCCGACAAGATGGGCCTGACCAAGACCATGGCGAGCACGCTGGCGCTGATGGCGCAAAAGCGTCGTCTGTTTGTGCTGCCCGCGCTGGTCAAAGCGCTGCGCGAGACGATTGCCGAAGCTAAAGGCGAGATCACCGCTGATGTCACCACGGCCAAGGCGCTGACCAAGACGCAGTCGGACAAGCTGACCAAGTCGCTCAATGCCTCTACCGGTAAAAAAGTATCACTTCATGCGACCGTTGATGAAAGCCTCATCGGCGGTCTTGTCGTCAAAGTGGGCTCGAAAATGATCGACACGTCGATCCGTTCCAAGCTCAATTCCCTCCAGAATGTAATGAAAGAGGTCGGATAAATGGGTATCCAAGCAGCAGAGATTTCTGCGATCCTGAAAGACCAGATCAAGGATTTCGGTCAGGAAACCGAAGTGGCCGAAGTTGGTCGCGTTCTCTCCGTCGGTGACGGTATCGCCCGCGTCTATGGTCTGGACAATGTTCAGGCCGGTGAAATGGTCGAATTCCCCGGCGGCATTCAGGGCATGGCCTTGAACCTCGAAGCGGACAACGTCGGTGTTGTTATCTTCGGCTCCGACCGTGACATCAAAGAAGGCGACACCGTCAAGCGCACCAACTCCATCGTGGACGTGCCAATCGGTGACGAACTGCTGGGCCGCGTTGTTGACGGTCTGGGCAACCCCATCGACGGCAAAGGCCCCCTTGGTGCCACCAAGCGCGGCATCGCCGACGTAAAAGCACCCGGCATCATCCCGCGTAAATCGGTGCATGAGCCGATGGCGACTGGCCTCAAGTCTGTTGACGCGATGATCCCAATCGGCCGTGGCCAGCGTGAGCTGATCATTGGTGACCGTCAGACCGGTAAAACCGCTGTTGCCCTCGACGCGATGCTGAACCAAGCGCAGGTTAACGCCGCTGCTGGCGACGACGAAGGCAAGAAGATGTACTGCGTGTATGTCGCTATCGGCCAGAAGCGTTCGACCGTTGCTCAGCTTGTGAAAAAGCTCGAAGAAACCGGCGCGATCGACTATTCTATCGTCGTGGCCGCGACCGCGTCCGAGCCTGCACCGATGCAGTTCCTCGCGCCCTATGCTGCCACCGCGATGGCCGAGCATTTCCGCGACAATGGCCGTCACGCCCTGATCATCTATGATGACCTCTCCAAACAGGCCGTGTCTTACCGTCAGATGTCCCTGCTGCTGCGCCGCCCACCGGGCCGTGAAGCTTACCCGGGCGACGTTTTCTACCTCCACTCCCGCCTGCTTGAGCGTTCCGCGAAGCTGGGTGACGAGGCTGGCAACGGCTCGCTGACGGCTCTGCCGATCATCGAAACCCAAGGTGGCGACGTTTCCGCGTTTATTCCGACCAACGTGATCTCGATCACCGACGGTCAGATCTTCCTTGAGACCGAACTGTTCTATCAGGGCATCCGCCCCGCCGTGAACACCGGTCTGTCGGTTTCCCGCGTGGGTTCCTCGGCCCAGACCAAGGCGATGTCCTCGGTCGCTGGTCCGGTGAAACTGTCGCTGGCTCAGTACCGCGAAATGGCGGCCTTTGCTCAGTTTGGTTCCGACCTTGACGCCGCAACCCAGCAGCTGCTGAACCGTGGTGCGCGTCTGACCGAACTGATGAAGCAGCCGCAGTACGCGCCGCTGACCAACTCGGAAATCGTCTGCGTGATCTATGCCGGTACCCACGGCTATCTCGACAAGGTGGAACTGTCGGAGGTTGGCCGATTTGAGGCAGGCCTGCTGGCGCATCTGCGCAGCAAGCACGACGACCTTCTCAAGGACATCACCAACAATGACCGCAAGGTCAAAGGCGAGTTGGAAGAGAAGATCAAAGCCGCCATTGACGGTTTCGCCGCCGACTTCGCTTAAACGGGAGATAAGGCAATGCCAAATCTCAAGGACCTGAAGAACAGGATCGCGTCGGTCAAATCGACCCGCAAGATCACCAAGGCCATGCAAATGGTTGCCGCGGCGAAACTTCGCCGCGCGCAGGAGGCTGCCGAGGCTTCGCGTCCCTATACTGAGCGGTTCAATGCCGTGATGGCAGGGCTCGCGGCTAGTGTCGGCGGTTCCGACAGCGCGCCCAAGCTGCTTAGCGGCACGGGTGAAGACAAAGTGCATCTGCTGGTGGTCATGACCGCCGAACGCGGGCTGTGCGGCGGCTTCAACAGCAACATCGCGAAGAAGGCGAAAGCCCATGCGCGTGAATTGCTGGCCCAGGGTAAAGAGGTGAAAATCCTCACCGTTGGCAAAAAAGGCCGTGATGCGCTGCGGCGTGACTTGGGCGACCATCTGGTCGGTCACGTTGACCTCAGCGAAGTCAAAAAGATCGGCTATGGTGATGCGCAAAACATCGCGCAGGACGTGCTGAACCGCTTTGACGCGGGCGAATTCGACGTGGCGACGATCTTCTATGCGAAGTTCGTGAACGTGGTGATGCAGACGCCGACGGCGCAGCAGATCATCCCGGCCAAATTCGAAGCAGACGCGGACGAAGACAGCGGTGCGTCCACATTGTTCGACTATGAACCCAGCGAAGAGGCGGTTCTGGCCGACCTTCTGCCGCGCGGGGTCGCCACGGCGATCTTCTCGGCTCTGCTGGAGAATGGCGCGTCCGAGCAGGGTGCGCGGATGTCGGCGATGGACAACGCCACACGCAACGCGGGTGAGATGATCGACAAACTGACCATCCAGTACAACCGCTCGCGTCAGGCTGTCATCACCAACGAGCTGATCGAAATCATTTCCGGCGCGGAAGCGCTGTAAGCAAATCGGAGAAACGACATGGCAAATGCTGTCGGTAAAATCACACAGGTCATCGGCGCTGTCGTTGACGTTCAATTCGAAGGCGACCTGCCGGAGATTCTCAACGCGCTGCACACCGAAAATCAGGGCAAAACGCTGGTTCTCGAAGTGGCGCAGCACCTTGGCGAAAACACGGTTCGCGCCATCGCGATGGACGCCACCGAAGGTCTGGTGCGCGGTCAGGCCGTAACAGACACAGGCGACCAGATCCGCGTGCCCGTGGGCAACGCCACACTGGGCCGTATCATGAACGTCACCGGCGATGCGGTTGACGAACAGGGTCCGGTAAACTCTGACGCGACACGCGCCATTCACGGCGAAGCGCCTGAGTTCGCTGAGCAGTCGACCGAGACACAAATCCTCGTGACAGGCATCAAGGTTATCGACCTTCTGGCGCCTTACACCAAGGGTGGTAAAATTGGTCTCTTCGGCGGTGCGGGCGTTGGTAAGACCGTTCTCATCATGGAACTGATCAACAACATCGCCAAAGTGCACTCCGGTCTATCGGTGTTCGCGGGCGTGGGTGAGCGTACCCGTGAAGGTAACGACCTTTACCACGAGATGATCGAATCCGGCGTTATCGTCCCTGACAACCTCGTCGATTCGAAAATTGCGCTGGTCTACGGCCAGATGAACGAACCTCCCGGTGCGCGGATGCGGATCGCCCTGACCGGCCTGACACTGGCCGAGCAGTTCCGCGACGAATCCGGTTCCGACGTTCTGTTCTTCGTCGACAACATCTTCCGCTTCACACAGGCCGGTTCCGAAGTGTCCGCTCTGCTGGGCCGTATTCCTTCCGCTGTGGGCTACCAGCCGACACTGGCGACCGACATGGGCGTGATGCAGGAGCGGATTGCGTCGACCAAATCCGGTTCGATTACCTCCGTTCAGGCCGTTTACGTTCCTGCGGATGACCTTACCGACCCGGCGCCTGCAACATCCTTTGCCCACCTCGACGCGACAACGGTTCTTGACCGTTCGATCTCGGAAAAGGGCATCTACCCGGCGGTTGACCCGCTTGGCTCCACCTCGCGTCTGCTCGACCCGCTGATCATCGGCGACGAGCACTACAAGGTGGCGACAGACGTGCAGCAGGTGCTTCAGCGCTACAAATCGCTTCAGGACATCATCGCCATTCTCGGCATGGACGAACTGAGCGAAGAAGACAAACTGACCGTGGCACGTGCGCGTAAGATCGAGCGTTTCCTCAGCCAGCCCTTCGACGTGGCGAAAGTCTTTACTGGTTCCGACGGTGTTCAGGTGCCGCTGGAAGAGACAATCTCGTCCTTTAAGGCCGTGGTTGCCGGTGAATACGATCACCTGCCCGAAGGTGCCTTCTACATGGTTGGTGGCATCGAAGACGTGAAGGCGAAAGCCGAGAAAATGGCGGCAGACGCCGCTTAAGGAGCGCTGACAATGGCAGACACAATGCAATTCGACCTCGTTTCGCCGGAACGGCGGCTGGCATCGATGCAGGTGACGGCCGTGCAGATTCCGGGCACTGAGGGCGACATGACGGCCATGGCCGATCATGCGCCCACCATCACCACCCTGCGTCCGGGCCTTCTGCGCGTGGAAGGGCCGGAGGGCACGTCTGAATATGTCGTGACCGGCGGTTTCGCCGAAATCGGCGGTCAGGGCGGCGTGTCTGTGCTGGCGGAACGTGCCGTGGCGCGTGCCGACATGACGCAGGAGCAGATGGACAGCATGGTGGCAGAGGCGCATGCCGTCTACACCCGCGCCAAGGACAACTGGGAAAACGAACCCGGTCCCGTGGATGACGCAGCCAAGCTTCTGGCCGATATGGTTGCCGTTGGCGATCACATCGGATTGTCGAGTAAACAGCCCAGCCTGTAATGCTTTGAAAATCAGTGAAAAGCCCCGCCTCGGCGGGGCTTTTTGCTTTTATGCCTCCCCCTGCTGCGGCATCATTGCGCGGTGACCCTAGATGCAAGCAGGCCCGAGATATGAAACGACTTCGCAGCCATACCATCGGCGTGGACAGTGGCGATGTCATGCTGTTTTCTGAGTTCGAAGACGGCGGATCGATGTGGACGGGCGAGGGCCAGCGTGAACGCCGCCGCCGGATCAGCTTTTCCGAGCCCTTCCGAGAGCCTCCGCATGTTCAGGTGAGCATGTCGCTTTGGGACATCGACGCCAGCACCGTCACCCGCGCTGATATCGGCGCCGAGGCGGTGACCGAGGCCGGCTTTGACATGGTGTTCCGCACATGGGGCGACACCCGCGTCGCACGGGCGCGTTTGGCATGGACAGCGATTGGCGCGGTGGGAGAGGATGACGACTGGGTCGTCGGCTAGGTGCATCGCTCGGTGGGAGAGAGCGGCCCAGCAGGGGGGAGGGCGGCCCGCTGGGACCAGCCCTAGATCACAGCCTGCGGCTTAGCTTGCCGCGTACATTCCGTCATAGATCGGGCCCAGCGTTTCCGCCTCGAACAGCGAAGAGACCGAGGTGCCGTTCCAGATGTTCAAGATCGCTTGGGCAAACATCGGCGCGGTCGGGACGATGCGGATGTTCGGCGCTTTCTTGATCGCAGGGGTCGGCGCGATGCTGTCGGTGATGACAAGCGATTTCATGACCGAATTGGCCACACGCTCAACCGCCGGGCCGGACATGACACCGTGTGTAATGTAGGAGTGCACTTCATTGGCGCCGTTCTCCAGCAGCACTTCGGCGGCTTTGCACAGCGTGCCGGCGGTGTCGCAGATGTCGTCCACGATCAGGCAGGTCTTGCCTTTCACGTCGCCGATCACGGTCATTTCAGCCACTTCGCCCGCCTTCTCGCGGCGTTTGTCGACGATCGACAGGGGCGAGTTGATGCGTTTGGCCAGTTCACGCGCACGGGCCACGCCGCCGACATCGGGGCTGACGACCATCAGCTCATCCATCCGGTCTTTGAAGGCGTCTTTGATATCCAGTGCAAAGATCGGCGAGGCGTAGAGGTTGTCGACCGGGATATCGAAGAACCCCTGAATCTGCGCGGCGTGCAGGTCCATAGTGAGGATGCGCTCGATGCCGCTTCCGGTCAGCATGTTGGCGACCATCTTGGCGGTGATCGGCGTGCGAGCCTTGGTGCGGCGATCTTGGCGGGCGTAGCCGAAATAGGGCAGCACGGCAGTGACACGCGCGGCCGAAGACCGGCGCAGCGCGTCGGCCATGATCATCAGTTCCATCAGGTTGTCGTTCGCGGGGTTCGATGTGGGCTGGATGATGAACATGTCCTCACCGCGGACGTTCTCATAAACTTCGACGAAAATCTCGCCGTCGTTGAACCGTTCGACCCGCGCATCGACGAGCCCCACGTTAACGCCGCGATGCAGCGACATGCGCCGCGCGATGGCCTTGGCAAGCGGCATATTGGCATTGCCTGATATCAGTTTTGGTTCTGAAGTGCGTGGCATAGGGGCTCCGGAGCAGCGGTAGGTTGCAGATTCGTGACGTTGACACCGCTTAGCATGCGCTTACGGTCTGGCAAAGCTGCACCGCCCCCGAAGGAGAGCCAAATGGCCCGGATCGATTATTTTTTCGCAACCCTGTCACCCTATTGCTACCTTGCCGGGAATCGGCTTGAGGCAATTGCTGAAAAGCACGGTGCTGAGATCGTGTACAAGCCTTTCGACATTATCGCGGCCTTCCCCCGCACGGGTGGCATGCCTCCGGCAGAGCGGCACCCAAGCCGCAATGAGTACCGCGCCCAAGACCTGCCGCGTCAGGCGCGCAAGCTGGGTCTGCCCTTCAACCTCAAGCCCGCGCATTGGCCCACCAACGGCGCGCCTGCGGCCTATGCGGTGATCGCCGCGCAGAATGCCGGTGGCGGTGATCTGGGCAAGCTGACCCATGCCATCACCCGCGCTGTCTGGGCCGAAGAAAAGGACATCGGCCATGACGATGTGGTCCGGGCGTGTCTGGAAGAGGCGGGTTTTGACCCCGATCTGGCGAACAGCGGCTTGCTGCAAGGGGCCGAGACCTATGCCGCCAACCTTGAGGAAGCCGTCACTCAAGGTGTCTTTGGGGCGCCTTTCTATATCGTTGGGGATCAGCGGTTCTGGGGGCAGGACCGTCTGGAAGATCTTGATCTGCACCTCGGGGGCAAGCTGTGATCCCAGAGGTCAACGCGCGCCGTTTCGGTCACGGCCCGCGCCCGGCCTTGGCGATCCATTGCTCGCTTGCGCACTCCGGTGCGTGGCGGGGCGTTGGGGCTGCCCTGTCGGACGAGCTGACCCTGCGGGCGTTCGATCTGCCGATGCACGGGCGGTCGGGCGATTGGGACGGGCAGGGCAATATCCACGACGTGGCAACCGACATGGCGCTCAGCCTGCTCGAAGCGCCGATGGACCTGATCGGCCATTCCTTTGGCGCGACGGTCGCGCTGCGGCTGGCGATCGAGCATCCCGAGTTGGTGCGCAGCGTTACCTTGATTGAGCCGGTCTATTTCGCCGCAGCCAAGGAGGATGATCCTGACGCGATGGCCGAATACAACGAACAGAATATGGCATTTGAGGCCGCCTTGGTCGAGGGCGACAAGGAGACCGCTGCACGGCTGTTCAACCGGGTCTGGGGCGATGGCACGAAATGGGACCAGATTCCCGAACCGACCCGCGCCTACATGGTGGATCGGATCGGTTTCATCCCCGCCTCTTCGCCCTTCCTCGGAGAGGACAGCGCCGGGTTGCTGGCGCCGGGCATGTTCGACCGCGCGTCAATGCCCGCGCTGTTGGTAGAGGGAAGCGCGTCGCCCAAAGCGGCGCTTGCGATCAATGCGTCGCTGATGCGCCGCCTGCCGAACGCACGGCGGGTTTCAGTCGAAGGGGCAGGGCATATGGTGCCGATCACGCACCCCGCCGAAGTCGCCGAAGCGATACGCGATTTCCTGAACGACCTGCCGCTGGCGTGACTGCTTAGAAGTGGCTTAGGAACTGGTCGATCTGGTCGCGGCTGATCGACCAGTCGCAGACCATCCGCGCGGCCAACATCTCGTCATCGTCGCCCTCCAGCGTGCCATCCCAGAGGTAATAGCGCGCGCCTGCATCATGCAACTTGCGGTGAATGGCGCGGGGGAAACGGGCGAAGATCATATTGGCCGCGGGCTCATGCAGAAACTCTGCCCCGGCCTTGCGCAAACCTTCGGCCAGATAGGCAGCATTGGCATTGGCAGCCGTAGCCGTTTCCAGCCAAGCGCCGTCCGCGAGGTAGCCCGCCATCTGCGCCGAGAGAAAGCGGTGTTTGGAAAACAGATGCGCCCCGCGCTTGCGGCGTAGTTCAAACTCCCACGCTTTTTTGGGGTCGAAAAAGACGACCGCCTCGACACCCATGCAGCCGTTCTTGGTGCCGCCGAAGCTGACCACATCAACGCCAGACTTCCACGTCATCTCAGCTGGCGTGCAGCCCAAGGCCACCAGCGCATTGGCAAAACGCGCGCCGTCCATATGCACGGGCAGGTCGTATTCCTTGGCCACCGCTGTCAGGGCCTGCAATTCTTCAAGGCTGTGCACCCCGCCGCGTTCCGTCACCTGTGTGATCGACACCGGGCCGCGTTGCGGCGTGTGCACATCGCCCGCCGCCCGCGCGACGATGGCGCGGCGCAGGGCGTCGGGGGTCATCTTGTCGTCGGTTTCTACCAGTGTCAGCTTGGCCGCACCTGCGTAGAACTCCGGGGCGTTGCACTCATCCTCTTCGATATGCGCGACCTTGGAGCAGAAGATTGTCTGCCACGGCTGGGTATAGCAGGCCAGCGCAAGCGCATTGGCCGCGGTGCCGGTGGCGACGAGGTAAACCTCGGCCTCAGGTGCCTCAAACTGTTCGCGAATCTGCGCGCGCACCTCATCCATGATCGAGTCTTTGCCGTAGGGCATGGCGTAGTCGCTGTTGGCGGCGATCACGCGCTCCATCACCTTTGGGTGGACGGGGCCGGCGTTGTCAGAGGCGAAAAACATCAGGTGGGCTCCTCGATAATATGGTCTTCCCATTCTTCGAACGGGGTATCAAATTCGGACACGGTATCAAATTGCACGCTGACCCCGGCGTCATGCACGCTGTCGGGGGTGCCGGTCAGCAGGGGGTGCCACTCGGGCAGGGGCTTGCCCTCCCACAGCAGGCGGTAAGCGCAGGTCTGCGGCATCCAATAGGCGTGGGTATCAAGGTTGTCAGGGCGTAGCACGATGCAGTCGGGCACGAATTCATGGCGGTTCTCGTAATGCACACAGCGGCAGGTGCTATCATCAAGCAGGCGGCAGGCGACGCGGGTCAGGGCTACTTCGCCGCTGTCTTCGTCTTCAAGCTTGTTCAGACAGCATTTGCCGCAGCCATCGCAAAGCGCCTCCCATTCGGTCTGCGACATCTCTTTAAGCGGCTTCTTCTCCCAAAATTTCGGGGCAAGGCCCTTGCGGGGAATCGGGTCGCTCATAAGACCTCCAGAATGGCGCGTGCGCGGGTGCAGTCGGCGTCCATCTGGGTAATCAGCGCGTCGAGGCTGTCGAACTTTTCTTCTCCGCGCAGATGTTCGACCAAGGCGATGGACAGCGGAGTGCCATAGAGATCACCCTTGAAATCAAAGAGATAGGTTTCAAGGTTGGCTTTGTTTTCACCGAACATCGGTCGCACGCCAAGGCTCGCCGCGCCGTGGTAGCTGCCTTGATGCGGCCCTTTCAGCACGTCCACCAGAACGGCATAGACGCCAAAGGCAGGCGGGTGCAGCCCGTCGATGGACATGTTCGCGGTCGGAAACCCAAGCTCGCGACCGCGCTGCTCGCCCGAGATCACAGGCCCGTCGATGCGGTGCCAATGACCCAACATCGCCGCCGCTTCGCGGGTGGCACCGCGGGTCAGTGCTTCGCGGATCGCGGTTGAGGACACGGTGAGGTCATCGCGCTCCATCAGCGGGGCGATGGTGACGCCGAAACCATATTGCGCGCCGAAACTGACGAGATCTTCCGCCGTGCCCGCGCGACCCTTACCAAAGCAGAAGTCTGCGCCGACAACCACATGCGCCAGCCCAAGCCCTTCGTGCAGCACGTCGCGGGCGAATGCCTCGGGCGTAAGCCCCGCAAGCGTACCGTTAAAAGCCAGTTCATAAAGCCGTTCGACGCCGATCTTTTCGAGCCGATGCGCGCGGGCTTCGCGGCCCATCAGGCGAAAGGGCGGGGCGTCGGGGGCGAAATATTCGCGGGGATGCGGTTCAAAGGTGACCACACCGAGGGGCGCATCGGGGGCGGCGCGCTGCGCCAATTCGATCACCGACCGGTGGCCAAGGTGCACGCCATCGAAATTGCCAATCGCGGCGGTGGCACCGCGATCTGGCAGGTCGACGAATTGATAATCTCGGATGATCCGCATGTGCCTTGCCTAGCTGCGCGACGGCGTGAGGGCAAGATGCTCAGACAGCGAAAACCGTCCCCTCAGTCGAGCTTGGCCGAGGGGGCGAGCACCGTCGCTTCACCGGCAAGAACCGGTTTGCCATCAACCGAGCAACGGCAATCCATTTTCACGCGGCGTTTGGCGATGTCTATGTCGGTCACGGTGACTTCGGCCAGCACCATGTCGCCGGGGCGCACGGGACCGAGGAATTTGAGTGATTGACCAAGGTAGATCGTGCCGTGGCCGGGAAGCTGCTCACCAATCACCGCAGAGATCAGCCCCGCCGTTAGCATCCCGTGGGCGATACGCCCTTCAAAGATCGTGTCGCGGGCATAGTCGTCATCCAGATGCACCGGGTTATGATCGGTCGAAACCTGCGCGAACATTTCGATATCCGTGTCGGTGACGACCTTACGCAGGTGGCGCGTCATCCCAATTTCGATGTCTTCGATGCAGATCGTTCCGCGCGGCATATTGTCCAACATGACGGCTCCTTGGTAATAAAGTGGCGCTGTGGCGCGACTGGATGCAACTTTATTACTTCGCAGTTGCAGAAAATCAAGTCAAATTTGGCTTAGCGCAGGAAACCGATCGCATAGGTAGGGGCAGAGGCTTCGCGCGTGAGGTATGACTTTAGCTTTTCCTTGTCCGGTTGATCGGTGGTCGCGGTTTCCGACGCGGCCAGCCCACCGGTAATGAACAGCGAATCGATGCCCTCGCCTATCGCGCCTTTAACATCCGTAAGAATGCCGTCGCCGATGCAGAGGATGCGGTTGTCGGGGATGTCTACGTCAAGCGTGGCAAGGCGGCGGCGTGCAAGGTCATATATCGGGGCGTGTGGCTTGCCGAAGTAAAGGCTCTCGCCGCCCATTTCGGTATAGAGTGCAGCCAGCGCCCCGGCGCACCATTCACGCACCTCGCCCCGGTCGACCACGATATCGGGGTTGGCGCAGAGCAGTTTCAGGCCGCGCGCGATGGCCTGCTCAAATTCGGGGCGCATCACGTCGGGGTCGGCCATCGGATCAAGAGGGCCGGTGCAGACGATGCCTTCGGCCTGATCCAACGGGACTGTTTCGACTTCCACCGGGTTGTCGAGAATGGACAGCGGCTCAAAGAACTTGCGCTCGCCCGGATTGCCAATGAACCAAACCTTCTCGCCCACCGCGCCGCGGAACATGGCAGAGCGCGCGGAATCGCCCGATGTGGCGATGCTGTCCCATGCGTCTTCCGGCACGCCAAACTGCTGCAACTGTTTCTCAACACCCGTGCGGGGGCGGGGGGAGTTGGTCACCAACACGACCTTGCCGCCGGTTTTGCGATAGGCCTGCAAGGCGGCCACCGCATCGGGCAGCGCTTTGCGCCCGTCATGCACGCAGCCCCAGAGGTCGACGAAAAGCGCGTCATATTGACCGGATACGTCGGGCAGGGCGGAAATAATGCGGGTCATGTTGCGGCCTTTCAAAAAGCGAGGGCGGGCGCTTGGCCCGCCCGATTGGCTTACATCTTAAGGTTGGGAATGATCTGCTTTTTGCGGCTCATCACGCCGGGCAGCACGACCGTGTCGCCGGAGACCTCGGCGCCAAAGCTCTGCTCGGCGATGTGTTTGACCATGTCGTTGGGCACCAGCAGCGTCGCCTCTTCTTTCAGGATATCGACGATGAACAAGAGCACCTGCGCGGCACCGTCGGCTTCGGCCACTTTCGGCATCTCGGCCATCAGTGCGTCCTTACGCTCCAGCAGCGGCGCGGGGGAGGTGGTTTCCAGCACGCTCACGCGCAGGTTGGTGCCGTCGAGATCGAATTCCTTGCTGTCCATGCGCAGCAGTTCCGCTTCGCTGAAGGACGACACGTCGGATTTCGCGGCGAACATCTCCGCGGCGTAGTCGCTGATGTCGACGCCCAAGTCCCGCGCGATGTCTTCGGCGATTGCGCGGTCTTCTTGCGTGGTGGTCGGGCTGCGGAATTCCAGCGTGTCAGACAGGATGCACGACAGGGCAGCCGCTTTGACGCCACGCGGGGCTTGCGCCCAGTGTTTGCCGATCATCTTGAACATGATGGTCGCCGTGCAGGCGAGCGGTTGGATGTTGATCTCAATCGGTCCGCGTGTTTCCAGCCCGGCCACCAGACGGTGGTGGTCGATGATGCCGGTGATATCGGCGTCATTGATGTTGTCGGGCAGTTCAGCGGGGTTGTTGGTGTCGACGATCACAACCTTGGTGTCGGCCTCAAGCGTGGTCAGGATTTCGGGCTTATCAAGGTTCCATTTGTCGAGCATGAACAGCGCTTCGGTGTTCGGCTCGCCCAGCAGGACCGGCTTAGCGGGAATGCCTTTGATTTCATTCAGATACCAAGCCCAAACGATCGGGCTGCCGGTGCTGTCGGTGTCGGGGGATTTATGGCCAAAAACAAGAGTTGTCATCGGGGCGGTCCTGTCTGTTCGGGTGGATTTGCGCGCCTTATAGCAGGTTGAATAGGCTTGTCACGCGCGCCTGCCGCATTGCGGCATTGCGTGAAGAGCCTAGAGGCCCAGTTCAGCGCGCTTCTTTTTTGTAAGGGCGGCGGCGATCATGTCATAGGAGGCACGTATGTGATCACGCAGGCTGTCTTCGCTTAGGCCGGGTTCGGCGTAATGCTGTATCCATTTCAACCCGCGTGAGGCCAGATAGGGGGCGGGACGCAGTCCGGGACTGTCTGAAAGCACCTCGAATCCAAGTTCGGTCACCTTGAAGGTAAAGGCGGGCGCATCCTCGGCCCAGCCGCAGATGGCAAAGACCTTGCCGCCGACCTTCCAAACATCTGCGTTGCCCCATTGCACAACATGGGTTGTCTGGGGCAGGGCGGCGCAGAAGGCGTTGAATTCATCGCGGGTCATGGCGTCACTCTAGGGGCGCACGGCCCCTTTGCATAGCGTCGCGCGATGGGGCAAGTTGCCCGACATGAGCACCCCTCGCGAAACCGATCTTTACCCGCCGATCAAGGCTTTCCTTGAGGAACAAGGCTATGTGGTCAAAGCCGAAGTCGGCGCGGCGGATGTGGTGGCGGTGCGTGGGGCAGAGCCGCCTGTGGTTGTGGAGTTAAAGCTCGGCTTTTCGCTGGCGCTGTTTCATCAATGCTTGGCGAGGCTCAAGGTGTCTGATGACGTCTACCTTGCCGTGGCCCGCCAACCCGGCAAACGCTTTGCCAAGGCGGTGAAGGACAACGTCACGCTGGCGCGGCGGCTCGGGCTGGGGCTGATTACAGTGCGGCTGTCGGACGGATTGGTTGAGGTGCATTGCGACCCCGGCCCCTACGCCCCGCGCAAGAATGTCAAACGGGCGGCGATGCTCTTGCGCGAATTCGCGCGGCGGCAGGGGGATCCCAATGATGGCGGCCAAACCCGCGCGGGGCTGGTCACCGCCTACCGTCAGGATGCGCTGAAGTTGGCGATGTTTCTTTTTGAGGCCGGGGCGAGCAAAGGCGCGGATGTGGCTCGGGCGACCGGTGTCTCGGCGGCAACCCGCATGATGCGCGACGACCACTATGGTTGGTTTGAAAAGGTCGACAAGGGCATATACGGGCTTACCCCATCAGGGGCTGAAGCCGTGGCGACAGCGGGTCGCATTCTGGGCGCTGGTTAACAGTTCCTGACTGCGCAAAATTTTTTGATGCCGTTGTTGACAGAACTCAGAACGCTCCTTAGCTATGCATCGTTATCACTCACATGGGTCGAGTGCTAACGGCTGCACCCCTCGGACGGAGGGGGTGGCTTGGAAGAGTAACTTTGAGCCTTAAGGAGCTGCAAAGATGGCATTGAAACCGCTTCATGACCGTGTGCTGGTAAAGCGCACAGAAAGCGAAGAGAAAACCGCCGGCGGGTTGATCATCCCTGATTCCGCCAAAGAAAAGCCTTCCGAAGGTGAAGTCGTTGCCGTGGGCACCGGCGCACGCAAGGACAACGGCGAGCTGATCGAAATGGCCGTCGCACCCGGCGACAAAATCCTGTTCGGCAAATGGTCCGGCACAGAGGTCACCGTCGAAGGCGAAGAAATGCTGATGATGAAAGAAAGCGACATCATGGGGATCATCGCGTAAGCCACCCGGCTTGCCGACCCTTTGAAGACGCTCACATCAATCCAAGATTTTAGGAGAAGACAACATGGCTGCTAAGGACGTCAAATTTGACACCGATGCCCGCAACCGGATGCTCAAGGGTGTTAACATCCTCGCCGATGCGGTGAAAGTCACACTCGGCCCCAAAGGCCGGAACGTGGTTCTGGACAAATCCTTCGGCGCACCGCGCATCACCAAAGACGGTGTATCCGTGGCGAAGGAAATCGAACTGGAAGACAAGTTCGAAAACATGGGCGCACAGATGGTCAAGGAAGTTGCTTCCCGGACCAATGACGAAGCAGGCGACGGCACCACCACCGCGACTGTTTTGGCCCAGGCCATCGTCAAAGAAGGCATGAAATCGGTTGCCGCTGGCATGAACCCGATGGACCTGAAGCGCGGCATCGACCTCGCAACTTCCAAAGTCGTCGAAGCGATCCGCGCCGCGGCCCGTGACGTATCCGACAGCGACGAAGTCGCACAGGTTGGCACCATCTCCGCCAACGGCGAGCGTGAAATCGGTCGTCAGATCGCAGACGCGATGCAGAAAGTCGGCAACGAGGGTGTCATCACCGTCGAAGAGAACAAAGGTCTGGAAACAGAGACCGATGTCGTCGAAGGCATGCAGTTCGACCGCGGCTACCTGAGCCCCTATTTCGTCACCAACTCCGACAAAATGACTGTCGAGCTGGAAGACGCGATCATCCTGCTGCACGAGAAGAAATTGTCGAGCCTTCAGCCGATGGTTCCGCTGCTCGAGCAGGTGATCCAGTCGCAGAAACCGCTTTTGATCATCGCGGAAGACGTTGAGGGCGAAGCCCTGGCGACACTCGTCGTGAACAAGCTGCGTGGCGGTCTGAAGATTGCTGCTGTGAAGGCACCGGGCTTCGGTGACCGTCGTAAAGCCATGCTGCAAGACCTCGCGGTTCTGACCGGTGGTCAGGTGATCTCCGAAGATCTGGGCATGAAGCTTGAGTCCGTGACCATGGACATGCTGGGTTCGGCCAAGAAAGTCGCGATCACCAAAGACGAGACCACTGTTGTTGATGGCGCGGGCGAGAAGGCCGAGATCGAAGCACGTGTTGCTCAGATCCGTAACCAGATCGAAGAAACCACCTCCGACTACGACCGTGAGAAGCTGCAAGAGCGCGTTGCCAAACTGGCAGGCGGTGTTGCTGTGATCCGCGTCGGTGGCATGACCGAAGTCGAAGTGAAAGAGCGCAAAGACCGCGTAGACGACGCCCTGAACGCGACACGTGCCGCTGTTCAAGAAGGCATCGTTGTTGGCGGTGGTGTTGCTCTGGTTCAGGCGGGCAAAAAGCTCGAAGGCCTGGCTGGCGACAACAACGATCAAAACGTTGGTATCTCCATCGTGCGCAAAGCACTGGAAGCACCGCTGCGTCAGATCGCTGAAAACGCTGGTGTCGACGGTTCGGTTGTTGCCGGCAAAATCCGCGAAAGCGACGACCTGAAGTTCGGCTTCAACGCTCAGACCGAAGAATATGGCGACATGTTCAAGTTCGGCGTTATCGACCCGGCCAAAGTCGTTCGCACAGCTCTGCAAGATGCGGCGTCCATCGCTGGTCTGCTGATCACCACCGAGGCGATGGTTGCTGACCGTCCGTCCAAGGAAGGTGCCGGCGCTGCTATGCCCGACATGGGTGGCATGGGCGGTATGGGCGGCATGATGTAAGCCAGCCCAATTGGCTCAAGAACCTGAGGCGTGCCAGCAATGGCGCGCCTTATTTTGTTTCATGGTAAAGGGTTTGAGGCTTTCACCTCGCGCATTGATCCCTTGCACTCAACACGGCAATTCGACAATCCGCGCATAGGCATTGAGCATATCCAACGCATTGGCAAAGGTTTCTGACGGGTTTTCCTTTACGATATAGCCAGCAATATTCTTGCTATAGGCTGATTGAACGTCTGTGGGCATATCAGAGGTTGTGAAAACGAAGATCACCATACGCTCCAATGCGGGATCGGCCCTGACGATTTCCAAAAATTCCAAGCCGCCCATACGCGGCATATTTAGGTCTAGGGTGATAATGTAAGGCGGCAGACGCCCATGCCGTTTTACCTCCTCCGCCAGAAACTCCAGCGCATGTTGACCGTCGTGGCAGACCGCCGTTTCGTTCACGATTTTTAGCTTGCGCATCGCCCGTTGCATGGCCATCACGCTGACTTTGTCATCATCAACAATAAGAAATTTTGCGGCAGTCGTTTTCATTCAGCGATCCTTTGTGACTTGCATCATGCTGCCGCCGCCAAAGGCGGAGCAGGACGTTGCGATGGCGGCACCTGAGGCAGTTCGACAACAAAGGCAGAACCGCGGCCTTTGTCAGGGTTCGATATCAAGCTGACTTTACCTTTTTGATGGATTGCCAGCTTACTTACGATTGCAAGGCCAAGTCCGCTCCCTTCAACTTCATCACGTGATTTAAGGGTTTGGAATAATTCAAATATCTTTTCTTGATGCCGCAGTTCGATTCCAGGCCCATCATCTTGTACAGTTAAGATCAAGCGATCGCTGGCGATCTTGGCGTTGACATGAATTGTCCCATGGCCGCGGTCATGATGCTTGATCGCGTTTGAGATGAGGTTTCCGAGAATTTGTTGCAACGGCGAGAGTTGCACGTCTATCGGTTGGTCAGTGCCGCTGAAGGTGATTTTGAACCGACCTTTGGTATCGATAAAGCGTGCTTGGTCTGACACCAGCTGCCCGATATTCACCGGCTCGGGAACGGGGTGATCTTGGCCAGCACGGGCATAGTCCAACAAATCGTTCAGCAATCGGTTCAGGCGATCAATACGCTGTTGAGCCATCAGTAAATATTCGCGACTTTCTTCGCTGAGGGCGTTTTCATCGTCCTCCAGCACCCAGAGGCTTAATTCATGCACCGCGCGCAGGGGAGAGCGCAAATCATGCGCGGCCACATAGGCAAACTTCTCGAGCTCAATGTTGGAGCGGCGCAGTTCCTCTGCCGTACGGCGAAACACGACCAAAGCGCGGGCCATCTCTCCCAGTTCATCGCGTCCGCAAACGGTAATGGGGTGATCAAGGTCCCCTTTGGCGATGGCTGTGACGGAATTGGTTAACCTTTGGATGCGACGGTTGAATTGTCGCTCGATCACCAATCCGTTGGTCAGTACGATGGCGATAAGGGCAAAGATCACGGTAAGGCCAACAATCCAAATGACCCGGTGAATTGTATTGCTTAGGTTGTCCGTTGCGCGATCTACAAACTGCAAAGTGCTCTGCGTCAGGTCTGAAGACAGGTTAGATAGCTCGACAATCATGGGCAGGTGTTCCGCTTGCAACGCATTGAAACTATCGCGAAATCGTAAACGTGCTGCTGTATGTACAAAAAAGCCATTTAGGGGATCGAGTAGGTCGTCGCGTAGCGCGGCGATTTGACGTGCCAACGATTGCCGCGCGTCCATTTCAGCAATGTGAGGAAGACGGGTAATGGCATTTTGCAAATGCTCGTTTACCAAGAGCTTTGCGCGTTCGAGACGAAGCGGTTTTTCTTGCAGGCCCTGGTTGATAATAATGTTGTTAAGTGCGTCAATACTCAGGCGAATATCATTTAGTGTACGCGCGTTTAGCATCAGGTCAGAAAAATCTGAGCTGAGCTCCGCGAGGGCGTTATTGACCGAAGCGCGATTTACATCCGCTTCGCTTAAGAGTGCTTCAGTCCTTGTTGAAAGTTGATAAGCCAGGTCATCAATAATTAAATGGCTTTGCTCCTGTAATTGCTCGGCGCGATCAAGGGCCGCTGCAATTTGGGTATCGATAAGTCGCATTTCCCGATGGCTCAGAAGCGTTGCGGCAGTAGCACGCTGCAACGCTTGTAATTGCCCCTCTAACCGTACCACGAGCGGCGAGGGTATTCCCAAATCCTTAAGGTCATCCAGCAGCTCAATGACTTCGTCAATCTTCATGGCCAAGCCTTTCTCAAGGCTAACGGACGAAGCTGTGGCATCTGTTTGGGTTAGCTGTTCAATAAGGAGGAAGGCGCCGTTTAATGACCGCTCGATGCGTTGCGAAAGAGCCATCATCGGCATAGCAGATTGGCTTAGATGAGCTTGGCTCGTGAGCACGGACCGCATCTGCGCCGTGGCGGATAATCCTGCTGCGCCGATAATCGCGGCAATCAGAAGGAGGCCCGCCCTTAGTCGGGTGCTAATTCGGCTGGCAAAAAGTTGCAGCAATCGCCAAGGAGAATGCGTCGTAACCATGCCACGTGAATAGTCGGCAGCGATTAACGCAATGTTAATCGCTGCCGACCTAAAACCAATTTAACAGCAGCAGATGGTTATCGGGTCAGCGGCGACTTGGAAGGGGACGATGTGCTAAATGGACGCGGGCTCACGAGAAGAAAGATGACTTTGGGCCTGGGGGCCGGACTGGGCGCGATGGTAGTCGGGCCAGCATTCGGTGGCGCGGCGATCGATGTGCAGGTGGCTGCACAGGCGCGTGAAGTGGCGGACAAAAGCCGCCCTCTTTCAGTGCTGTTGCCGCAAGGGTCGCGTGCTAATCTTGGACCGGTTGCCGCAGCTTTTACGGCCCAAACCGGGGTCAAAGTTACTTTGAAAGAGGTGCATATTGATCAAATTAACGCCGAACTGATGCTAAATAGCGTATTGGGTGAAGCGAAATACGATGTCGCCCTACCTGCTACTTTTGGCGTGGCTGACCTTGTAGCGGCGGGTGCTATCCACCCCTTGGACAACTATGCCGCGCGTTACGAGCCCAAGGAATTCCGTAACGCGATGCTCTATCAAGAGGGCGATAGATTTGATGGTCAGACTTATGGTTTCCAAACTGACGGCGACGCATATGTAATGTTTTACCACCGCGAAATGCTGCACGACCCTGATACGCAGGCACGTTATGCAGATCGCTTTGGCTATTCTCTTGCCACACCAAATACTTGGGAGGAGTTGGATCGGCAGATTCGGTTTTTTAATGCGCCAGCGGCTGGCCGCTATGGCGGGTTGTTGTTCCGCACACCCGGCTACCTCGCATGGGAATGGTGGGTTCGGTTCCATGCGAAAGGTTACTGGCCTCTTTCGCCCGATATGACACCGCAAATTGCGGAGGAGGCGGGCATAACGGCTTTGGAGGAATTGATTGCGATTACAGACTGTCTCGTTCCCGAGACGTCCAGTCTTGGGTTGTTTGAAAATTGGTCGCGATATGCGAAGGGCGATGTGTATTGTAACATTGGCTGGGGCGGCACGCAGAAATACCTGAACGCTCCACAATCACCGATGCGGGGGCGAATGGTGCATGGCCCCACGCCGGGCGGGAGAGTTAGGAATGAAGTACTGCCGGCCCCCTATTTTAACTGGGGGTGGAGCTTTGTCGTGAGTACGGCGTCAACCCAGAAGGAACTTGGTTACTTATTTGCTCTCTTTGCGGTCACGCCAGCTATGTCGACGCTCGCTGTCCGGCAACCGGACGGATTTTTCGATCCTTACCGTGAAGAACACTACAGGGATCCGGGCGTGCAAGATGCCTATTCGGAGCCTTTTTTAAAGGTGCAGCGCGCTACGCTGAAGGGGGCCATTCCTGATCTCTACCTCAAGGGGCAATCAGAGTATTTTCAAACGTTGGGGAGAGGGTTGGACAGGGCTCTGCACGGGGACGTGACGCCGCAGGTGGCCTTAACGCGAGTGGCCCAACAGTGGCAGCTTATCACGAGCCGGGCAGGGCGTGAGAGTCAGGTTAAGAGATGGAGCCAACTTCGTAGTAAATACCCGCCAGACGCGCGCCGTTTGCTGCGGGATGTCGCATAATGCAGGCGATACGCATGATGGTAACGCGTAGCCTAAGCACCTTATTCGATGACAGCACTTTGGTTTGCCACAATATGACGCAATCGTTTTTGAATATTCTCCTCTACACGGTTCCGCCTTCGACCCAGCCGCCGCGGGGTATGAGGCAATATGCAGAGGAACTTTTCTGTCTTTTGAGGCTGTAACTGTAATTCTATTCGACCGCTATTAGAACCGCCCGAGTGGAGTGCCGAAGGCGCCGAGGTATCCGGGGGTAAAGGTAGGTGCATCGGTGCTCGATCCGATTGCTCTGATGATCACGACCCCGCTAGATTGTCAGAACAGCGCGTTTGCGGGCTTGGCGCACACTGCTATCGACGCTAAGCGAAGGGCTATGCAGCTTTTCCTTCTCTCCGCCCTCACCATGTGCGCCTTTGCGGCCAATTCCATTCTGACGAGAATGGCGATTGATGGGGGGCATATTGATCCCGCGGGATTTGCTCTTGTCCGGGTCGGTGCGGGCGCCATCGTACTGGCGGTCTTGGTCACGCTGCGGGGCGGACGGTTGCCGCTGTTGCGGCGCAACCGGATCGGCGGAGCAGTGAGCTTGGCTGTCTATATGATCGGTTTCAGTCTTGCTTACATGACGTTGGATGCCGGATTGGGGGCCCTTATTCTATTCGGTGTGGTGCAGATCACCATGTTCACATACGCCGCGCTTACCGGTGCGACACCAACAGGACGGCAAATATCAGGCGCGGTAGCGGCCTTTGCTGGGCTGGTGGTCGTTCTCTGGCCGGACGGGCAGAGTTCAACAGATATCATTGGTGCCGGGCTTATGGTGCTCGCTGGAATGGGGTGGGCGGCCTATACGATCATTGGTCGCACATCGGGCGATCCTTTGGCGGCGACTTCGGCCAACTTTCTTCTTTGCCTACCTTTTATGCTTATTTTGCCTGCGTTTGCAGGCGGGCATTTCACCGCGACTGGCATGTTAATGGCTGCGCTCTGCGGCGGGGTGACTTCGGGCCTTGGTTACGCTTTGTGGTATGCGGTGTTGACCCGGCTTGATGGCGCTACGGCTGCAGTTGCGCAACTCAGTGTGCCGATTATCGCCATCCTTGCCGGCTCTATACTTTTGGGAGAACCGCTCAGTCTTACCCTGCTTCTGGCGACTGCGTTGGTCTTGGGCGGGATTGCTTGGGCGCTTAGCGCAAGATCGGCTCCAACGGGTCATAGGTAATCGCCGCATCCGCAGGAGCGAAAGCAACCGAACCAAGGCTGTCAGGCTTATGCGGTATCTGCGCCAGTTCGGCTTGGGTTACCCATTGATGGCGGGTGACAATGGCCTCGCGATCCTGCCAGTCGGGGGCGATTTCGGCTGGGCCGAGTAGGTGACAGCGAAAATATATATCAACTTGATGAAAATCGCCTTCGGGGTCGTGAAATTCATTCACCAGACAAGGAGCCCCTACGGAGATATCCAAACCGGTCTCTTCAAAAACCTCGCGCCGCAGATTGTCGGGCAGGGAGGCACCGGCCTCTACTCCGCCACCGGGGGCGCACATCAGGCCGAGCCGGTTGTCGGCATAAGCGTTCACCAGCAGCAGCCGACCTTCGTGCAGCAGTATTGCGCGGGCAGCCAATCGGGGACAGGGGCGGGGCATCGGCATACTTTCGTCAGGTAACGCGCCAAGACCATTTCACAGTCTCGGCAATCAGTCTATCTGAAGGACATGATGAAACGTCTCTCCTTAATAATTGCCGCCTTTTGGTCGGCGCTGCCGATACCTATCGCCGCCGAACCCATCGCAGGTCGTTGTGTGGTGCTGTTGCACGGATTGGCCCGGACCGAGGCGTCTTTCGCCGTGATGGAGGCTGCTTTGGCCGCCGAGGGCTACCGTGTGGTACGCCCCGGCTACCCTTCGACCGAGGCCAATATCGCCGAGCTGACCAAGCAAACCCTGCCGCGTGCGGTGGCCGCCTGTGGCGCGGGGCAGATCGACTTTGTGACACATTCCATGGGGGGCATTTTGCTTCGCGAATGGGTGGCAGAGGCGGGCGCCGACCGGGTGCGGCGCGTGGTGATGCTAGGCCCGCCGAACCACGGCAGCGAAGTGGTTGATGAACTGGTGGAAAACCCCGCATTTGAATGGCTTAACGGCCCGGCCGGGGCCGAGATTGGTACGGGGTATGAAGCCTTGCCGAACCAATTGCCGCCCGTACCGTTCGAGTTGGGAGTGATCGCCGGATCACAGTCGTTGAACCCCTATTTCTCAAGCCTTTTACCGGGGCCGGATGATGGCAAGGTTTCGGTCGCTTCGACCCGTGTGGCAGGGATGAAAGAGCATATCATACTGCCTGTGACCCATACATTCATGATGAACAACCCGCGCGTGATTGCGCAGACCATGGCGTTTTTGAAGACGGGCAGTTTTGACCGCTCTATGACGTTTATGGATGGGGTTCTTGATGCAATCGGTTGCCCTGATGGGGGATGCTTGCCGGGGTTGGGGGATGACAATGCCAAACCTTAATCTGATCGGAGCCGAGGTTCTGCACCCCGAGGGGTTGAGCCGCACGCCGCTTTCATTCACCGAAGGGCATATCACCGAAGGCCCGACGGGGCGGCAGGTTGACCTGACCGGTTTCCAAGTGCTGCCGGGGATCGTTGATCTGCATGGCGATGCGTTTGAACGGCATTTGGCACCGCGGCGGGGGGCGATGAAACAACTCTCCGAAGGGCTGGTATCAGCAGAGGCAGAACTGGCGGCCAACGGAATCACCACGGCTGTGCTGGCGCAGTTCGTAAGCTGGGAAGGCGGGCTGCGCGGGTCTGAATTTGCCAATCAGGTCTTCAATGGTATTCGCGATACGGCACCCGAACTGGTCACTGATGTTCGTCCGCAATTGCGGTTCGAGACGCATATGCTCGATCTTTATCAGGATCTACCGCAACGGATGGCCGAATGGGGCGTAGGCTATATCGTTTTCAACGATCACCTTCCCCATGATCGGCTGGCGCAGGGCAAACTGCCCAAGCGGCTGGTTGGGCAGGCTCTGAAGGCGGGGCGCAGCCCCGAGACGCATTTGGCACAGATGCAGGACATGCACGCGCGGCGCGAAGAAGTCCCGGCGGCGCTTGATGCGCTTTGCGCAGAACTGTCGCAGCGTGGGATTCGCATGGGTAGCCATGACGATCAAACGCCAGAGCAGCGGGCGGAATGGCGTGCGCGTGGTGTCAGTTTGGCCGAATTCCCCGAAACGCAAGAAGCCGCAGAGGCGGCGCATGCGGCAGGGGATGCAGTGATCATGGGCGCGCCGAACGTGGTGCGCGGCGGCTCGCATAACGGCAATCTTTCGGCGCTTGATTTGATCAGTATGGGTCTGTGCCATGCGCTTGCCTCAGACTATCATTACCCATCCCCGCGGCGTGCGGCGTTAATGCTGGCGCAGAGTGGGCTTTTGGATTTAGCAGGCGCTTGGGCACTTGTATCCTCTGGCCCCGCGCAGGTGCTGGGGCTGACAGATCGCGGCACGCTAATGCCGGGCAAACGTGCCGATATTGTGATCCTCGACAAAGCCACAGGTCGCGTCGCCGCGACATTCGCGGCAGGGCGGGTCAGCTATATGTCAGGGGCGATCGCAGAGCGTTTCGCCGCCTGATCGATCAGGCGCGGGTGATGCGGTTGACGTGGCCCATTTTACGGCCCGGTTTAACCTCGGCCTTTCCGTAGAGGTGGATCGCCGTATCGCGTGCGCGGGCAAGCTCCGGCACTTGATCCATATCGTCGCCAATCAGGTTGGTCATCACCACATCCGAATGGCGCGCCCCGTCACCCAAAGGCCACCCAGCCACGGCGCGGACGTGCTGCTCAAACTGGTCAACGGCGCAGCCGTTCTGGGTCCAATGGCCGGAGTTATGCACCCGCGGCGCGATCTCGTTCACGATCAGCCCCTGCGGTGTGACGAACAATTCGACCCCCATAACGCCCATATAATCGAGCGCGTTCAGCACCCGACCAGCAAGCAAAACCGCATCGGTGCGCTGTGCGTTGCTGATCCTCGCGGGGACGGTCGTGGTGTGCAGGATGCCGTCGCGGTGGACGTTCTCACCGGGGTCGAAACAGGCCACTTCGCCCGTGGCACTGCGCGCGGCGATGACGGAAATTTCGGCACTGAAGTTCACGAACCCTTCGAGCACGGACGGCGCGCCGTTCATTTCGGCCCATGCGGCGTCAAGATCGGCATCGTCTTTCAGCCGCGCTTGGCCTTTGCCGTCATAGCCGAAACGCCGCGTCTTGAGGATCGCGGGCGTGCCGATTTGCGCCACGGCGGCTTTCAACGTTGCGGCGTCGGTGACATCGGCAAAGGGGGCCACCTTTAGGCCGAGGTCGCCGAGGAAGGTTTTCTCGGTCAATCGGTCCTGCGAAATCCGCAGCGCTTCGCGGCCTGGACGGAGCGGGGTGATTGCCTCGACCACGTCGAGCGCTTCGGTGGGGATGTTCTCAAACTCGAAGGTCACGATGTCACAGGCGCGGGCGAAAGCCTTCAGCGCTTCGTGGTCGTCATAGCCTGCGGTGGTCAGCGCGTGGGCCACATCGGCGGCGGGCGGGTTGGCACCCGGCTCAAAGATATGGGTCCGAAAGCCAAGCCGCGCGGCGGCAACCGAGAGCATCCGGCCCAATTGGCCGCCGCCCAGAATGCCGATGGTAGCTCCGGTTTGCAGTGGTTCAGTCATGAGGCACCTCGGGGATCGATGCGCTGAGCGCCTCGCGCCAATCGTCCAACCGCTTGGCCAGTTCCGCATCTTGCAAGGCAAGGATGCCCGCCGCCATCAAGGCTGCATTGGCTGCACCTGCCGATCCGATCGCCATCGTCGCCACTGGAAAGCCGCGTGGCATTTGCAGGATGGAATAAAGCGAATCCACTCCCGAGAGCGCCTTGGTTTGCACCGGCACGCCGATCACCGGCACGCGGGTTTTGGAGGCCATCATGCCCGGCAAATGCGCCGCACCGCCAGCGCCCGCGATAATCACTTGCAGGCCACGGTCGACGGCCGTTTTACCATAGTCCCAGAGCCGGTCGGGCGTGCGATGCGCAGACACGATGCGCGCCTCAAAGGGGATGTTTAGCTCTTCCAGCAGGGTTGCTGCTTCGCGCATGGTGGCCCAGTCGGACTGGGACCCCATGATGATGCCAACCGGGGGCGTGGTCATTGCGCAGGGCCTTCTCTTGGTGGATCAGAGCGCGCACTATACCCATCCCGGCCCATGTGGCAACGCCGATTGCCGCGGGCGACAGAGATCAAGGTTTAGGCGATGATATCGGGGGTCAGGCGGTCTTCGATCTGGGCGATAAGATCCTTGAGCCGCAGCTTGCGTTTTTTCAGCCGTTGCAGGGTCAGTTGATCGCCCGTGCCGCGTTCGACCAGCGCATGGATGGCGTCGTCTAGATCGCGATGTTCCCGTCGGAAGACCTCAAGTTCAACACGCAGCACTTCATCCGTTTTCATCGACAGATCGGTAGGGGCATTCATGGGTAGGTGATTCCGTTGGGCAGCTGAACCTTGAATATAAGCGCTTGAGATCATTTGGCATAGCCCTTGCGCAGGC
The DNA here is from genome assembly GCF_022788715.1 of Sulfitobacter sp. DSM 110093. Taxonomy (NCBI): domain Bacteria; kingdom Pseudomonadati; phylum Pseudomonadota; class Alphaproteobacteria; order Rhodobacterales; family Roseobacteraceae; genus Sulfitobacter; species Sulfitobacter sp. DSM 110093. The sequence goes on from NZ_CP085167.1 coordinate 782,535, forward strand.
AAGAAAGCCCCCCCATATTCAATGCAACGGGTTGCCGGTTGCGGGGCCTGTGAAACACTGTCGCTTGACCTGATAAGGACGTGTCACATGACGAAACTAACGCTTGCCTCTTACCCACATATGCTTGGGTTTGAACAATTGGAACGGGTGCTTGAACGCAGCGCCAAGGCCGGAAACGAAGGTTATCCGCCGTTCAACATCGAGCAGACCTCTGATTACAGCTACCGGATCACACTGGCGGTTGCGGGTTTTTCGGAACAGGATCTGTCGATAACAGTTGAGGATAGACAGCTCGTGATCCGTGGGCGTCAGTCCGACGATGGCGAAGACCGGGTGTTCTTGCACCGTGGGATCGCTGCGCGACAGTTTCAGCGCTCGTTCGTACTGGCCGATGGGGTCGATGTGGGCGAAGCCGTTATGGAGAATGGTCTGCTGCATGTCGACCTGACCCGCGCCAAGCCTGAAACAGTGGTTCAAACCATCAAGATCAAGAAGGGGTAATATCATGCAAGACGCAATCACCCACGGAAACGACCGTATGGTCTATGTCAAAACGATCGCTGTCGCTGATCTGCCGCGCGAAGTGCGCGATCAGGCAGAGGGGCTGGAGCTTCTCTACGCGGTCCATGACGCAGAAGGGCAGCAGTTGGCGCTGGTCGGCGATCAAAAGCTCGCGTTCTCATTGGCACGTGAGCATGACTATCGGCCAGTCATGGTGCATTGACGCCATAAGGCATGGTCATAGTCAGAGCCTTAAGCAAGGTCGCAGTTCGCTGCGGCCTTTATTACTGGGATCGGGGTTTTGAACTTTAATTTCGACTCAAGCGAATGCTCTTACTTGATCAGTTGGCGGCGTCATGGCGGCCTATCACTGGTCGGCTAACTTGTTTAAAAGCCAAGTGTTCATCTTCGAAACGACCTGAGCCCGAAATGCAAAACGCAGCCCCGTAGGGCTGCGTTGTCGTTTCTAAGGGCAGGGCGGTTTATCCTGTGATCAGCCCCATATTCTCAAGCTTGAGCAGCACCTGATGCGCGCAGTTGTCGACATCGACGTTTTCGGTTTCTAGCACCAGTTCGGCATTCTGCGGCACATCGTAGGGATCGGAGATGCCGGTAAATTCCTTGATCTTGCCTTCACGCGCCAGCTTATAAAGGCCTTTGCGATCACGGCGTTCGCATTCCTCGATAGAGGTCGCGACATGCACTTCGACAAAGGCACCAAAGCTTTCCACATCTTCGCGCACGGCGCGGCGGGTGGTGGCATAGGGCGCGATCGGCGCGCAGATGGCGATGCCGCCATTCTTGGTGATCTCAGATGCCACATAGCCGATGCGGCGGATGTTCAGATCGCGGTGCTCTTTCGAGAAACCCAACTCAGAGGAAAGGTTTTTGCGGACAATGTCGCCATCCAGCAGTGTCACGGGGCGTCCACCCGTCTCCATCAGTTTCACCATCAATGCGTTGGCAATGGTGGATTTGCCAGAGCCGGAGAAGCCGGTGAAGAAGACGGTGAAACCCTGCTGGCTGCGTGGCGGTTTGGTGCGGCGCAGTTCCTTGACCACTTCGGGGAAGGAGAACCACTCAGGGATTTCCAGACCTTCCTGCAAGCGACGGCGCAATTCGGTACCCGAGATGTTCAGGATGGTCACGTCATCTTTGTCTTCGATCTCATCCATGGCCTCGTATTGAGCGCGCTCTTGGACCCAGACCATATGTTTGAAATCGACCATTTCGATGCCCATTTCCTCCTGATGTGCGCGGAACAGGTCCTGCGCGTCATAGGGGCCGTAGAAATCTTCGCCGGCGGAGTTCTTGCCGGGGCCAGCGTGGTCGCGGCCAACGATGAAATGGGTGCAGCCGTGGTTCTTGCGGATCAGCCCATGCCAAACGGCCTCACGCGGGCCGGCCATGCGCATGGCGAGGTTCAGCAGCGACATGGAGGTGGTGGCGGCAGGGTATTTGTCGAGCACAGCCTCATAGCAGCGCACGCGGGTAAAGTGATCCACGTCACCGGGTTTGGTCATGCCGACAACGGGGTGGATCAGCAAGTTGGCCTGCGCTTCGCGGGCGGCACGGAAGGTGAGTTCCTGATGCGCGCGGTGCAGCGGGTTGCGGGTTTGGAAAGCCACGACGCGACGCCAGCCCAACTTGCGGAAATAGGCGCGCAACTCGTTGGGGGTGTCGCGGCGGGCACGGAAATCGTAGTGCACGGGCTGCTGGATGCCGGTCACGGGGCCGCCCAGATAGACGTTGCCCGCTTGGTTGTGCAGGTAGTTCACCGCCGGATGCGCATCGTCATCGGCGCCGAAAACCTTTTCGGCCTCGCGTGCTTTGTTAGGGGTCCAGCGGTCCGTGACGGTCATGGTCGCAAGGATCACGCCCTCTTGGTCGCGTAGGGCGATATCCTGACCCAGTTCGAGGCTTTCGGCAAAGGCATCGCCTACATCGAGGTTAATTGGCATCGGCCAGAGGCTGCCATCAGCCAGCCGCATGTTTTCAACGACGCCATCGTAATCCTCCTCGGTCAGGAAGCCTTTGAGCGGGTTGAAACCGCCGTTCATCAACAGCTCAAGATCGCAAATTTGACGCGGGGTCAGGTCAAGGCTGACCAAATTGCCAGCTTCTACCTTCAGTTTTTGTGCGGACTCATAGGAGACATAGAGTTCTGGAATAGGAGCAAGACTACTAGACATTATATCTATCACTTTTCATCAGGTGGCAGGCGGCTATCGTTGGTCTGCCATAGCTTTAAAGTGCAATAATTGTCTACAGAACCGGGCGTTGATGGTTCGTTAAAGGCGAAAATCCCATAATATTGAGATCGGCCATCATCAGGTTTGGAGCGTGCGGCGGAATCCAGAATGATATCCGCCGCACGGGTTTAAGCGTTAAACCTCTTCCTTCACCTCAGCCCCATAGCCAAGCGGGAGGGAGGTATCTTTGCCCTCGTCATCGCCCACTTCGGCAAGGAAACGCTCGGCTTCGAGGGCGGCCATGCAGCCCATGCCCGCGCTGGTCACAGCCTGACGATATTTATGGTCAGTCAGATCGCCCGCGGCAAAGACGCCGGGGATCGAGGTTTCTGTGCTGTCGGGCTTGGTCACGACATATCCGCCCATGTGGGTCTCAAGCGTGTCTTTAACCAACTCGTTAGACGGCGCATGGCCGATCGCCACAAAGACGCCTTTGGCGGGAATATCTGTGATCTCGCCCGTTTTGACGTGTTTCACCTTTACGCCCTCGACACCCAGCGGGCTATCGGTGCCATAAACTTCGTCGAGCTGGTGGAACCACAGCGGTTCGATCTTGGGGTTCTTCATCAAGCGGTCGATCAAAATCTTTTCGGCCCGCAGTTCATCGCGACGGTGGATCAGGGTCACTTTAGAAGCAAAGTTGGTCAGGAACAGCGCCTCTTCCACGGCGGTATTGCCGCCGCCGATAACCACAATCTCTTGGCCGCGATAGAAGAACCCATCGCAAGTGGCGCAGGCCGAGACGCCAAACCCTTTGAACTTTTCCTCGCTCTCCAGCCCGAGCCATTTGGCCCGCGCGCCAGTGGCAAGGATCACCGCATCGGCCACATAGGTCGTGCCGCTGTCGCCTTTGGCGTGGAAGGGGCGGCTGGAAAGGTCAAGATCGGTGATGATGTCGCCGATGATCTCAGTGCCCATCGCTTTGGCGTGCTCTTGCATGCGGATCATCAGATCGGGGCCTTGAACTTCGCTGTCACCCGGCCAGTTTTCGACCTCGGTCGTGGTGGTCAACTGACCGCCCGGCTCGATCCCCTGCACGAGGATCGGCTCTAACATGGCCCGGCTCGCGTAGACGCCAGCGGTATAGCCCGCAGGGCCGGAGCCGATGATCAGTACCTTGGTTTTACGTGTATCGGCCATCTGGCGCCCCCGGGCTGTCATTGATATTGCCCGCTTCATATAGCGATGGGGAGGGCGCCGTTAAACCCCTGCTGTCGTCTGCGTACATTACGATTATATGAGCAGCGAGACCGATTTGGCGGGCGTGCTCGGCAAAGAATATTGCGCTTGTGTGAAACTTTATTGCGTGCAGCCTGTGGGCTGCTATAAGAATCGAAAATTCACTGAGGATGATATGGCGGGTACACGACTAGATCCGATTGACCGGATGATCTTGGCCGAACTGCAATCGGATGGCCGGATGACGAATGTCGAACTGGCCAAGCGCGTGGGCATCTCTGCGCCGCCCTGTTTGCGCCGGGTCCGCACGTTGGAAGAGCAAGGCTATATCAAAGGCTATCACGCCGATGTCGATGCACGCGAACTGGGGTTTGAAGTGCAGGTTTTCGCAATGGTCGGCCTTGCCAGTCAGGCTGAGGTCGATCTGAGCGCGTTTGAAGAGAAATGTCGCAGTTGGCCGCTGGTGCGCGAATGCCATATGCTTAACGGCGAAGTTGATTTCATCCTGAAATGTGTCGCCCCCGACCTGTCGAGCTTTCAAAGTTTCCTTACCGGGCAATTGCTGACCACGCCCAATGTGGAAAGCGTTAAGACCAGTCTTGTGATCCGTGGTGCCAAGGATGATCCCGGTGTGCCCTTTGACGTGCTCGAAGCGCGGCTGTCTACCGCGCCTTAACTTAGTCCCGCCTTCTTAATCGCCGGCCTACTTAATCGACTGCCTATTTAATCGGTGGCGCTTTCGTCTGGACTGTCGGGGGCACGGGGATGGGCCAGCGGTCCGAAATCCGTGCCATGACCAATCTGCGGAAACATTGATAGAAACTGTTCCCGCAGGCTGTCCGAGGCGTCGCGCAGCGCCTGCGCGCCGGGGTGGAATGTCTCCATCTCCAGGCCGCTTGCTTTGATCACCGCATGGCGGGACAGGCAGATATGGAACAGGCGCACCGGGGTCGGGGGGGCGACCTCGATCACGTTCACCCCATCCACGAACGCGCGTACCGGCGCGAGAAGCCGGGTGCCGCCCGCCTCCGCCCGAAGGTGATGCGGTGTGTGCAGCACCCGTGCTGCGGGGCCGACGGTGAGAAATGAACTGGGCCGCCCCTCTCCGAAACTGTCGGGCATTATGCGGATAAGAGGCAACCGCCGCCCGGTGTCAGCAGGGATGAAATTACTCGACCCGATCCAAATCAACTGCGCAGGTTCACCCGAAGAGGTATTGATCATATCGCCGGGCTGAAGGTCTTCGATGGCGATGTCGCCGTGCACGGTCTGAATCAATGTCCCCCGGGCAAAGGCGGCGAATGCGGCTTCGAACAGGGGCAAGACGGGCGCGTTATCCTGACCGATATAGAGCGAACCGTCGGCGCGCAGTGCGGCAACTTCGTAGTTGCGCATTGCTGTGACGGTGGGGTTGCCTAAGTCCTTGGCGGCGGTCGGTGTCATGCAAAACCTCTTGTCGGTCCGTCGCGCCCGGCTTTGCCCGTATCCATGTCGCGGACGTAACACAGTGCAACTTAACGCGATCCTAAGATCAAAGCGCCATGTTCACCATGCATTGTCAAAGGATCCGGAACATTGCTGCGGCATTCTGCGCCAATTTCTGCTGAAACCAGCAGTCTGTTTCCCAACACGGTTCGTGCTTGCCACATTTACACGAAAACGCCCCCCGGTACGAATCAACGTACCGAGGGGCGATCAGTCGCACCGGGCGCCGTGGCGCTGACGATGCAGGGGAGAAACCTATTAGGCGGTTTTGCGAACCGGTCCGGCACCTGTGCGCTTGGCGATAAAGGCAGCACGCCGTGCGCCCCGGGCCCAAGGCATGACGGTGTCAGACTTTGCGGCGGTCTCGACGACGGACTTGATGAAACGCGGGTTCTTTTTCATGGCTCTGTTCCTCTCGGGTCACGCAGGCATCGTTGCTTGAGTTCACTATCGCAGGGCAATCGGGCCGGTTTTTGACGGCGAAAAAGAAACTTGCGGAAAATCTTAGATAGGGCACGCGGCAATGTGGCGCCCATGCCGTATTTTTAAATCTATTTAATTTCAGTTACTTGCAAAGTTACCCGTGGACAATTCGCCAACTTTACAGCGATTGTTTCGAATTGTTCGGCGCTAATGGGGCGTAAAACTGACGCGCTCTGCCCCAATCCCGCCCTGTTCAGAGCGTGATCGCCGCGAGCAAGCGGCCATAGTCCGCTTCCTTGGCATGGGTGGTGCGGCGATAGGAGTAGAATCGCCCCGGATCGGCATAGGTGCAGTGCCGCGTCCACTCTGCATGACCGACACCTGCCGCGCGCAAACGGTTTAGGCCAAAGCCCGGCAGGTCAAAATGCAGCCGGTCGCCTTCGCCCTGCGCAAAATAGCGGGCGAACTCGGGGTCGGTGTTCATGAAACTGTCTAGAAACTCCGGCCCAACCTCATAGGCGCGTTGGCTGATGGAGGGGCCGATGACGGCCGTGATCTTTTCGCGCTTGGCGCCCAGATCGACCATCGCGTCAACGGTCGCCTCAAGTATCCCATCAAGCGCGCCGCGCCAGCCAGCATGGGCCGCACCGACGACACCGGCTTGCGCATCTGCAAAGAGCACTGGCTGGCAATCCGCGGTCAGAATCGAAAGCGCGATGCCCGGCGTGTTGGTCACCAATGCATCGGCGCGGGGTTTATCCTCATGGGGTTCTGTCACGGTGACGACGGTGGCGGAATGCACCTGATGCACCCCCACCAGATGATCCGCAGGCAGTCCCATCGCTTCGGCCGCACGGGCGCGGTTGATGCGCACGATCTCAGATTGGTCAGAACTGCCGCTGCCGCAGTTCAGCCCGGCAAAGACCCCAGAGGACGCACCGCCGCGTCGGGTGAAAAAACCATGTCGCAGGGGGGCAAGGGCATCTGAGGTGAGAATTTCGAGTGTCATGCTTCTGTTCCAGGGGGCGGGGTCTGACCCTTCGGATAGAGCCCCATCACTTTGAACAGGTTTCCCATTTCCGCCGGGTGCGTCAACCGTCGATGTGCGGCAATGTGGCTGTTAAGCGCCTCTCCGTTCAGCGGTTCGGCCAATTTTTGCGCGCGGGCCGTGATGCCCAAACGCTCTAGAAAAACTCCTTGGGTCACGACGCGGCTATAGCGGCACGGGCAAGCGCCCGCGAGCGCTTCGAAATCGACATGTGCGGTAAGGTCTGCCTTGCCGGGGTTGGTCAGCGGCGCGGCGGGGGCGTGGTTCTCTAACGCTTGCAGCGTGTCGCCAAGTGCGCGCCAATCGCCATAATCGATGATCAGCCCCGCGCCGCCGTGGTCTGCGATGCGGCGGCCGATCTCATTCATGACTTTCGATGCCGGGGCGCATAGTTCGACCAGATCACCGTCTTTGGTATCCTCCAGCCGATGCGCGAGGGCTGGCTGTGGCGCCACCGGGGCAAGGCCAAATGTAAGCTCAGCATCCGTCGCCCCGATGCGCCGCTCTGCCCAGCCTGCGCCATGGCGGATGAATTGGCGGATTGGCAGCACGTCGAAGAATTCGTTTGCGATAAGAAAGAGAGGCGCTTCGGGCAGTTCGGCCACGGTATCAAGGTGCGTGACTTCATGGCCGACCAATGTCTCGCGTTGCACGTCTCGCAAGGCGGGGGAGGCTTCAATCAATGTTACCTGTGCGGCGGCTAGAAAACCCGGGACGCGCGCGCAGGCACGCAGCACGTCGGCCATCAGTGTGCCGCGCCCCGGCCCAAGTTCGGCCAGCGTGAAAGGCGCAGGCGCACCTTGATCCAGCCAGCTTTGCGCCAAGGAGAGGCCGATCAACTCGCCAAACATCTGGCTGATTTCAGGCGCTGTGATAAAGTCGCCCTGCGCGCCAAAGGGTGCGCGTGTCGTGTAGTAGCCCCAGTCGGGATGCAGCAGACAGGACTGCATATAGTCGTCTACCCTCATCGGCCCTTCCAGCGCGATCCGCGCCAGCAGAAGATCCTTCAGGCTCATGCCTGCCGCCGCGCCCGGATAATTAGAAAGATGCCAACGGCGATCATTGGCAGCGACAGGATTTGCCCCATGGTCAGCCCCCAGCCGCCGATATGCCACGCCAGCCCCAGCGGGTTGCCCGGCGTCACGAATTGCGCATCCGGTTGGCGCAGGAACTCAACCGCGAAGCGTGCCGCGCCATAGCCCGCAAGGAAGGTGCCGCCAATCAGGCCCGGCATCTTCAGCGCACCACGTTTCCATGCCATCCAGATCAGCACACCGCCCAAGAGCAGCCCCTCCAGCAACGCTTCGTAAAGTTGCGAAGGGTGGCGCGCGCAGATGCCCGCCACGTCCGGGCAGAACTGCGCGGCCTCACCGGGGAAGGCGACACCCCACGGCAGATCAGTCGGCCGCCCCCAAAGCTCGGCGTTGATGAAATTCGCCAGCCGCCCCAAAAACAGCCCCGGTGCCAACCCCAAGCAGACCATATCCCCGGTTGAGATTACGGGGATGCGGTGTTTCCATGTATAAAAAAGCCCGGCCAGAATGACCCCAAGCGCACCGCCGTGGAAAGACATACCGCCTTCCCAAAGTTGCAAGATGGCGGCGGGGTTCGACAGGTAATAGGTTGGTTGATAAAACAGCACATAGCCCAACCGCCCGCCGAGGATCACGCCAAAGATGACCCAAAAGAGCAGATCTTCGACCTGACCGTGCTTCATGACGGGCGTGTCATTCCGCCACAGTTGGGGCCGTTTGACTGCCGCAGTGGCCACGCGCCAGCCCAGCAGGATGCCCACGATATAGGCCAGCGCATACCACCGCAGCGCGAAGGTGGCACCAAACAGGTTAACCGAAAAGATTTCCGGCGCGATATCGGGGAAGGGGAGCATGGCTATCATGTCGCTGATTGAGCAAGGCCGCGCGGGGAAGTCAACCTTGCGAGTAAGGGCTTCGCGCCCCATATAGGGGCTAACAAACCTCCGGAGGCCAGACATGCAGACCCGTAACAAGTTTTTCGACGACGTTTCACAAATGATGACAAATGCGATGGGCGTGGCCCAAGGTGCTAAAGACGAGGCCGAGACTGCCATGAAAGGCATGCTTGACCGGTGGTTGGCCGATCGCGATTTCGTCACCCGTGAGGAATTTGACGCTGTGCGCGCCATGGCGCAGAAGGCCCGCGAAGAGAACGAAGCGCTTAAAACCCGGCTCGACAAGCTGGAAGCCAAGGGCTGAGCTCTCAACCACCACCCAAAAATTGATCTGCTGCCCCTGCGTGGGGCGGTGATCCTTCCGGTAGCCTGAGGCCCATATCTGGGCCGGGCCCGCATGCCCTTCCAAATTCTAGACGTTTTCCGCGACTTACCCACAAGTTATTGCGGTTATCCCCTATGATTTGTGGTTATCCCCAAGAAAAAGGTTGCCAGAATGGTCCGCTGGAAGCACCATATATTGTATAGGCGAGGTAAACCTACACGCCTATTTGTGCAGGCTTCCATGGCTGGTGGCGCCCCGGCCCACCCTATGGAACAGATTGAGAGGTGGCGAAATGGCCCTGTCCGAGCATTACCTTGAAGAAGACATTCACCCCATTGATATCGTTGAAAATCTCGCAGCCCATCACGATTGGGATTTTGACCGCGTCGCGGATGATCAGATTGCCATGGCTGTCGAGGGGCAGTGGCGGACCTATTCCATCACGTTGGCATGGTCGGCCTATGACGAAACCCTGCGCCTGATTTGCACCTTTGAGATGGAGCCGCCTGCCGAAAAACTGCCGCAGCTTTACGAATTGTTAAACCTCGTCAACGATCAATGCTGGGCAGGGGCGTTCAGTTTCTGGCCGGATCAGCAGTTGATGGTCTACCGCTACGGCTTGGTACTGGCCGGTGGGCAGGTCGCGGGGCCAGAGCAGATTGATACAATGATCGGTGCCGCCGTCATGAGCGCCGAACGCTACTACCCCGCGCTGCAATTGCTCGTCTGGGGCGATCAAACCCCCAAGGCCGCGATGGATGTCGCCATTGCAGAGGCTTACGGCCGGGCGTAACAAAGTCCCCGAACAACTTCGGGGGATGACGATGAAAGACGGCAGAGTTGCACGTGATGGCCTAGTTTTGCTGGGCTGCGGCAAGATGGGATCGGCCATGTTGGAAGGCTGGCTGGCAAAGGGACTGCCCGCAAGCTCGGTCTGGGTTCGTGACCCCAAGCCGTCAGACTGGCTGCAAAGCACTGGCGTGAACCTAAACGCCAATCTGCCTGCTGCGCCTGCCGTCGTGCTGGTGGCAGTGAAACCGCAGATGATGGCGGATGCGCTGCCGACGCTTCGGGCGATGGGCAATGGCGAAACACTGTTCGTAAGCGTCGCCGCGGGCACCACTATTGGCTATTTCGAAGGCGTCCTCGGAGCCGATACACCGATTGTGCGGGCCATGCCCAACACCCCCGCAGCCATTTCTCAAGGGATCACCGCCATTGTCGGCAATGCCAAAGCAGGAAGCCGGTCATTGGATGAGGCCGAGACCCTCCTAAGCGCCGTGGGTGAAGTCGTCCGCCTGACCGACGAGGCGCAGATCGACGCAGTCACGGGGGTCAGTGGCTCTGGCCCAGCCTATGTTTTTCACATGATTGAATGCCTGGCCGCCGCCGGGGTGGCCCAAGGGTTGCCCGACGAATTGGCCATGCAATTGGCCAAAGCGACAGTCGCCGGGGCCGGGGCATTGGCGTTGCAGGCCGAAGAAGACCCGAGCCAGCTTCGCGTCAATGTGACCAGCCCAAATGGCACCACCCAAGCGGCGCTTGAGGTGCTGATGGATGAGGCCGAGGGCTTCCCGCCCTTGCTGAAACGCGCCGTGGCCGCCGCCGCTGACAGATCGCGGGAGTTGGCCAATGGCTGAGATCACTTTTGACGATTTTCTCAAGGTCGACATTCGCGTCGGCACCGTGACCCGGGCCGAAGCTTTCCCGGAGGCGCGCAAACCGGCGATCAAACTCTGGGTGGATTTCGGCGCTGAGATCGGGGAGCGTAAGACCTCTGCCCAGATCACGGCGCATTATACACCCGAAACGCTGTTGGGGCGGCAGGTTGTGGCCGTGGTGAACTTCCCCGTGCGCCAGATCGGGCCTTTCATGTCCGAAGTGCTGGTGCTTGGCTTGCCGGATAAGGACGGAGAGATCGTGCTGTTGTCGCCCGATCAAAAAGTGCCCGAAGGAGGGCGGATGCATTGAAAAAGATATTGATTGCCAGACCTTTGCCCAAGGAAGTCACCGAAGCGCTGAAAGGCTGCGAAGTGACCGTACGCGAGGAAACCGCGCCGCTTTCGGCCGAGGAAATGCGTGCGGCGCTGCGCGACTATGACGGGGTGATGCCGACCTTGGGGGATGCTTTCTCGGCCGAGGTTTTTGCCGATGTGCCCGACCCGCGCTGTAAAATCCTCGCCAATTTTGGCGTCGGCTATAATCATATCGACGCGGCTGCGGCCCGCGCGGCGGGGATAGAGGTTACCAACACGCCCGGGGCGGTCACCGATGCGACGGCAGATATCGCCATGACGCTTATGCTGATGTCCGCACGCCGCGCCGCCGAAGGGGAGCGGCTGGTCCGTTCCGGCGGGTGGGAGGGGTGGCACCCAACGCAGATGCTGGGCCTGCACCTGACCAGTAAACGGGTCGGGATCGTCGGCATGGGCCGGATCGGTCAGGCCATCGCACGGCGCTGCCACTATGGGTTCGACATGCAGGTCAGCTATTTTAACCGCAGTGAGAAAGACCTCGATTTCCCGGCCACCCGTGTCGAAAGCCTGCCCGAATTGGCCGGGTCCGTCGACGTATTGGTCGTTGCCGTACCGGGCGGAGGCGAGACGCGGCATTTGATTGATGAAACCGTGCTCGGGGCGATGCAGCCCCATGCGCATCTGATCAACATCGCCCGCGGCGATGTGGTGCAGGAAACGGCGTTGATTGACGCCCTTCAAGCGGGGAAGATCGGCGGCGCGGGTCTGGATGTCTATGAGTTCGAGCCCACGGTGCCGCAGGCGCTGCGCGATCTGGACAATGCTGTGCTACTGCCGCATCTGGGTACGGCGGCGCATGAGGTGCGCGTTGATATGGGGCTGATGGCAGTGGCCAATCTACAAGCCTTTGTCGACGGAGAGACCCCGCCGAACCGGGTTTAGCCATCCCCGACGGCGGCGCGCCAGTGTTTGCGGCAGAGCGAGATATAGGTCTCATTGCCGCCGATCTGCACTTGCGCGCCGTCGCGCATGGCTTGCCCTTCCGCGTCTCGGCGCACGACCATCGTGGCCTTTTTTCCGCAGTGGCAGATGGTGCGCACTTCGCGCATCTCATCGGCCAGCGCCAGAAGGGTGGCAGAACCGGGAAAAAGCTCCCCTCGGAAATCGACCCGTAGCCCAAAACACATGATCGGCACGCCCAGATCATCCACCGCGCGGGCTAGTTGCCAGACCTGTTCAACCTCAAGAAACTGCGCTTCATCAACAAAGATACAGGCGCAGGGGCCCTGCTCTAGCCGGCTTTCGATCTTGGCCAGAAGGTCTTCGCCCGGGGCGAAAGTGTCGGCCTCTTGCCCGATGCCGATGCGCGAGGCGATACGCCCTTCGCCAGCGCGATTGTCGAACTGCGCGGTCAGCAGATAGGGGACCATGCCGCGCTCCACATAGTTGTGTGCCGCCTGCAGCAGCACCGTGGATTTGCCAGCGTTCATGGTGGAGTAGTTGAAGTAGAGCTTTGCCATGGGCAGGGTGTTACGCCGCCCATGACAGCGGATCAAGATGCAAACCCCGCCCGATCTCATGGGCTGGGTGGGGCGCGTTAACCGCGCTTTTTGACGATGACCGACCCCACGGAATATCCCGCGCCGAAAGAGCAGATTAGCCCGGTGTCGCCATCCTTCAGATCGTCAGAATTCTTGGCAAAAGCGATGATTGACCCTGCGGACGAGGTATTGGCGTAGTCTTGCAGAATGTTGGGCTGTTCGCCCGCCTCTGGCTCCCGGCCCAGCACCTTGCGCCCGATGAAATCATTCATCGATTTGTTCGCCTGATGCAGCCAAATGCGTTTCAGATCTGAGGGTTCCAATCCGTTGTCGGCCATATGCCCGCCGATATGTTCGGCCACCATGGGCAACACTTCCTTAAACACTTTGCGACCATTCTGCATGAACTGCATATCGCGCCGGTCGCTCAGCCCGTCGGGACGGGACCGACGGAGGAAGCCGTTGTTGTTGCGGATGTTGTTGGAATACTCGGTGGCGCAGCGCGTTGAGATAACGTCAAAACAGGGGCCGTTGGTATCCTCGGCGCGTTCCAGCAAGGTGGCAGTAGCGACATCCCCAAAGATGAAATGGCAATCCCGGTCGCGCCATTCGAGGTGGGCTGAGCAAATCTCAGGGTTCACCACCAAGGCGGAGCGGATGGAGCCGGAGCGGATCATATCCGCCGCAGCTTGGATGCCGAAGGTGGCCGAAGAGCAGGCAACGTTCATGTCAAAAGCAAAGCCCTTGACCCCGAGTAGGTCCTGAATTTCGATCGCCACGGCGGGATAGGCGCGCTCTAGATTTGAGGCGGCACAGATTACTGCATCTACATCGGCGGCGGTTTTGCCCGCAGCGGCAAGCGCCTTTTGCGCGGCGTCAATGGCCATTTCGGCCATCAACGAGGGTTCCTCGTCCCGGCGCTGCCGCAAGAAGGGGTGCATGATATTGGGGTCGAGAATGCCGGATTTGTCCATCACATAGCGCTGCTCGATCCCGCTGGCCTTGACGATAAACTCTTCCGAAGAATGTGCTTTGGCTTCAACTGTACCAGCCTCAATCGCCTTGGCATTCTCGGCGTTGTAGAGGTCCGCATAGGCGTTAAACGCTTCGACCAGTTCGGCATTGGTGATGGTTTGATGGGGCGTGAAAACGCCCGTACCGGTGATGGCGGCTTGATACATCGCTGTTGTCCCTTTCTCACCAACGGCATGGCTGGTCTACTAAAGCTGAGCAGCCCCGAAAGTTTTGCAAGGGGCATCTGCATGGTCGTCACGCCAAGGTATAGGCGGTCTGAACTGGTGTAAGTGTCCATTTTAGCGAAACTACATCAGACTTGCCACGGCTTTGACAGACCCGGCGTGGGAATGCCGCTACAGTTACGATTTTGATCGCGCAGTCGCGGCCGCCCCGTCTTGACTATGCAACCGATAGGGCGCAGTCATCGGACATTAACGATCATTAATTATTCGATGATATTACGAGTTATGCCCTAGAGCCGAAGAATTCGGCGACGATAATGCGGGCCCTGTTGCGCCGGATTTCGTAACGCATAGAGCACAAAACTCTACGATCTTAACCTCCGTAGACGAGGGATGGCATGAGGCGCAGCGCTAAAACAACTATGCTTATCAGGCGGATTAAGCATTTTCGCAATGATGAGAGCGGCGGCATGCTGATCCTTATGCTTGCGATTTTTTTCGGCATAACGATCTTTGGCGGACTCGCGGTTGATCTGGCGAACCACGAGCGGACGCGGACCACCTTTCAAACCCATCTCGACAATGCGGTTCTGGCCGCGGCGAGCCTGTCGCAAGAGCTTGACGCTGAAGAGGTGGTGCGCAGCTATCTTTTGTCGGCGGGGTTGGACCCAAGTGAAGTTGAAATCGATACAAGTGAAGAGAGAATTGGCGGTATTCTGGTGGGGCGGACGGTCGAGGCCTCTTTGCCTGCGGGGCTAAATACCTATTTCTTTCGCTTCTTCGACATCGAGACGCTTGGCATGACGATCAGCTCCGAAGCGACAGAACGGGTGGAAGATATTGAAATTTCGCTGGTACTCGACGTTTCTGGCTCAATGGGGGAACGGACCAGCGACCGGAGTGGGATCAAACTTGATCTTCTCAAGAACGCAGCCAGCGATTTTGTTGAGACCATTCTGAGCGATTCCGAAGAAGGGCGCGTCTCGATCTCGATCATTCCTTACTCGACCAAAGTGAACGCGGGAGAGGAACTGCTTAGCCAGTATTCTGTAACAGGGGAACACGCCTATTCGGATTGTGTTGATTTCGATGCGGACGATTTCACTCGATTGGGACTGAGCACAAGCCAAGAGCTCCAGCGCACAGGGCATTTTTTGATAGGAGCAATGTCAACTTACTATCCTACTGCAGGGCAGTGGGTCTGCCGATTTGATGCCGGTTTTCCGATTACGCCGCTGTCCAGTTCTGTGCGTGAGTTGCAATCCCAAATTTCCGCTCTCACCGCGTTGGGCTCGACATCAATTGATATGGGAGCCAAGTGGGGGCTGGCCCTGCTTGATCCTTCCGCGCAGGTTCCAGTTGGGAATCTGGTCACTTCCGGTCAAATTGAGTCCGAATTTCGTGGACGCCCACACGCCTACGACGAAGAAAACAGTATGAAAGTTCTGGTGCTGATGACGGACGGTGAAAACCGTGAGGAGTACCGACTTCACCCCAGCTATACCTCCGGTTCATCGGGAGTCACGCGTACCCGTGTAAGGAACACAGACTACTATACTGTGGATTCTCCTGAGACCTACTATGAGAATGATGGGGAGCGCCCTTATCCCGAAAGGTATTTCTACGCCACCCATTCCTCTTCTTATGACCGAATCTGGAGCGATTACAGGCTAATTGATCATCCGAATTTTGGTGACGCATGGCGTGCTGAAGAAGAAGATCTTACTTGGCCGCAAGTCTGGAATGAAATGTCACCCTATTACTATGGGTACAACCTATATGGAATTAAGCGAAGTTCAGGTGCATCAAGCCGCGCCTCATATTTCAGAGACCATGTAACCAATACAATCAGTGCAGGTGAGAAAGACCGTCGGCTGCGTCAAATCTGCGATACGGCCAATGATGCCGGGGTCGTAATTTACTCCATCGGCATGGATGTCGACAGCACAAGCTCGCTTAACCTTTTGAAAGATTGCGCTTCTTCCGAGACCCATTATTTCAACGTCGAGGGGCTGGAGATTCAGACTGCATTCGACATGATCGCCGCGTCTATCTCTATGTTGCGGTTGACGAAATGATCCCGGCATTCCTTAAAAACCGCTTTCGCAAATCAGAGGACGGGGGCGTGACGATTGAGTTCGTCATTCTGTTTCCCCTTGCGCTCTACTTCTTCTTTCTTGCGCTTGAGACTGGCCTGTGGAGCGCGCGTGAGATCATGCTGCGCCGGGCGACCAATCTGGCGGTGAGGGACGTGCGTTTGTCCACGGGAAATGCGCCGAATTATGAGGCCATGAAAACGCTGATCTGCGAGCGGTCTGTTTTCCAAGCTGGCTGTCTTGAAGGCATCCGGATTCAGATGGAAGCCATGCCCGTTGCCGATTGGGCCGATCTGACGGGGCCCGCGCCCTGCGTAGATCGGACTGAAAATTATGATGCCGCAAACGACTATAAACCCGGCCAGCAGAACAACCTGATGATGATGCGGGTCTGCCGGTTTTTTGATCCGCTTTTGCCGGGAACGGGGTTGGGGCGTCAGTTGCCCGAAGGGTCTGATGGGGAATATGGTGTGCGGATCACGACCGCCTTCGTGACGGAGCCGCGCGGATGAAGCTTTTGGGCAAACTACAACGATTTTACCATGACGAAGAGGGCAGTCAGACGATTGCCTTCCTTGTGTTGCTGCCGCTTTTGGTCTGGTCGATCATGGCGATGCTGACCTTTACAGACGCCTTTCGCGTGCGTGGCATGGCGACGGATGCCACTGCCGTCATCGCAGATAGCCTCTCGCGTCAAACCACGCCGATTGACATGGATGATCTGCGTGGATTTCAGGCCGTCGGCGAACGTTTGACAGGCTATCAGGTTGCTTTGCGTGTGACCCAAGTGCGCTGTGTTCGGGACTGCGCAAATCTCAATGCCCGGACCCTTCGGGTCGATTTCTCGCGCGGGATAGATCTGGATAGTCTCGGCAATCAGGATTTCACCGCGGGTGAATCCCGGCAACGCGTGCCGCTTATGGCTGAAGGGGACCGTTTGGTGTTGGTTGAGACATCATTCATGCACGAGCCTATCGCGCAAATCGGGCTTGAGGGCAGGGAGGTCAGTGTATCTCACGCCACCCGCATGCGCTTTTCGCCGCAGCTTTGTTGGGAAGAATGCACGGTTAGCTGATACCGGCCGAGCAAAATTAGCAAAACTGCGATGCGCGGAACCTGCCGATCTATGTCGCTGGCTCCGCGACTTTCGTATCAGGGCCGCCCGTTGGACGGCCCCGCTCTCTTAGCCCTGAAGCGCTTTCACACCAATCGCATCCTCGGCCTGTGCCTTGATCGCCAGAGCGGCGGCATGGGCGCCAGCGGCGGTGGTGAAATATGGGATCTTGTCATAAAGCGCGATGGAGCGGATGGATTTGCTGTCTTCGACGGCCTGTGCACCTTCGGTGGTGTTCATCACTAGATGCACATCGCCGTCTTTCATCAGATCGGTGATGTCCGGGCGGCCTTCGTAGACCTTGTTCACTACATCGCAGGCGTGACCGTTCGCGGTGAGCCATTCCGCAGTGCCGCGCGTGCCGATTAGGGTAAAGCCTTGGGCAAGCAGGATTTCTGCTGCATCCAGCATGCCTTGGCCCTTGTCCGCATCTTTGACTGAAAGGAATGCACAGCCCTTACGCGGCAGCGGGTTGCCTGCGCCCAACTGCGCCTTCAGGAAGGCACGGGGGAAGTCGCGGTCCCAGCCCATGACCTCACCCGTAGAGCGCATTTCAGGCCCCAGCAGCGTGTCGACGCCGGGGAAACGGGCAAAGGGCAGCACGGCCTCTTTGACCGAGAACCACGGCATGTTGGGATCAGCCAGCGTCATCGGGTCGCCCAGCGGCAGGGTGTCTTCGTAAGCGGCGGAGGCGTCATAAGGTGCGCGTAGGGGGAAGTTGCTGAGCGGCTCCCCGGCCATGATCCGTGCGGCGATGGAGGCGATGGCGCTGTCGGTCGCTTTGGCCACGAAGGGCACCGTGCGCGAGGCGCGGGGGTTCACTTCGATGAGGTAGATATCGCCATCTTTGACCGCGAATTGGATGTTCATCAGGCCGACGACATTCAGTGCCAGCGCCAGTGCGCGGGTCTGCTCTTCGACCTCGGCGATGATTTCGCGGGGGAGGGAATAGGGCGGCAAGGAGCAAGCGCTGTCACCAGAGTGCACGCCTGCTTCTTCGATGTGCTGCATGATGCCTGCAACATGGACGTTTTTGCCATCGCAGAGCGCGTCGACGTCAAGCTCCACAGCACCCGAGAGGTAGCTGTCGAGCAGAACGGGACTGTCGCCCGAGACGACCACAGCGTTGGTGATGTAACGCTCAAGGCTGGCTTGGTCGCGCACAATCTCCATCGCGCGGCCACCCAGAACATAGGAAGGGCGGATCACCAGCGGAAAGCCGATTTCTTTGGCGATTTCCATCGCTTCGGCGTCGGAATGGGCAATACCGTTGCGTGGCTGTTTCAGCCCGAGGTTCAGCACAAGCTGCTGGAAACGCTCGCGGTCTTCGGCCAGGTCGATCATGTCGGGCGTGGTGCCAAGGATCGGGATGCCAGCCTCTTGCAGGCCATTGGCAAGCTTTAGTGGGGTTTGGCCGCCAAACTGGACGATGACGCCGTGCAGCGTGCCGTTTTCCTGCTCGACGCGCAGGATTTCCATGACGTGTTCAAAGGTCAGCGGCTCGAAATAGAGGCGGTCAGAGGTGTCATAGTCGGTCGAGACCGTCTCGGGGTTGCAGTTGACCATGATGGTCTCATAGCCCGCATCCGTGAGTGCGTAGCAGGCGTGGCAGCAGCAATAATCGAACTCGATGCCCTGACCGATCCTGTTGGGGCCACCGCCGAGGATGACGACCTTTTTGCGGTCAGACGGCCGCGCTTCGCATTCCGCCTCGCCCATCAACGGGGTCTCATAGGTGGAATACATATAGGGGGTCTGTGCCTCGAATTCGGCGGCGCAGGTGTCGATCCGTTTGAACACGGCTTTGACCCCAAGCGCGATGCGGGCGTCGCGGACGCTTGCTTCGGCTTGATCTGTCAGAATGGCGAGGCGGGCATCGGTGAAACCCATCATCTTGAGCATCCGCACCGCATCGGCATCGTCTGGCAAGCCATTGGCGCGAATGTCTTCTTCGGCCTCTATGATCTCGCGAATGCGAGCAAGGAACCACGGATCGAACATCGTATGCGCGTGCAGATCGACGTCATTCATGCCGTGGCGCATCGCTTGGGCGATGGTGCGCATACGGTCAGGTGTCTGCGCGGTGATCGCCTTGATAAGCGCTGCTGTGTTCTCGGGCGCGTCGTTTGGCAGATCGGCGTTAAAGCCGGTGATCTCAACTTCGTCAAAGCCGGTAAGTCCCGATTCCATCGATGCCAGCGCTTTTTGCAGGCTCTCGTGGATGGTGCGGCCAATCGCCATGGCTTCGCCGACCGACTTCATCGCTGTGGTGAGATGTGGCTCGGCACCGGGGAATTTTTCAAAGGCGAATTTGGGGATCTTGGTGACGACATAGTCGATGGACGGCTCAAACGATGCGGGCGTGACGCCGGTGATGTCGTTGTCGAGTTCATCCAGCGTAAAGCCCACGGCGAGCTTTGCGGCAATCTTTGCAATCGGGAAGCCGGTCGCCTTGGATGCCAGCGCCGAAGAGCGCGAAACCCGCGGGTTCATCTCGATTACCACCATGCGGCCATCGGCGGGGTTCACCGCCCATTGCACGTTGGAGCCGCCAGTCTCCACCCCAATTTCGCGCAGGACGGCAATCGAGTGGTTGCGCATGATCTGGTATTCTTTGTCCGTGAGCGTCAGGGCCGGGGCCACGGTGATGCTGTCGCCGGTATGCACGCCCATCGGGTCGATGTTCTCGATCGAGCAGACGATGATCGCGTTGTCGGCAGTGTCGCGCACCACCTCCATCTCGAACTCTTTCCAGCCAAGCAGGGATTCATCGACGAGGATTTGGCCCATCGGTGATGCGTCCATGCCCGAGCGGCAGTAGAATTCGTAGTCTTCGCGGTTATAGGCCACGCCGCCGCCGGTACCGCCCATGGTGAAGGCAGGGCGGATGATCGCGGGCAGGCCGACGTATTCCAACGCTTCGAGGGCGAGGTTCACACCTGCGGCGAGGTCTTTCTTGCCGTCGTCGCGCAGGGGGGCGGTAACGATGGTGGCTTTGGGGTTTTCAATGCCCAGACGGTCCATCGCGTCGCGGAAGAGCTTGCGGTCTTCGGCCATTTCAATGGCTTCGCGCTTGGCGCCGATCATCTCGACGCCGAATTTCTCAAGCACGCCCATCTCTTCGAGTGCGAGCGAGGTGTTCAGCCCGGTTTGGCCGCCCATGGTTGGCAGCAGCGCGTCGGGGCGCTCTTTCTCGATGATTTTGGCGACGATCTCAGGCGTGATGGGCTCGATATAAGTCGCATCGGCAAGGCCCGGATCGGTCATGATCGTGGCCGGGTTCGAGTTGACGAGGATGACGCGGTAGCCTTCCTCTTTCAGCGCCTTACAGGCTTGGGCGCCGGAATAGTCAAACTCGCAGGCTTGTCCGATGACAATCGGCCCCGCACCAATGATCATGATCGACTGGATGTCGGTACGTTTCGGCATGGCGGCCCCCTGTGCTTGCAAATTGTCCTGCCTTATAGGCAAGGCGGCTGCGGCTGCAAGGGGGGAATGGCCCTGACGGCCTGAGAAATAAGGGTCGCGCTGTGGCTTCAACCGCTAAGGGTAGCGTTTTAGTGCTTCTAGGGGGCTGATTGGATCAGCTTGGCAGGGCGGAACGTTCGGTATCAAGGAAAATGCGCAGTGTCGCCTCGAACTCGCGGGGTTTTTCGGCGTGGAGCCAATGGCCCGCGCCGGGAATTTTGGCAAAGCGTGCTTGCGGGAACAGCGCCTTGATCGGCTCACGGTGTTCGGTGCGCACGTAATCTGACGCGCCGCCCGATAGAAAAAGTGTAGAGCCGTCAAACTGACCGCTGACATCTTCGGGCCAGCCGATAATCTTGGGCATCTCTGCCTCTAGCGTATCAAGGTTCAGCCGCCAGCGTTTGCCCGGCACGTCGAGCGATTGGGTGAAAAAGCTCTGCAACGCGCGTTCAACCCCGGCGTCAGCCAGTTGCGCCTCGGCGTCCGAACGGCGCTCGACCGTGCTGAGTTCCACGCCGCGCATGGCGTCGATGAACATCTGTTGTGTGTGGCCATAGGTGACGGGGGCGATATCTGCGATGATCACACGGCGCAGCAATTCGGGGCGGGTGAGTGCCAGCATCATCACCGCCTTGCCGCCCATAGAGTGGCCGCAAATGTCCACCGGACCGCCAAGATGGGTGATCACCTCGGCCAGATCCTGCGCCATCTCGGGATAGCTATGGGTGTCGTGATGTGGGCTGCTGCCGTGGTTGCGCATGTCCACCGTCACCACGCGGCGGCTGTCCGCGAGGCGTTTGGCGATGACACCCCAGTTGCGGCCAGAGCCGTATAGTCCATGAACGATGAACAGGGTCGGGCGGTCGGCGGCGGCTTCGCCATATTCGGTGTAATTCAACATGCGGTCAAATTACGGGCATTGCAGGCCGGGGACCAGAGCGATTAGATGCGCCCATGATTGACCGCCAAGATTTCGACACCCGCGCCGAGGCGCTGCGCCCCTTGTTCGAGGATAGGCTGCGCATCAAAGCCCGCGATCTGCGTGAGGCTTTTCACCGTGCCGGGCCGGAACTGCCGCGCGGCATTCGTGGCGATGGCGTGTTGTTGGGCAAGACCGAACATCTGGTCGCCAATCCCCATATCGCCCGTCAATTGGAGGATGCCCCTGTTTCGGCGGCATTCAATCGGGTTACGGCCCATTTGAAAAAGATCGATCCTAAAGCCCGGCGGCGCGGGATTATCTTGGATCGCTTGGCAGGGATCGCCTTCAACATTCTCGTGGTCATCGTGGGTTTTGTGATCTGGCTTTGGTGGCGCGGCTACGTTTAAGCCGCCGCGCCATTAAGGCTTAGGACGGATCGTAGTCTTCGTCCGTCACTTTTTCCATCCATTCGACGGCTTCGCCAACCTGCGCTTCTTGCATTGCAATGTGGGTCATGGCGCTGTCAGGCGCGGCTCCGTGCCAGTGCTTTTCACCCGCACCGAACCAAACGACATCGCCTTTGTTAAGCGTCTGCATCGGGCTGCCTTCGGTCTGGGCGCGGCCTGTGCCTTCGGTGACGACCAGCGTCTGGCCCAGTGGGTGCACATGCCATGCGGTGCGCGCGCCGGGTTGGAAGGTGACAGTCGCGGCACGCAGGCGTGCAGGAGCGGGGGCCGAGATCAGCGGGGCCATCTCGACCTCTCCGGTGAAGTAATCTTCGGGGCCGGGTTCAGAGGGGCGGCTGCCTTTAGGGTGAATAATCATGCGGTTCTCCTTTGCAGAAGAATGTGGCGCGGGGAGGGGGGAGCGGCAAGGGGAAGCATGACAGTTCATCAGAGGGCAGCGCCGGACTGCGGGTGGGCACCAGCACGGGAGTTGATACCACTTAATTTCTCAAGTTTGATGTGAGGGTGATTTGGTGCGTTTCGTCGCAAAAGCGCCCGCCCATGGGCCGGTCGGGCGCTGCCCGGCGGCGCGGGGCGCCTTGTTTCCGGGCAAAGACATTCCATAAAAAAGGCCCCCGCATTGCTGCGAGGGCCGAATTGCTTACAGGTTCGGATACATGGGGAAACGCTGGCACAGCGCTTCGACCTCGGCTTTCACCTTGGCCTCGACCTCGGCATTGCCATCCGCACCATTGGCCGCAAGCCCATCGACCACTTCGATGATCCAATCCGCGATCTGTCGGAATTCGGCTTCGCCAAAGCCACGTGTGGTCCCAGCAGGGGAGCCCAAACGGATGCCCGAAGTCACCATCGGCTTTTCCGGATCAAACGGCACGCCGTTCTTGTTGCAGGTGATATGCGCCCGGCCCAGAGCCTTCTCGGTGTCGTTGCCTTTGACACCCTTAGGGCGCAGATCAACCAGCACCACATGGGTGTCGGTGCCGTGGGTCACTGTATCTAGCCCACCTTTGATCAACTGATCCGAAAGCGCCTGCGCGTTGGCGATGACCTGCTTGGCATAGTCTTTGAAGCCGGGCTCCAGCGCTTCGCCAAAGGCCACGGCCTTGGCCGCGATCACATGCATCAGGGGGCCGCCCTGAATGCCGGGGAAAATGGCGGAGTTGATCTTTTTCGAGATCGCTTCGTCATTGGTGAGGATCATGCCGCCGCGCGGGCCGCGCAGGGTTTTGTGTGTCGTGGTGGTAGCCACATGCGCATGCGGGAAGGGGGAGGGGTGCTCACCCGCCGCCACGAGGCCCGCGAAATGCGCCATGTCGACCAACAGATAGGCCCCTACGCCGTCGGCAATCTCACGCATCTTGGCAAAGTCGATCTGGCGCGGGATGGCGGAGCCGCCGGCGATGATCATCTTGGGTTTATGCTCAGCCGCCAGTTCGGCGACTTGATCATAGTCCAGCAGGTTGTCCTGCTTGCGCACACCGTATTGCACAGCGTTGAACCACTTGCCGGATTGGTTCGGCTTGGCCCCGTGGGTCAGGTGACCCCCGGCATCAAGGCTCATGCCCAGAATGGTATCGCCGGGTTGCAACAGCGCGGTAAAGACACCTTGGTTCGCTTGGCTGCCCGAATTCGGCTGCACGTTCGCGAATTGGCAGTCGAACAGCTTGCAAGCACGCTCAATCGCGAGGTTCTCGGCCACGTCGACATGCTCGCATCCGCCATAATACCGACGGCCCGGATAGCCTTCGGCGTATTTGTTGGTCATGATGCTGCCCTGCGCCTCAAGCACCGCAGCAGAGACGATATTCTCGCTGGCGATCAATTCGATCTCGTCGCGCTGGCGGCCCAGTTCGGCATCAATCGCAGCGGCAAGCGCCGGATCGGAATCAGCAAGAGATTTGGTGAAGAAATCGGACATCAGGGGATCCTCATTGGGGCTGGTTTCGCGTGTTGCCTATCGGAAACGCGGCCTAAGGTGAAGGCTGTAAACCGACCATGTGCAAGATATGTGCGTCACCACTGGTGGCGTACGGAATAATGTGATTGTTTTGGCCCCAAACGCCGATGATCGGAAACTTTGCCCCGAGTGAGCTTGCTGACATGTCCCTAAAGATCGCCTTTGTGGCCAGCCGCGCCACCGTGGCCCAGACAGCGCGTGCCGCCCTGATCGGCCGATACGGCGATGTGTCGATGCGTCAGGCCGATGTGATTGTGGCTTTGGGGGGGGATGGGTTCATGTTGCATACGTTGCACAGCACCCAAGAACTCGACGCGCCAGTTTATGGGATGAACCGCGGCACCATCGGCTTTTTGATGAACGCCTACCGCGAAGGGGACCTGCAGGCCCGACTTGCCGCTGCCGAAGAGGCGGTGATTAACCCTTTGGTCATGCGGGCCACGCATATTGACGGCACCATCTCTACCGCGCTTGCGATCAACGAGGTATCATTGCTACGCGCTGGGCCGCAGGCGGCCAAGTTGCGGATCACGATAGATGGGCGGCAGCGGATGGAAGAGCTTGTCTGCGACGGCGCGCTGGTGGCCACGCCTGCGGGTTCTACTGCTTATAACTATTCCGCACATGGGCCGATCTTGCCGATTGGGTCGGATGTGCTGGCCCTGACCCCCATCGCCGCTTTCCGCCCGCGCCGTTGGCGGGGGGCATTGTTGCCCAAACGCGCGACGGTGCGTTTCGATGTGCAAGAAGCTGAAAAACGCCCCGTTATGGCGGATGCCGACGGACAGTCACACCGTGATGTAACGACGGTCGAAGTGGCGTCTGACCCAGAGATTACCCACCGCATATTGTTCGATCCCGGTCACGGATTGGAAGAGCGGTTGATCTCGGAACAGTTCAACTAAACATCGCTCAGCCTCCTGCTCTAGGGTATGGCACCTTTCCGCTGCACAGATAATCCTTAGGAACTCAGGCTTCGCGTTAGCGTTGTACCCACAAGAGCGGGACAATCCCGCATCTTCACAGCCTATGAAAGGAGACCTGCAATGAATTGGGACCGTATCGAAGGCAATTGGAAACAGATGACCGGCGCCGTGAAGTCGCAATGGGGCGATCTGACCGACGATGAAATCGCCGAAGCCCGCGGCAACCGCGAGCAGTTGGTGGGCAAGATCCAAGAACGTTATGGTGTGGCCAAGGATGAGGCAGAGCGACAAGTCGATGACTTCGCTGCAAAGCACTGAATTCTTGAAGATGAATTGGAAAAGGCGACCCCGTGG
Source organism: Sulfitobacter sp. DSM 110093 (assembly GCF_022788715.1). Taxonomy (NCBI): domain Bacteria; kingdom Pseudomonadati; phylum Pseudomonadota; class Alphaproteobacteria; order Rhodobacterales; family Roseobacteraceae; genus Sulfitobacter; species Sulfitobacter sp. DSM 110093. The sequence goes on from NZ_CP085167.1 coordinate 807,698, forward strand.
GGTCGCCTTTTTGCGTTTGAAATGCGCTACGGCCTCATGCTTCGTGCCACGCGCGATCACCTTTGCCGTCTTTCACACGGGTCGGTAGGCCGATGTCATCAAGCAGGCCGAACAGCGGCTTGGGGTCCAGTTCTTCGACATTGACCATGGTGCCGCCGTCATAGGTACCATCGGCGATCAGCATCGCAAAGGCCACGGGCGGCACACCTGCGGTGTAGGAAATGCCTTGGCTGCCGACCTCGTTATAGGCGTCCTTGTGATCGGCGACATTGTAGACAAAAACCTCAACCTCTTCGCCGTTCTTCACACCCTTCACCAGATCACCGATGCAGGTCTTACCGGTGTAGTTCGGCGCAAGGCTCGACGGGTCGGGGAGTACGGCCTTCACCACTTTCAGCGGCACGACCTCAAGCCCTTCGGCGGTGGTCACGGGCTGTTCGGACAGCAAGCCGAGGTTTTGCAGAACGGTGAAGACATTGATGTAGTGATCGCCAAAGCCCATCCAGAAGCGCACGTCGGCATGGGGGTAGTTCGCGGCCAGCGAATGCACCTCATCATGGCCCGACATATAGGCTTTTTGTTTGCCGACCACGGGCAGATCCCATTCGCGGCCCACTTCGAACATCTTGTTCTCTTTCCACGCGCCTTCCTGCCAGCTGTAGACCGTGCCGGTGAACTCGCGAAAGTTGATCTCAGGGTCGAAGTTGGTCGAGAAATACTTGCCGTGGTTGCCCGCGTTGATGTCGACGATGTCGATGGATTTGACCTCGTCCATGAACTCATCAACCGCGAAACGGGCGAAGGCGTTGACCATGCCCGGATCGAACCCGGCCCCGAGAATCGCGGTCACGCCTGCTTCGGCGCAGGCTTCGCGGCGCTTCCATTCGTAGTTGCCGTACCACGGCGGGGTCTCGCAGATCTTGGTCGGGTCTTCGTGGATCGCGGTGTCGATATAGGCGGCGCCGGTTTCGATGCAGGCCTGCAGCACGGTCATGTTCACGAAGGGGGAGCCCACGTTAATCACGATCTGGCAACCGGTTTCCTTGATCAGGGCGGCGACAGCGTTGGTGTCCATACCGTCGACGTCGTGCGCCTTGAATACGCCGTCCTGTTTCATCGCGCTTTTCTCATGCACGCTGGCGATGATCGCCTCGCATTTGGAAACCGTGCGACTGGCGATATGAAGCTCACCCAAACGATCATTATTCTGGGCGCATTTATGCGCCACAACCTGTGCGACGCCGCCCGCGCCGATGATAAGAACATTGCGTTTCATAGTGTTGACCTCTTTCTTGTCACGACAGGGCGGCGGCGAAATCGTCATAGTCGAAATCGCGCACCATTCGGGTGGTTCCGTCCAACTCGCGCACTGCGATGCCGGGCATTTTGACGCCATTGAACCAGTTTTTCTTGACCATCGTGTAACCGGCAGCGTCTTGGAACGAGAGGCGGTCGCCCGCCTTCAGCGGCGCGTCAAAACGGAACTCGCCAAAGATATCGCCCGCAAGGCAGGACTTGCCGCAGATCATCCATTCGTGGTCGCCGGTGTCGGGCGCGATCTCGGCCGGTTCGCGGTAGATCAACAGGTCAAGCATATGCGCCTCGATCGAGCTGTCGACGATGGCGAGGTTCTTGCCGTTGTGCATCGTGTCGAGCACGGTGACTTCCAGCGTCGCCGCCCCGGTAATCGCGGCCTCACCCGGCTCAAGGTAGACCTGCACGCCAAAGGCTTCGGCGAAGGATTTCAGCCGCAGCGCCAGATCATCAAGCGGATAGTCTGCGCCGGTGAAATGGATGCCGCCGCCAAGGCTGATCCAGTCCATTTTGTGCAGCACTTCGTCAAAGCGGTCTTCGATCAAGGTGAGCATCTCGTCGAAACGCTCGAAACTGTCGTTCTCGCAATTGTTGTGAAACATCAGCCCGGTGATCCGGTCTGCGACCGCGTCAATCGCCGCCGGGTCGTGTTCACCCAAACGGCTAAAGGGCCGCGCGGGGTCGGCCAGATCGAAGTCGGAGGTCGAGACGCCGGGGTTCACCCGCAGCCCCCGGATATGCCCGCGCGACTGCGTGTCGAATTTATCGAGCTGGCCGATGGAGTTAAAGATGATCTTATCGGCGTGGCCCAGCACCTCGTCGATCTCATGATCGGCATAGGCGACGGAATAGGCATGCGTCTCACCGGGGAATTTCTCGGAGCCCAGCCGCACCTCGTAAAGCGAGGAGGAGGTCGAGCCGTCCATATACTCCGACATAAAGTCGAACACCGACCAAGTGGCGAAACACTTGAGCGCCAGCAGGCATCGTGCGCCTGAAAGCGCGCGCAGGCGGGCGATCTTCTCCATATTGTCGCGGAGATTGGCCTTGTCGATCAGGTAATAGGGTGTCTGCACGTCGAAAACCTTTCTGCGCGGCCGAAGGGCAAGCTCCGGGAGGGAAAAGACCCACTGAATGTGCTGTCGTGGTTGGCCCCGCTGAGGGGCATTTCCGGTGGCGCTTCGCATATTTCGCGCAAGCAACGCAATTGTAAAAAAACGCGCGGGCTGGACGGCGCGCGCGTTTCCTTGGGTCTGAGTTTAGCGCCAGACCTGCAAAGGTCCACCGCCATAGGTCTGATTGGTTAGCTCTGCGGGTAGCCGATGCCTCTCAGTGCTTCGCGAATCTCGTCCAAGATTGCCGGATCGTCGATGGTTGCGGGCGGTTTGAAATCTTCTCCATCCGCTATTTTCACAACCGTTGCCCGCAGGATCTTGCCCGAGCGTGTTTTAGGCAGCCGATCCACCACGACCGCCTGCTTGAACGCCGCCACAGGGCCAATCTGCTCGCGCATACGGGCCACGCATTCCGCGACGATCTCATCATGCGAGCGGTCGACGCCTTTGGTGAGGCACAAAAGGCCCACAGGGCTTTGCCCTTTAAGCTCATCGCTCACCCCAACAACGGCGCATTCGGCCACATCGGGGTGGCCCGCCAAAACCTCTTCCATCGCCCCGGTCGACAGGCGGTGGCCCGCGACGTTGATTACGTCATCGGTGCGCGCCATGATCCAGACATAGCCGTCTTCATCAATCCGGCCCGCATCGCCTGTCTCATAATAGCCGGGGAAGGTGGTGAGGTAAGATTTGCGAAAGCGGTCTTCGGCGTTCCACAGGCCGGGCAGGGTGCCGGGAGGCAGGGGGAGCTTGATGGCAATCGCGCCCAACTCTCCGGCAGGGAGCGGTTCGCCCCGCTCATCAAGGATTTGCACGTCATAGCCCGGCATCGGCACGGTGGGAGAGCCGACCTTGACCGGCAGCGTTTCAAGCCCTGCGGGGTTGCCAACGATGGTAAAGCCGGTTTCGGTCTGCCACCAGTGATCGTAGACCGGCTTGCCCAGCTTTTCTTGCGCCCATTCGACGGTATCCGGATCGGCCCGTTCCCCCGCGAGGTAAAGCGCGCGAAGGCTCGACAGATCGTATTTCTTGATCTCTTCGCCCTTGGGGTCTTCGCGTTTTACGGCGCGGATTGCGGTGGGGGCGGTGAAGAAGCTCGACACCCCATGCTCTTCGATCACCCGCCAGAAGGTACCCGCATCGGGGGTGCCCACGGGCTTGCCCTCGAACACCACGGTGGTGTTGCCCGCGATCAGCGGGGCGTAGCAGATATAGCTGTGGCCCACGACCCAGCCCACGTCCGACGCGGCCCAGAACACCTCTCCCGGTTCCACGTTATAGATGTTCTTCATCGTCCAGTTCAGCGCCACCAGATGCCCCGCTGTGGGGCGCACCACGCCTTTAGGCGCGCCGGTGGTGCCGGAGGTGTAAAGGATATAGGCTGGGTGGTTCCCCTCAACGGGGACGCAGGGCGCGGGACGCACGCCGTCTTGGGCGGCGTACCAGTCGATGTCCCGCTCGGGGTTCAGCTCACAGGGTTTCTGGCCGCGTTGCAGGATGATGCAGGTGTCAGGCTTATGCGTGGCCTGTTCGATGGCCCCGTCCAGCAAGGGTTTGTAATCCACCACGCGCGACGGTTCGACCCCGCAAGAGGCCGCGATGATCGCCTTGGGTTTGCAATCGTCGATCCGCACTGCCAGCTCGCTTGAGGCAAAGCCGCCAAAGACCACCGAATGGATCGCGCCAATCCGCGCGCAGGCCAGCATTGCCTCAACCGCTTCGGGGACCATGGGCATATAGATCACCACGCGGTCGCCTTTTTCTACGCCTTGGGCCACCAAAGCACCGGCGAGCGACGCGACATGGCCCTGCAATTCGCTATAGGTAAGGGTCGATTTATTGCCGGTGATCGGGCTGTCATAGATGATCGCCACGCGCTTGCCGTTGCCCTGCTCCACATGGCGGTCCACGGCGTTGTAGCAGGTGTTTACGCTCGCATCCGCGAACCACTCATAGAGATGCTCGCCCCGGTCAAACAGCGCGCGCGTCGGCGCGATGTCCCAGTCGATCGCCTCTGCCTGTTCCAGCCAATAGGCTTCCGGATCGGCCTGCCAGCGGTCGTAGGTGTCGCGGTATCCCATGGTGTTCCTCCTCCTGTTGCGCGGTGCGGCAAACCCGCGGGCCGGGTATAGCTGTACTGACGCGCAAATATTTCCAGCCACTCTGGCCGCTTAGAAAGAATTCGGCAAGCGTATCGCTATTGTTCCTGTCAGTTAGAGCGCGTCATGCTAGATTGCCCTGAAACCCTATTACCTTTGGAGCCTGCCCACATGCGCCTCGCCATTTCTCTGCCCCTTGCTTCTTGTCTCGCTCTGGTTGCCGCGCTGCCGGTGGCGGCGCAGGACCGTTCATTCAACTTCGCACTGCGCGGCGGGGTGGGGGCGGCACCTGATTATCCGGGCGCCAGCAGCTACCGCGCGACGCCTGATTTGGCCTTTACCTTCGGCTCGCTCGAATGGGGCGGGCGCAAGATCGGCACCAACATCGGCGAAGCGCCTAAAACCGGTTTCGGCTTTACCGGCGCGTTTCGGTATCTGGGCGAACGTGACAGTTCCGATCACTCGGAACTGGCGGGGCTTGAGGATATCGACGCTGCGGTCGAACTGGGCTTTGGCGTGGTCTACCGCGAAGTGAACTGGCAAGTCTTCGGCAAGGTGCGCCGCGGGTTTGGCGGGCATGAGGGTGTGACCGGTGACATCGGCGCTGACGTGATCTTCCGCCCCGATGAGCGTTGGACCATCACCGCAGGCCCGCGTTTCAGCCTTGGCAATGACACCTATGCCGACACCTACTTCGGCGTCGACACGGCCACACCGACCTTGGCGGCCTATGAGGCCGATGGCGGTCTGCTGGGGGCGGGCTTCGAGGTCGAGGCGACCTACCGTCTGGATGAGGCATGGGCGCTTGAGGGGGCCGTGGCCTATCAACGCCTGCTGAATGATGCCGGTGACAGCCCGATCACGCAGGCCGGTTCTGATGATCAATGGACCATGCGCTTTGGTGTGAGCCGCGCGTTTAACTGGCGGTTCTAAGCGACATTGCGCCGCCTCTCGGGGCGGCGCGCCTTTTGCGACATCATGGTCGAAAACGGATCAGCGCGGGCACGAGTTTTTGTCATGATGAGGGCAGGCGCGGCATGAGGCCAGCGCCCCTCGCATGACAAAGGGCCCGACCATGGGTGACAAAATCGGCAATAAGAAGAAGCAAGCCAAGGCCGCGGCAAAACCCGCCGCCAAGGCCCCGTCCTCCGTCGCGGACATCAAGCCCGCCACGCCCCGTAAATAAACCTATCCCCGCAGCGCCGTCCCCCGAAGGGGGCGGCGTTTTGCTTGGGGGCTTAGCCGTAATGCGCGACCGGGGTGCCCGCGATGGCACCCACATTAAGCAGTCCGCGCGCGGTGATTGAGGGCGAGACGATATGCGCCCGGTTGCCCATCCCCATCAGGATCGGCCCGACCTCAAGCCCATCACCCTTCATTTTCAAAATGTTGCGCACGCCCGAGGCGGCGTCGGCATGGGCGAAGACCAGCACATTGGCGGCCCCTTCCATCCGGTTGCAAGGCAGTAGCCGCGCGCGCAACTCGGCATCAAGCGCGGTGTCGATGTTCATCTCGCCTTCATAAACGAAATCATGGTTGCCCGCGTCGAGGATTTGCAGCGCCGCGCGCAGGCGCTTGCCCGACCCTTCGCCCTGATTGCCAAACTGGCTTTGCGAACACAGCGCGACTTTTGGCTCAATACCGAAACGCCTCACATGACGCGCGGCCCCAATGGCGATCTCGGCGATCTGTTCGGGGGTGGGGTGCAGGTTCACTTGGGTGTCCGCGATGAACAGCGGCCCGTCTTCGAGAATCATCATCGAAAGCGCGCCATGCGGTCGGAAACCGTCGCGGCCCAGCACCTGATTGACGTAATTAAGATGCCAGCCAAACTCGCCAAAGGTGCCGCAGATCAGGCTGTCGGCCTCTCCGCGATGCACCATGACTGCGCCGATGGCGGTGGTGTTGGTGCGCATGATCGCCCGCGCGATGTCGGGGCTGACGCCGCGGCGGCACATCAGGCTGTGATAGGTCTCCCAATAGTCGCGGTAGCGGGGGTCGTTCTCGGGGTTCACCAGATCGACGTTTTGGCCCAGTTGCAGGTTCAACCCGGCCTTTTCGATGCGCCGTTCGATCACTTCGGGGCGGCCAATCAGAATGGGCCGTTCCACCGTCTCTTCGATGATCGCTTGGGCGGCGCGCAGCACGCGTTCGTCCTCGCCTTCGGCAAAGACCAGACGGCGGGGAGAGGAGCGGGCGGATTCAAAGACCGGGCGCATGATCAGCGCCGATTTGAACACCGATCCATCTAGTTTGCGTTTATAGACGTCGAGGTCTTCAATGGGCCGCGCGGCCACGCCCGTCTCCATCGCGGCCTTGGCCACGGCAGAGGATACCACGCCGATGAGGCGTGGATCGAAGGGTTTCGGGATCAGATATTCCGCGCCAAAGGTCAGCTGTTCGCCTTGATAGGCCGCTGCCGCCTCGGCGCTTGTCGTGGCGCGGGCGAGGGCGGCGATACCGTCGATACAGGCGATTTTCATCTCGTCGTTGATCGTGGTCGCGCCCACATCTAACGCGCCCCGGAAGATGAAGGGGAAGCAGAGCACGTTGTTGACCTGATTGGGAAAATCGCTGCGGCCTGTGGCGATGATCGCGTCCGGTGCCACGGCGCGGGCCAGATCGGGCAGGATTTCGGGCGTGGGGTTCGCCAGCGCAAAAATGATCGGGCGCTTGGCCATTTTCGCGACCATTTCAGGCGCCAGCACACCGGGGCCGGAGAGGCCGAGGAAGAGGTCCGCCCCGTCGATCACATCGTCCAGCGTGCGCAGATCGGACCTCTGCGCATATTCCGCTTTGCTGGGGTTCATATCCTCGGTCCGGTCCTCATAGACCAGCCCGTTGATGTCGCACAGCCAGACGTTTTCACGCTTCACGCCGAGTTTCAGCAGCATGTTGAGGCAGGCGATCCCCGCCGCCCCGCCACCGGTCGAGACGATCTTGATGTCCTCGAACTTTTTGCCCGCGACATGCAGCGCGTTTTTCGCAGCGGCGCCGACGACGATGGCGGTGCCGTGTTGGTCATCGTGGAAAACGGGGATGTTCATCCGCTCACGGCAGATTTTCTCGACAACGAAACAATCGGGGGCCTTGATGTCTTCGAGGTTGATCGCGCCGAAGCTCGGCTCCATCGCGCAGACGATCTCGGCCAGTTTTTCGGGGTCGGCTTGGTCAAGTTCGATGTCAAAGCAGTCAATGTTGGCGAATTTCTTGAAGAGCACGGCTTTGCCCTCCATCACCGGTTTGGAGGCCAGCGCGCCGATATTGCCCAGCCCCAGTACCGCGGTGCCATTGGTGACCACGGCCACCAGATTGCCGCGCGAAGTGTAGCGGGCGGCGGTGTCGGGGTCGTTCTTTATCTCAATACAAGCCTCGGCCACGCCGGGCGAATAGGCGCGCGCCAGATCGCGGCCATTGGCCAGCGGTTTTGTGGCGCGCACCTCAAGTTTGCCGGGGCGCGGGTGTTCGTGGTAATCCAATGCTGCTTGGCGCAAGTTGGGGGTGTCGGACATCGTTTGTGCTTCTCCCGAATAATGGTTTAGCGTTAAACTAATTTTTGCGCGCAAGCAAAGCGGCATTTGGATTAGATGGTCATCGGCCCGTGTCTACGTGATACCTAGATTAACCGCCGTGCGTGACGCGGCGTTTTCCATCGCACTGGGTGGGGCAATTTTCTATACTCGCTCCAAAGGGAGATATTCATGACTGATTTGCGCGAAGTGGCTGTGTTGGTGCGGGAAAATGCCCATGCGCCTTATTCGAATTTCAAGGTTGGCGCGGCGATCCGCACGGCGTCGGGCGCGGTGTTCAGCGGCTGCAACGTCGAAAACGTCGCCTACCCGCAGGGCACCTGTGCCGAAGCCGGAGCGATTGCTGCGATGGTCGCGGCGGGCGAGCGTGAGATCGCCGAAGTCTATGTGGTGGCGGGCAGTGATCTGCCAGTCACGCCCTGCGGGGGCTGCCGTCAAAAGCTGGCAGAGTTTTCGGGCGGTGCGGTATCGGTGACGATGGCGACCGTGGCGGGCAAAGAGCAGCAGATGACCATGGGCGAACTGCTGCCGGGGGCCTTTGGTGTCGCCCATATGCAAGGTTAAACCCATGAGCGCGCGGAATATTCTGGCGCGGCTGCGCCACGGCGAGGTGTTGGACACCGATGCGCTGTCTTGGATGGCGGGTGCATTGGCAGATGGTAGGGTCAGCGACGCGCAGGCCGGGGCGTTTGCCATGGGCATCTGCCTTAATGGCTTGGATGAACCGGGCCGCGTTGCGCTGACGCTGGCGATGCGCGATTCGGGGCGGGTGCTGGCGTGGGATTTGGACGGCCCTGTGCTCGACAAGCACTCCACCGGGGGCGTGGGCGATTGCGTATCGCTGATCCTTGCGCCGGCGCTGGCGGCCTGCGGGGCCTATGTGCCGATGATCTCGGGCCGGGGTTTGGGCCACACGGGCGGTACGCTTGATAAGCTAGAGGCGATCCCCGGCGTCAGCACACAGCTGGAAGAACGGCAATTTCGCGCGGTCGTGCGGGACGTGGGCTGCGCCATTGTCAGCGCGAGCGGCGACATTGCCCCAGCAGACCGTCGGCTCTACGCGGTGCGGGATGTGACCTCGACCGTGGATTCGCTCGATTTGATTACCGCGTCGATCCTGTCAAAGAAGCTCGCGGCGGGGCTGGACGGGCTGGTGCTGGACGTGAAGGTTGGCAGCGGTGCGTTCATGAAAGATTTGGCTGAGGCGCGCGCCTTGGCCCAAGCGCTAAGCCGCACGGCAACGGCGGCGGGCTGCCCGACCACGGCAATCATCAGCGACATGAACCAGCCGTTGGTGCCAAGCCTAGGCAACGCGCTGGAGGTGGCCGAGGTGATGCGGGTTCTGACTGGCCTTACATCGGGGCCGATTCTTGATGTGACCGTTGAACTTGGTGGCGGTTTGTTGGCCAGCGGTGGTTTGGCGGCGACTGCGGAAGCGGGAGCAGAGGCTCTGCGTGCGGCAGTCGCCGATGGTCGCGCGCTTGACCATTTTGTGCGGATGCTGAGCGCCATGGGTGCGCCCGCAAATTTTGCTGAAGAGTGGCAGCGCGTTCTGCCCGAAGCCCCCGTAATTCGCGCCGTGCCTGCGCCGCGTGATGGTTATATCAGCGCGATCGACGGGGCAGCGCTTGGCATGGCGGTGGTTAACCTTGGCGGGGGCCGGGTGGTCGAGGCGGATCAGATCGATCCTGCCGTGGGCCTATCGGAAGTACTGCGTTTGGGGGATCAGGTGCGAGCAGGCCAGCCGCTGGCGATGATCCACGCCGCGCGGCCAGAGGCTGCGGATACGGCAAAGGCAGCAGTCTTGGCGGCGATCACATTGGGCGACACGCCGGTTAAAGTACCGGATTTGATCTTGGAGAGGATCGGTTGATGGGACGTGCATTCTTGGTCGTGATCGACTCGGTCGGCATTGGCGGTGCGCCGGATGCGGCGGCATTCTTTAACGGCGATCTGCCCGATACCGGGGCCAACACGCTGGGACATATCGCGCAGGCCTGTGCGGCTGGTAAGGCAGAAGAGGGCCGCAGCGGGCCGCTTGCCCTGCCCAATCTTGATAGGCTGGGGCTGGGCGCTGCGCTGACGCTCGCCAGCGGGATGGACGCGCCGGGTTTGGGGGCGACACCAGAGGGGCGATGGGGCGCCGCAACGGAAATCTCGCAGGGCAAGGATACCCCTTCGGGCCATTGGGAGTTGGCGGGGTTGCCGGTGCCTTGGGCTTGGCATTACTTCCCGGATGAAACACCGGCCTTTCCAGCCGACCTGACCGAAGAGGTCGCGCGGCTGGCGGGCACCGACGGCATCTTGGGCAATTGCCACGCCTCCGGCACGGCGATCATTGAGCAGTTGGGGGCAGCGCATTGCGAAAGCGGCTGGCCGATCTGCTATACTTCCGCCGACAGTGTTTTCCAGATCGCCGCCCATGAAGAGACCTTTGGCCTCGACCGCCTGCTAAAACTTTGCGAAGACATCGCACCGCGCCTGCATGAGATGAAGGTGGGCCGTGTCATCGCGCGGCCCTTCACCGGCGAACCGGGCGCATTCCAGCGCACCGCGAACCGCCGCGACTATGCTATCACCCCGCCCAAACCCGTGCTGACCAATTGGGTGCAGAACACGGGGGGGCGGGTCTATGCGGTGGGCAAGATTGGCGACATCTTTACCATGCAAGGCATTGATGAGTTGCGCAAAGGGCCAGACCCCAAGCTAATGGAGCATCTGCATGATCTGGTGGATGAGGCCGAAGACGGCAGCCTGACCTTCGCCAATTTCGTGGAGTTCGACAGCCTTTATGGTCACCGCCGCGATGTGTCGGGCTATGCCCGCGCGTTGGAGTGGTTCGACGGTGAGATCGGCAAGGTGATCGCGGCGCTGCGCGAGGGCGATATGCTGATCGTCACAGCGGATCACGGCAATGATCCCACTTGGGCGGGCAGCGATCACACCCGCGAAAGGGTGCCGGTGCTGGTCGCCGGGACCGGGGCAGGGGAGCTGGGGCAGATCGGCTTTACCGATGTCGCCGCGCTCGTCGCCGGGCATCTGGGGGTGGAGGTGCCGCGCTAGCCGCGCAGCCTTTGCTTGCGAGCGGGGCGCTTGTGCGGCTAGAAGCGAGGCAAATAAAGGAGCCTGCCGCATGACCGATACCCCCAATCACCTGACGATCGTCGACCATCCGCTGGTGCAGCACAAGCTGACCATCATGCGCGACAAGGACACGCCCACGGCGGTGTTCCGGCAGTTGCTGCGTGAGATCAGCCAGTTGCTGGCCTATGAGGTCACGCGCGGCCTGCCGATGACGACCAAACGGGTCGAGACCCCGATGCAAGAGATGGACGCGCCAACGCTCGACGGCAAAAAGCTGGCGCTGATCTCGATCCTGCGAGCGGGCAACGGTCTGATGGATGGAGTCTTGGAACTGATCCCCTCGGCGCGGGTCGGTTTTGTCGGTCTGTATCGTGATGAAGAGACGCTGCAGCCGGTGCAGTATTACTTCAAGGTGCCCGAAGGGCTGGATGATCGTCTGGTGATCGCTGTGGACCCGATGCTCGCCACCGGCAACTCCTCGGTCGCCGCGATTGATCTGCTAAAACAGGCGGGGGCCACCAATATCATTTTCCTCTGCTTGCTTGCCTCGCCCGAAGGCGTGGCCACGATGAAGGAAGCTCATCCTGATGTACGCATCGTCACGGCATCGCTGGACGAAGCGCTGAACGAGAAGGGCTATATCATTCCGGGTCTCGGCGACGCGGGCGACCGGATGTTTGGCACCAAGTGATCCGGTAAGATCAGCAATTTAGCGCGCGGTGCTTTACTCAGGCCGCGCGCTGATGCATCGTTCTACCAGATAGTGTGGGGGCATTAGATGACACTTACCAGAAGTATTGCCATGGCAGTGATCGTGGCCGCTTTGGGCGTCGGCGGATCGCAGACGCAGGCACAAGACAGCCGCAGCCAGCCAGCCGAATTTCCGCCGTCCTCTTACAAGGGCAAGCAATATGTAGATAGCGCGGGATGTGTGTTCATCCGCGCAGGGATCGATGGCAATGTGTCATGGGTGCCGCGCATGAGCCGGGCACGGGATCAGGTCTGTGGGTTCCAGCCCACCAATGGCGCTCAAACAGCAACGGCCTCGGCGGCGAAAGCTGCCGAAACGGTTCCAGCCAGCGCCGCGCCGCCATCGGCCGAGCCGACCCGCGTCGCCGAAGCCTCTGCCGCCCCAGCAAAGATGCGCAAAGCGCCGGTCGCCCGCCCCGCACCGCAAAAAGTGGTCCGCCGTGTGGCCCCCGCACCGATTCGAACAGCCGCGCCCAAGGTCGTGCGTCAGACCGCGCCGCGCCCTGTGCCTGTGGTGCCAAGCAAACCCGTGGCTCTGGCCGCGCCAGCGCCAACTGGATTTGCCACTGCGTGTCCTGCGGCATCGCCTCTGTCGCAGCGCTATATGCGGCGCGGTGATGGGTATACCGTACGTTGTGGCCCGCAGGCCGAGCCCATTACGGGCCGCCATGCCCCCTCAGGCCCGCAGCGCGCTACGGCGCCGCAGCCCTACCGCAGTGCAGGGATGATGCCGGGTGTTGCAGGCGCTCCGGCGCGGATTGTCGCGCCTCGTGTGGTTGCTGCACCGGTTCCAAGCGCACCGCCCGCCAAAGCCGTGAGTGCAAAAACGCGGATCGTGCCGAAACATGTGGCGATCAACCGTCAGAACACCACCAACGTGAAGGTGCCGCATGGCTACAAGAAGGTCTGGGAAGACGACCGCCTGAACCCGCACCGCGCCGAGCAGACCTTGAATGGCCGTGCAGACATGCTGCTGATCTGGACCCAGACGGTGCCGCGCCGTTTGGTGAATAGGGCGACCGGGGAAGACGTGACCGCGAAAGTGCCGCTGATCTACCCCTACCTCGACATCGAAACTCAGCGTCGGAAGCTCGGGGTGGTCAAAATCGTGGAGCGCGACGGGCAGGTGGTCAAACGGGTCATCCGCTACCGCAATGCCGCGCCGGTCCATCGTGATGCACGCCCGGTTAAGGCAAAGCCGGTCTATTCCAGCCGCTCGGCCTCGGCCACGCAAACGACCTCTAAGGCGGGATATGTTCAGGTTGGTGTCTTCGGCAACCCCGCCAACGCACAGCGCGCCGCGCGTGAGATTTCAGGCATGGGATTGCCCGCCCGCATCGGCAAGCAGACTCGGGGCGGCAAGACCTACCACAGCGTTCAGGCCGGTCCCATCGCGGGCGGGTCGGTTCAATCCGCGGTCAGCCAACTGCGCCGCGCGGGCTACCGGGATGCCTACCTGCGCCGCTGAGCGAATTGAAATGACAGCAAAAGGCCAGCCGCGGCATTGCCCGGCTGGCCTTTTTTGTGAGTCTGGTAAAATTTCTTATCCGCCGCAGATATTTTGCAGCCGCAGCCAATCAGCGTCTGACAGAAGTGGCGCGGTAAGCTTGCCGTTCATCGGGTCGCCTTCGATCAGGGGCAGGGTGGTTTCGCCAGTGATGTCACGCGCGTAGGCATAGGGTTTGCTGCGCAGCTCTGCCTTGGCAAAACGCGCCAGCTGTGTGTCGACCTGCGGGTTCGCGGACGGGCGCAGCAGCAATTTTTCGGCGTAGGCGTCAAGCGCTTCGGAAGAGATATCGCCGGTGGTTAGCAGGCGGAAATTTTCGCGCAGGCCGACGGCTTCGAGCAGGGCGCGCAGCGGGTCATGTTCCATCCGCGCGACATCTTCGGTCAGCACATAGCCTGCGGCAACATCGGGTTCTTCGTGATCCTCTAGCACCGCACGATCAAGCACGATAAGGCGTCCGGGCAGATGTAGGCTGGCGCGGGTCATATCAGGTAGGATCGCCACGCGCCCAACGTCCAAACGGTTCGATAGCCGCGTTAATGCGGCACTGCCCCCGGGGCTTTCGCAGGCTGGGCCAGAGACCCGTTCGAGCCGTTTCAGCAGCGCGGTTCCAAGCGAGGCGCGTTTTACATCCGGCACGACTTTGATCGCATGATCGCGCAGCGCGCCGGGCATCCAAAACAACGCGAGTGCTGCCACCACGGCCACCGATGCCACCATGCCCACCCAACGCAAGCGGCCCGGTTTTGGACGGCTGCGGTTGATCGCGCGGCGCAGCTTTTCGATCGCTTCGATCATGTCGGTTTCGTTGTCGGGCAGCTCCAGCGTTTCGCCCGGATCACCGTCAGGATGATAGAGCGCGGGCAGTTGGCCCGTGTTGGCCCGTTCAATCGCCGCCAGCGACCAATGGGTGAGCGCTTGATCCTTGAGATCGCTGATCACCAGCGTCGCATCGCCGATAGATACGATCACCTCGCGCCGCTGCGCATCGGGCGTGGCGCGCCAAAGGCCCGTCGCTTCGAGCCGGGCGTATTTTGTCAAGGCGGTCATGGGGTTCTGCTGCGGGCCTGTCAGTTTTCGCCACTCTACCACGCGCTGCGGGATCAGCAATGGGAGGTGACATAATGCGTGCGCGTTAGAGTGTTGCAGCCCGCTTGCGTAGTTCGAATTTCTGGATTTTCCCGGTGGAGGTTTTGGGTAATTCGTCAAAGATTACGCGTTTTGGGGTTTTGAACCCGGCAAGTCGCTCGCGGGTGAAGGTAATCAACGCGTCTTCGTTGGTGTCCGCCCCGGGCTTTAATTCAACAAAGGCGCAAGGGACTTCGCCCCATTTGTCATCCGGCTGGGCCACAACGGCGGCAAGATTGACCGCGTCATGGCTCATCAAAACGCCCTCGACCTCAACGCTCGAGATATTTTCTCCGCCTGAGATGATAATGTCTTTGGCGCGGTCGGCGATCTGGATGTAACCGTCTGGGTGCTGCACCGCGATATCGCCGGAGTGGAAATACCCGCCTGCGAAAGCTTCTGCCGTGGCCTCAGAGTTCTTGAGATAACCTTTCATCACCGCATTGCCCCGGATCATAATCTCGCCCTGCGCTTTGCCATCGCGCGGGGTCTGGGCCATCTGAGGGTCAGTGACGGTGATGTCTTCCATCATCGGCATGGGGATGCCTTGGCGCGCTTTGATCGCGGCGCGTTCGTTTTCTGACAGCGCGTCCCAATCCCCTTGCCAGAGGCATTCCGTGACATGGCCGAAGGTTTCGGTCAGCCCGTAGACCTGTGTGACGTTGAAGCCGAGCTTTTCGATCTTGGACAGGGTCGCGGGGGCAGGAGGTGCGCCAGCAGTGAAGACCTCGACAGTGTGATCGAAAGCGCGGCGGTCTTGTGCGGCGGCATTGACCAACATGTTCAGCACGATCGGCGCACCGCCGAAATGGGTGACGCCGTGATCGGCGATGGCGTCATAAATCGCAGTTGCCGTGATGTCGCGGCAGCAAACCAGCGTGCCGCCCAGTAGAGGCATCATCCATGTGTGGTTCCAGCCGTTGCAGTGAAACAGCGGCACGATCTGCATAAAGACCGGGCGCAGCACCATTTGCCAACTCACCACCGTGGCCATGGTCATCAGGTAAGCGCCACGGTGGTGATAGACCACGCCCTTGGGCCGCCCCGTGGTGCCAGAGGTATAGTTCAGCGCAAGGCTTTCCCATTCGTCTTGTGGCGTGAGCCAATCAAAGGCCGGATCGGCCTCTGCCAGCATGTCTTCGTAAAGAGGATGCCGCGTGGTTGCGGGATGCCCTGCTGCAGCGTCAGGCACTTCGATGATCGCGGGTGGCGTGCCTTCCATCTGGGCGCAGGCGGTTTCGGCAAGGTCTATGAATTCGCTGTCGACCAGCAGCACCACCGCGCCGCCATGATCAAGGATGTAGGAAACCGTTCCGGCATCAAGACGGATGTTGATGGTGTTTAGCACCGCACCACAGGCAGGCACGCCAAAATGCGCTTCGGCCTGAGCGGGCAGGTTGGGAATTAACGTGGCCACTACATCGCCCGGTGTGACGCCCATCTTGGCAAGGGCCGAAGCCAGCCGGGTGCAGCGCTCATGGTACTGCGCATAGTTTACCCGGTGATCGCCATGGATCACCGCTGTATGATGGGCAAAGACATGCGCCGCGCGGCGCAGATGTGACAAAGGCGACAGCGGCACATAATTTGCCGCGCATTTTTCAAGCCCGATTTCGTCTTTCATCCACCCCATGCGACCCCTCCCAAGGCATTGGTTGCGATTTGGGGTTGAGTATTGCTGTCGGGACGTGACTTTGAAAAGAGGGCAAGAAGCGAAAAGGAGGGCAAATGCAGGACGCAGCGGTGAAATCGGGTCTGGCGGCGCTTTGCGCGGTGGGCGGTATGGCGGCTTTAGGGCTGACGGACAACTTCGTCCCCTTCATCACTGAACGTGGTTCGCTTTGGCAGTTTCATTTCGTACGCGGTGTCATGGCCGTGGCCATTCTAATGGTGCTGGCAACCTTGGGGTTCGGCATTCTGCGGCCCCGGCGATTCTGGGCCGTGGCGGGGCGTAGCCTGTTTCAGGCCGGCGCCATGTTGATCTATTTCGGCTGCCTGGCGTTTCTGCCCATCGGCGTGGTGGTAGCAGGGCTCTTCACCTCACCGCTTTTTGTGCTGATGATCTCGGCCCTGTTTCAGGGCAAGCGGGTCGGCCCATGGCGGTGGGGCGCTGTAGTCGTCGGCTTTGCCGGGGCGCTGATGGTGATCCGCCCCGATCCAAGCGATCTGGATCCCATCGCCTTTCTGCCCCTGCTGGCCGGGGGGCTTTATGCGATTGGTGCCGTAGCCACGCGGGCTTGGTGCGAGGGCGAAAGCACGATGGTCATGACCGCAGGGTTCTTTGGAATGTTGGCGGTGATGGGTGCGATTGGCGTTCTGGTATTGCCGGGGGCAGAGGTGACGGGCGCCGAAGGTTTTGTCAGTCGCACATGGGGCCCACTTGACGGGCCAATGTGGTTCTGGATCGCGGTGCAGGCGGCGGGGTCCTTGGTGGGGATCGGGCTCTTGGTGCGCGGTTATCAGTTGGGCGAGGCCGGGCATGTGGCGATTTTTGAGTATTCTTTGCTGATCTTCGCAAGCTTCTGGGCCTACATGCTTTGGGGCCAGCAGGTGCCGCCGCTGGCATTCGCTGGCATGGCGCTGATCGCGCTTGCAGGCGCGGTGATCGCCCTACGCAGCGAAGAGCCTTCGACCTTGCGTGCGCCGGAGGCGGTGGAGTGATCATCAGCCGGGGCCGAAGCTATGCCTTTGTGCATATCCCAAAGACGGGTGGTACCTCGCTGGCGCTGGCGTTGGAAGGGCGGGCGATGAAGGATGACCTGATGTTGGGCGACACGCCTAAAGCGCTGAAACGGCGGCGGCGGTTGCAGGGGGTGCAGGCGGCGGGGCGGTTGTGGAAGCATTCTACGCTGGCCGATGTCGACGGGTTGGTGTCGGAGGATGATTTGGGCGGGCTGTTCTGCTTTACGCTGGTGCGCAATCCGTGGGACCGGGTGGCGAGCTATTATCGCTGGCTGCGTGGGCAGAGGTTTGACCATCCAGCGGTGCATCTAGCCAAAGCGGAGAATTTTGCGGGGTTCTTGCGGCACCCGCAAACGCAGGCGAGTTTGCGGGCGTGGCCTGCGCGGCGGTATATGGAGGATGCGGCGGGACGCGAGCGTTGTGATCTGTACATCCGGTTGGAACATTTTGCGGCGGATGCGCTGTCGTTGTTTGACCATCTGGGGTTCGCGTTGGACTTGCCGCAGGTGAATGCCTCGGCGCGGGACGGGGCGGAATATACGCCGGAGTTGCGCGATATTGTGGCCGAGGTCTGCGCGGAGGACATCGCGCGCTTTGGCTACGGCTACCCCGAGGTGCGCGAGTAGGGCCAGCGCCTACCCGGTGGGGCGGGCAGGCGATGGCCCGGCGCCTGCGGCTTGATTCCGGGCCGGGGACTACCTTAACGAAAAAGGGGCGCCGAAGCGCCCCGATCTCTTATGCTGCCTTGCTGGCGTCCGGGTTGAACCGCCCGTAGAAACTCTGGTTCTTCTGAGCCATCTCGCGTAGCAACTCGGGGCAAGCAAACCGCTCACCAAACTTCTCGGTCAACTGGTCACAACGCTCTGCCGCATAGGGCGCGCCGATCATATCAAGCCAGCTCAGCGGGCCACCGGACCACGGCGCAAAGCCCCAGCCAAGGATCGCGCCGACGTCACCCTCGCGGATGTCCATCAACACGCCTTCCTCCAGCGCGCGCACGGCTTCCAGCGTCTGCGAGAAGAGCAGACGGTGCTGCACTTCGATCAGATCGGGCTGTTCCTCGGCCACGGGGTACTTGTCGCCCATGCCCTGCCACAGCCCCTCGCGTTTGCCCTTGGCGTCATAGCTGTAGAAACCAGCGTTGGCTTTGCGGCCCAGACGGCCCTCTTCTTCCATCCAAAACACCAGCGGATCGAGATCGTCGTTCGGATAGGCATCACCCATCGCCGCCTTGGTCGCACGGGCGATCTTTGCACCCAGATCAATCGAGGTCTCGTCCATCAGTTGCAGCGGGCCGAGCGGCATGCCGACTAGCTTGGCGGCATTCTCGATCAGCGCAGGCTCAACACCCTCCTGCACCATGCGCACACCTTCGTTGATGTAGGGAATGATGCAGCGGTTGGCGTAGAAGAAGCGCGCGTCGTTGACCACGATCGGGGTCTTGCGGATCTGGCGCACATAGTCGAGCGCCTTGGCCACGGCCCGGTCGCCGGTCTCAGCGCCCTTGATGATTTCCACCAGCAACATCTTCTCAACGGGTGAGAAGAAGTGAATGCCGATGAACTGCTCTTGGCGGCTCGACGCTTTGGCCAGATCGGTGATCGGGAGGGTCGAGGTGTTGGAGGCAAAGATGCAATCTTCGGGGATCACCGCTTCGACCTTCTGGGTCATCTCGGCCTTCACCTTGGGGTCTTCAAACACCGCTTCGATGATCAGATCGCAACCCTTGAGCGCATCCAGATCGGTGGTCGCGGTGATCAGGTCCAGCGCCTTGGCCTTCTTCTCCTCGGTCGATTTCTTGCGGGCGATGCCCTTGTCGAAATAGCTCGCGGAATAGGCCTTGCCCTTGTCGGCTGCTTCTTGGGTCTGGTCGATTAGCACAACTTCGATGCCCGCCTGAACCGACACCAGCGTGATGCCCGCGCCCATCATGCCCGCACCTAGAACGCCCAGCTTCTTCACCCGCTGGTCTGGCACAGCTTCGGGACGCACGGCCCCCTTCTCCAGCGCTTCTTTGTTAAGGAAAAGCGAGCGGATCATATTGCCCGAGGACGGGTTCATCAGCACATTGGTGAACCAGCGCGCCTCGATTTTCAGAGCCGTGTCGAAAGGCACCAGCGCGCCTTCATAGACTGCCGAGAGCAGCGCCTTGGCCGCCGGATATACACCCTGTGTCTTGCCATTCACCATGGCTGACGCACCCACAAAGGTCATGAACCCCGCTGGATGATAGGGCGCACCGCCGGGCATTTTATACCCCTTCGCGTCCCAAGGTTTCACCAGATCGGCGTCTTTGGCATTCAGCACCCAGTCACGCGCCGCGGTCATCGGGTTGTCAGAGACCTCGTCGATAATCCCAGCCTTCACCGCAGCGGCAGGCGCAACCATCTTACCTTCCAGCAAAAAGGGCGATGCCGCCATCGCGCCCAACTTGCGCACCATCCGCGTGGTGCCACCGGCACCGGGGAAGATACCCACGAGGATTTCCGGCAGGCCGATCCGCGCCTTGGGGTTATCCGCCGCAAAGGTGCGATGCGTGGCCAGCGGAAGCTCCAAACCAATGCCCGCAGCGGTGCCGGGGATCACACAAGCCACGGGCTTGCCGCCCTTGTTGGTCTTGGGGTCCATGCCCGCGCGCTCGATCTTGCGCAGCAATGCGTGCATCTGCATCGTGCCCTCGAACAGACCCTTGGCTGGATCGTCGCCCGCGTCTTCTTTCATTTTGGCCAGCAGGTTCAGGTCCATGCCTCCGGCAAAGGAACCGTCCTTTCCCGAGGTGATCACGATGCCTTTTACGGCGTCATCCGCCAGCGCATCGTCGATATGTTTTTCCAGATCGCGCAGCCCCTCAAAGGACATCACGTTCATGCTTTTGCCCGGCACGTCCCATGTGATGGTGGCGATGCCTTCGGCGTCTTTGTTCAATGTAAAATCGGTCATTGTTCTCTCCCTCAATGGGTTAGGGGCGCTGAAACGTGTAGTCAGCGAATTTTTCCAGCAGCGCCTCAATCAAGTCCAGTGTCGCTTCGGGGCCGGCGTCGCAGTCGTCGGCGCTGAGCAGGATGCGCTTGGACTGGCCAAAGGCCTCACGGTCAAAGCTGTCACTGGGATCGTCGCGATGTTTAAAGAACAAGGCGGGATCGGTGCTATAAAGCCGCACGTAATCGCCACCGCGTTCGACCTTGATCTGCAGGTCCGGCGTGCCACGGGTTGCGGCAAGCGCCGCAACCGCGTGGAAAGGATGGTTGGAGGCCATCAGACGCGCTCGATGATGGTTGCGGCACCCATGCCCGAGGCAATGCAAAGCGTGGCAAGGCCAACTTCCTTATCCGCGCGCTCCATCTCATCCAGCAGAATGCCGATAATCATCGCACCAGTGGCCCCCAGCGGATGCCCCATTGCAATGCCGCCGCCGTTCACGTTGACCTTGCTGTCGTCTACATCGAAGGCCTGCATGAAGCGCAGAACCACGGCGGCGAAGGCTTCGTTAACCTCGAACAGGTCGATGTCGCCGATGGTCATGCCGTTGTCTTTGAGGATCTTCTCGGTCACCGGCACGGGACCGGTCAACATAATGGTGGGATCGGTGCCAATCTTGGCGGTGGCGCGGATGCGGGCGCGGGGCTTTAGCCCATGCTGCTCGCCGAACTCCTTATTGCCGATCAGCACGGCGGCGGCCCCGTCAACGATACCAGACGAGTTGCCCGCGTGGTGGATGTGGTTGATCCGCTCCAAATGCGGGTATTTCATCAGCGCGACTTTGTCGAAGCCGGGCATGACCTCACCCATCTGCTGGAACGCCGGGTTCAGGCCGCCCAAAGACTGCATGTCGGTCTGCGGGCGCATGTATTCGTCACGGTCAAGGATCGCGAGGCCGTTCTGATCGCGTACGGTGATAACCGATTTGTCGAACCGCCCCTCTTCCCATGCCCGCGCCGCGCGCTGCTGGGAGCGCATGGCCAGTTGGTCGGCCTCATCGCGGCTAAAGCCAAATTCAGTCGCGATGATGTCGGCCGAAATACCTTGAGGGACGAAATATTTCTCCATCGCAAGCGTCGGGTCTACGGCGATCGCAGCTCCATCGGCGCCCATGGCGACACGGCCCATCATCTCAACACCACCAGCGATATAGCCGTTGCCTGCGCCGCCTTTGACTTGGTTGGCGGCCAGGTTCACCGCCTCCATGCCAGAAGCACAGAAACGGTTGATCGCAAGCCCGGGGATGCGCTCGTCAAGGTCCGAGGCCAGCACAGCCGAGCGCGCCAGACAGCCGCCCTGTTCCATGACTTGGGTCACATTGCCCCAGATCACATCCTCTACGGCGTGACCTTCAAGGTTGTTACGCTCTTTTAGAGCATTCAGTGTCTGTGCCGACAGTCGCAGAGAGGTGACTTCGTGCAGAGCGCCGTCTTTGCGGCCCTTGCCGCGGGGGGTGCGCAGGGCGTCGTAGATGTAAACGTCTTGGGTCATGTTCATGTCCTCCGATGGTCAAGCGCGGTCAGCAGGGCTGCCGGGCATCAGGTCGTATGGGGCCTTCCAGCCCGGTGTTTCGCTCAGACGCGTGAGCCACGCGTCGATATGCGGCCAGTCGCTGCGGTCGAAGCCAAAGGGCTCGGGGTAATATAGATACCCACAGCAGCTGAGGTCCGCGTTGGTCAATTCGTCGCCCACGATCCAATCGCGGCCGTCGAGATGGTCGTTCAGCACGCCGTAAGCCGCCTTGAGCCGCCCTTGGCTAAAGGCAATAACCTCAGCGGGGCGTTTGTCTTCGGGCAGGAAATTCATCAGATAACGGGTCATCCCAGCAACACCACTCAGCTTGTGGTTATCCCATAGCACCCACCGCATGATTTCACGCCGTTCCGTCGCGTCGCGGCCGCCGAATTTGCCCGTCTTTTCCGCGACGTAATCCTGAATGACGCCCGACTGGGTAAGTCGCAAATCGCCGTCGATCATCACCGGCGCTTCGCCCATGTTATTGATCTGCGTGCGGTAGTCGGGCTGCCGCGTCTGGCCGCCGAAAAAGTCGACCTTGATCGGCTCCCAAGCAAGCCCCGAAAGTTCCAAAGCGAGCGCCGCCTTATAGGCATTGCCAGATTCGCCAAAGCAGTAAAGCTGGATGGTCACGTATCATTCCTCCTCAATCTGTCGTCGTTCGCGGCACGGTTGGACGGTATTTAGTAAAAGGATGAAGAGGGGTCTTGCGCCCTTATTTTCATCCTTTCTTAAATACCTCTGCGCGGCGGCCGGGGCTGGGCGCGGGGTCAGAGATTGCGCGCGATCAGTTCCTTCATAATCTCGTTTGTGCCGCCGTAGATGCGCTGCACCCGTGCGTCGGCCCACATTTCGCCGACCGCATATTCCTGCATGAAGCCGTAGCCACCGTGCAGTTGCAAGCAGGCATCAAGCACTTCGCCTTGGGTGTCGGTCAGCCAGTATTTTTGCATCGCGGCCTTATCGACGGTTAGCTCCCCGCGCAGATGTTCGCTGATGCATTCGTCGAGGAAGGCGCGGGCCACCATGGTTTTGGTTTTCACTTCGGCGAGTTGGAAGCGGGTGTTCTGGAACTGAGTCAGCGGGCCGCCGAAGGCTTCGCGTTCTTTGCAGTATTGAATCGTGCGCGCCACGGCGCCTTCCATCGCGCCGACCGCACCGCAGCCGATGATCAGGCGTTCTTGCGGGAGTTGTTGCATCATTTGGTAGAAGCCTTGGCCTTCGTCTTGGCCAAGGATGTTTTCTGGTGGGATTTCGACGTTGTCGAAGAACAGTTCCGAGGTGTCCGCCGCATGCAGGCCGATCTTGTCCAGGTTGCGGCCGCGTTGGAAACCCTGTGCGCCGTGGGTTTCGACCACGACAAGCGACACGCCTTTGGAGCCTTCCTTGGGGTCGGTCTTGGCTGCCACGATGATCAGATTGGCATGCTGGCCGTTGGTGATAAAGGTCTTTTGACCCGAGAGCTTGTATGCGTTGCCGTCGCGGGTCGCCTTGGTTTTGATCCGCTGCACGTCCGATCCGGTGGAGGGTTCGGTCATTGCCAGTGCGCCGATCAGCTCACCCGAGACCATTTTTGGCAGCCAGCGCTTCTTTTGGTCTTCGGTGCCATAGGCGAGGATGTAATGCGCCACTATGCCCGAGTGGATGCCGTGGCCCCATGAGGCGAGATTGGCGCGCGAGCCTTCGATCAGGATGGCGGCTTCGTGGCCGAAATCACCGCCGGCGCCGCCGTATTCTTCGGGCACCGAGGGGCAGAGCAGGCCGAGCTCACCGGCTTGGGCCCATGTCTCGCGGTCCATCTGGCCTTGCTTGCGCCATTTCTCGAACTTGGGCGCCCATTCGGCGTTGATGAACTGCGCCGTCATATCGGCGATCATCTGGTGTTCGTCGGTCATCCAGCTGGATGTCTTGCCTTGCGTCATCCGCCCCTCCCCAGGGTTCAGCGTTTGCGGCTTTCCAGTTCGGCGTTGAACAGGCGTAGCCGCGCGGTCAGGTTTTCTTCGTTCATGACCGAGTTGAAATTCTCGAACAGGAACGACAGTGCTTCCCCTTCATCAAGACCTGCATCCGTGCTGAACTTCTTGAGCCTGCGGTAGCCCTCTTCGGTCATGGCGACGGGGAAGCGGCGGGTCAGGCGGAAGCGTTTTGGCATGGTCTCTCCGGGTGTTGGGCAGGGTGGGGGCAGGCCCCCACCACCCGTTTTAGAAGTTTGCGGCCTCCAGCGCCATGACAGTATCCGCGCCCGATTGGATGCGGGTCAGGTGCAGCGCCGTGGCGGGCAGTTGGCGCGCCATATAGTAGCGGCCGGTGGCGATCTTGGTCTCGTAGAACGTGGCGTCGCCGCTGCCGTTCTTCAATGCTTGTTTCGCCGCCAAACCCATTTTGGCCCACATCAGGCCAAGGCAGACATGGCCGAACATATGCATGAAGTCGTTGGAGCCTGCGAGCGCGTGGTTGGGGTTCTTCATGCCGTTCTGCATGAAGTACATGCCCGCCGATTGCAGGTCCTTGCTGGCCGCTTTCAGCGGGTCGAGGAAGGCCGCGTCAAACTCGGCATCTTGGCCTGCGTTGTCTTTGATGAAGCCTTTGACCAGATCGAAGAAGGCCATAACATGTTTGCCGCCGTCTTGGGCCAGTTTCCGGCCCACGAGGTCGAGCGCCTGCACGCCGTTGGCACCTTCGTAGATCTGCGCGATGCGGGCGTCGCGGGTGAATTGGGACATGCCCCATTCTTCGATATAGCCGTGGCCGCCGTAGACCTGCTGGGCCTTCACGGTCATGTCGTAGCCTTGATCGGTCAAGAACCCTTTGATGACCGGTGTCAGCAGCGACACGAGGCCGTCGGCGTCTTTATCCTCGGCGCGGTGGGCCGCGTCGATCATGGTGGCGCCCCAGAGGATGAAGGCGCGGGCGGCTTCGACGAAGCTTTTCTGGTCCATCAGCGAGCGGCGGATGTCGGGGTGGACGATCAGCGGATCGGCAGGCTTTTCAGGGGCCACGGCACCGGTCACAGCGCGGCCCTGCAGGCGGTCGTTGGCGTAGATCACGGCGTTTTGGTAGGCGACTTCGGCCTGTGCCAGCCCCTGCATGCCGACGCCGACGCGGGCTTCGTTCATCATGGTGAACATGGCGCGCATGCCCTTGTGTTCGGTGCCCAGCAGATAGCCGGTCGCGCCGTCGTAGTTCATCACACAGGTGGAGTTGCCGTGGATGCCCATCTTCTCTTCGATGGAGCCGACGGAGACGCCGTTGCGCTCACCCAAGGAGCCGTCTTCGTTCACCATGAACTTGGGCACGATGAAGAGCGACACGCCTTTGATGCCTTCGGGGCCGCCTTCGATCTTGGCGAGCACCAGATGGATGATGTTGTCGGCCATGTCATGTTCACCGGAGGAGATGAAGATTTTCTGGCCGGAGATTTTGTAGCTGCCGTCATCCTGTGGCGCGGCTTTGGTGCGCATCAGGCCCAGATCGGTGCCGCAATGCGGCTCGGTCAGGTTCATCGTGCCGGTCCACTCGCAGGACACCATCTTGGGCAGATAGGTGTCTTTTTGCGCGTCGGTGCCATGAGCAAGGATCGCCGAGGCCGCGCCGTGGGTGAGACCCTGATACATGGTGAAGGCTTGGTTCGCGGCAGAGAACATCTCGCCCACGGCGGTGCCGAGGACATAAGGCATGTTCTGCCCGCCGTAAGCTTCGGGCATGTCGAGACCAGTCCAGCCGCCTTCTTTCACCTTTTCAAAGGCTTCTTTGAAGCCTTTCGGCGTATAGACCACGCCATTCTCCAAACGGCAGCCTTCTTTGTCGCCCGCGGCGTTCAGCGGTGCCAGCACCTCGGAGGTTAGCTTGCCTGCTTCTTCAAGAATGGCGGAGGTGAAATCAGGCTCCAGCTCATCATAGCCGGGGGTCTTGCTTTCGGTGACTTTCAGCACGTCATGCAGGACGAATTGCAGGTCTTTGGTGGGGGCTGTGTAGCTGGGCATCTAGGCTCTCCGGATGGTCTTTTTATGGATGTCGGAATTTATTCAGCGGCGCGGCGCGGTTGGTTCATGGAGGCGATCATCTTTTCCCCCCATTTCAACTGATCTTTAAGGTCTTCGATTGCTTCGTTCAGCTCTTCGCGGCGCGATTCCAGATCGGCCAGACGGGCGCGGGCCACGTCATAGGCGGCGGCGATTTGAGTCTGCTGTTGGTCGCCCATGTGGTACAAATCAAGCAACTGGCGGATTTCTTCGAGGCTGAACCCAAAGCGCTTGCCGCGCAGGATCAGCTTGAGCCGGGCGCGATCGCTTTTGGTGAACAGACGTTTCTGACCTTCCCGCAGCGGGAAGAGCAGTTCTTTCGCTTCATAGAACCGCAGGGTGCGGGGGGTCACCTCATAGGCGTCGCACATCTGGCGGATGGTCAGTGTGTCGGCGGTCATCTCATCACTCTCCGATGGTCGTTTCTGGACTTCAGGTGGGGACTGGCACTTCTGATACAATGGAAGCTGACGTTGACGTAAGCGATACGTTGCGTCACTTTATGGGCGAAGCATTTACACGTAGGTTTGACAAAGGCGGCGGGGGCAGTGTTATCCGCACCACGGCGCTTGGGCATGGGAGTGGACGCGAGATGATAGACCTCAGTCAGCACAACCCCAAAACGCTGGATGAACTGGTTCACGGCTGCCACGAAGCAAAGACCGCCGCGACCCTACTGGCCTGCGGACTGGCCTACTACCAATTGCATGGGATCGATTTGGTAAGTTATCATGGTGATAGCGCAGGCGCGCCCGCGATCCTTTACCGCTTTGCGCCCACAGGTGCGGAAGAACCTCAATGGCATTCCCAGTTTCTGGATATTGAGAGACTGCGCGATAGCCCGCTGGGAGCCATGGTCCGAAATCAGGTGCTGCCGGTCTACTGGTATGACGTTGTCAGAGAGGCGCGTCTGACCCGCAGCGAGACGCTCTATATGGAAGGGCTTCTGCGGCGTCATCCAAATGGCGGCGTTTCACTGAAGGTCCACGGTCCGGGTGGGGATTCTGCCGTGGTGGGCTTGGGGTTTGCCGCCAAACAGGCGCGACTGTCGCCGAGTGCGCTGTATAAGCTGCTTTGCGCCGCCCAGATCGCACATCTGCGCTATTGCGTATTGGCGGAAAGCCAATCGCCCCGTAACTTTGGCCTCTCCCCGCGCGAGGTTGAGGTATTGGAATGGATCGCCACCGGCAAAAGCAACGGTGTCATTGCCGAGATACTTGGGATTTCACCTCATACCGTCGACACGATTGTGCGGCGGATTTTCTCCAAACTTGATGTGAATGACCGCACAACCGCCGCCATTCGAGGCTTGGGGGCGGGGCTGCTGCGGCGCCCGAAAGACGCGGCACCCTGAAGTAAAGGCATAACATGCCGCATTGTGGCGTGACTGCGTGACATGACCCCGATGGGGGCAGCCTATAGGTGCGGGCGCTTGACCTAAAAAGGTATGAGGCATGTCAGGAAATCAAGATAATAAAGGCTCAGGCAACGGACTCAAAAACGGTTCTGACCTGAAAACGCGCACACGTGTTGTCACGGACCTGAAAACTGCGTCAGAAACCATTGAGAATAGCGCATTTGATCTGGCCGGAGAGGCAAGCCCTGATACGGTGTCAGACCTCATCCGCATCGCTGCTGATCTGCAAATGATCATCGCAGAGCTATCGCAGCGCGGCAGCCACTGATCCGTTGAAAAGAGGCGCGGGGTTAACCCTTGCCCGGTTCGATTGCAGCAGCGGTGTCATCGCGTAGCTTTTGCAATTCGGTCATCGCCTCTTCGAGCTGTTGGCGCTGCTCGGCCAGTTGTTCCAGCTGCCCGTTAGCCATAGAGACCCAAGCACGCATCTGCGCCTCGGTGCCCTCTTTTTCGTAGATCAACAGCCACTGACGGATGTCCTCCAACGCAAAGCCGAACTTGCGGCCGCGCAGGATCAGCTTCATCCGGGCGCGTTCGCGCACGCCATAGAAACGAGAGCGCCCCTCGCGATGCGGTTGCAGCAATTCGATATATTCGTAATAGCGCAACGTCCGAGGCGTCACGTCAAAAGCCGCGCACATCTCTTTGAATGTTAAGCGTTCATCGTCCAAAGCATCTACTCCCTTCAGGCAAACTATGGTCACGCGCGGGGATGCGCAACAGGTGGTCTTGCCCTTTCGCCATCCCCCCATGATAAAGGTCAAAACCAGATGCGAAGGGTTGAGCCGCATGTCGGACAAGTTGAAAATGGCGCGACAGTTCATTCAGGCGCTGCCCCATTCCATGGCGCTCGGGATGGAGTTGCAGGAACTGGGGGATGGCTCTGCCGAGATCACGATGCCCTATGATGACAAACTGGTGGGCGACCCCAAGACAGGCGTGATCAGTGGCGGTGCGGTATCGGCTCTGATGGACACCTGTTGCGGTGCGGCAGTGATGAGCCATCCAAGCAACCCGTCGGCCACGGCCACGATGGACCTGCGGATCGAGTATCTGCGCGCAGCGACCCCGGGCCAGACGATCACCACCCGCGCGACCTGTTATCATGTGACCCGATCCGTGGCCTTTGTGCGCGCTACGGCGACGGACGAAGATACCGAGAACCTTGTCGCCACTGCCACTGGAACCTTCACCGTAGAGGGCCACAAATGACCAAACATCGCAAGCCAGAGCCGGTTCAGATCGTCAAACAACGTCGCGACGGCGTGCTGCGCGCCATGGTTGAAGGGGTGCCTTATATCCGGTTTTTGGGCATCGAAATTGAACGGCGCGGCGATGAGCTGACGGGGGTGATGCCTTTTTCAGAGCAGTTGATCGGCAACCCGATCCTGCCTGCGCTGCACGGGGGGGCAACGGCGGCGTTTCTTGAGATCACGGCGATCATCACACTTAGCTGGGGCTTGATCTGGGAAGACATGGAAAACGGCGCGCTTGATCTGGATAATCTGGATAGCGATCATCTGCCACGCCTGCCCAAAACGATTGATTTCACGGTTGATTATCTGCGCACCGGTCTGCCGCGGGATGCCTATGCACGGGCGCGGATCAACCGGTCGGGGCGGCGTTATGCCAGCGTCCATGTTGAAGCGTGGCAAGACAACCGTAGCCGTATTTTCGCCCAAGCCACGGGCCATTTTTTGATGCCGCAGCAGCGTGGCTGAGCCGAGCGCCGAGGCCGAACCGCTTACCGATGCCGAAGTGCGCGCGGTGGCGCGTGGCGCCCTTGCAGCACGCGATGTGGTAACGCACCGCCGGGTGCTCAAGATCGCCGTGCCAATCGTTATTTCCAATGCCACTGTGCCGATCCTCGGTGCGGTCGATACCGGTGTTGTGGGCCAATTGGGGGCGGCGGCGCCCATCGGCGCTGTAGGGCTGGGGGCGATCATCCTGTCGGCGCTGTATTGGATTTTTGGCTTTTTGCGGATGGGCACCGTTGGTCTTACCGCGCAGGCGGCAGGCAATGGCGAAGAGCGTGAAGTCGCGGCGCTGCTGACGCGCGGGCTGCTGATCGGTGCCGGCGCGGGGCTGGTCCTTATGGCGCTGCAACTGCCGCTGTTTTTGGCCTCGTTTCAGGTTGCCCCGGCATCTGCTGAAGTCGAAGCCTTGGCGCGGCAATATATGGCGATCCGCATTTGGTCTGCGCCCGCCGCCATCTCGCTCTATGCGATTACTGGCTGGCTCATCGCCCAAGAACGCAGTCGTGCGGTGTTGGTGATACAGGTTTGGATGAACGGGCTGAATATCCTGCTCGACCTATGGTTTGTCCTCGGCCTTGGTTGGGGTGTCGAAGGCGTGGCGATCGCGACCTTTCTTGCGGAATGGAGCGGCGCGGCACTGGGGCTGTGGTTCTGCCGTGCCGCCTTTGCACAACCTGCATGGCGGGATTGGGTGCAGGTCTTTGATGGGCCGCGATGGACGCGGATGATGCAGGTGAATACTGACATCCTGATCCGGTCGCTGCTTCTGCAAGCGATCTTTGTCTCTTTCCTTTTCATGGGGTCGGGCTTGGGCGATGTGACGCTGGCGGCCAATCAGGTGTTGCTACAATTTTTGATGATTACGTCTTATGGATTGGACGGTTTCGCCTTTGCAGCAGAGGCCATTATTGGCCGGGCTTATGGCGCGGGGCAGCGCGATGTGTTGCGGCGCGGCGCGGTGCTGACCTCAGGCTGGGCGCTGCTGGTCAGCCTTGCATTGGCGGTGGTTTTTGTCGCCTTTGGCGGGGCGATCATTGATCTGATGGCCAAAGCGCCTGAGGTGCGAGACCTAGCGCGGGTCTATCTGCCCTATTTGGTCGCGGCCCCACTTTTGGGCTGCGCGGCCTATAT
Organism: Sulfitobacter sp. DSM 110093; assembly: GCF_022788715.1. Taxonomy (NCBI): domain Bacteria; kingdom Pseudomonadati; phylum Pseudomonadota; class Alphaproteobacteria; order Rhodobacterales; family Roseobacteraceae; genus Sulfitobacter; species Sulfitobacter sp. DSM 110093. Next base: position 837,728 of record NZ_CP085167.1, read on the forward strand.
GCTGGATGGGGTCTTTATCGGTGCCACTCGGTCGCGTGACATGCGCAATATGATGGTGGTGTCGTTTTTGATCTACGTCGCCGTGGCAATGGTGCTGGTGCCGAGCCTTGGCAACCACGGGTTGTGGATTTCGATGCTGGTGTCATTCGTGGCACGGGGCATCACATTGGCGCTGCGCTATCGGGCGCTAGAGCGCGCGGCGGGTTAAAGCAGCGCTAGAACGGCCTCTGGCGGGCGGCCAATCACCGCGCGGCCTTGGGCAAAGGCGATCGGGCGTTCGATCAGGATCGGATGCGCGACCATCGCATTCACCAATATGTCGTCGGGGCTGTCTTTGGTCAGGCCCAGCTCCTTGAAAACCTTTTCGCCTGTTCGCATCATTGCAATGGCACGCAGGCCAAGGGTGTCGCGGGCGGCAAGGATTTCGCCCAACGTCGGCACGTCTTCGAGGTAGCGGCGGACGGTCACGGGTGCGCCCGCTTCTTCGATCAATGCCAGCGTTTGGCGGGATTTCGAACAGCGTGGGTTGTGCCAAAGTGTGATCATAGCCAGTCCTCGCGTTTGCTGCCTACGGCATCGGCCACATTGGCAAAACCATCGCGGGCCAGTAGTGTCTCAAGCCCGCTGGTGATCTCGCGCACCAGCCCAAGTCCGCCAAACACCAGCGCCGTATAGAGTTGCAGCGCGGTGGCACCGGCGCAGATCTTGGCATAGGCGGTTTCGGCATCCGAGACGCCCCCAACGCCGATCAGAGGAATATCCGTCAGCCCCGCCAATTGTGCCAGCACGCGGGTGGACCGCTCAAACAGCGGCGCACCGGAAAGGCCACCAGCCTCGCCCGCATGGGCGCTGGCAAGGCCGGTCCGGTCGAGTGTGGTATTGGTTGTAATGATGGCAGCAACGCCCGAATTTTGGGCAACCTCGGCCACGTCCTCAATCTCTGCCGGGCTGAGATCGGGGGCAATTTTCAGGAACACGGGCGTGGCACCGCGCACTTCCATCACCCCTTCGAGCAGGGCCGAGAGTGCCGCCTTACCCTGAAGATCGCGGAGCTTTTCGGTATTGGGAGAGGAGACGTTGACCGTGGCAAAATCAACGTGATTGCGGGCGGCGGTCATCACGCGGGCGAAATCGGCAGCGCGGTCGGGGCTGGTCTTGTTCGCGCCAAGGTTCAGCCCCACCGGCACACCGATGCCGCGCTGTGACAGCCGCGTGCAGATCGCTTCCATGCCGTCGTTGTTGAACCCAAAGCGGTTGATTGCGGCGCGGTCCTCGGTCAGGCGGAACAGGCGCGGGCGCGGGTTGCCGGGCTGGGGCAGGGGCGTGGCGGCCCCCACTTCGATAAAGCCGAACCCGGCGCGGCTGAGCGGGGCCACAGCGGTCGCGTTTTTGTCAAAGCCTGCTGCCAGCCCGACGGGGTTCGGCAGATCAAGCCCAGCAATCGTTGTGTGCAAGCGCGCAGAGGTCTGAGGGCCGGGGGCGGGGGCAAGGCGCGCGCGCAGCGCTCGGATCGCAAGACCGTGCGCCGCTTCGGGATCAATTCGGTGCAGGGCGCGCAGACCCAACCTTTCGAGTAGTGGCATCATGCGCTTGCTTCGCCCAGACCGGCGGGGAATTCATGCGTGCCGTCCACAACAGGTAGGGGCTGCGCCCAGACCACATCTTCGATCTTTAACTGCCGATAAAGATGCGGGAAAAGTGCGCCGCCACGTGACGGCTCCCACTTCAGCGCATCGCCGAGGGCATCACTGTCGAGTGCCAGCAGAAACAGCCCGTCCTCGCCCTTGAAATGCTTGGCGGCGGTTTCTTCGGCCTGTTCGGCGGTCGAGAAATGCACATAGCCATCGGTGACATCAATCGGCGCCCCATCGGTGGCCCCATCTTTGCGCAGCGCCGCCCATTCGTCGGCGCGGAATATCTTGAAAATCAGCATGGCTTCTGATGCCCGCCGGGCGGAGTGGGGTCAAGACCCGAGGGTGACCATAGGGCAGGTGATATGACCTTTGACACAGGCCTGACGCCGCGCCACGATACCGGCATAACAACCAATAGGGGAACTATCATGAAACGATTCCTGACGGCGACCGCCGCACTGGCGCTTACCAGTGGCATGGCGGCGGCTGAGTATAACCTCACCATTCTGCACACCAATGATTTCCACGACCGGTTTGAGCCGATCAGCAAATATGACGGCCCCTGTAGCGCCGAGGATAACGGCGAAGGGAAGTGTTTCGGCGGCGTCGCGCGGATGGTCACAGCGATTGAAGCCGCACGCGAACGCGCGGGAGAGAACCATCTGCTGCTCGATGCAGGCGACTGGTTTCAAGGCTCACTTTTCTATACGCGATATAAGGGCGAGATGGCCGCCGAGTTTATGTCAAAGCTCGATTATGATGTGATGGCCGTCGGCAACCATGAATTCGACGACGGCCCCGAAGGGCTGGCCGATTTCGTAGCAAAGGTCGATTTTCCGGTGCTGTCGGCGAATATCGATGTCAGCGATGTTGAAGGGCTGGATGGTGAGATTGGCAAATCCACGGTGCTTGAGGTCGGCGGCGAGCGGATTGGCATCGTCTCGGTCTTGGCCGAAGACACGCCTGAAACCTCGTCGCCCGGACCTGAGGTGATCTTCTCTCCTGCTGCGGACGCTGCGCAGGCCGAAATTGACGCGCTGACGGATGATGGTGTCAACAAGATCATCCTGCTGACCCACGTCGGGCTGGCGGGTGACAAACGGCTTGCAGAAGAGTTGACCGGCGTTGACCTGATCGTTGGGGGCCACTCTCACACATTGCTTAGCAACAGTGATGACAGTGCCGAAGGCGCTTACCCAACAATGGTTGGCGATGTCCCGATTGTTCAGGCCTATGCCTATAGTAAATATCTGGGCGAGTTGAGCGTGACCTTTGACGACGCGGGTGAGGTGACATCGATCTCAGGCGATCCGATCTTGCTGGATGCCTCTATCGAAGAAGATCAGGCAACGGTTGATCTGGTTGCCGAACGTGCTGCGCCGCTGGAAGAGTTGCGCCAAAAGGTCGTGGCTGAGACATCAGAGACCATCGAAGGAAGCCGCGATGTTTGCCGCGCACAGGAATGCGCCATGGGCAACCTCGTTTCCGACGCCATGCTTGACCGGGTGAAGGATCAGGGCATCGACGTGGCCATTTCCAACGCGGGCGGGCTGCGTGCCTCTATCGACGCGGGCGAGGTGACAATGGGTGAAGTGCTGACCGTGCTGCCATTTCAAAACACGCTCTCGACCTTCCAAATCAGCGGTGCCACTTTGGTTGAGGCGCTGGAAAATGGTGTAAGCCAATTGGAAGATGGCGCAGGTCGTTTCCCGCAGGTGGCGGGCATGTCCTATGCCTTTGATCCCAAGGCAGAGGTGGGCAGCCGTATCAGCGATGTCATGGTTGCGGGTGCGCCCATTGACCTTGAAAAGACATATGGCGCGGTTTCCAACAACTACGTCCGTAATGGCGGCGATGGCTATGCAATGTTCACAGATGCCGAGAATGCCTATGATTTCGGCCCCGACCTTGCCGATGTGACGGCGGAGTATCTGGCGAAGAACGGCAGCTATAAGCCTTACACCGATGGCCGCATCACGATGAAATAAGAATAGGTTTCGACCTGACCTGAGAGGGCGCGTCCGATTGCGGGCGCGCCCTTTGTATGTGGCGTGGTGGCGGCCTTTGGCCCATGGAGCCGTGCTGCGGCGCGGGGCGCACTTGCACCTTCGCGCCGGCAGGATACACAGGCGGCAGATAGATAGGAGATTACCAATGCTCACCCCGTTCCACCTTGCCTATAACGTCCGCGACCTTGACCAAACCCGCGCCTTCTATGGCGACGTGTTGGGCTGCATCGAAGGCCGCTCTACCGAAACTTGGGTCGATTATTCCTTTTTTGGGCACCAAATTTCGATGCATCTGGGAGAGCCTTTTGCAACGCAAGCCACCGGGAAAGTCGGCGAACATATGGTGCCGATGCCGCATCTTGGCGTGATCTTGCAGATGGACGATTGGAAGGCGCTGGCCGAACGGCTGAAAGGCGCAGAGGTCGATTTCGTTATCGAGCCTTCGCTGCGTTTCGAAGGAGAGCCGGGCGAGCAGGCGACGATGTTCTTCCGCGACCCGTCGGGCAATCCGATTGAGGTCAAGGGTTTTGCGGATATGGAACGGGTTTTCGCCCAGTAAGCCTGAGCGCTAGACCCTCAAAGCCCCGTTATTGCTGCGGGGCTTTGGTTTTTCTGAGGCGGTTGTCTTACTGTGTAGCGGGCTCATCTAAACTGATTGCCCCTTCAAAAGCGGGCTCTTCTAAGGTCTGACCGCTGAATGTGCCGGGAGTATCGGCAGCGATGTCGAGCGTATAGCTGCCGTTCACAGGGATCGCGCCGCTGGTCCAAGCCTCTCCTTCGCCTGTGATCGTATGGCTGCCCGTGGCGTTGTTGGTAAAGATCACCTGATCGCCCGGCTGCACATGCGTGAATGACGGAAAGTAGGCACCATCGACAATCAGCACGTTGCGGGCTTCGGCCCATGCTCCTGTGGTTGCGAAAGCACTCATGGCAACGGCCAGAGCGCCCGCGCTTTTGCGGTATGAACGTAGCATCATCTGCTCCTTTAGGTCGCCCGACGTGGGCGGATTGGCCGATTTTGTACAAAGGGATTGCGGCATAACTTTGGCCGTATTTGGGGTGGCTTATTCGTTCGTCGCCGGTTCGGCTTGCTGGGCCAGCCAGCCACGAAAGGATGCGAGGGCGGCGGTTTCGTCCCGGTCTTCGGGCCAGACAAGGTAATAGTTGCCGATGCTCTGGGTGGTTTGCGATGCGGCCAAAACCAACTGCTTATCGCGCAGATAGGGGCGGGCGAAAAAGGTCGGCAGCAGCGCTACACCCAGCCCGTGGATCGCCGCCTGCGCCATGGTTGAGAACTGGTCAAACATCATGCCGCCCGGTGGCTCGTCAGTTACGCCCAGCGAGGACAGCCAGCGCGCCCAGCCGCGCGGGCGGGTTTCCAAATGGAGCAGGGGCAGGTGGCGCACATCGCGCGCATCCTCCAGCGGTTCGGCTAGCAGATCAGGCGCACAGACAGCCACGACCGTTTCCGGCAGCAGCGGCAGGTAGCGTACGCCGGGCCAATCTTCATGACCAAAATGAATGGCGGCGTCGAAACGGCTGCCCGCAAAGGCAAAGGGGTGCAGCCGGGTCGAAAGGTTCACCGTCACCTCAGGATGCGCCCGCGCGAAATCGCGCAGCCGTGGGGCGAGCCAATGCATTCCGAACGCCGGCAGGATCGCCAGATCAAGCGTGCCGCCGGTGGGATTGGTTCGGGCCGAGACCGACGCCTGTGCCAGCCGGTTCAAGATATCGCGGACCTGCGTTACATACTCTAACCCGGCCTGCGTGGGTGAGAGCCGTCGCCCCTGACGGATCATCAGCGACACACCCAATTGATCTTCAAGCGTCTTGATCTGACGGCTCACCGCGCTTTGGGTCAGGTTCAGTTCCTGCGCCGCTGCCGTGGCCGTGCCAAGCCGCACGACCGCCTCGAAAGACAGCAGGGCCGAGATCGATGGCAAAAAGCGGCGCGGGGCGATCATATGACTTTTTCTCATGAACTCAGGACAAAGCAGCGATAGAGTTCGCGTCGCCAATTTGCAATACTGCCGCAAATCACATCACCCGAAAGGATGCCTCATGACTGCCGAAGCCCCCAAGCTGCGCGCCAAAGACAAACCCGACCTTGGTACATTCGACTGGACGGACCCGTTCCGTCTCGACAGCCAGTTGACCGAAGACGAGCGCATGATCCGCGATTCTGCGCACGCCTATGCGCAGGAAAAACTACAGCCCCGCGTGATCGACGCTTTCGCCAATGAAGAAACCGACGCAGGCATCTTCCGTGAAATGGGCGACATGGGCCTTCTGGGTGTCACAATCCCCGAGGAATACGGCGGCTTGGGCGGCAACTATGTCTCCTACGGTCTGGTTGCGCGTGAAGTGGAGCGGGTCGACAGCGGCTACCGTTCGATGATGTCGGTACAGGCGAGCCTCGTCATGTACCCGATCTATGCCTACGGCTCCGAAGAACAGCGTCAGAAGTACCTGCCGAAGCTCTGCTCTGGCGAATGGATCGGCTGCTTTGGTCTGACCGAGCCTGACGCGGGTTCTGACCCTGCCGGCATGAAAACCCGCGCCGTGAAGACCGAGAACGGCTACAGGCTGACCGGCTCCAAGATGTGGATTTCGAACTCCCCCATCGCCGATGTTTTCGTAGTCTGGGCCAAGTCCGAAGAACACGACAACAAAATCCGTGGCTTCGTTCTGGAAAAAGGCATGAAGGGTCTGAGCGCGCCGAAGATCGGCAACAAGCTGTCCCTGCGGGCCTCCATCACCGGTGAGATCGTCATGGACGGTGTTGAAGTCGGCGAAGACGCGCTGCTGCCGAATGTGCAGGGTCTGAAAGGGCCGTTCGGCTGTTTGAACCGCGCCCGCTACGGCATCTCTTGGGGTGCGATGGGCGCTGCTGAATTCTGCTGGCATGCGTCGCGCCAGTACGGTCTGGACCGCAAGCAGTTCAACAAGCCGCTGGCGCAGACACAACTGTTCCAGAAGAAGCTGGCCGATATGATGACCGAAATCTCGCTGGGCCTTCAGGGGTCGTTGCAGGTGGGTCGTTTGATGGATGCCGCCAATGCCGCGCCTGAGATGATTTCGATCGTCAAACGCAACAACTGTGGCAAGGCGCTCGATGTGGCGCGTATGTCGCGGGACATGCATGGCGGCAACGGTATCTCGGGCGAGTTCCAAGTGATCCGTCACATGATGAACCTTGAGACGGTGAACACCTATGAAGGCACGCATGACGTTCACGCGCTGATCCTGGGCCGTGCCCAGACCTGCCTGCAGGCGTTCTTTTAAGAAACGGTTTGGGGGGATCACCTCCCCCCATCTCGCCTCAGCAAAAACTCTAAATACCAAGAGGCCCCATGGACCGCGTTGCCATCGTTCATGAGAACTTCCTCCGTCGCGTCGCGGCGGGGGATTTTCCCGTTTCCACCTCAGACAAAAAGGCGCTTGATCGTGCCGCGTTAGAGCAGCTCTACCGCGCGCAGGTGCTGAGCCGCGCGCTCGACCTGCAAAGCCGCGTGATGCAGAAAGAAGGGCAGGGGTTCTATACCATCGGCTCGTCTGGGCACGAGGGCATGGCGGCAGTAGCAGCGGCGCTGCGGGTCGATGACATCGCCTTCCTGCACTACCGTGATGCGGCGTTCCAGATCGCCCGCGCCGATCAGGCCGAGGGGCAGGACATGCTGCGCGATATGCTCCTGAGTTTCGCCTGTTCTGCTGACGATCCGATCAGCGGCGGACGGCACAAAGTGCTGGGCTCGCGCCCGCTGATGATCCCGCCGCAGACCTCGACCATCGCCAGCCACTTGCCCAAGGCGGTGGGCGCGGCGCATTCCATCGGCATGGCGCGGCGCAACCGGCCTGAGCATGCAATATTGCCACGCGATGCGATTTCGATGTGCAGCTTTGGCGATGCCTCGGCCAACCACTCCACCGCGCAGGGCGCGATCAATGCGGCGTGCTGGACCGCCGTTCAGGGCGTGCCGCTGCCCCTGCTTTTCGTCTGTGAGGACAATGGCATCGGTATCTCAACCAAGACCCCGACGGGCTGGATCAAAGCCTCCATGTCTGCCCGACCGGGCTTGAAGTATTTCGAGGGCGATGGGCTGGACCTTCATGCCGCTTATGCAACGGCGAAAGAGGCGGCGGATTATGTTCGGGTCCACCGTAAGCCCGCCTTCCTGCATCTGCGCACCGTGCGGCTCTACGGTCATGCGGGGGCGGATGTGGCGACTTCATATCTGCCACGTGCAGAGGTCGAGGCGGATGAGGCGAATGATCCGCTACTGCATTCTGCGCGGCTGGTGGTTGAGGCTGGGATGACCACCCAGGAAGCGCTGGCGATTTACCGTGAAACCCAAGATGCCGTGGCGAAAGCGGCGGCAGAGGTGATCAAACGCCCGCGCCTGAAATCGGCATCCGATGTGATGGCGAGCCTCGTGCCGCCTAAGCGCAATTGCGCGGCCAGTAACGGGCCAAGTGCCGAGGTCCGTGCCGAAACCTTGGGCAGCGATATGGCGCAGATGGACAATCCGCAGCCGATGTCGCGGCTGATCAACTGGACGCTGCACGACCTGATGCTCTCGCATCCCGAGACCATGCTGATGGGCGAGGATGTGGGCCGCAAAGGCGGTGTTTACGGCGTGACACAGAAGTTGCAGGGCCGGTTTGGGCCGGGGCGGGTGATCGACACGCTTTTGGATGAGCAGAGCATTCTGGGTCTCGCCATCGGCATGGCGCACAACGGTTTCGTGCCGATGCCTGAGATCCAGTTTCTCGCCTATCTGCACAACGCCGAAGACCAGTTGCGCGGCGAGGCGGCGACGCTGCCGTTCTTCTCGGACGGGCAATGGAGCAATCCGATGGTGCTGCGGATTGCCGGGCTGGGCTATCAGAAAGGCTTTGGCGGGCATTTCCACAACGACAACTCACTGGCCGTGCTGCGCGACATTCCGGGGATCATCATTGCTTGCCCCTCGGCGGGGGATGATGCGGCGATGATGCTGCGCGAAGCGCACCGTTTGGCGCGGGAAGAGCAGCGAGTGGTGGTCTTTGTTGAGCCGATTGCGCTTTATCCGATGCGCGATTTGTTAGAGGCCGGGGATGGCGGCTGGATGCGGACCTATCCGGCACCTGATCGGCGGATTGGTCTGGGCGAGGTTGGTGTCACTGGAGAGGGCACGGATCTGGCAATCGTGAGCTATGGTAACGGGCATTACCTGAGCCAGCAGGCGGCGCATGATCTGGCAAAGCAGGGTGTCGCGGTGCGGGTGATCGACCTGCGTTGGTTGGCCCCACTGCCGGAAGAGGCGCTGTTGGCAGCAATCGGGGATCGGCCTGTGCTGATCGTTGATGAATGCCGCCGCACCGGCGGGCAGGCCGAAGCGTTGATGGCGCTGATGGCAGAGCGCGGTGTTGAGCGTTTTGCGCGGCTGACGGCGGAGGATAGTTTTATCGCAACGGGTCCGGCCTATGCGGCGACCCTGCCCTCGCGGGAGGGGATCGTGGCGGCGGCGCGGGAGTTGTTGGGCTAGGGCGTAGGAGCCACCCGGCCCGGATTCAAGCGGCAGGCGCCGACCCGCAGGCAGGGCGATGGCCCTCGGTTTTCCGTGGGCCATCGCCCTGCCTGCCTAGTGGCTATCCGCTGGCGCGCCGCCTTGGAAATTATTCCCGTTCACATAATCGCAAGGCTCTTCGCGCATCTCCAGATGCAGCCCATCGCCGGTATAGGGATGCGCGCGGGCAAGGCCTTCGTCCACTTCGATCCCCAGACCGGGCGCGTCAGAGGCGGTGATGAACCCATCCTCCACCCGGATCGCCCCTTTGATCAGCTGGTCATGAAACGGCGTTTCGATACATTCGCACATCAGGATATTCGGTATCGCCGTGGCAAGCTGCACATTCGCCGCCCATTCCACCGGCCCGGCATAGAGATGCGGCGCCACCTGCGCGTTATAGACCTCGGCCATGGTGGCGATCTTTTTGGCTTCTGCAATGCCACCCACGCGGCCAAGCGCCGGTTGCAAAATCTCTGCCGCACCGGCGCGCAACAGGGGCGCAAACTCGGCCTTTGTCGTCAGCCGCTCGCCCGTGGCCACGGGAATGCGCACGCCGCGCGCGACCTTGGCCATCTGCTCGGGCGCGTCTGGTGGGATCGGCTCTTCGTACCACAGCGGGCTATAGGGCTCTAACGCCTGCCCCAGCCGGATCGCGCCTGCGGTGGTGAACTGCCCATGGGTGCCAAAGAGCAGATCGGCGCGGTCGCCAACGGCCTCGCGGATGGCTTTGCAAAAGGCCACGGAGGTGCTGATATCCGACATCGCAGGCATATGCCCGCCGCGCAGCGTATAGGGGCCGGCAGGGTCGAATTTCACCGCGGTATAGCCCCGCGCCACGCAGTCCGCCGCCGATTCCGCCGCCATCTCGGGCGAGGTCCAGAAATCGGCCATGCTGTGATGCGGCAGTGGGTAAAGGTAGGTATAGCCGCGCACCCGGTCATTGGTGCGCCCGCCGATCAACGCATGCACCGGACGGTCGCGGTCTTTGCCTAGAATGTCCCAACAGGCGATCTCTAGCCCCGAAAACGCGCCCATGACGGTCAAATCTGGCCGCTGGGTAAAGCCCGCGGAATAGGCGCGGCGGAACATCAACTCGATATTCTCAGGATTTTCGCCCTGCATATGGCGGGCAAAAACGTCTTCGATCACCACGCGCATTGCATCGGGCCCGACGCTGGCGGCATAGCATTCGCCCCAGCCGGTCACGCCCGTATCGGTCGTCACCTTGATCAATATCCAATAGCGCCCGCCCCAGCCGGGGGCGGGCGGGGCCGTCACGATGATGTCGAGGTCTTGTAGCTTCATGACGGTCTCTCCTGCGCGCTTGATCAGGTCTCTTTTTTGTCGTCGACGATGGTCATCTGTGCAATGCCGCTTTCGCCCAGATCGACCTTGGCGAAGGGGCCGCCGTGGCACATCTGACCGGGGTCGGTGATGTCGACAGGGCCTTCTTCGGCCAGCACTTTTTCGGCGAATTGCTCGGCGTTGTCCTTGGGACGGTAACCGAGGAAGGCAGCCTTGGCATTGTCCACCGGGGCGCGGTCGTTGTTCGACACGCCGTAGATGACCGAGAAACCGACCGATGGGGTGTCCACCGCGCGGGTCACAAGCTGGATCAGGTCGTCATAGCTCAGCCACGAGCCAAGCGCACGGGAGTTGTTGACCTGCGCGGCGCTGAGGATGCGCAGATGCACGGATTCAAGCTGGCGTTTGTCCCAATACATGGAGCCGAGGTCTTCGGTGAAGCATTTGGCGAGGCCGTAGAACGTGTCAGGCTTGTGGGGGGCGTCAATGCCGATGAAATCGGATTTCTTGTGCATCCCCACGGCGTGGATCGAGGAGGCATAGACGACGCGGCGTGCGCCTGCCTGATAGGCAGCTTCCCACACGTTGTAAGAGCCGACGAAGTTCGGGCCGAGCAGCTCCATAAAGGGTTTTTCGTCCACGATGGCACCGAAATGCACCACCATATCGGCCCCTTCCATCAGGGCCGCGACCTGATCGTATTCTGCCAGATCGGCCTTCTGATAACGCTCGCCTTCATAAAGCTTGCCGATGTCCTCGGCGATGTCAGAGCTGACCAATTCTTCGCACATCGCGGCCAGCGGCTCACGCAGGTAAGAGCCAAGCCGACCGGCGGCACCTGTCAGGACCAGTTTCTTAAATTTCATAACATCTTCCTTTCACGTCTCAGAAATCTTGTCGCGCACTTGGTCGCGCAGGGCATCGGCCCCTTTCGCCAGAAGTCCCACATCCGTGCCACAGGCGACAAAGGTGAAGCCTTCGTTCAGCAACTGGGCGGCGAAATCGGGGTCGGTGACCAGTGTGCCCACGGGAATGCCTCTGTCCATCAGCAGCTTGGCGGCGGGGCGGATCACCTCCCAAACCTCGGGGTGCAGGGTCTGGCCCAGATGGCCCATGTCAGCGGCGATGTCGGCGGGGCCAAAGAAGATACCGTCGATCCCCTCAACCTCGGCAAAGGCGGCGGCGTCTTCCACGGCGGCGCGGGTTTCAAGCTGGATCAGGATGGCGGTCTGGTTCTCGACCTCGGTGTTGTAATTCTCGACCCGGCCAAATTGGTTGGCGCGGTTCAGCCCGGCCACCCCCCGGATACCGCGCGGCGGGTAGCGGCAGGCGGCCACGGCGGCGCGGGCCTCATCGGGGGTTTGCACCATCGGAAACAGCAGCCCCGGCGCGCCGAGGTCCATCAGGCGTTTGACCTTGACCGCGTCGTTCCAATCAGGCCGCACCATCGCCGTGGTCTCACTGCCCGAGAACGCCTGAAGCTGCCCCAGCACCGATTTCATGTCGCTTGGCGCGTGCTCCATATCCAACATCACCCAGTCATAGCCCGCATGGGCCACCACCTCGGCGGCATAGCCATCCGAGAGGGAGACCCAGAGGCCCAACTGCTTTTTCCCGGCGCGGATGGCCGTCAGGAATGTGTTCTCGGGGTGCTTCATATCACGGCCTTTTCGATAAATTTCTCCGACCGCGTGATGCGCCCGTAGTCCAATGGGGTGAGGTCCAGCGTGCGAAAGGCGCCATGGGTGATCAACTCAGCCGTGCCGCGCCCGATGGCGGGGGCTTGCTGCAACCCATGGCCGGAAAACCCGTTCATAAAGACGAAGTTCTCGACCTTGTCGTGCCGCCCGACAATTGCGTTTTGATCCACAGTGTTAAAGGCGTAATGCCCAACCCATTCGTTGATCACCTTGACCCGCTCAAAGGCCGGAACGCGGGTGGCGATGATGGGCCAGACTTTCTCCTCCCAGATCGAATGATCAAAGGCAAAATCATCATAAGCTGCGTCATAGTCATCTTCTGGCGGGCAGCCGGCCATATAATACTTGCCCTCTTGGCGCATATGCACACCGCTGGGGTCGATGGTCAGCGGCAGGTCCATCTCCAGCGGCTCCGCTGCATCAAAGATGAAGGTGTAGCGCTTGCGCGGCACCACGGGCAGGGCGATCCCTGCCATCTGCGCCGTCGCCGCCGCGCGGGGGCCTGAGGCATTGACCACCGTGCCACAGGAGACCTTTGCGCCGGATTTCAACGTCACCGCTTCCACCGCGCTGCCTGCGGGGTTCAGCGTCATGCCCGTCACCTCGTCGTGGATAAAGGTCACGCCTCGACGCTTGGCCATACGGTTGAACCAGTCGAACATCGTGCCGCCGTCGAAATAGCCTTCGTTTACCGTGTTGTGATTGCCCGCGATCACATCGTCGAGCATGTAGAACGGATAGCGCGCGGCGATCTCATCCTTGGTCATATGCTGGGTATGCGCACCCAAAGATGCCTGAATGCTCTGCGCTTCCCGCAGGGTCTGGGCAAACTCGGGTGTGTCGGCCAGGTAGAGGTAGCCAAAGCTTTGCAGCGCCAGCTCCGGCACCTCGGGATCGTCGTGCATAAAGTGGCGGAAGTTGCGGATAAAATCGGCCCCGAACTGAGAAATCTGGATGTTTACCGGGGCGCTGAACTGCTGGCGGATGCAGGAATTCGTATGGCTGGTTGAGGCAAATTCATAGGTGGGATCACGCTCCACCACCAGCACTTCGCCGTCAAACCCCGGCGTGTTGGTCAACCACCAAGCCAAGGCCGAGCCGTAGATGGCCCCGCCCACGATCACCACGTCATATGACGTCTCAAGCGCGTTTTGCATGCACAGTCTCCCTTTGCGCATTCCCCTCTGAAACTTGGGTAGCCTAAGCATCCAGAGCCTGCAATCTCTGTGAACAGCGTGGCGAATTTTCCTTTTCCCGCGATGGGTTGCGCGGATGCCTTAGGATAGGGCAAGGTGCCGTAGAAAGCGTCTGGTGGGAATGCGCCGTTGACTTTTATGGCGGCTGTCGCACCATGAGCGATGTGCCGCGTCCGCGCCGCCAAAGACATGACCGCCCAAAGGAGTGACCCTTGAACAGCGACCGTGAAGAGATCGAGCGTCTGATTGGACAGGTCGCTCTGGGGGACCGTGCGGCATTCGAGACACTTTATGATCGGGTGTCCGCGAAACTATTCGGGGTCTGCCTGCGTGTGTTGGATACACGGGCCGCAGCAGAGGATGCCATGCAGGACAGTTTCGTCAAGATCTGGAATAATTCCGACCGCTATCAGGCCAATGGTCTGTCGCCGATGACGTGGCTGATTACCATTGCGCGCAATACCGCGATTGATCGGCTGCGTGCGACCCGCAAGGGGCATCAGGATATCGACACGCCGGGGCTGGAACTGGCCGCGCCGGGGCCGAACCCCGAACAATCCGCCGTTGCCGCATCCGAAGCGAAGCGCCTGACCGGCTGCCTCGACGATCTAGAGGCCGACCGGGGCGCTGCCGTGCGCGGTGCTTATCTTGATGGCGACAGTTACGCCGACCTTGCCCAGCGTTTTAACGTGCCGCTTAATACGATGCGCACATGGCTACGGCGCGGGTTGATGAGCCTACGGGAGTGTATGAGCGCATGAGTGACACGCCCATCATCCCCCCCCAAGACGACGATCTGCTGGCCGCCGAAGTGGCGTTGGGTCTGCTCGAAGGCGAAGACCGCGTGGCCGCACGCGCGCGCCTTTTGCAAGACCGCGATTTTGCCCGCACCGTGGCCGATTGGCAGGAGCGTTTCGTCGCGCTGACCGATGATATCGCACCTGTCGCCCCGCCCACCAAGACGCGCAAGGCGCTGATGTCGCGGCTCTTCCCCACGCGCCATGTGCCGTTGATGCAGCGCCTCTGGCTCTGGCAGGGCATTTCGGTTGCTGCATTGGCGACCGTGGCCTTCCTTGCTCTGCCCATGTTGCGCGAGGCGCCGACCCAAGTGCCGGGCGACGTCTATGCTACCCGGATGGTTGCAGAAGACAGTACGCTAGAATTGCTGGCTGTTATGGATATGTCTCGCGGCGATATCGCGCTGCGTCGGGTTTCGGGCAATGCACCCGAAGGGCGTGTGTTAGAGCTTTGGGCCATTCTGCCCGATCGCGCGCCGATCTCTTTGGGCGTTCTGCCTGAAGGCGACGTGACCCGCGTGGCCTTGCCCGCCGATCTGGCAACTGATGCGGCCGCGATCACGCTGGCCATTACCGATGAGCCACCGGGCGGCGCGCCGGAGGGCGCGCCCACTGGCGGCATCATGGCCCTCGGCGCCGTTGCCGAACTGTAAAAAGGTTGAACGCCCACCCCAGATCGGAGTGGGCGTTTTTATTTGTTCATTTAAAAACAGTAGCTTGAAGATTCTTCAGATTTTTTTGAACCTTTCTGAAACTCCTTCACCTCTTGGCCCGTGGGTTCAGCATCGCCGCCCACAACGGGAGGCATCTGAGGAGGACTACCAATGATCAACTTCAAATCTTTCGCCGCCGCCACCGCCACCGCCGCTCTGTTGGCAACCGGTGCCATGGCTGCCAATCCCGAAGTGGGTGGTGCGCCAATGTTTGAGAACAAAAACATCGTCGAAAACGCTGTGAACTCTGCCGATCACACCACGCTGGTTGCCGCTGTAAAAGCCGCTGGTCTGGTCGACACGCTGGCCTCCGAAGGCCCGTTCACCGTTTTTGCCCCCGTGAACTCTGCGTTCGAGGCGCTGCCGGCTGGCACCGTTGAGACTCTGCTGAAGCCCGAAAACAAGGACATGCTGACCAAAGTGCTGACAGCCCACGTTGTAGCAGGCAAATGGTCTGCCGCTGACATCGCCGCCAAAGCGCGCGCGTCCAGCGATGGTTTCTACCACTTTGAAGCTGTATCGGGCGACGCTCTGTCGGCTCAGGTTAAGGGCAAAAACGTCTATATCCTTGACGAAAATGGCAATGCATCGCGTGTAACTATCGCAGATGTGAACCAGTCCAACGGCGTGATCCACGTTGTAAACAGCGTGTTGGTTCCCAAATAATAGGCGACACACACTGTGATGCCGGGCCAGTACCCCCATGCTGGCCCGGTGCGATCCCAACCCCAATGCGAGGAGTAACACCATGAACAGACGTCATTTTCTGACATCGACCTTTCTGGGCGCCACCGCCATCGGGCTGGGCGCACGCGGTGCCTTGGCAGCCTATGTCGAAGGCAATTTTGAGGTTGAGCGCACGGAAGCCGAATGGCGCGCCATGCTGAACGACACGGAATTTGCGGTCATGCGCGAAGGCGACACAGAGCGTGCCTTTACCAGCCCGCTCAACGATGAGGTCCGCGCAGGCACCTTCATCTGCAAGGGCTGTGACCAGCCGCTCTATGATGCCGCGACCAAGTTCAAAAGCGGCACTGGCTGGCCGAGCTTTTACCAACCGCTCGACAATGCTGTCGAGACGATGGCCGACAACAGTTTCTTCATGCGCCGGACCGAGGTCCACTGTGACCGTTGCGGCAGCCATTTGGGCCATATCTTTGACGATGGGCCTGAGCCGACGGGCAAGCGCCATTGCCTTAACGGTGTGTCGTTGAAGTTTGTCGCAGCCTAGTTTCTAAGAACCTACACGACCTGACCGCGCGCCGTTTTCGGCGCGCGTTGCTGTTTTAGGTTCCGCGCGGTTTGGCGCGCAGGGTCGGGTCTGCCACCGTGGGGTCTTCGGGCCAGGGGTGGCGCGGATAGCGCCCCCGCATGTCTTTGCGCACATCGGTATAGGAGCTGGCCCAGAACCCCGGAATGTCCATCGTGACCTGCACGGGGCGCTGAGCGGGCGAGAGCAGGGTGACCTGTAGCGGCTGCCCGCCCACGGTCGGATGCCGGGTCACGCCGAACATCTCTTGCAGGCGCAGCGAGATGCCGGGTTGCTCGCCGCTATAATCAATCGCCACACGCCGCCCCAGCGGGGTTTCGAAATGCGCAGGCGCGGCGCGGTCCAACTCTTGCTGCTGTTCCCATGTCAGCCGTGCTTTCAGCGCCGGGGTGATGTCAAACCCCTTCCAATCGCCGGTGCTGCGTACACCTGCCAGATGCGGTAGCAGCCAGTCATCAAGCGTTTCCATCAGATGCGCTTCGCTGAAATCGGGGAAAGGCGCGGACATCAGCCGCGCACGGGCCAGAAATAGCGTTGCGGCCTTGCCGGGTTTCAACCCCAACTGTCGCACACCGTCGAGCATCGCCACGGCCACCGCATCGGCAGGGGCATCGGGCCATGTGCGGTCTTCCAGAACCAATGCGCCAAAGACCTCTTGTTGCCGGGTCAGCACGCGCCCCTCGCGGCGCGACCAGAGGCAGACATCCTGCCAGTGGATTTGATCGGTGAAAGTGGCGCGTAATTCGGCATCCGTGATCAGCGCCGCCTGCCGGATCCGGGCCTCGCGTGGGTCGCCGTCCAGATCGGTCGCCACAAGCAGCCGTGCACCCGCCATTGGGTCAGCCTCAGGCAGAACTGCGCCTTTACCACCCGACAGAACATAGCGCGGCGCGTCACCTTTGCGGCGCAGGCCGACGCGGTCAGGATAAGCGAGCGCGGCGAGAACGCCCAAAGCGTCCGGCCCATGGGCTGTCGTCATCCGACCTAGCCGCTTGGCCTCGGCCTTGATCCGCGCCAGCGTCGGGGCATGGGGCGCGGCGGCGGTGCGTTTCCCGGCCAGCGCATCCATCCGCAGCGATAGGTCCACCGGCGCGCCGCGCATCGGGTCGCGCTCGGCCAAAAGTGCGGCGAGCAGCGGCGCACGCGGACCGCCCCGCGCGACCATATGCGCCAGACGCGGGTGCAGGGGCAGCTTGGCCAATTTGCGGCCATGGTCGGTGATGCGGCCCGTGTCCTCCAACGCGCCGAGCATGCGCAAGACCGCCTGCGCTTCGGCCAAACGGCCCGCATGGGGCGGGGTGACAAAGCTTAATTCTTCGGCCTGTGCGCCCCAGAGCGCCAGTTCCAGCGCAAAGCCGGTGAGGTCACCCGCCTCGATCTCCGCCGGGGGGAAAGCGGCCAGCGCGCCTTCCTCGCCGCGCGTCCAGAGTTTGTAGGCCACGCCAGCCTCAACCCGCCCGGCCCGGCCCGCGCGTTGCGTGGCTTCGGCACGGGTCACACGTTCGGTCACCAGCCGCGACATGCCTGATGCGGGATCGAACAGCGCCCGGCGCGAGCGGCCAGCGTCGACGACGATGCGAATGCCTTCGATGGTGAGCGAGGTTTCGGCGATTGAGGTCGCCAGCACGACTTTCCGCCCCGACCGCACGGGCGCGATGGCGGCCTGCTGCGTCTTGAAGTCCAGCGCACCGAAGAGCGGGGCCAAGGTGCAGTCGCTTGGCAGAGTAGAGCGCAAAAGCGCCTCCACCCGCCTGATCTCTCCCTCACCGGGAAGGAAGACCAGCGCCGATCCGGGGGCTTCGGCGAGCGCCTTCAGCGTCAGGTCGGCCACCGCATTCTCAAGCCGCTGTTTGCCAATGGGCCTGTCGAGCCAGCGCGCCTCTACCTCAAAACTGCGGCCTTCGGAGGTGACGATGGGGGCTTCCATCAACTCTGCCACCGGCGCGGCATCAAGCGTGGCGGACATGGCGACCAGCAACAGATCGTCCCGCAAGGCACCCGCGACTTCGAGGCATAGTGCGAGGCCCAAATCAGCGTTCAGCGAGCGTTCGTGAAATTCGTCAAAGATCACCGCGCCGACGCCGGGCAGGTCGGGGTTGTCCTGCAACATGCGGGTCAGGATGCCCTCGGTGACGACTTCGATGCGGGTGTTTTTCGACACCGCCGAAGCGCCGCGCACGCGAAAACCGACGGTCTGGCCGGTCTCCTCGCCGAGGCTTTCGGCCATGCGCGCGGCGGCGGCGCGGGCGGCGAGGCGGCGCGGCTCCAGCATCAGGATGCGGCCCGTGGTCAGGCGAGCGTCGAGCATTGCCAGCGGCACGCGGGTCGTCTTGCCCGCGCCGGGGGGCGCTTGCAGCACCACGCGGCCCGTGTCGCGCAGGGCGGCGATCACGTCAGGCAGGACGGCGTCGATGGGCAGGGCGAAATCAGCGTTGGACATGGTGCGGTTATCGGGCAAAGCCGCCGCCGCGCCAAGGGTGGGGATGGACAATTCCGCGCCACCCCCGCAAAAGTTGGCCCATGGATATCGACGATCTGGCCAAGGGCATCATAGCAGGCGAGCGTCGCGCGTTGGCGCGGGCGATCACGCTGGTGGAATCGGGCCGTGCGGACCATCGTGCGGCGGCGGCAGAGCTGTTAGCGAAGCTGCCGACCGACCGGCAGGCGCTGCGCATCGGCCTCTCGGGCACGCCGGGGGTGGGCAAATCCACCTTTATTGAAAGCTTTGGCATGATGCTGACGGCACAGGGCAAGCGCGTGGCGGTGCTGGCTGTTGACCCGAGTTCGGCGCGTTCGGGCGGGTCGATCTTGGGCGACAAAACGCGGATGGATCGGCTCAGCCGCGATCCTAATGCCTTCATCCGGCCCTCGCCCAGCCAGACCCACCTCGGCGGTGTCGCACGCCGCTCGCGCGAGGCGGTGCGGCTCTGTGAGGCGGCGGGTTTCGACGTGGTACTGATTGAGACCGTGGGTGTTGGTCAGTCCGAGACGGTGGTGGCCGAGATGTCGGACGCTTTCGTTTTGCTGCTGGCCCCGGCGGGCGGGGATGAGTTGCAGGGCGTGAAACGCGGCATCATGGAGATTGCCGATCTGATCGTGATCAACAAGGCCGATGGCGATCTGAAATCTACCGCCGCGCGCACCCGGGCCGACTACGCCGGTGCCCTGCGCCTGCTGCGCAAACGCCCGCAAGACCCCGAAGGTTACCCCCGCGCCACCGCTGTGTCAGCGCTTGAGGAAGACGGGCTGGACGAGACTTGGGTTGCGCTGCAGGAGTTAATCGAATGGCGGCGCACAAAGGGCTTTTGGGACCGCACCCGCGCCGCGCAGGCGCGCTATTGGTTCGAGCAGGACGTGAAACAGCGGCTTTTGGCGCAGTTGGAGACACAGCAGGCGAAGGACGATCTCAGCCGTCTCAGCGATGCGGTGGCTGAAGGCACGCGCGATCCGGCAGAGGCGGCGGCTGAGTTCGTCAGCCGCCTGCGGGCCGATTAGGACGGGCGGACAGGCTCCGGCACCGGGAAGATCACGTCGTAGACCCAGTTAAAGACGAAGGCGTAGATCAGGTAGAACAGCGCGAAGCTCACGTCGATCAGGAAGGCCTCCATCAGCGAAATGCTCAGGTACCACGCGATGAAGGGCATCAGCACGAAGAGCAGGCCAATCTCAAAAATGACGGCATGGAGCATCCGGATCGGCACAGTCTTGCGCACCGTGCCGCGCAACCGGCGCAGGGCGTGGTCGAACCCGAGGTTGTAAAGGTAGTTCCACCCCGTCGCGATGCTGGCGCTGACGATGGTGACAACGCCAATCTCATGCAGTGGCTTGTCAAACAGCCAAGCGCCCATGGGCGTAACGATCAAAAGGGCGAGAATTTCAAAGCTGATGGCGTGGCGGATGCGGTCTGCGGTGCTGCGCATGGGGTCGGTCCCGGTATTGGTCGGGTCGTCCCGAGTGGCTGCCCAAATGGGGGAGGTCGTCCTCGCTTGGTCTCAATATGGCGATTGGGGCGCGGGGTGCAAGAGGGTCAGCGGCCCGCTTTGGGATGGGCGTTGTTATAGACCTCCATCAGCCGCGCGGTGTCGACGGCGGTATAGGCCTGCGTGGTCGACAGCGACGCATGGCCCAGCAGTTCCTGAATCGCGCGCAGATCACCGCCCGCGTCGAGCAGATGCGTGGCAAAGCTGTGGCGCATGGCATGGGGGGTGGCTGTGGCGGGCAGTCCCAGCTGCATCCGCGCATCGGCCATCACCTGGGTCACGGCCCGCGCGCCCAAGGCGCCGCCGCGAATGGCGCGAAACAGCGGGGCTTGCGGCTCTTGCGGGTAGGGACAAACAGCGAGGTAATCTTCGACGGCAGCGCTTGCGGCAGGCAAGACTGGTACGACCCGTTCCTTGCCACCTTTGCCGATGATGCGCAGACTGTTTGGCAGGGGCGCATCGCCGCCTTTAAGGGCGAGCGCCTCGGAAATCCGCAAGCCGCAGCCCCACAGCATCGTCAGCACAGCGACATCGCGCGCCGCGACCCATGGGGCGCGTGCTTGGGTTTCGACGCAGTCGATCAGCGCGCGGGCGGCGTCTTCGGCCAGCGGGCGGGGGAGTTTTTTCTGAAACTTGGGCGACCGGGCAAGCAGAACGGCGGTGGGCTCGAACCCCTCTCGCTCGGCCAGCCAGCGATAAAAGGCTTTCACCGCCGAAAGCTTGCGCGCCACGGAGCGAGAGCCGACCCCGCCGCTGCGGGTGCTGGCCATCCAAGCGCGCATGTCGCTGATGGTGATCTTTGCCAGCGCCCCCAGACCTTGGGTGTCGCCCTTATGCAGGGTCATGAAGGTAAGGAACTCGGTCACATCGCCCCGATAGGCGATGATCGTATTCTCTGCCGCGTCCTTCAAGGCGCTCTGGTGCTCCAGCCACGTCTGAAGCGCGTCCCGCGCGGCGGGGCTGATCAGCAGCGGATTTGCCTTCTCGCTCAAGACAGCCAGCGGCGCATGGATCGCTCCAGCACGCCGGTAAAGAAGGTAAGCAGATCAGTGCCCTGTTGCGGGCCAAACATATGCGGATCTTCGGCGCCCATGACCAGAAGGCCGGGCAAGCGACCCGTGCCGAAATCAAGCTTGAGGCAGGCCTCAGAACGGATCCAGCCCGCCTTGGTGCCATACAGCGTCTCAGACCCGTCTTGGAGTGCGCGCAGGGTCACTTGGCGCACCATGCCGCCGCGCCCTTGCGACAGATAGTCGTCGATAAAGCCCGGCTCGGCCACGGTCAGCACATCGCCCAAACGCTGCACTGCCGGATCATTGTCGTTCTGCACCGACTCAAGCACCAGCTTCACTGCATCGACGCGCAGGATGTCGGCCACTTCGCCACCCAGATTGCGCAGAAAGGTCTCAAACTCCACCGGGTCCAGCATTTGCAGGATCGCGCGGTGGATCTGATTGGTCCCGGCAAGGTTCTCATAAGCCGCCGCGATGACGCTGCGGTGAGTGTCCTCCAGCCGATCAAGCCGGGTCTCCAGCCGCTCCATCGCGATGCCGCGCAGATCGACGATATTGCCGCCCATGGCCTTTTCATTCGCCGCGATCAACGCCTGCATCACGTCGCTGTCGTCTAGGATGACATCAGGCGCTAGAATGATCGCCTCACGCAGGGCGTCGTCAATTTTCGGGCTGCTGCTCATGGGCGTCTCTTTTTGATTTGCATTGTCATAGCATGGTGGGGCGTCAAGATCTGCCCCAAACTGGTCACGGTCCCGCCGCCTGAGGTCTTTGTTGCCCCCTTGCGTCAGAGGCCCGATGTAGAACGAAGCCTCGGGGAACTAAAGTCTCTCGGCGGTGTTGGCCTCAGTCGACGCGCGGAATTCAGCCGCAAGGCTGCGCGCGCCATTACAGCCTGCCGCATATCCCCGGATGTGGCGCTCAGGGTCAGAGCCGGGCGAGGAAATTTCAAGTGGAACATGTCTCTGTCGATCTTTGGGCCGCCAATCTTCAGGTCGCGCCGGATTCGCTGCAAAGCTGGCTGGCCAGTGTGGAGGTGCGTCTGCAACAAGCTGCCGCGCGCGAGGCGCAGCTTTTGGTGATGCCTGAGTTTTGCTGCGCACAATGGCTGAGCTTTGCCCCGGCGGACCTGCCCGCAGAGCAGCAACTGGGCTGGCTCGCGCAGACCGCCGCGCTGGCCCTTGATCCGATGCGCCGCATGGTGGAGCAAACAGGCGTCGCCTTGCTGCCCGGCACATTTCCTGTGGCCTTTCCATCGGCCGACGCGCCCGAGGGCTACCTCAATCAGGCGTGGTTTTTGACGCCGGATGGTGGGATGCAAGTGCAAAACAAGCTGAGCCTGACGCCGCTTGAGGCAAATGGCGCCAGCGGCGTGACCATCGCGGGCACCGGGATCAACCTGTTTGAATGGAATGGGTTGCGCTGTGTGATCGCGATCTGTCTGGATGCGGAATATACCGCGCTCTGGTCGAAACTGGGCGAGCTGGACCTTGATCTGGTGATCATCCCTGCCAAGACCGATATGATAACCGGCTACAACCGCGTCTTTAGCTGTGCACGGGCGCGGGCGATCGAATTGCAAACTGCTGTTTGCTGTGTTGGTGCCGTGGGCGCACCGCTGACCCCGTGGCAGCAGGATACCGGCGTGGGCGGGGCAAGCGTCTATCTGCCCTGCGATGTGTCGGTGGCCTTGGACGGAATGCACGCGGCGTTGCCGCCCCAGACGGCGGCGCAGGGCATGGATCTGGTGTTGCAGGCTCCGGCGATCCCAGTGGGGCAGTGCCGTCGCATCCGCGCAGGCGCGGCCGAGGCCGAGGTGCGCCCCGGCCTGTGGTCGGGCGATCACCTGACTGTCGAAGGCAACGCCGCATAGGGCAAAGAAAAACCCCCTCCGCCAAGGGCGGAAGGGGTTGCATGTCTTGGCGCTCAGGCCGGATCAGAGGATGTTCTGACCGGTCTTCTTCCAATCGGCCATGAACTGCTCAAGACCCTTGTCGGTCAGCGGGTGGGAGGCCAGCTTCTTGATCACTTCTGGCGGCGCGGTCATCACATCGGCACCGATGCGCGCAGCATCGAGCACGTGGTTCGGGCTGCGGATGGAGGCGGCAAGGATCTGTGTCTCAAACCCGTAGTTGTCATAGACGGTGCGGATATCTTGGATCAGGTCCATGCCATCAAGGTTAATGTCATCCAAACGGCCGATGAAGGGCGAGATGAATGTCGCGCCAGCTTTGGCCGCAATCAGCGCTTGGTTGGCCGAGAAGCAGAGCGTGACGTTCACCATACGGCCTTCGCCTGACAGAACCTTACAGGCTTTCAGCCCGTCCCATGTCAGCGGCAGCTTGATGGTGATGTTGTCGGCGATCTCGGCCAGTTTGCGGCCTTCGGCGATCATCGCGTCGGCTTCCAGCGCTACCACTTCGGCAGAAACGGGGCCATCAACGAGGTCACAAATCTCTTTGGTAACCTCGAGGATGTTACGGCCCGATTTCAGGATCAGGGAGGGGTTGGTTGTCACGCCGTCGACCATGCCAAGGTCATTGAGTTCGGCAATGGCGTCGATCTCAGCAGTATCTACGAAAAATTTCATGGGCTTTCCTTCCGGGTTGGAATGTGATCGCTAACAGGTCTATTCGTTGCCTTGGCTTTACCGCATGATCTGCGATGCTTAAAGCCTCAATTCCCCCAAGCGACACGGAGCATGCGGCAGACATGGCTGAATTCTACCATCATGGCGAGTTGCTGTCAGTGATGACCACGCAGCCTTTGGGCCGCGCGTTGGACTATCGTGCGCCCGAGGGCGGCTGCCATGCGGGGGCTTTTGTCGAGGTGCCATTGGGCCCGCGCAAGGTGATGGGCGTGGTCTGGGGGCCGGGGGCCGGGGATTACGACATCAACAAGGTGCGCCATGTCATCCGGGTGCTTGATGCCCCGCCGATGCGCGATGAGATGCGCGAGTTTTTGCTGCGGTCCGCCGCCTATACGCTGACCCCGCTGCCCGCGATGCTGCGGCTGGCCACTCGTGCGCCGGGTTTGGGTGATCCACCGTCGATGCGCAAGATTTACCGGGCGGGCGGGGGCCTGCCTGCCCGCATGACCGACGCGCGGCAGCGGGTCATGGGGGTGCTAGAGGAATACGGCGATCTGGCCTTCACGCTAAAGGAACTGTCGGAGATGGCGGGGGTCACGTCTTCGGTCGTGAAGGGGCTGGTGGAGCAGGGGGCCGTGCGCGAAGAGGAAAGCCCCCGCGATCTGCCGTTCCGGCGGCTTGATCCGTCACTGCCCGGCAAGGCGCTGACCGAGGATCAGGCGACAGCGGCGGCGATTTTGCGCGACGGGATCAAGGCCGAGACCTATGGCACGACCCTTCTGCGTGGCGTTACCGGATCGGGCAAGACCGAGGTTTATCTCGAAGCTGTGGCGGCGGCGATTGAGGCCGGGCGGCAGGCATTGGTGCTGCTGCCTGAGATCGCCCTGACCGAACAGTTCTTGGACCGCGTTGAGGAGCGCTTTGGCGCGAAGCCCGCCGAGTGGCATTCCGGCGTCACCATGACCGAGCGCCGCCGCATCTGGCGCATGGTGGGCGAAGGCAACGCGCAATTGGTGATCGGGGCGCGGTCGGCGCTGTTTTTGCCGTTTCAGAACCTCGGGCTGATCGTTGTCGATGAGGAGCACGACACTTCTTACAAACAAGAAGACGGTGTCTTGTATAACGCCCGCGACATGGCCGTGCTGCGCGCGTCAATCTGCGCTGCGCAGGTGGTGTTGGCGAGTGCGACGCCCAGCCTTGAGACATGGGCCAATGCCGAGGCGGGCAAGTATCGGCGGCTTGAACTGACCTCGCGCTTTGGTCCGGCGGTGATGCCGAAGATGGGCGCGATTGACATGCGGCAGGCGGGCTTGCCGGGGGACAAGTGGATCTCGGGCGAGATGAAACGCGAAGTCGATGCGCGGCTGGAACGCGGCGAGCAGGCAATGCTGTTTATCAACCGACGCGGCTATGCGCCGATTACACTTTGCCGGGCCTGTGGTGAGCAGATTGGCTGCGATCAATGTGACGCGCGGATGGTGGAGCATCGGTTTCTTAAGCGGCTCGTTTGTCACCAATGCGGTGAGACCAAGCCGATGCCCGAAGCCTGCCCATCTTGCGGGGTCGAGGGCAAGCTTGCCCCCATCGGGCCGGGGGTGGAGCGGCTGGGAGAGGAGGCCACGGCGCTCTGGCCCGAGGCGCGGATCGCGACGCTAAGTTCGGACATGTACGGCTCGGCGCGGGCGTTGAAGGCCGAGATCGCGGGCATCGCTGAGGGGGCGGCGGACATCATCATCGGCACGCAACTGGTCGCCAAGGGGCACAATTTTCCCAAGCTGACGCTGGTGGGGGTGATTGATGCGGACCTCGGCCTCACCGGGTCGGACCTGCGCGCGGCGGAGCGGACGTTTCAACTGATGCGGCAGGTGGCGGGGCGTGCAGGGCGGGCCGAAGCGCCCGGCGCAGCGCTGTTGCAGACCTATCAGCCCGAGCATCCGGTGATCCGGGCGATTTTGGCGGGTGAGGAGGAAAAATTCTGGGCCGCCGAGGCAGGCGAGCGGCGGCAGGCCGGGGTGCCGCCTTATGGGCGTATGGCAGGGATCATCCTCAGCGGCAGCGATGCGGCGGCGGTGTTTGATCTGGGCAACCATCTGGCGCGGCATGACGGGCCTTTGCGGGCTGTTGGGGCGCAAGTCTTTGGGCCAGCGCCCGCGCCGATCGCCCGGGTACGCGGGCGGCATCGGGTGCGGCTCTTGGTGAAGGCGGATAAGAGTGTCGCCTTGCAAGAGGCGCTGAGCCGCTGGATCGGATCGGTGCGGCTGAAAGGCGATTTGCGGCTGGCAGTGGATATCGATCCGCAGAGTTTTTATTGAACTTGGCTTTCACATATCGAGGGCCAACGACTGCCCGCGGGTCGGCGATCCGACGGCGCTCTCTGCCACTTTATGGATCAGTCATGATGTACGCTCGCGAGGTCGCACTTAACCTCACCAAATCGCCTACCCGGGGGGCGGGCAGGCGATGGCCCGGCGCCTGCGGCTTGATTCCGGGCCCGGTGGCAGTTAGCCGCGTTGCGAGCTTGCCTTTTCTCTCGCCATTCCCTCATGCCGGGCGTAATAAATCCGCATGACCCGCTATATCACCCTCGAAGAAGCCAAGGGCCTGCCGTTCTGGCGCCGCCCCGTGGCTCTGCTGTTCCTCATGGCGCTGGCCATGCCCATCGCCTTCAACACATGGTCGGCGCTGCTGAATAACTTCGTCATCGAAGTGGCAGATTTCGACGGGTCCGACATCGGCTTGCTGCACACCGTGCGCGAAATCCCCGGCTTTCTGGCGATCGGCGTGATCGCCATTCTCCTGTTTGTGCGTGAACAAATGCTGGGATTGGTGTCGCTGACCCTTCTGGGGGCAGCCACGGCGATCACCGCCTATTTCCCCTCCATGGGCGGCATCCTGACGATCACCATGCTCAGCTCAATCGGGTTTCACTACTACGAGACGGTGAACCAATCGCTGCAACTGCAATGGCTGAAAATCGAAGACGCGCCGCGCATGATCGGCTGGCTTATGGCGGCTGGATCGCTGGCGACGCTGGTGGCCTATTTGGCGATCATGGCGCTGTGGGAAACGCTGAACCTGAGCTACGGCATCGTTTACATGATCGGCGGCGGCGTCACCGTTGCCGTGGCCATCATCGCCATGCTGGCCTATCCGCAGTTCGAAGCCCCCACGGTGCAGAACAAAAAGATGATCCTGCGCAAACGCTACTGGCTCTATTACGCGCTGCAATTCATGTCAGGCGCGCGGCGGCAGATTTTCGTGGTTTTTGCAGGCTTTATGATGGTCGAACGCTTCGGTTTTGAAGTGCATGAGATCACAATGCTCTATCTCATCAACCTTGTCGCCAATATGATCTTTGCCCCGCTGATGGGCCGCGCGGTGGGTCATTTCGGCGAGCGCCGGACGCTGACCGTTGAATATGTCGGGCTGATCATCGTCTTCCTTGCTTACGGCGGCGTCTATTACCTTGGCTGGGGTGTGGTGATTGCGGCAACGCTTTATGTGCTGGATCACATGTTCTTTGCCCTCGCATTGGCGCTGAAGACCTATTTCCAAAAGATTGCAGACCCCGCAGATATCGCCCCCACCGCAGCGGTTGCCTTTACGATCAACCATATCGCGGCGGTGTTCCTGCCAGTCGGGCTTGGCCTGCTGTGGCTCGTCTCGCCTGCCGCAGTGTTCTTTCTCGCTGCAGGAATGGCTGCGGTGTCGCTGATGTTGTCGCTGTTGATCCCGCGCCACCCGGCACCGGGGCATGAGACGATCTTTCAAACTGCCGTGCCGCAAGCCGCCGAATAGCGCGCCAAAACCAGCATGGCTTGACCCGACGCGCGCACAGCCCTAGGCGAAGCGCAACCGCACCGCAGCAAAGGACCGCGCCATGCCCACTTTCACCGCCCTGACGACTCTCACAGGCCGCGACCCCGCCTATGCCTTGGGCGAGGCGATGGAGCGGCTGATCCCCGAACCCACCGGCGTTGGTGTCTTTGAGGTCGAAGACGGATCAGGCCTGTGGGAGGTCGGCGGCTATTTCGAGGAAGCACCCGACACCGCTGCTTTGGCCGTGCTGTCCGCCGCGATGGGGGCCAAGGAGTTCACCATCTCGGAACTGCCCGAAACCGATTGGGTTGCCCATGTGCGCCGTGAATTGGCCCCGGTCGAGGCCGGGCGTTTCTTTGTCTATGGCAGCCATGACGCCGACAAGGTTCCTGCCGATTGCGAGCCGCTGCTGATCGAGGCCGCGATGGCTTTTGGGACAGGACACCACGGCACGACGCTGGGCTGTCTGCGCGCGCTCGACCGTCTGGCGGGCGATGGGTTTCACGGTAAAAACGTGGTCGATATCGGCTGCGGCACTGCCGTGCTGGCGATGGCCGCCGCGCGCATCTGGCCAGAGCCTGTGCTGGCGAGTGACATCGACGAAGTCGCCGTTGAAGTCGCGCAGGCCAATGTTGATGCTAATACCCTCACGGGCCGCGTGACCTGTGTCGAGGCCGCGGGCTTTGATCATCCCCAATTGGCGCAAGCCGCGCCGTTTGACTTGGTTTTTGCTAATATCCTGAAAGGCCCGCTGGTCGCACTGGCGCCAGATATGGCCGAAGCACTTCAGCCCGGCGGCTATGCGATTCTCTCGGGGCTTCTGAATGAGCAGGCGGATGAGGTGATCGAGGTTTATGCACGATCTGGCATCAATCTGGTGCATCGCGAAAGCATTGGTGACTGGACGACATTAACGCTCCAAGCTAACGCATAATTCACGCCTCATTTTCGTTGCATTTGGCCTTATTGCCTCTTTGTTGCCACAATTTGTCTTTATTCAAATTGGGAGCAAACGGTGGGGGCCGAATTGCTACGGAGGCTGTGATGGCTGAAGGACACGCTCAATTCGCGAAACGTATTGAACTTCTGGGGCGCAAGCATCGGAAGATGCAACACGGGTATGTCACCCGCGTCGGTCGCGACGGGTTGATCACCGTTTTGCCAAAGCGGGGCAAACGGGGCTTCCCGATGAGGGGGCTTTACCTGATCGTTCTGGTGTTTTTTGGCTTCAAAGCCTTCACTCTGGCCGCGATTGGCCCGGTGACTTACAATGAACGGCTGTCGCGGTTGAACAATGGATCAAGCCTAGAGCAGATTGGTGCCAAAATGATGGCCATCGATCCCGTGACAGAGGCTTTGGCAGGGCTGACCGGCCCGATGATGCGCTAAGCACAGCGCCCTATTTCTGAAATAGAAAATAGCCGTAGCGGGTATATCCGGCTACGGCTTTTGCATTCGGGCAGGGCGCTGCGCCGCGGGGGCGCGCGTGGCAATCAGCGTACGAAATGGTTTTGCGCCACAAGGTCGATATCGCCGCGGATCAGGCCAATGTCCTGCAATTCAAGATCGGTCAGATCCGACAGCGCCTTGCGGGTGGCGCGGCTGTCCTGCCACGCTTCGACTGCTGCAAAGAACGCGCCGAAAAAGCTGAAAATACGAGAGACGGCCGATGTAGAGCCGTAAGCGGTGCGGGTGGTATCGAAAGCTGCCATGGTGCCGTCCTATGTTTGATCGTCGGTTGCGTCCTGCGCGGCGCATCGAAAGGCGCCATGTTCAAAACGGGATTTTTGGCAATTATGCCCGAATGTAGGAAGGCGCAATCCCTCAAAAACGACATGGAGGTCTGCATTTTCTGCATGGGTCGAAATTGGTGTTAACCTATTGCCAATAAGTAATAAATCCCGCGCAAGTGGTGTCGGTTTTGTATCACGGACAGGCGCAATTTGACGTTGCGGTTCAAATGCGACAGCACGGGTGTCGCAAAGCGCTTGTGATGCATCAGGGCTTTGCGATGTTCGCGTTTCGTGCTAGTGCACCAAAAAAGCAACAAACTTAACGAGGGCAGAGATGATACGGGTGATCGGCATAGATCCGGGGCTGCGCAATCTGGGCTGGGGGGTCATCGACGTCTCTGGCAGCCGAATCGCGCATGTCGCCAACGGTATCTGTCATTCCGAGGGCGACGACCTTGCGGCGCGGCTGCTTTCCTTGCACGGGCAGTTAACGCGGGTGCTGGCCACTTACCGCCCCGGTGCCGCAGCAGTTGAGCAGACGTTCGTAAACAAAGACGGCGCTGGAACACTGAAACTGGGGCAAGCGCGGGGCATTGCGATGTTGGTGCCTGCGCAGTTTGGCCTCGCGGTGGGTGAATATGCGCCCAACAAAGTCAAGAAAACGGTGGTCGGTGTTGGCCACGCGGATAAAGGACAGGTGGCGCATATGGTGCGGATGCAGATGCCAGGGGTCGAGATTGCAGGGCCGGATGCGGCGGACGCGCTGGCCATCGCCATTTGCCACGCGCATCATGGTGGGGCCAGTACATTGGCGCAGGCCGTGGCGAGGGCGCAGGCATGATTGGTAAGCTTTCGGGCCGTATCGATTACCGTGCTGCCGATCATATTTTGATCGACGTACGCGGCGTTGGATACCTCGTTTATGTCTCTGACCGCACCATGGCCGCACTGCCGGGCGTGGGTGAGGTTGTGGCGCTATATACCGATTTGGTGGTGCGCGAAGACTTGATGCAACTGTTTGGTTTTCAGACGCTGGTGGAAAAGGAATGGCACCGCTTGCTGACATCCGTTCAGGGGGTGGGGGCCAAGGCGTCTCTGGCGATCCTTGGCACGCTCGGGCCAGATGGCGTGAGCCGGGCGATTGCATTGGGTGACTGGAACGCGGTGAAGGCCGCTAAGGGCATCGGCCCCAAGATCGCGCAGCGTGTGGTGCTTGACCTCAAAGACAAAGCGCCCGGCGTCATGGCGATGACGGGCACCATTGCCGACGCCATGGGAGAGGCCGAAGCCGCCGCTGACGAGAGCGTCATCGAAGCTGCCACCCCGCGCCCCGCGCCAAAACCCGCCGCGCCGAATGCATCCGCCCAGTCCGAGGCGCTTTCGGCGCTTGGCAATCTTGGCTACGGTCCCGGTGACGCGGCGGGCGCTGTGGCGCAGGCGGCGGGCGAGATGCCAGCGGCGGACACACCGACCCTCATCCGCGCGGCGCTGAAACTGCTGGCACCAAAGGATTGAGACCCCCTCTGGCAGAACCCTACGCCCTACGCCATAACGAGGCTCTATGACCGACATTGACCCCACCGTCCGGCCCGAGCCGATGCCCGAAGATTTCGACCGTGCGCTGCGCCCGCAGATGTTGGCCGAATTTGTCGGCCAAGCCGAGGCGCGCGCGAACCTTGCCGTGTTCATCCAATCCGCCCGCCAGCGCGGCGAGGCGATGGATCACACGCTGTTTCACGGGCCTCCGGGCCTAGGTAAAACCACACTGGCGCAGATCATGGCGCGGGAATTGGGCGTGGGCTTTCGCATGACCTCTGGCCCGGTATTGGCCAAGGCGGGCGATCTGGCGGCGATCCTGACCAACCTTGAAGCGCGTGATGTGTTGTTCATTGACGAAATCCACCGTCTGAATCCGGCGGTGGAAGAGGTGCTGTATCCTGCGTTGGAGGATTTTGAGCTTGATCTGGTGATCGGTGAAGGCCCCGCCGCGCGAACCGTGCGGATCGAGTTGCAGCCCTTCACGCTCGTTGGGGCCACCACCCGCATGGGCCTGCTGACCACGCCTTTGCGCGACCGTTTCGGCATCCCGACCCGGCTGCAATTCTACACCGAAGACGAGCTTTACATCATCGTCGACCGCAATGCTCGCAAACTGGGCGCGCCCGCCGACGAAGGCGGTGCCCGCGAGATTGCGAAACGCGCCCGCGGCACGCCTCGTATTGCGGGCCGCCTGCTGCGCCGGGTGGTGGATTTCGCGGTGGTTGAGGGCGATGGCCGGGTGACCCGCGATTTGGCCGACATGGCTCTGACGCGGCTCGGGGTCGATCATCTGGGTCTTGATGGCGCTGACCGCCGTTACCTCAAGCTGATCGCAGAGAACTACCAAGGCGGCCCGGTGGGGATCGAAACCCTGTCGGCCGCGCTTTCGGAAAGCCGTGATGCGCTTGAGGAGGTGATCGAGCCCTTCTTGTTGCAGCAAGGGCTGATCCAGCGTACCCCGCGCGGCAGAATGTTGGCGGCCAAGGCTTGGACCCATCTCGGCATGGCTGCGCCCAAGGGGCAGAGCGACCTTTTCGGCTGACGCCCCAGAGCGAAGGTAAGACTGATGACAATGACCGCAGAGCAAATCGAGACCCTTTTCACCCGCCGCGACGGACAGTTCGCTTTTGCCCGCTGGGGCCGCCCTATCGCGCCGGTGGCCTTTGGAATCGAGGAGGCGGCGCTGCCGGTGGTGAAAGGCGCGCTTGAGGCTGTTGCCAAGCTCGCCGGTCACGACATGGTCGAGACCGATCCCGAGTTGGGCA
Source organism: Sulfitobacter sp. DSM 110093 (assembly GCF_022788715.1). Lineage (NCBI taxonomy): Bacteria > Pseudomonadati > Pseudomonadota > Alphaproteobacteria > Rhodobacterales > Roseobacteraceae > Sulfitobacter > Sulfitobacter sp. DSM 110093. The sequence goes on from NZ_CP085167.1 coordinate 869,843, forward strand.
GCAACCTGATGATGTTCTTTTTCGCGGATTGGGCGGAGTTGCTAGACGTGCCGGGGATGGATGGGCTGGTGCCGGACCTCGCAGGGCAGGTCGAGCGCTTGCAGGCGGCTGGGGCCAACCAATACCGCTTTTTCCGCTTCGAAGAAAACGGCGCGATCAAGGCGGCCTTTGTCTTTCTGCGCATGGACGACAACCTGCGCGATATGTCGGCGCAAGTCTTGGCGCTGAGCCAAGCGGTACAGGTCATCCTGCTCTGGTCCGAGGACGCCTTTCAAGAGCAATCGCCGTTGGCGCTGGCCGATGAAGCACTGGTGCTGCGGCCCGAGATCGCGGATGTGATCCGCGCGGCCTATGACCCGATCATGCCGCCCGCCGCCAATGATCCTAGCCACGCGCTGCGCCTTGCCGCGCGGGTGCAGGTCGCGTCATGAGCCATACCTTTCCGGTCCGCATTTTCTACGAAGACACCGACATGGCGGGCGTGGTCTATTACGCGAACTACCTGCGCTATATCGAACGGGCGCGGTCGGATATCGTCGAACAGATCGGCCTCGACCAACGGGCCATGCGCGACGAGGGGCTGGTATTTGTCGTGACGCGGGTCGAGGCGGATTATCTGGGTGCCGCGCGCTTTGGCGATCGGCTGGAGGTGCAGACCACCCATCAGGCCGAAGGGCCGGTGCGCTGGATGTTCGACCAAGACGTGCTGCGCGATGGCAAGGTCATCTTTCGTGCTAAGGTTACTGCCGTTTGCATGACAACGGCCGGTAAACCCACCCGTTTGCCAGCGAAACTCCGCCTGCCAAGCGGCGATCCTGCGTCCTGATACCATAATTCTGGCAATCTCGGTTGCAGTCCGTTAGCTTTGCTCCAAATAGAGGCCGGAAATTAGGCCCAAGAGGCAGATTGCCCCAAAGGGGCGGCAGTAAAAGAGCATAGTTAAATGGAAGCAGAGACGCTGGCATTGGCACAGGGGATTGATTTCTCCCTGTGGGGGTTGTTCGCGAAGGCGACAGTCACGGTCAAACTTGTAATGATCATGCTGATTGGGGCTTCGTTCTGGTCTTGGTCGATCATTGTTCAAAAAACCATCCAATACCGCAAAGCCCGTGCCGAGGCCGCGCAGTTTGATCAGGCTTTCTGGTCGGGCGAGCCGCTGGACGGGTTGTTTGATAACATCGGCGCAGACCCCGATGGACCATCTGAGAAAATCTTTGCATCAGGCATGTCCGAATGGCGCCGCTCACACCGCGAAGATGGCGCGCTGATCCCCGGCGCCACCGCACGGATTGACCGCTCCATGGATGTGGCAATTTCCAAAGAGGCCGAACGTCTGCAAAAGGGTCTGCCGGTGCTGGCGACCGTGGGCTCCACCGCGCCCTTCGTCGGCCTGTTCGGGACCGTCTTCGGCATCATGAACTCGTTCATTGAGATTGCCGCCCAGCAGAACACCAACCTCGCCGTCGTCGCCCCCGGTATTGCCGAGGCGCTTTTGGCGACCGGTATCGGCCTTCTGGCTGCGATCCCGGCGGTTGTGTTCTATAATAAGCTCAGCGCTGACAGCGACCGTATCTTGGGCAACTACGAAGCCTTCTCGGATGAATTCGCCACCATCCTCAGCCGCCAGTTGGACAGCTAAGCCATGGGCGCAGGTGTCATGAAAAAGCAAGGCGGTAAGGGGCGGCGTCGCGGGCGCGCACAGCCGATGGCCGAGATCAACGTCACGCCCTTCGTCGACGTTATGCTGGTGCTGCTGATCATCTTCATGGTCGCCGCTCCGCTTTTGACCGTTGGCGTGCCGGTGGAACTGCCCAAAACCGCCGCCACGGCCCTGCCATCCGAGCAGGAAGAGCCGTTGACCGTCACCCTGACCGCCGAGGGGGCGGTGCAAATCCAAACCACCGAGACGCCCCGCGACCAACTGATCACCAAACTGCGGGCGATTGCCTCGGAACGAGCCAGCGACCGGGTTTTCCTCCGCGCGGATGGCAAAGTGTCTTATGCGCAGGTCATGGAAGTCATGGGCGCGCTCAACGCAGGCGGCTTTTCCAACATCGGTCTGGTGACCGACATCGGTGGCCCGGCGTTGGACGGCAGCGACACGTCGGGTGGCTGAGCCGTGCATACCGGGCATTACATATCAGGTGCCGGGCATCTGGGTCTTATCGGTTGGCTTCTCTTTGGTGGGATGTTCACCCCCGAGCCTGACCCCGTTGAGATGACCGAAGTCTCCGTGATCTCTGGCGCTGAATATGACGCGCTGGTGGCCGCGCAGCAGCCGCCGTCTTCGTCCACCGAGGTGACACAGCCCGCGCCACCAGAGGTGACGGAGGAGGCACCCGACGTCACGGCAGAGCCTGACACCCAGATAGAGCAACCCGAACCGGTGCAGACCGAAACCCCGCCCGAGGACCTCCCCCCCGAGGTGACGGAGTTGGAGTTGCCGCCGCAGACCCAAGTGGATGACACGCCGCCCGAGATGAACGAGCCGGTGGGCGATACCGCCGTGCTGGTGCCTGAGATCGCGCCAGAGGCCCGCCCGCGCGAAGCGCCGCGTGTGGCCCCAGAACCGGTTGAGCAGCCCGACCCCGAACTGCGCCCCGATCTGGATGAGCAACCCGCCGTAGCACCGGATGCCGAGGCCGAAGCCGAAGCCGTTGTGGAAGAGCCGCAAGAAGCCCAGACGCCCGAGGACAGCACGACCGAGATCGTGACCGAAGCCGATAAAGCTCCGGCTGCCTCCGCGCGCCCACCCGGCCGCCGTCCGACACCGCCGCCCCCGGCACCTGTCGAAGTGGCCGAAGCACCGGAAGAACCGGCTGAAACGCCCGCGCCTGAGCCGACACCTGAACCAACGCCAGAGCCTGAGCCAACACCTGACCCCGTTGAGGAGCCAGCGACCTCTAGCTCGACCGAGGACGCGATCGCCGATGCGCTGAGCGAAGTCTTGGGGCAGCCCGAGGCAACCGCGCCCGCGCCAAGCGGCCCGCCGCTGTCATCGGGTGAACGCGAATCTCTGCGCGTGGCGGTCTCTGCCTGCTGGAACATCGGCGCGCTCTCGACAGAGGCGTCGCGCACGACGGTCGTGGTGGGCATGCAGATGAACACCGACGGCACGCCAGTGGCCAGTTCGATCCGCTTGCTGAGTTCCAGCGGCGGCAGCGACACGGCTGCACGGCAAGCCTTTGAGGCCGCAAAACGCGCAGTCATTCGTTGCGGCAGCAGTGGTTACAAACTGCCGCAGGAAAAATACAGTCAATGGCAAGACATCGAGATGACATTCGACCCAATGAGGAGCCGATAACATGCTGACTAGATTTCTGGGACTACTGGCGCTCTGCGCCATGGCGGCCACGCTCGCGCTGGCCCCCAACCAGTCGCAGGCCCAACCGCTGCGCATCGTGATTGACGATCCAACGATCGAACCCTTGCCCTTTGCCGTACCCAGCTTTCAGCCGGAGAGCGGCGAAGCAGGGCAGATGGCCGTTGATCTGGCACGCGTGGTGTCCGAAGACCTGACCGGCACGGGCCTTTTCCGTGAGATCCCGGCCAGCGCCTATATCTCGACCGTCAGCGATTTTAACGCGCCGGTGGAATATGCCGATTGGAAAGCGATCAACGCCCAAGCGCTGATCACCGGGGCGGTCAATGTCACCGGCAATAGCGTGAATGTGAAATTTCGGGTCTATGATGTCTTTTCCGGTGAAGAGCTGCTTGATGGAAATGGGCAGGGCGGTCTGCAATTTTCCGGCACGGTCGATGGCTGGCGGCGCATGGCGCATAAGGTGGCCGATGCGGTCTACAGCCGGATCACCGGCGAAGGCGGCTATTTCGACAGCCGCGTCGTCTACGTCTCGGAAACCGGTCCCAAGGACGACCGCCAAAAGCGGCTTGCGATCATGGATTACGACGGGGCGAATCTGAAGTACCTGACCGAATCTGGCTCTATCGTTTTGGCACCGCGCTTTTCGCCTGACGGCAACCGAGTGCTATACACCAGCTATGAGAGCGGTTTTCCGCGTATTTATGTGCTTGATATCGGGTCGGTGCAGCGCCGTGCCTTGGAAAGCGCCGAGGGCAGCATGGCTTTCGCACCACGCTTCTCGCCCAGTGGTCAGACGGTTGTCTATTCGCTGAGCCAAGGCGGCAATACCGACATCTTTACGATGGATATCAACAGCGGCCAATCTGTGCGCCTGACCAACACCCCCGCGATTGAAACCGCGCCCAGCTTCTCGCCCGATGGCAGCAAGATCGTCTTTGAAAGCGACCGTTCTGGCAGCCAGCAGCTTTATATCATGCCCGCCACCGGTGGGGAGGCAACGCGAATTTCATTTGGCGAAGGCCGTTACGGCACGCCCGTCTGGTCGCCGCGTGGGGATTTGGTCGCCTTTACCAAACAGAACAAGGGCCGCTTCCACATCGGCGTGATGCGTACCGACGGCTCCGAAGAGCGACTGCTGACGGCCTCCTTCCTCGACGAAGGCCCGACATGGGCGCCCAATGGCCGGGTGATCATGTTCGCCCGTGAAACCCAAGGGGCAGGCGGGTCGTCCTCGCTCTATTCCGTTGATATTTCGGGGCGTAACCTCAAGCCTGTGCGCACACCCGAAGGCGGCTCTGACCCATCGTGGTCACCATTGCAGAAGTAACGTTTTCCACACCTCCCATGCGGGCGCGGGCAATTCCAATGGTCCCGCGCCTGTGCTAACAACAGCAACAACAACGCCACCACAGAGAAGGCAGACCCCGATGAAACGCATTTTGACCAGCACGCTTTTGATTTCCGCATTGGCCGTGTCGGCCTGTACTAACCCCGACCGTTTTGGTGCCGATGGCATGGGCGGCGCCGGGGTAAATGCAGGCGCAGGCGTCAATTCTGGCGTGGTGCCGGGCAGCGCGAATGATCCGACCTCGACCGCCTACTTCCAGCAGGCCGTAGGCGACCGGGTGCTGTTCCTTGTCGACCAATCGTCGCTGACGGATGTAGGCCGCGCCACCCTTGATGGGCAGGTTGCTTGGTTGCAGACCAATACAGATTATCAGGCCGTGATCGAAGGTCACGCGGATGAGCAGGGCACCCGTGAGTACAACATCGCCCTTGGCGGCCGTCGTGCCAATGCGGTGCGCGAATATATGATCTCGCGCGGGATCGCGGCTTCGCGTCTCAAGACCATCAGCTACGGCAAGGAGCGCCCGATCGAGATCTGCTCGGAAGAGGCCTGCTATGCCAAGAACCGCCGCGCGGTGACCGTGCTGGCGGGCGGCGCGCTGACCAGCTGATCACGGCACCCGTGACGCAATGACCTATCCAAGGAGACCGATGTGCTGAAGCGATATATCTTCGTGGCGGTGATGGGGCTGATGACAGCCCCTGCCGCGCTCATGGCGCAGGACAACGATCAAACGCTGGCGGACATCCGCCAGCAGTTGACCGTGCTGAGCGTCGAGGTGCAAAAGCTGCGCCGCGAGTTGTCCACCACGGGCGGCGGCTCGGTCGAGACGGGCGGCAACTCTGTGCTGGAACGTGTCAGCACGATGGAAAGCGAATTGCAGCGCCTGACATCGAAAACCGAGGAGATGGAGAACCGCATCAACCGGGTCGTTTCCGATGGTACGAACCGGATCGGTGATCTGGAATATCGCCTGGTTGAGCTTGAAGGCGGCGATCTGGGCGCACTTGGTGAGACATCGACGCTGGGTGGCGGCGAAGCGCCCGCCGTGGCAGCGCCCGGAACGGACCCGGCCCGCGAAGTGGTCGAGGTGGCCCCTGGTGGCGGCGCGGACACTTCTGGCGGTATCATCACCCCCATCAACGAAGCAGAGCTGGCGGTCAGCGAAAAGACCGATTTCGAGCGGGCGCAGGGGGCGCTCGCATCCGGTGACTTTCGCAGCGCCGCCGATCTCTTTACGACCTTCAATCAGACCTATCCCGGTGGTCCGCTAGCCGCCGAATCCGAATTGCGTCGCGGCGAGGCGCTGACCGGGCTGGGCGACAACCGCGAAGCGGCCCGTGCTTATCTGGCGGCCTTCAGCACCGATCCCGAAGGGCCAGTGGCCCCGCAGTCGCTGTTTGAGTTGGGTCGTGCGCTTGGCGTTTTGGAGCAGACCCAAGAAGCCTGCGTGACCCTATCCGAGGTCGCGGTGCGCTTTCCCAATGCGCCGCAGGTGTCTCGAGCCGAAGCGCAGCGTCAGACGCTGGGTTGCTCCTAACCTGCGATGACTGCCCCCGCCGATTTGGCTGATGCAACATTGGCTGAAGGACTGCTTGCAGGGTTGGGCGGTGCGCTGCCGTCTCGCCTTGGCGTTGCCGTTTCAGGTGGGGGCGATTCCATGGCGTTGCTTTCCCTGCTGCACGGGCTTTGCAAGGCTGCGGGCACATATCTCGAAGTTGTGACAGTCGATCATGGACTGCGACCCGAAGCAGCGGCAGAGGCAGATCTTGTCGCGCGCTGCGCGGGCGATTTGGGGCTGCACCACGAGACGTTGCAATGGCGCGGGTGGGACGGGCAGGGCAATCTGCAAAACGCCGCGCGTGACGCGCGCTATGCGCTGATGGCCGATTGGGCAGCGCGGCGCGATTTGCCCTGCATTGCCCTTGGCCATACGGCGGATGATCAGGCCGAGACTGTCTTGATGCGATTGGCACGCCGGGCGGGCGTGGATGGGCTGGCCGCGATGGCCCCGCAAAGCCAGCGGCAGGGTGTCACATGGCTGCGCCCCCTGCTGTTTGCCCGGCGGGAGGCTTTACGCGATTATCTGCGCCGCGCGGGGCTTGAATGGGTCGATGACTCCAGCAACGATGACCCGCGTTATACACGCATTCAGACCCGCCAAACCCTCGCTGCCCTCGCGCCACTCGGCCTTGATGTTGAAACGCTGGCCGAGGTGGCAAGCAACATGGCCCGCGCCCGTGACGCACTCGACCAGCAAACCGACCACGCCGCTGGCAATATTCTGCGCATGGAGGCGGGGGCGTTGGTGCTTGGGGCCAAAGCCTTTTTCGCCGAACCCGAAGAAATCCGCCGTCGTTTGATGATCCGCGCGCTTGGGCAGATTAGCGGCGGTGCCTATCCTCCGCGTCGCGGTCCGGTGGCGGCGCTGATTGCTGGGCTGGCAAAAGGGCAAGGCGCGACGCTGGATGGGTGCCAAACCCTGCTGCGGCGCGGTGAAATCTGGGTGTTTCGCGAATATAACGCGGTACGCAATCTTCATGTGCCTGCGGATCATCTGTGGGACGGGCGCTGGCGCGCAGTGCCGCCAACGGTGGTTCCGCAGGGGGCCGAATTGCGGGCATTAGGGCCAGAGGGTCTGGCGTATTGTCCTGATTGGCGCAGCTTCGGGCGGCCCCGTGCGATGCTTTTGTCGACCCCGGCGGTCTGGCAGGGGGGGCGGCTGCTTGCAGCGCCCCTTGCTGGTCTGGACGAGAAATGGCATGTGCTGCTGGAACGCGATGCCGGTTGGCTTAAAACCACGCCATTATCGCATTGAACATGAGCGCATCATGTCTATCTTAGTGTGGTGGTTGCCCGGACGGGCGCCCCTTGGGCCGCAGGACTTGCCTGCGGTCGTGTGAATTTAGGAGAATTCCCTTGGGAAATGTTCGTAACCTCGCTTTCTGGGTTGTCCTGATGTTGCTGGTCTTGGCGCTGTTCAACCTGTTCAGCGGGTCCAGTGGATCGTTGCAAAATAACGAGGTCAGCTATTCCGAGTTTGTCACTTCTGTAGAACAGGGTGATGTCCGTAATGTGACATTGGATGGCGAGCAGGTTCGGTTCCGCAAAGCGGACGGGGCCGATTATCTGACGATCAAACCCGAGGATGCAGAGCTGACACAGCTGTTGATCAACAGCGACATCCCCGTAAAAGCCCGTCCGCAGCAACAATCTGGCTTTCAGACATTCCTGATGTCGCTTCTGCCTATCGCACTGCTGATCGGTGTATGGATTTACTTCATGAACCGGATGCAGGGGGGCGGCAAAGGTGGCGCTATGGGCTTTGGCAAATCCAAAGCCAAGATGCTGACCGAAAAGCAGGGTCGCGTGACTTTTGACGATGTTGCGGGCATTGATGAGGCCAAGGAAGAGCTTGAAGAGATCGTCGAGTTCCTGCGCAACCCACAGAAATTCTCTCGTCTTGGCGGTAAAATTCCCAAAGGCGCGCTGCTGGTGGGCCCTCCGGGTACTGGTAAAACGTTGCTGGCCCGCGCCATCGCGGGTGAGGCTGGCGTGCCTTTCTTCACCATTTCAGGGTCCGATTTTGTTGAGATGTTCGTCGGCGTCGGCGCAAGCCGTGTGCGCGACATGTTCGAACAAGCCAAGAAAAACGCCCCCTGTATCGTTTTTATCGACGAGATCGACGCCGTGGGTCGCCACCGGGGTGCCGGTTATGGCGGCGGCAATGATGAGCGTGAGCAGACGCTGAACCAGCTTCTGGTTGAGATGGACGGTTTTGAGAGCAACGAAGGTGTCATCATCCTCGCCGCGACCAACCGCCGTGACGTGCTTGACCCCGCGCTGTTGCGTCCGGGCCGCTTTGACCGTCAGGTCACCGTGCCGAACCCCGACATCAAAGGCCGCGAAAAGATCCTCTCGGTCCACGCGCGCAAGACCCCACTGGGGCCGGACGTCGACCTGCGCATCATCGCACGTGGTACGCCGGGTTTCTCGGGCGCGGATCTTGCGAACCTCGTGAATGAGGCCGCACTGATGGCTGCCCGTGTCGGTCGCCGTTTTGTCACCATGGTCGATTTTGAACAGGCCAAGGACAAGGTGATGATGGGGCCAGAGCGCCGCTCGATGGTGATGACCGCCGAGCAGAAGGAGATGACCGCTTACCACGAAGCGGGTCACGCGCTGGTCGGTATGACCCTGCCGAAATGTGATCCGGTCTATAAGGCCACGATCATCCCGCGTGGTGGTGCGCTTGGCATGGTGATGAGCCTGCCCGAAATTGACCGCCTGAACATGTTCAAGGACGAATGCCACCAACGCCTAGCCATGGCCATGGCGGGTAAGGCGGCTGAAATCCACAAATACGGCCCCGATTCCGTGTCCAACGGCCCTGCGGGCGACATCCAGCAGGCCAGCGCTCTGGCCCGTGCGATGGTGCTGCAATGGGGCATGTCGGATAAGGTCGGTAACATCGACTATTCCGAAGCCGCACAGGGCTATCAGGGCAATACCGGTGGTTTCTCAGTCTCGGCTAATACCAAGGAATTGGTTGAGAAAGAGGTGCAGCAGTTCATCCAAGACGGCTATGACCACGCGATGAAGATCATTACCGAGAAAGAGGTCGAGTTCGAGCGTCTGGCCCAAGGTCTGCTGGAATATGAGACCCTCACTGGGGACGAGATCAAACGTGTCATGGATGGTCTGCCGCCTGCGGAAGATTCCGACGATGACAACTCCGACGCGGGCAATGCGCCCAGTGTCACCGCGATCCCCAAGGCGAAGGGCAAGAAGACCCCGCCAAAGGATGGCGGGATGGAGCCTGAACCTTCGGTCTGACCTGACCCTACTTGTTGAATTGCAAAGACCCCGCTTTGGCGGGGTTTTTCTTTTTCGGGCATTATTGGTTCGGGGCGGGGGCAGAAGCTAGGGTGCGGGAATCCGCTGTCGCTTATGGGGCCGAGAGCAGATAGACATGGCCACAGGTCTCAACCGACGGATTTTTTATGCGACGCGTATTTTTTTCTATTACCGCTTTCCTTGCTTTGGTCGCAGGTCCGACATGGGCCGAACCGCAAAATTACGCCGTGTCATTGGGCGGGCGTCAATTGGGCACATTGCAGTTCAATGGCCAAATCCGGAATGCGGCGTTTCTTTTGACTTTGAACAATGCGCCCTTTGGCATTAAAAACGGTACCTTCAATGCAGTAACCCGGACTGAGGGCAACAAGACTAACTATCTGGGGACGAACCGGGGCAGTGAAACCCGTGATATCGCGATCACCCGGCGGGCGGATCAGGTCGCCTCGGTCACGATCACGCCGCCTTCTGAAATGACAAAAATGTCGGAAGCCGGAAAGGTCCCTGCCGATACCGTCTTCCCGCCCGAACTTTTTGCCGCCCTTGCCAATGCTGAAACATGCCTGTCGCCGCTCGCCGTCTATGATGGCCGGCGTGTGGTTCAGATTGCGACCGAAGCTGTGAAACAGGAGGACGAGACAGTGGTTTGCGATATGTCCTACCGCGTCGTCATGGGGCCGGGGTATGTCTCTCCTTTTTATCTCAAGTCGTTCGGGATGCAGTTGATGTATACCGACCGCAAGCTCGCCCGCGCTTCAATGAGCGGCGGTGGCTTCAAGGTACATCTGACCCGTCAGTAAAATTCACGCCTTTCAAACCGCACGTCAAAGGACAGCACCATGCCCGAGCTTCGCACTACAGATTATATCGGTCGCATTACTTGGCTGGGCATGGTCCCGCCGGATCGCAAAAACATCCGTTCAACGCCGCTCAAAGAGACCTTCGCCAGTTACGCGGGGTTCAAAGGGGACTTCCACGCCGGGCTGACCCGCCCCGCTTGCGTGCGGGTGCGCAATCTACATGCCAAAGGCACGGAAATTCGCAATACGCGGCAACTCTCTATTCTCTCAGCCGAAGAGATGGCCCAGATCGCCGCGGCAATTGACCTGTCCGAGTTGGACCCGACACTGCTGGGCACTTCTATCATTATTGGGGGCATCCCTGACTTCACCCTCATCCCACCGGGATCGCGGTTACAGAACGCGCAGGGCACCACGTTGGTGGTGGATATTGAAAACGGCCCCTGCAACCTGCCCGCGCGTGAAATCGAAAGCGAAGCCCCCGGCCACGGCAAAGGGTTCAAAGCCGCCGCGCAGGGCAAGCGCGGCGTGACTGCTTGGGTAGAGCGGGAAGGACCGCTGGCCTTGGGCGATGAAATGCGGCTGTTTGTGCCAAACCAGCCTGTCTGGCCGCATCTGGGCTGACCACGCGCCGTTTCGCGCCCTTTGAGTGTCGGAAACACGGCCCCCGGTTGAGGGCTTGTGGCTGTATGGCTGGAGGATAAAGATCGCCACCAACGGCAACAGGGGATTCTCATGGCTTTTAAAACCGACATTCAAATCGCCCGCGAAGCGGCGAAACGCCCTATTCAGGAAATCGGCGAGAAGCTGGGCATCTCCAGCGATGACCTGCTGCCCTACGGCCATGACAAGGCGAAGGTAAGCCAGAGCTTTATCGACAGCGTCCAAGACCGACCCGATGGCAAGTTGATCCTTGTCACTGCGATCAATCCCACGCCAGCGGGGGAGGGGAAGACCACCACCACAGTGGGGCTGGGCGACGGGCTGAATCGGATCGGCAAAAAGGCGGCGGTCTGCATCCGCGAAGCATCCCTCGGGCCGAACTTTGGGATGAAAGGCGGGGCTGCGGGCGGCGGTTATGCCCAGATTGTGCCAATGGAAGAGATGAACCTCCATTTCACTGGAGATTTCCACGCGATTACCAGCGCGCATAACCTGCTGGCGGCGATGATCGACAACCATATCTACTGGGGCAATGAGCTTGAGATCGACACCCGCCGCGTTGTTTGGCGGCGGGTGGTTGATATGAACGACCGCGCCCTTCGGCAAATCACCGCGTCTCTTGGTGGCGTGCCCAACGGTTTCCCGCGTGAGACGGGGTTTGATATTACGGTCGCGTCTGAAGTCATGGCGATCCTATGCCTCGCCAAAAACCTCGCTGATTTGCAGGAACGTTTGGGCGCGATGATCGTCGCCTACCGCCGCGACCGCAGCCCGGTCTATGCGCGCGACATCAAAGCCGACGGTGCAATGACCGTGCTGTTGAAAGACGCGATGCAGCCCAACCTTGTGCAGACGCTGGAAAACAACCCGGCCTTCGTCCACGGCGGCCCTTTTGCCAATATCGCCCACGGATGCAACTCTGTCATTGCCACGACCACGGCGCTGAAACTGGCGGATTATGTGGTGACAGAGGCAGGTTTCGGTGCCGACCTTGGTGCCGAGAAATTCATGAACATCAAATGCCGCAAGGCAGGTCTGGCCCCTTCGGTTGTCGTCGTGGTCGCCACAGTGCGGGCGATGAAAATGAACGGCGGCGTGGCCAAAGCCGATCTTGGGCCTGAAAATGTGGAAGCGGTGCAACTGGGCTGCGCAAACCTTGGCCGCCATATCGAAAACGTGAAGTCCTTTGGCGTGCCTGTGGTCGTGGCGATTAACCATTTCGTCACAGATACCGACGCCGAGGTGCAGACGGTCAAGGACTACGTCGCGGCCCAAGGTGCCGAAGCAATCCTATCGCGCCATTGGGAGTTGGGCTCCGAAGGCTCTGCCGATCTTGCCACCCGCGTGGCCGAGATTGCCGATGGCAATCACGCAAATTTCGCGCCGCTCTACGCCGATGAAATGCCCCTGTTGCAAAAGATCGAAACCGTTGCCAAACGCATCTACCGCGCCGATGAGGTGTTGGCCGACCAGAAGGTGCGCAACCAGTTGAAGGATTGGGAAGAGCAGGGTTACGGCAACCTGCCGGTCTGCATGGCGAAGACGCAATACAGCTTTTCTACCGATCCTGAGCTGCGGGGCGCGCCCATCGGCTTTAGCGTTCCGATCCGTGAAGTGCGGCTGTCGGCAGGTGCTGGGTTCGTCGTGGTGATCTGCGGTGAGATCATGACCATGCCGGGCCTGCCTCGGGTGCCTTCTGCAGAGGCAATCAAGCTCAACGCTGACGGCGATGTGGAGGGATTGTTCTAAGCCGGGTTGCATTGCCCCGCCGTCGCGGTGATGTAGGGCGTGTTCAAGGTGCAGCGAGCGAGAGTGAGACGGTTATGGCAGCGACAATCATCGACGGCAAAGCCTTTGCGGCAACGGTGCGTGACAAGGTGGCGGGCCATGTCGCCCGGATTGAGGCCGATCATGGAATAACGCCGGGCCTCGCCGTGGTGCTGGTGGGCGAAGACCCAGCAAGCCAAGTCTACGTGCGTTCCAAAGGTAAGATGACACGCGAAGTCGGCATGAAGTCGGTTGAGCACAAGCTCCCCGCCACGGTAGACCAAGATGCGCTGCTCAAGCTGATTGATCAGCTGAACAACGACCCCGAGATCCACGGTATTCTCGTGCAGTTGCCGCTCCCAGATCATATGGACGAAAAGCGTGTGGTTAACTCGGTGTCGCCCGCCAAGGATGTGGACGGCTTTCATATTTCCAACGTCGGGCTGTTGGGCACGGGGCAAAAAAGCATGGTGCCTTGCACGCCACTGGGCTGCCTGATGATGCTGCGTGAGCACCATGGTGATCTGTCGGGAATGAACGCCGTGGTGATCGGGCGGTCGAACATCGTCGGCAAACCGATGGCGCAGCTGCTCCTAGGGGATAGCTGCACCGTGACGATGGCCCACAGCCGAACCCGCGATTTGCCGGAGGTGGTGCGCCGTGCCGATATCGTTGTCGCCGCCGTGGGGCGCCCTGAAATGGTGCCCGGCGATTGGATCAAAGAAGGGGCCACCGTGATCGACGTGGGCATCAACCGGATCGAAACTGGCGAGAAAACCAAGCTGGTCGGCGACGTGGATTTCGACAGCGCAAGTCAACGCGCCGGGGCCATCACGCCCGTACCGGGCGGCGTCGGGCCGATGACCATCGCCTGCCTACTGGCCAATACGGTCACTGCCTGCTGCCGCGCCAACGGGCTGGAAGAGCCCGAAGGGCTGACCGCCTAAGAGGCAGGCACAGGAACGATGGTGCCTTGCAGGATAGCGATGAGCTTGGCCGCGCCATCCGTTTCCGCATGAACCTCTGCTGTGACAACACACAACCGCCGCCCGGCTTTGACCACCCGACCAGTGGCAATGAGCCGATCCCCACGCGCCGGGGCCAGCAAGTTGATTTTGATCTCTGAGGTGACGACATCGACCTTGGGCGGCAGCATGCTCAGCGCTGCATAGCCCGCTGCGGAATCACCGATGGAAAAGGTCAGCCCCGCATGGCCAAAACCTTGCTGCTGCATCGCGCTTGGCAAGATTGGTGCTGCGACCCGTACCAGACCGGATCGCACCTCAATGATCTCGGCCCCCAAGGTCTGCATCATCGTCTGTGTGGCAAAACTCTCGCGCACGCGGCGTTCGATCATGTCGTTCATTATCGCGCCTTTCTCGGCATCGGTATGGCCACCGGCTGTGGCCCTGTAAGTACCGCGCATGCGTCCGGCCCCATCAGATCACATAGCACCTGAGACTGGCTGCGTAGCCCCCCAGTATAAGTGCCGTAGGCAGGCATAATTAGCCGCGCAGTGTCAAATAGAAAGGCGGGGCGCGAAATGCTGCGCCCGCGCGCGCGGATCGACGCTTTGGGATGATAATGGCCCGATACTTCGCCGCAACTGCCCGGTTCGGCAATATGCCGGAAAGTAAGCGGCCCCAGCGTAAGGGTACTCAAATGCGTGCCGCCCAGCCCAACCGGACCGGGATCATGATTGCCCTCAATCCAATCCCATTGCCGGCCGGCTTGCAGACCTAGTATCCACAGCCGCTCTTCTTTAGGCAGCGCTTGCGCGGCCCCCAAATCATCAAAACTATCTCCAAGACAAACCACTTGCCGCGCCTGCGTGAAAGTCAAATCCGCGGCCAAACGATTCAACGTGTCGCGCGTTTCATAAGGCGGCAACGCCGACCCGCCACGTCGAACGATCCGCTCTGACTTGCCCAAATGCAGATCGCTTACACAAAGCAGATCCCGCTCGCGCCACCAAAGCGCGCCAGAGCCAAGCGCGGTAAGCGCCGCGCCGACGAAGGAAAAATCAAACCCGTTCATCCTTTGTTCATCTGGGATCGCCGCTGATTTGGCAAGGGGCCAACCGCAAGTGTCGGAGAGGCAGAAAAGGCAACGCAGCGGTATTTAAGAAAGGATGAAATGCAGAAAGCGTGCCCCGAGATCGAGCGGTAACTTGATCTGAGGCACGCCTTCATCCTTTGCGGTCATCGGCTCCGCAGCCTGTACCGCAGGGAAGACATGCGCGAGGATGGTTAAAGAACTCTTAATCAGCTTCATCCTTTTTCAAATACCGTGCACCACCTGACCGCACGCGCAGTCATTGAGTTCAGCCGCCCGTCCGCCAGCGCGGCTGATCTGAGGGCGGCGGGGTCAGTTGTGCAAGACCCGACGCTTCCATCAGCCTTTCGGCTTCTTGCGCCAACATGCGTTCTTGGCCGGCCCCTTCGACCGGCACGCGGCCCATTTCCAAGAAAAGCGGTGCGGCCAACGGACTGACACGGGTCAATTTGCGGTGGGTGATGCGTCCGGCAATACGGGCCAGCATTTCTTCGATGCGTCCAAAGTCCACTAGTCCGCTCAGCGCCTCTTCGCGGGTGATGTCGAGCATCAGGTGGTCCGGTTCATAGCGGTAAAGCGTGTCATAAAGGATGTCGCTGGAGAACGTTGTTTGGCGTCCAGACTTGCGGGCCTGCGGACCGTTGCGCTCAATCAGTCCGGCAATGGTCGCGGCGGCACGGAAGGTGCGTTTCATCACGGCGTTGCCTGCAAGCCAACTGTCGAGACCTTCGTGTAGCAAGGCGGGGTCAAGCAGCAGTGCAGGGTCTTCAACAGGGGACAACCCCCAGATGAGAGTGGCATAGTCGGTGGCGACAAAACCTAAGGGGCGCAGGCCGAGGTCTTCCATGCGTTTGGTCAGCAGCAGGCCTAGGGTTTGCTGGCCATTACGTCCGGCAAAGCCGTAGAACACAGTTTGTTCGGCCATGTCATGGGGGAAGCTTTCAACAAGCAGAGTACCCGGTTGCGGCAATTGGCTGATCTCGCGTTGGAGACTCAGCCATTCAGCGGTGTGGGACGGAAGCTCAGGCCAGCTGTCTTGCGTAAACATCCGCTGCACGCGGGCGGAAAGCTGGGTAGACGTCGCGAATTTGGTGCCGCCGAAAGTGGCCACTTTGGGCTTTTTCGCGGCGTTGCGGCTGACTTCGACCACGGTTTCACGCAGCCCTTCGTAGCGTACGATTTGGCCGCCGATCAGAAAGGTGTCGCCTTTGGTGAGCGTTGCGGCAAAGCCTTCTTCGATTTCGCCCAGCGGTTTGCCGCCGCGGTTGCGTTTCATGCGGACCTTCAGCTTATCGGTATCTTGGATCGTGCCGATGTTCATGCGGATGCGTTGTGCGGCGCGCGGATCACGCAATTGCCACTGGCCGTCTGGGCGTTGCAGCAGGCGTTGCCAACGGTCGTAGGCGCGCAGGGCGTAGCCGCCGGTGGCGCAGAAGTCGAGGCAGGCGTCGAAGTCGGCGCGGGACAGGGCGGCGTAGGCCCCAGCTGAGCGGACTTGGGCGAAAAGATCATTAACGTCGAAGGGACCGGCGCAGGCGGCGATGAGGATGTGTTGGCAAAGCACATCGCGCGGGCCGGGGCCGCGGGGATCACCGTCGAGCGCGCCTTCGAGCACGGCCTCTAGCGCGGCCACGCATTCGACCACTTCAAAGCGGTTGGCAGGTACCAAAAGCGCCTTGGAGGGTGCGTTGTAGCGGTGGTTGGCGCGGCCGATGCGTTGGACCAGTCGTTTTACGTTTTTGGGGGCGCCGATCTGGATGATAAGGTCGACGTCGCCCCAGTCGATGCCAAGATCAAGCGTGCCTGTGCAAACGATGGCGCGCAGATCGCCGCGCACCATGGCGGCTTCGACCTTTTCTCGTTGGGCGCGATCCAAGCTGCCGTGGTGGATGGCGATCGGCAGGGCGTCTTCATTGGCGAGCCAGAGGTTGTGAAAGAAAATCTCGGCCTGCGCGCGGGTGTTGTGGAAGATCAGCGTGGTTTTGTGTTGGCGCACTTGCTCAAGGACAGCCGGGATCGAATATGCAGCACCGCCCCCGGCCCAAGGCGGGGCCTCTTCGGTGTGTAGCATCTGGATATCAGGGGCCGGGCCGGGGTCTGCCAGCAGCACTTCGCAAGGATCGGGGTGGCGGGCCATCAGGTGGGCGATGGCGGCGGGGTCTTCGACCGTGGCCGAGAGGCCCACCCGTTTGAGGCCGGGGCAGAGGGCTTGAAGACGGGTCAGCGCCAGCATCAACTGATCGCCTCGTTTGCTTTCGGCGAGGGCGTGGATTTCGTCGATCACCACGCGTTTGAGCCCGCGAAAGGTGCGGGCCGCGTCCTCGTAGGAGGTGAGCAGAGCAAGGCTTTCTGGTGTGGTCAGCAGGATGTGCGGCGGGTCAGCCCGTTGGCGGCGGCGGCGCGATTGCGAGGTGTCGCCGGTACGGTCTTCGATGCGGATGGGCAGGCCCATTTCCTCGACCGGGCGGGTCAGGTTGCGTTTGATATCCGCCGCCAGCGCTTTGAGGGGGGAGATATAAAGCGTGTGCATCCCCTCGTGTTCTTCCTCGGCCAGATCAACGAGGGTGGGCAGGAAACCCGCCAGCGTTTTACCGCCGCCTGTGGGGGCGATAAGCAGCAGGGCGGGGGCATCGGCACGGTCCAGCATCTCTTGCTGGTGCGGGTGCAGGGACCAGCCGTTCTGGGCGAACCAATCGGCGAATTTGGGGGGGAGGGCGCGCATGATTGCCAATATAGTATCGGCAGGCCGTGGGGCCAGCGGCTGGGGCTATTTAACGATCACCTCATCGCGGACGAACATGTTTGCCCAGGCGCGGTCCACCAGATCGGGGTTCATTTGATAGGGGATGCCTTCGAAATCGCAAATGGCGATCATCTGGTCGATCAGGAAGTTCGGCTGATAGTTCGCATAGACGTTGTCGATGGTTGGGTATTTCACCTTGAGCAGATGGATCAGCGTCGCCTCGTCCAGTGGCATGCCGCGTTTGCGGGCGACCATGGCAAAGATCTTGAGGAAGTTCTCTTGGTCCGGGCCGTCGATCTTGATCTTGAAAAAGATACGTCGCAGGGCCGCTTGGTCGAAAATCTCATTCGGGTGGAAGTTGGTGGAGAAGATCACCAGCGTGTCGAAGGGCACCTCAAATTTTTCGCCCGATTGCAGGGCGAGGATGTCTTTGCTTTCCTCAAGCGGCACGATCCAGCGGTTGATGATGCTTTGCGGTGGCTCTTTCTGGCGGCCAAGGTCGTCGACGATGAAAATACCGCCCGTGGCCTTGAGTTGCAGCGGGGCCTGATAGGTCCGCGCCGTGGGGTTGTACACCAGATCGAGCATGTCGAGCGTCAGTTCGCCGCCGGTGATGACGGTGGGGCGTTCGCAGCAGACATAGCGGGCGTCATAACGCGTGATCCGGCGCAGGGAAGTGGGGTCTTGGACCTGCGCCTCGGCGGCGGAATGCACGATGGGATCATAGACGGTAATCACTTGGCCGGCGTATTCGATGGCGCGTGGCACATAGACCTTATCGCCCAAAGCATCTCGTATGCCGTTGGAAATGCTAGATTTACCATTTCCGGGAGGGCCGTACATCAAGATTGACCGTCCGGCAGAGACGGCGGGGCCAAGATGGTCCAGCAGGCTGTCGGGCAACACCAGATGGCCCATAGCTCCGGTCAGTTGATCGCGGGTGATTTGCAGATTGCGTACGGATTGGCGTTTGACCTGCTCGCGGTAAACCTCAAGCGGGACGGGCATGGCACCGAAATATTCGGATTGCGCCAGCGCATCCAAGGCGCGCGCTTTGCCAGCATCGGTAAGCTGATAGCCCATTTCATTGCCGCTGGTTGCACTTAGCGTGCCTGTTGCCTCAAGCAGGCGCTGACCGCGGGCTTGATCGACCATTTCTTGCGTGACTTGGGTCGGCAGGCACAGCGCTTGGGCCAGATCGCTGACCATTTCGACGTTCTTGCGGAAGATCGTTTTCAGAAGGATGTCGCGCATCATCACGATGGGCAGTTTCATATCCTCCAACCGCTTGGGGGGCGGCGGGGCAAGCACTGTGCTGGTCGGGGCGTTCATCAATGGCTTCCTTGAAAGGGCGGCGCGCTGCGGTTCAATTACTGTGCAACGTAATTATTGAATATGGCGTGAATGTGGATGGCCGAAGCGACAATTGGGGCAGCATATCTGGCCGATGTCATCGTTAGACGCCGTAAACAGCCCCCAAGATTAGATAAAGACCCAGTGTGGTGCCGAGGGCGAGGCCCATGGGGAATTTCTTGGTTTCCTGCCAGCTTTGCCAATCGGGGGCGAGGCGGCGCAGGGGGGTGTATTTCACCCCACGGTGCGTGGCAGCGGCGGCCAGAAGGGTGGCCATGAAAAGCATCATCAGCAGACGCAGATCGCCCATGGCGATAAAGGGCGTGGCAGCGGCGGCGAATTTGGCGTCTCCGGCACCCATGGCGCCAGCAGCGTTCAGCACGATGCCAACGACCAAGACGATGACAAGGCTCAGCAAGCGCCAGAGATAAGTCTCAAACGGCAGCAGACACAGACCCAACACCACGAAGATCGCGGTGAGTACCAAGACCGCCTGATTTGTAATGCGCATCTGCTTCATGTCGGTGAAAGCGACATAGAGGCAGATCGGCAGGACGAAGGGCAGAAACCACAGGGCCGCCGTGGCAGAGATCGCCATGGCTCAGCCGTTTTCCAACGCGCGCAAAGACCGGACGGCGGCTTCGAAGTGCTGAGGATGTGTGTCGATTGCTTCGCGCAGCAGGCCCTTGCCGGTCTCCACATCGCCGCGTTTGATCGCGGAAAGCGCCATCGTGTGCAAAAGCTGGGCGCGTTCGGACTGCTCCATCGGCATGACGGGCAGGGTGTAGTCGCGCTGTGCGGCGCGGGCCATGATGAGGTTGTTCTTGGCGGTGAATAGCGTGTTGTCCTGACGGATCGCCTCACCGAACAAACGCTCGGCTTCGGGGTAATCGCCGCGGGTCAGTTTGGAGTAGCCCCAGTTGTTCATCACGGCGGCGGGGGTGGTGGTGAGCCCAACGGCGATTTCATAGAAACTGTCGGCCCGGCTCCACTGCTCTTTGCTGTCGGCGACCATGGCTTCGAGCCGGTAGCGGGCGAATGTCTCATGGGTGGGGGGGATGCCGTTCAGGACCGTTTCGGCCCGCGCCCAGTTGCCCGAGCGGATCAGCGCATCGGCCAGTTGCACGCTGTCTTCGGGCGTGGCGCCCTTCATCTTGGTGACCTTGTCCCATTCGCCCACGGCTTCGGTGGTGCGTTTGGCGCGCACGAGCGATGCGGCAAGCCCGCGCTGGTGGTCGATCCGGTCGGGGCTTTCCTTGACGGACCGCGCGAAGTAACTCACCGCCTCATTGGGGTCGGCTACGGTAAGCATCACGTCAGAAAGGTTGGTTTCATCCACCACATTGACGTCCTTGAAGGCCCGCTCAACGGTGGCGTTCGCATCTTTTTCACCGCAGCCAGCAAGGGCGGTGACGCCTGCCATGCAGACGGCCAGAATGATTGGATGGCGCATTTTGCGTCCTTTTACTGCTCTGCCGGGTCATGGTGTCGGACGGATCAGGTAATCCCCGCTGCCGCGCCGCACCAATTTGTAATTATCTTCATTGACTTCTGTTATAACAGATTTTTCCGTTTTTGCGAGCGCCAAGCGCAGATTGTCCCGGATTGCGTCACTTTCGCCATTATCCAGTGCATAGGCTTTGCGGAAAATCTGCTCGGCCTCGGCGGTTTGACCGCTTTCCATCAGTACAACGCCAAGGTTGTTCCAGACTTCCGGCTCGGCAGCGTCCTTCTCAACCGCGCGGCGCAGCAGGGTCTCGGCTTGACCCAACCGGCCCAGCCCAAGGTTGGCGCTGCCCAAAGCCGAGAGGATTTCGCCTGTCAGTCCGTGATCCAGCGCGGCGCGGTTGAAGGATTTGATGGCCAGTTCATGCTGTCCCGCTGCGATAAGCCGGTGACCCACTTCGATCCCGTCGACAGCCTCTGCTCGCTGATTTACGCCGGGGGCATAAAGATCATCGGGTTTCTTTGGCCCGCCGAACGCGGAAAAGCCGTCTGTCGAACAGGCGGCCAAAGCAAGGGCCAAGATCGGCCCGATGAAAACGGCGCGGGCGAGGCTGCGCCGAATTTTCTCCGTCATTAATTTCCTATCTGACCCAGTTTCGAGATGCCATGTGCCGACGGGCCGACCAGAATGATCAACAGCGGCGGTACGGTCAGGCCCATAGTGGCAAGGGTCATCTTGGTTGGCAACTTATTTGCTGCTTCTTCGGCGCGCATCACGCGCTTGTCGCGCATCTCTTCGGCATAGACGCGCAGGGCGTCGGCCACGGATGTACCGAAAGCTGCTGATTGGATCAGCACGGTCACGAAGGAGGACACATCCTGCACACCGCAACGCTCCGCCATATCGTTAAGCACGGTGACCTTGTCCTTACCGGCCTTGATCTCATAGGCGACCATCTCGAACTCTTCGGCCAACGCGAGGTAGGAGGCACGCAACTCACGGCCGACGCGGACGATACATTGATCCAGAGATTGCCCGGCCTCGACACAGACCAGCATCATATCAAGCGCATCAGGAAAGCCGCGGGTGATCTCTTCTTTGCGGGAATCGACGCGGCGTCTGACCCAATACTTGGGCAGATAGTACCCGATCGCACCGGGACCGATCGCCCACATCATGGTCTGCTGGGTGGTCAGCCCTTCGCCGCCGCCCAAGACATTGGTATAGACCAGACCGCCCACCAGCCCGAGCATCCCAAGGGCAAACTGCGCAAAGTAGTAAAGCCGCACCGCATCGCGCGACCGATAGCCCGCCTGACGCAGCATCAATTGTTTGGCGCTGAGTTCGGCCACGTCCTCGGGCTCAAGAAACTTGGCGAATTTCTGCAGCTGTGCGTTCTGGTCGGACTGGCGCAACTTCTCGCGCGCGCTATCGCCTGACGGGGCCGTGCTGGTGCGCTTGAGCTTGCTTAACGGGTCCTCTGGCTGGCGCAACATCAGCACCAGTGTAATCGCCACCAACGCGACGCCCAATGTGCCGATGATGATAATCAAACCCATCGGCCCCAAGGCTTGGTTGATCTGATCGCTAAGCTGATTGAGAAATTCCATCATCGGCCTCTCAGACTTTGATATTGGTAAGGATGCGCATCACGAACAGGTTCAGCACAAGGAAGATGCCCACAAGGAAACAGGCGGGAATGAAGTAGGGGTGATCGCGCACTTCGTCGTAGTAATGCGGATCGCCAAGGTTGATCACCACCAGCGCGGCCAGCGGGAAGCCCGAGAGGAACTTGCCCGACCATTTTGCCTCGGCGGTGATCGCTTTGACACGGCGGAACAGGCGGAAGCGGGCGCGGATCACCTTGGCCAGACCAGCGAGGATCTCAGCCAGATTGCCGCCCGATTGTTGCTGGATGGTCACGGCCACGGCGAGGAAGCGCAAATCCTGCATGTCGAGCCGTTCGGCCATGTCTTTCAGCGCTTCACCCAGATCGCGGCCATAGGCGGCCTCATCGGCGATCACCCCAAATTCCGAGGCAAGCGGGTCTTGGATTTCTTTGGACACGATCGAGATCGCGTTGGAAAATGGATGGCCCACGCGCAGGCTGCGGACCATCAGCTCCACCGCATCGGGAAGCTGCTCTTCGATCATCGCCATGCGTTTGCCCGCTTTGTGCGACACCCAAAAGAACACCGCGCCGACACCCATCGCGATGGCCATAAGCGCCCGAACCGACACAGATGCATCAGTGCCAATCGTCAACCCCAGAAAGGCCACGGCGGCAAGACCTGCCATAATCATCAAAAGTTGCTGTGGCGTGAAGGCAATCGCGGCCTTCTGCGCACGTTCTGACAGCAGGGAATAGAGCGGGATCGACTTGGCGTTCATATGCTGCTGCATTTCCTTGCGCAGCTTGTCCAAGACTTCCTCACGGCGGGCGCCTTTTTCCAGCATCTCAAGACGGCGGTTCACCCGACTGTTGAGGCTGATCGATTTGCCGAATGCGACAAGGTATAGCCCTTCGACCAGCACCAGGACGCCGATGAAGATCAGACCATAGATGATTGGTTCGGCACTCATTGCATCAATCCTTACTGGGCCGCCACGGGTTCGTAGATAGAGGCGGGCAGGTCATAGCCCCACATGCGGAACCGCTCAGAGAAGTGGCTGCGCACGCCGGTGGCGGTGAAATGGCCGATGATCTTGTTCTCGGGCGTCAGGCCGACACGCTGGAACCGGAAGATTTCTTGCATCGAAATCACCTCGCCCTCCATGCCCGTGATCTCGGTGATGGAGGTCATCCGGCGCGAGCCGTCTTGCAGGCGGCTGGCCTGCACGATCAGGTTCACAGCCGAGGAAATCTGGCTGCGCATCGCCTTGAGCGGCATTTCAATCCCGGCCATGGCGATCATGTTTTCCAGACGGCTGATGCCATCACGGGCCGAGTTGGCGTGGATCGTGGTCATTGACCCATCGTGGCCGGTGTTCATCGCTTGCAACATGTCGATCACTTCCTCGCCGCGGGTCTCACCCACGATGATCCGGTCCGGGCGCATCCGCAGGGCGTTTTTCAGACAGTCGCGGGGAGAGACTTCGCCTTTGCCTTCGACGTTTGGCGGGCGGCTTTCCATCCGGCCCACATGGGTCTGCTGGAGCTGAAGTTCGGCGGTGTCTTCGATGGTCAGGATGCGTTCATCATTGGCAATGAACGACGACAGCGCGTTGAGCGTGGTCGTCTTACCCGAGCCCGTACCGCCGGACACGATGATATTCAGACGCGTCGCCACGGCGGCCTGCAAATAGGCGGCCATCTCCTCCGAGAAAGCCCCGAAATTCACCAGATCGTCGATGCCCAGCTTGTCTTTCTTGAACTTACGAATGGACACCAAGGAGCCGTCCACCGCGACGGGGGGCACCATGGCGTTGAAACGCGAGCCGTCTTTGAGCCGCGCGTCGACGTAGGGGTTGCTTTCATCGACGCGGCGACCCACTGCCGAGACGATCTTGTCGATGATGCGCAGCAGGTGCTTTTCATCCTTAAAGGTGATGTCCGTCAGTTGCAGCTTGCCGTCGCGTTCCACAAAAATCTGCTGCGGGCCGTTCACCAGAATATCGTTGACCGTGTCGTCTTTCAGCAGCGTCTCTAACGGGCCAAGGCCGGTCACCTCGTCATAGAGTTCGGAGTTCAGCGTCATGCGGTCTTCGCGGTTGAGCACGATGCTTTTTTCCGACAGAATTTCGACGGCAATGTCGTTGATTTCTTGGCGCAAATCAGTTTCGGACGCATGTTCCAGCGCGGCAAGGTTGAGGTTGTCCAACAGTGCGCGGTGCAACTCGAGTTTGATTTCGCTCATCCGCTGCTTGCGCTTGACCTCACGGTCCTCAGGTGCCGCGGCGGCGGGCTTGAGGGCGCGACGCATCGAAGCCGATTTGGCAGCCTCAGCAGGTGCCGGGGCAGCCACCGGCGCAGCTTCGACAACCTTGGCAGGCTTGGCCTGTTTGGCCGGGGCAGGGGCCGCTTTTGGGGCGCCGGGGGCTGGTTTCTTATACTTGGAAAACATCGATACGCTCTTTCGCTAGGGGGCTCAGGCCGCTTTGGCCTGCTCGCCCTTGAGATCGTGGATGGAGCTTGCCAGCTTGGCGATTTCGCGCCGCAGCGGGCTTTTCGGGGCAGAATTAGCAAGGGGGAGACCGTGGTCATTGGCCTGTGTTACCGCTTTGCCGCCATCGGGCATGTGCACGTCGATTGAAATGCTAAGCGATTCGGCCATACGCTTGACCCGGCTTTTGCCACTGAGATCAGTAAACTTTGGGGCGCGGTTCATGACATAGCGCAGCTTCTCAAAGGGGAGCTCTTCGGATTGCAGTGCGCGTTTGAACCGCAGGGCGTTTTGGGCTGAGCGCATGTCGAGTTCCAGCATCGCGAAATAGACATGGGCACTGGTCAGTACAGTTTCCGACCATTGCACCAGCGTCGAAGGCATATCGACAATGACATAGTCGAATTGGTTGCGTGCCATGCTGAGGATGCGGTCGACGTCCTCGTTGGTGATAATGTCGAGCGGCAGCATTTCTGCCGGGGCGGTCAACACATGCAGCTTATCGTCGAAGGTTTGCAGGGCTTGGCCAAAGATCTCTTCGTCCATGGACTCTGTGTCGGACATCATCTCATAGACCGCCTCGCGGCGTTGCAGATCAAGGAACGTCGCGACCGAGCCGTATTGCAGATCGAAATCCAACAAGCAGACTGAGGGGGCATTCTTTTTATCAGCGTTGGCAAGTTCCCACGCGAGGTTCACGGCAAGGGTCGTGGCACCTGTGCCGCCGGCCAGCCCGTGTACCACGATCAATGCGCCATCCTTTTGCGCACCAGCTTTAAGCTGCGGCGCGGCGGCTTCTGCGGCAAGGGCAGGGGCGCTGTTCTCTCCGGCGCGCACCCGGGCAATGGCTTGGGCCAACTCACCTTCGGGCAGCGGATAGGGGACGAATTCGTCAGCACCCTGACGCAGCAGCGAATGCAGCGCGGCGGGGGTCATATCTTCGGCGATCAGGATCACGCTGATGTCCCGGGCCTTGGCCTGTGTGATGATTTCGCTCATCAGCACAAGGTTGTCTTCGTCGGTTTCATCCATGGCGAGCGCCACAAATTCCATCGCCTCGGCTTCTGGCTGGCCAAAGAATGCCAGCGCTTCAGCGAATCCCAGATCGCCCCAGCTTTCGCCTAGGGTGGCCTCCATGTCTTCGATCAAGAGATCGAAGTTCTGCACATCACGGCTGATTGTGCAGGCAACAATCGGCGCTGCTTCGGGTTGGGGCATACTGCTGCTCATGACCTTTTGTCCTTTACATCAACGGGTTGGCCGGGGATCGGCGATATTCTGTCGCTGCGACCGCTCTGGCGTCTGCCTCATGCGCGGCCTCGAAGCCGGGCACATTTATCCTTCTTGGTCGAATATCACTTCCAACTGGGGCGAGATTGGGGCCAAAAAGCCTCCATTGTTGGGTATCTTGAAACGATCCGCGTTTTAGCGCCCGATTGGACATCTATTAGCGGGTCACGAAAAACCCCCGCGGCCCAAAAGGCGCGGGGGTGAAATTGCGTTGCAAGAGAGGCTCTTGGCCTTACTCTCCGCCGCTGTCGCCGCCACCGGTCGCGGTGGCGCCGGAGCTTAACTGCGAGGAAGGCACTGCGCTGGCCACATACTCGCGGTAAATGATCTGCGCATATTTGCCATCCAGAAGCATCGGATGACCTTTCACAAAGCCGCTCACCTCGGTTACCGTGCGCCGGTTCCGACGCTCACGGCCTTGCGTGACGATGAGGGGCTGTGTTTCGCCATAGGAAACAACGGCTTCCAAACGGCTTCGGCTGATTCCAAGGGTGGAAAGATATCCGACCACCGCCTGCGCACGCCGCAATCCGAGTGCTCGGTTATAGCTCTGAGAGCCGACCAGATCGGTGTGGCCATAGACGCGGAAGCGAATCTCGGGGAACTGACGAATCCATCCGGCCTGTTGGCGCAAGACAGCCTGTGCGTTGGCGTCTAGTTGGGCCGAATTAAAGGCGAATGTCACGGTAGAGCCAACTTCGTTGGCGAAACGATTGGCCAAATCAAAGGTGACCTGTTTTTCGCTTGTCATGACCTGCCGATTGTGCAGCGTGGCATTTCCGAACTGTCCGGTATCCACAACCGAACCCGCTTCGCGGTAGAATTGAGTATAAACTGGATCGTTGCTGGGGGCGCAGGCCGTCAGCGCGGTGAGGGCCGCAGTGCCAGCAATTAACGTGATATCTCTGCGTGTCATCGGATCAATCCAGTACATAACCGTAGGAGCCGCGGAAATCCTGCTTGGCCACTTCGCCCGCTGCACCCCGGCTGGGTGTGCGGGTGCCATCAGCAGTGCGCCCATGCAAAAATAGGTCTTTCTCGGACGGCGGCTTGATGCGGTCCGTCGGCAGCGCGAGAGCTTCGCCGCGGGTTGGCGTGACCAGATGCGCGGTGACGATGATGACCAATTCAGTCTGGCTGCGCTGATAATCCGCCGACCGGAACAGTGCGCCCAGAACCGGCACATCGCCGATCCACGGCAATTGCCGCGTGCTGTCGGTGAAATCATCGGTCAGCAACCCAGCAATGGCAAAGCTTTCGCCATCGCGCATCTCGACCGTGGTGGAGGTTTCGCGGCGGGTGAAGGCGGAAATCTCGATGCCGTTGCCCAATGAAATGCTGTTGCTGGCGTCGATGGCCGACACGGCGGCGTTCATCTCTAGATTGATGATATCCTTGTCAACGACGCGCGGAATAAAGGCGAGCTCTACGCCGAAGGGTTTGAACTCCACCGAAACGGTATCACTGGTCTGGGCCACGGGGATGGGATATTCGCCCCCGGCAAGGAACTTGGCCTCTTGCCCCGAAAGCGCCACGAGGTTTGGCTCTGCCAAGAACCGCACGACGCCTTTTTCCTCAAGTGCTTCCAGCAAGATGCCCACTTGAGTAGAGCCTGCGTTAAAGCCAAACAGCACCGCGCCCGCGTTCTGATTCGCCGAAGGGATCGAACCGCCGAGCGAGGTCGCGACCCCGCCCGAAGTATTGGTACTGCCGGTACCCGCATTAACGCCCGTGCCACCGATTGCGCCATTAATAGCAAGCGAAGACCCAAGCGATTTCGACACGTTGCGCTGCATTTCGGCAAAGCGGACCTTCATCATCACCTGCTGGATGCCGCCAACGCTCATCAGGTTGCTGACCCGTTCGGGGGCATAGCGTTCGGCCAGATCAAGGGCGCGTTGCAAGCGCTGCGTCGAAGACACAATGCCCGAAAGCACGATGCCGTCGTTGGCAGTGCGCACCTCAATCTTTTCACCGGGAAGGATTTGGCGCAGCCGTTCTTTGAATTCTGACACATCCGCCGCGACGCGCACATCGACATTGGTAATTAACTGTCCGCCTGCGTCCAGCAACGTCAGCGTGGTCAGACCAGGCGATTTGCCGAGCACGTAAATCGTGCGGTCCGACAGGGATGAGATATCTGCGATGCCGGGATTGGCGATGCTGAGTTCCGCAAAGGGAATGTCGCTTTCCACCACCACAGCGCGGTTCATGGGGACATCGAGACTGGAATTGGTGCCACGTTTGACAACGCGCAACGTGTCGGCGCCAGCTGAACTGGGCAGGGTTAATGCCATTGGCATCGCGCCCAGTGTCAGCCCCAGCAGGGCCGCTTTTAGAAATCTATCGATTTTCATGTGACCTGCCTTTTTGATCACGCCTCGGGATGGGTCTTTTCGCCCTCGTTTGGCAGCACTCTGCGGCAATTAGAATTTTATTGCAAGAATCAAGCTCTTCGCGGACGCGCTGCATGTGGGCTATTCGCAACATAACCCAAAATGGAAAAGACGCCGCAGGGGGCTGCGACGTCTTTGCTTAGCATGGCAAGAGGTTGTTATCGGGTCAGTTTGTGCAGGGGATCGGCAGTTCGACGACCTCGGCACCGCGACGCGTGCGGATGGTGCACACTTTCTCTTTGGCGACCTCTGCGATGGTCTCTTGTGCTTCGATGCCGAGAAGCGAACGTTGGTCGACCTCGATTGCTTCGGCGACGGTGTCGTCATTCGTACCAACGAGGGAGAGGTAGAGTTTACCAGTTGACTGTGCCTGCGCCAGCGCGGCGACCTGTTGCGGGTTCACGGCTACGGTTACTGTCTTGGCGATTGAGGCTTCGCCCATCACCAGCGCATCAGCGCTTTGGTCGATGGCGATCAGCTGCACGGCCGATTCGATCAGTTTGGTTACATCGCCGTTGCTGGATTGGTTGCCCACGTTCACGCGGCCGGTCCAATAGACATCCACCCGGTCGCCGGGACGCAGGAAGCCCGACACGCCGCTGGAAACGTCGACTTTGAGGGCGAAGGCGCGCATGCCGCGTGCCAGACGCGAGGTCAGACCGGAATCTTCGCCCGGCTCGGTCACCTTCACGGCCATGATCGCTTCATCTTTCTCGATGTTGCGCAGCACGATGCGTCGATCTTTGGTGTTTTCCGGAAACAGCACGGTTTCCTCAAAGAATGTGCCCTCGGGAATGGCATTCTCGGGCCATTTCACGGCGCGGACGTCTTCGCGGGTAAGGGGCTGCCCGTATTTCAAGGGTTTGTCAGCCACCCAAACGGTTTTGGTTGGCACCACCTGCGCTAGCGCGGCTTGGGCCTGCGCATTGGCGGCTTGATACTGTGAAATCCGGTCTTTCGCCAGATAAACGGCCCCACCGGCAAGTGCTATGCCCACCAAAAGAACCAATCCGAATACGGCTCGCATGTCGTCACCTCTTTGCTATGGAAGCGAGTCTCGGCCCGCTTTGATCACCTCGGCAGATTAGCCGCCGAATATGGCGAGATTTGGTCGCCACGGCGGCGATGCGATGAAGCTCGCCGTGGTGCGTTTTTGCGGCGCCGTTGTCTTAAGCGGTCAGCTGGACCCGGATGTATTCGACAAGCCCGTCAAGGCTGTCGGAGAATAGGCCCAACACCAAGATTGCTAGGCCCACCAGTCCGGCGGTCAGGACAACCCAATCAACGCTGACGGCGCCGTTTTGGTCACAGAAGAATTTCTTGAAATGGCTGCGCATGCGTATCTCCGCTTGCTGAGCGACACCGTTAGGTATGCAAAAGGACCGCTTCCCAGGTTGGGAAGCGGTCCCAATTGTTCGTAGAGCCGACCAGCTCTGATCTGCTTAGTTCGTCGCTGGTGTGCGATCGGCAGTGGTTTCAAAAGTCGTGATATCTGTAGCAATATTGCCTGCCATTGTCCCTGTGCTGTCGCCAATTGCGTTGAAGGCGACGATAGCCAAGCCAACAATCGCAGCGGTCAGAACGACCCAGTCAACTGTCACGGCACCGTCTTCGTCTTTGCGGAAGTTTTTGATAAAGTTCATCATGTCATGTCCCTCCAAGGATCACTGAGTAAAAGGTTTTAACCTCGCCGTCCGGTTTGCCTCGTTCTCTCATTGAGGCTGTCCGACTTGGTATGACCCTATATAGCCGTTAGATTGGGGCGCGAATTTGGCAGCAAATGTGACTTTTGCAGTTCTGCTAAGTTTTTCTTTCGAGATTCTCTTAAGGATCTGATATTAAATGGTTTAGACCGGTTTAGAGCTCTGGAATCGCGATATTTCCCGGAGTTTTCGTGCCAATTGGGGCGAAAATGCCATGATCCGCGTCTCAATCGCTGGCCCGATTCCCCGATTCATGAGATATTGCCAGCCAAAGGCGCGTCAGACGCAAGGTAGAGCAGGCATGTATCGCATATTGGCATTATCGCTGGTAACAGCCCTTATCGCCCCTGCCACGTCGGCAGAGGGGCCAAAGCCCTTCCCCGAATTCTCGGCCAAACGGATCGCCCCCCCAAAGAAAGGGGCAAAGCGGATCACTGTGCAGATTGATCCCGCGGCCCGCGCTGCCGCGGCTGCCAAGGTTGAGACTGGTCCGGCGGTGGCTGCTACGCCCTCAGGGGCGATAGCACCTTTAAGGGCAGGGCAGTTCGACTGGTTCTGGGATAAGGTCTCTCCCGCAGCTGATTTCGGTGGGGCGGGGCGGTTGGCACCTGCGATGGCGGCGCTTTCTACGGGCAAGGTGCCCGCGCCGCGTCTTCAACACTTACAAGACATCGCCCGCAGCAATGGTGTGGATATCTTGCGCGCCACAGTTGGCACCAAGGTCTCTCCGGCGTTGGTGCTGGCGGTCATCAGTGTCGAATCGTCTGGGCGTAGCGATGCAGTAAGCCGGGCAGGCGCGGCAGGCTTGATGCAACTTATGCCCGATACCGCCGCGCGCTTTGGCGTCAGCGACAGCCTGATCGCAGCCGAGAATATCCTCGGCGGGGTCAAATACCTCGACTGGCTGATGGGAGAGTTCGACCGCGATCCGATTCTCGTGCTTGCCGGATACAACGCGGGGGAAGGTTCCGTGCGCAAACACGCGGGCGTGCCGCCCTTTGCCGAAACGCGCGACTACGTGCCTAAAGTTTTGGCCGCCTTTCAGGTCGCGCAGGGGCTTTGCTTAACACCACCTCAACTTATCAGCGATGGCTGCGTCTTTGCGGCGATGAACTAGGGCCGCAGTGGCGCCCCGGCGGATGCCGCCGGGGGCTTTGGTTCAAACGATGGTGGCGTCTGTGGCCGCGCGCAGCTCGTCCTCGGTCACACCATCGGCGCATTCGACGATCCGCAAACCGCCTTCGACCACGTCGAGCACACCGAGGTTCGTGATAATCCGGTCAACCACGCCCTTGCCGGTCAGCGGCAGGGTGCATTCCTTCAGCAGCTTCGATTCTCCGGCCTTATTCTGGTGGTCCATCACCACGATGACCCGTTTGACGCCTGCAACGAGGTCCATCGCTCCGCCCATGCCTTTGACCAGCTTGCCGGGAATCATCCAGTTCGCCAGATCGCCGTTCTCAGCCACTTCCATGGCCCCGAGAATCGCTGCGGCAATCTTGCCACCACGGATCATGCCAAAAGACATGGCGCTGTCGAAATAGGCCGTGCGGCTGAGCTCGGTGATGGTCTGTTTGCCAGCGTTAATGAGGTCTGGGTCTTCCTCGCCCTCAAAGGGGAAGGGGCCCATGCCCAACATGCCGTTTTCAGACTGGAGCGTGATGTCCTTGTCGCCCACATAGTTCGCCACCAGCGTCGGAATACCGATGCCGAGGTTCACATACATGCCGTCTTCGAGTTCCTCTGCGGCCCGCGCCGCCATTTGATCTCTGTCCCAAGGCATTATGCTTCCTCCCGCTGGCGTGTCGTGACCTTTTCGATGCGTTTTTCATGCTCGCCTTGGATGATGCGATGCACATAGATGCCGGGCAGGTGAATTTTATCGGGGTCGAGGCTGCCACGCGGGACGATCTCTTCGACCTCGACGATGCAGACCTTGCCGCACATGGCTGCTGGCGGATTGAAGTTGCGCGCGGTCTTGCGGAACACAAGGTTGCCGGTGTCGTCGGCTTTCCAAGCCTTCACAATCGACAGATCAGCAAAGATGCCCTCTTCGAGGATGTAATCCTCGCCCCGGAATTGTTTGACCTCTTTGCCTTCGGCGATCTGGGTGCCGACGCCGGTCTTGGTATAGAAACCCGGAATGCCCGCACCACCGGCGCGCATACGCTCGGCCAAGGTGCCTTGAGGGTTGAATTCCAGTTCCAGCTCACCGCTCAAATACTGGCGCATAAACTCGGCGTTTTCGCCCACGTAGGAAGAGATCATCTTCTTCACCTGCCGCGATTGCAGCAGAATGCCGATGCCAAAATCATCGACGCCCGCATTGTTCGACGCAAAGGTGAGGTCTTTGGCCCCGTTGTCCTTGATCGCCTGCAACAGCAATTCAGGAATGCCGCAAAGGCCAAAGCCCCCTGCGGCGATCAGCATGCCATCCGACAAGACGCCTTCCAGCGCTTCGGCGGCGGATCCATAGATTTTGTTCACGGACGACCTCCCTTGGTTTCGTTGCGCCATATGTGACGCTGCGTTGCCGCAGTGTCAATTACGTGGAGCTACGCAAGGAAGGCCGCCGCGAGAGGTTTAGATTACGCGGACCTGTGTGCCTACAGGGCACATCCCGAAAAGCTCTTCGATCTTCTCGTTATAGAGACCGATACAGCCGTCCGAGGAGCGGCGCCCGATCTTGCGCGTGTCATGGGTGCCGTGAATGATATAGGCAGGCCAGCTGAGATACATCGCATGGGTGCCCAGCGGGTTGTCGGGGCCGGGCGGCATGTATTTATAGTGCGGGAAACGCTCCATCATCGAGGCGGTTGGGGTCCAATCCGGACCCTCTTTCTTGCGCACGATTTCGGTATAGCCGCGTTTGGTCAGCTCTTCGGTAGCAGGCACCGAGGTTGGGTAGACCTTGTAAATCTGGCCGTCGGCGCTCCAATAATGCAAGGCGCGGCTGATGGTATCGGCCACGATCGCCCCTTGGCCAAGACTGTCGAAATGGTCCTGCCAGCGCTGCGTGGCAAAGCTCGACGCATTGCGCGACACCGGGGCTTCGTTGGAAAACTCGCGTGCGGCTTGGCCCACTTCCTGCGCGCGCAGGATTTGCGGGGTCATCAACGCTGCACCGCTGGCGGCGATCACGCCGCGTCGGGTGAATTTAATGCCTGACATGTATCTGCCTTTCATACTGGTCGTGCCGTTCGCCCCTGATCCGAAAATCAAAGGGAAATGGCAAATCACATATGCATGATGCTGGATGTGAAAAACACGACACAGGCGGAACCGCGCCGATGGCGGCGCGGTCTTTCTGATCAGGCGCGATTGGTTACGCGCTGTCGGTCTTTTTAGCCGCCGGTTTCTTTGCGGCGGGCTTTTTCGCGGCCGGTTTCTTGGCAGGCGCTTTTTTCGCTGCGGGCTTCTTCGCAGCGGTCTTGGTCGCGGGCTTCTTTGCAGGCGCTTTCTTCTTGGTCGCCGCCTTGCGCTTGGCCGGAGATTTAGCGAGCTTTTCCTCGATCAACTCCACCGCGCGCTCCATGGTCAGGTCCGCCGGTTCAACCTCTTTCGGGATCGTGGCGTTGACCTTTTCCCACTTCACATAGGGCCCGTATTTGCCTTCCATGATATTGACCGCGCCGCCCATATCAGGGTGTTCGCCCATCTCGCGGATCGGCTTGGCGGCCTTGCCACGCCCGCCACGGCTGGCGACTTTTTCGGCCAGCAATTGCACGGCGCGGTTCATGCCCACGGTAAAGACCTCATCAATCCCTTCAAGATTGGCATTGGTGCCGCCCCGGTCCGAGGTGCTCTCAGCGTGTTTGATATACGGCCCATAGCGCCCGATGTTTGACCAGACCATCACGCCGTCTTCGGGGTGCGGACCGATCTGGCGGGGGAGGGAAAGCAGCATAACACCTTGTTCAAGCGTCACTTCTTCGGCAGGCCAATCTTTGGGGATCGATTGGCGCGGGGGTTTTTTGTTCTCTTCGGTCACGGGCCCGCGCTGTACATATGGCCCAAAGCGGCCTTTGAAGACGCGGACCTCGTCACCCTGATCTTCGCCCAAAAGCTTGCCGTCAGGTGGAATGGCCGACGCTTCGGCTTCTGGGTCCGGAGGGCCGAAGGGGCGGGTGTAGCGACATTCGGGGTAGTTAGAGCAACCGATAAACGCCCCTCCCGACCGTGCAGTACGCATCGACAGACGGCCAATCTCGCAATTGGGGCAAAGGCGCGGGTCGCTGCCGTCTTCCGTGGGGGGGAAAAGATGCGGCTCTAGAATCTCGTTAATTTTCTCCAGCACTTCGGTAATGCGCAGCTCAGACGTCTCGGCAATCGCGGCGGAAAAATCGCGCCAGAAGCGGCGCAGCACTTCTTTATAGGCCGCGTCGCCCGCACTGACCTTATCAAGTTGGTCTTCTAGGTCGGCGGTGAAATCATACCCGACATAGCGGCGGAAGTAGTTCTCAAGGAAAGCGGTGACCAAACGGCCCTTATCCTCTGGGATCAGGCGGTTGCCATCCTTACGGACATATTCGCGATCTTGGATCGTGGTGACGATGCTGGCGTAGGTCGAGGGGCGGCCGATGCCCAGCTCTTCCATCCGTTTGACCAATGTCGCTTCGGTATAGCGCGGGGGCGGCTGGGTGAAATGTTGCTCTGGCGTGACGCTGCGCTTGTCCATCGCATCGCCATTGTTGATCTGGGGCAGACGCTTGTCGTCTTCGTCGACCACATCATCGCGCCCCTCTTCGTAGACGCGCAGGAACCCGTCAAACAGCACGACCTGACCGTTGGCACGCAGACCGACCTGACCGTCATCGCTGCCGACCTCAACCGTGGTGCGCTCAAGCCGGGCGCTTTCCATTTGGCAGGCGAGGGTGCGTTTCCAGATCAGATCGTAAAGCTTGGCCTGATCCGCATCGAGCTTCAGCGTCTTGGCGTCCTTGGTCATATCCGTGGGACGGATACATTCGTGCGCTTCCTGAGCGTTCTTGGCCTTGTTTTTATAGATGCGCGGCTCTTTCGGCACGTAATCCGCGCCAAAGCGGTCTTTGATCGCATCGCGGGCCATGCTCACCGCTTCGGGGGCCATATCGATGCCGTCGGTCCGCATGTAGGTGATGTGGCCCGCCTCATAAAGACGCTGCGCGGTCGACATCGTCTGCCGGGCGCCCATCGAAAATTTGCGGCTCGCTTCTTGTTGCAGGGTCGATGTCATGAACGGCGCCGATGGGTTGCGGCTGGCTGGTTTGGCCTCAACGTTCATGACCTTCAGCGCGCGGCTGGTGATCGCTTGCACGGCCATCTCGGCCTGCGTAGCGTCGGCCAGATCGAAGCGGTCCAGCTTTTTGCCCGCGAGCGAGACAAGACGCGCTTCAAATTCCTGACCGCGCGGCGTAGCGAGCAGCGCTTTGACCGACCAATATTCACGGGCGCGGAAGGCTTCGATCTCCATCTCACGTTCAACGATCAAACGCAGAGTGACCGATTGCACCCGGCCTGCGGATTTTGCGCCCGGCAGCTTGCGCCACAGCACGGGGGAGAGGTTGAAGCCCACCAGATAGTCCAGCGCGCGGCGGGCGAGATAGGCTTCGACCAGCGGCATGTCGACCTGACGCGGGTTTTCCATAGCCTCGGTCACGGCTTTTTTGGTGATCTGGTTGAAAACCACGCGGCTGACCGGCGTGTCTTTCTTGATCGATTTGCGCTTGGTCAGCGCTTCTTGCAGGTGCCAACTGATCGCCTCGCCTTCGCGGTCGGGGTCAGTCGCGAGGATCAATGCGTTGTCGTTCGCCAGGGCGTCGGCAATGGCTTTGACGTGTTTTTTGCTGTCGCTGGCCACTTCCCATTTCATGTCGAAATCGGCATCGGTGTCGACCGATCCGTCCTTGGGCGGCAGGTCTCGGACGTGGCCGTAAGAGGCGAGGACAGTATAATTGTCGCCCAAATATTTGTTGATCGTTTTGGCCTTGGCGGGGGATTCGACAACGACGACGGGCATAAATACAGGCACCTTAGATCATAAATGAGGGCAGCTTTGCGCTGTCTCATGTGGGATGGCGGGGGTGTTTGTCAATGCGGCTGCTGCTTATGAGGGTTTTGCGAAACTGCGGTTTTGCGTCCTGAATGGTGTAGAAAGCCGTTGCCGTTGTGATGCATTGAATTGGTTCTTTGGCCGAGATGAGGCGCGTCAAGACCTCGGCGGTCTGCCGTTCTTTGCCCGACATAAGCTGGCGCCGCTTTGCCGCTCTGACGCTAAACTGTGCGGCTCAGCAATCCGCCGGGCTGCCTTTCGATTTGGCCTTCCATCTCAAGATCAAGAAGCGCCGGGGCCACGGCGGTGCTGGGCACTTGCAGGTCGCGGATCAGTTGATCCTCTGCAACCGGAGCATGGCCGAGACGGGACAAGATACGCGCATGTAGTTTCGCGATTGACCCGGTATTGCCAAAGGGTTGCGTTGCGCGGGTCGGCGGCGCGGATGTTTGACGAGAGGCAGGTTTTGCAGGGGTAGGCGTGTTCGCCGTTGGTCTATGCACATCCGGCAAAACCTCCAACACATCGGCGGCGGAGCGTATGAGCACAGCGCCGTCACGGATCAGCATGTTGCCCCCTGCCGCGCGCGCGTCCATCGGGTGCCCCGGCACTGCCAGCACATCGCGCCCTTGATCCAGCGCATCCCGTGCGGTGATCAAGCTGCCAGACCGCGCTGCCGCCTCAACCACTAGGGTCGCCCGGCTAAGGCCCGAGATAATGCGGTTCCGCCGCGGGAAATGCCGCGCGATCGGTTGCAGCCCCATCGGTTGCTCTGACAGGCGCAGCCCATCGGACCCAATCTGACGGGCTAACTCGGCATTTTCGCTCGGATAGATAATGTCTACCCCGCCTGCCTGTACGGCGATTGTGCCATGTCCCAGTGCGGCCGTGTGGGCTGCGGCGTCGACGCCCCGTGCAAGGCCGGAGACAACGACAAACCCGGCCTCCCCCAACTCTGCCGCGAGGGTCCGCGCCATGCGCAGGCCAAGCGAAGACGCGTTCCGCGCCCCGACCAATGAAATCATAGGTTTCGAAAGTAGGTTTGGGTCACCGATAACCCACAAGAAGGGCGGTGCATCTTCAAGATCATTCAACAGGTCGGGGTAGAGCGCTTGGCCCTGAACCAACAGCCGCGCCCCGGCGGTGCGGGCCGCGTTAAGTTCGGCCTGAACAACCCCTTCGGGGCAGATGCGATAGTCAGAAATGCCAGCGGCATGCGCAACGTCTGGCAGGGCGGTCAGCGCATTGATCGCAGACCCATGTTCATCCAGCAACCGCCGGTAGGTTGAGATGCCAACTCTGCGAGAGCGCAACAGACGAAGCCGGGCAAACTGTTCATCTTCCTGGGTGGGTGGGAGTGGGGGGTGAGTGGAAGAAGGATGTAGGTCCTTGTCAGTCATCCCAAAGCTCCGTCCGTTGCAGAATCAGGTATAGAATTTGTTGCTTAACAACTCATGAATCTTTTCCCGACCATTTGCATTAACTCGGCTTCTTCGGCTTAGGTCGCCGCGCCGCCCACGGTCAGCCCGCCGATCATCAATGTCGGTTGACCCACGCCCACCGGCACCCATTGCCCCTGTTTGCCGCAGTTGCCCATGCCCGGATCCAGCGCCGGATCATTGCCGATAGCGCGGATCTGCTGCAGTGCCGTGGCCCCGTCACCGATCAGCGTGGCCCCTTTGACCGGTGCGCCGACCTTGCCGTTCTGCACGCGATACGCTTCGGTGCAGGAAAACACGAATTTACCGTTGGTGATATCGACCTGACCACCGCCAAAGCCGACGGCATAGATCCCATCTTTTAGGTCAGCCACGATATCGCCCGGTGCCACGTTGCCGCCCAGCATATACGTGTTGGTCATACGCGGCATAGGGATATGCGCATAGGATTGGCGCCGCCCGTTCCCGGTTGAGGCACCGCCCATCAGCCGCCCGTTCTGACGATCCTGCATATAGCCTACCAATACACCATCTTCGATCAGCACATTACGCGCCGAAGGGGTGCCTTCGTCATCGACAGAGATCGAGCCGCGGCGGTCGGGGATCGTGCCATCGTCCAGCACGGTCACGCCCTTTGCGGCGATCTGCTGGCCCATCAGCCCGGCAAAGGCGCTGGAGCCCTTGCGATTGAAATCCCCCTCAAGCCCGTGGCCAATGGCCTCATGCAAAAGGATGCCGGGCCAGCCGGGGCCAAGCACCACATCCATCACACCCGCCGGAGCAGGGACCGCATCAAGATTCACGCAAGCAATACGCAGCGCTTCGCGTACCTTCGATTGCCAATCTTCAGCGGCGAGCATTCCGTCGAGACCAATCCGCCCGCCACCGCCGACGCCGCCGCTTTCACGGCGCCCGTCCTGTTCGACAATGACCGAGACGTTGACCCGCGTCATGGGCCGCACATCGCGCACCGAATGCCCTTCGGGGCGGAGAATTTCGACCTCTTGAATGCTTGCGGCAATCGTAGCGCTTACCTGTACCACGCGGGAATCAAGGCCGCGGGCATAGGCGTCGATCTCGCGCAGCGTGTCGACTTTTACAGGAAAGGCATGGCCAGCAATCGGGTCTTCGTCGGTGTAAAGCCGCGCGTTGCTCGCTTGGGGCGCGTCGGCCCATGTGCCACCGCCATCACCCACCGCCAGCCGCGCCGTTTCTGCCGCACGACGCAGCGACGCTTCGCTAAGTTCGGTTGAATGCGCGTAACCCGCCACCTCGCCACGAACCGCGCGCAGGCCAAACCCTTCGGCGGCGTCATAGCTTGCGGTTTTGAGGCGCCCATCATCAAAGACCAGCGCCTCGGAACGGCGGCGTTCTAGGAATAATTCGCCGTCATCCGCACCGGCCACAGCTTCGCGAAGGACGCTCAGAGCGGTTTCTCGGTCCAGATCGGCCTCAAACGGGGTGAATTGCGCGCTGCTCATTGGGGGTATCCTTACTTGCTGTCACAAAACTGTCTCGCGCGGCTCTATGACGCAAGCATG
Organism: Sulfitobacter sp. DSM 110093; assembly: GCF_022788715.1. NCBI lineage: Bacteria > Pseudomonadati > Pseudomonadota > Alphaproteobacteria > Rhodobacterales > Roseobacteraceae > Sulfitobacter > Sulfitobacter sp. DSM 110093. Next base: position 908,704 of record NZ_CP085167.1, read on the forward strand.
TGACTTTATCTTGTAAGCAGAATATGATTGTAAGCACCCAGGATTACAACGGCACCGGGTCGCAGCAGCGGTTGAGGTGTCTAATCGGCTTCTTAATGGTCACAAGATCAGGACGACATATGAAACATCTACTCCCCCTTTCCGGTCTGTTGACCAGCCTTGCCGCCCTGCCTGCATTGGCACAGGACAGCCTGCGCATTGACGGGCTTGATGTCATCGGCAGACCTGTTGACGGCGAGACAGGCTTTCAACCCGCTGTGACGCGGTTGGCGCAGGATATCCACGATTTGGACTATATGATTCTCGTGATCATCACGCTCATCACGATTTTTGTGACGGGTCTGATCATCTGGGTCATGATCCGCTACAACAAAAAGCGGAACCCGACACCGTCGTCCTTCACGCACCACACCCCGATTGAGATCGCCTGGACGATCCTGCCGATTCTGGTCCTTGTGCTGATCGGTGCCTATTCGCTGCCGATCCTGTTCCGCCAGCAGGAAATCCCTGAGGCAGACATCACCATCAAAGCGACGGGCAACCAGTGGTACTGGACCTATGAATATGTCGACGAAGAGATCGCCTTTGACAGCTATATGATCGGCGCCCCGGCCACGCTGGGTGACGGCGACGAAGATGTGACCCCCTTCGTGTTGAATGACGCAATGGTCGCCAAGCTCGAAGGCGAAGGCTATGCCCGCGAAGACTTTTTGCTGGCCACCGACACTTCTGTCGTGATCCCCGTGGGTCAGACGATCGTGGTGCAGGTTACCGCAAGCGACGTGATCCATTCGTGGACCATCCCCGCCTTTGGCGTGAAACAGGATGGCGTACCGGGACGTTTGGCTGAGCTGTGGTTCACCGCCGAGCAGGAAGGCGTCTATTACGGTCAGTGTTCCGAGCTTTGCGGGCAGGCCCATGCCTATATGCCGATCACCGTCAAAGTCGTCTCGGAAGAGGCCTATGCCGAGTGGCTTGGCAAGGCTAAGGCGGAATATGCAGGCATCGAACAGCCGCTGACCGTCGCTTCTAAGTAAGCCAGTTCCACGGGGCAGGGCCTAGGCCTTCGCCCCGTGTTTACCCTGGGAAGGTTCGGGATGACTGACATCACCAATACGCCAACAAGTGAATACGACGCTCAACTGGGGGATTACTTTGCCCTGTTGAAGCCGCGTGTTATGTCGTTGGTCGTCTTCACGGCTTTCGTGGGCCTGTTGGCCGCACCGGTGTCCGTGAACCCAATCGTTGGCTTTTGCGCTATTTTGTTCATCGCCATTGGTGGTGGGGCTTCTGGCGCGCTGAACATGTGGTGGGATGCCGATATCGACGCCGTGATGCGCCGCACCCGTGGCCGCCCGATTCCGTCGGGCCGCGTGCAACCCGGCGAAGCCATGGTGCTTGGCGTGGCCCTTTCGGGGCTGTCGGTAATGATGCTGGGGCTGGCAACCAACCTGCTGGCTGCGGGCATGTTGCTGTTTACCATCCTGTTCTACGCCGTGTTCTACACCATGTGGCTTAAGCGTTTGACGCCGCAGAACATCGTCATTGGCGGTGCGGCTGGGGCCTTCCCACCGGTGATCGGCTGGGTCGCCGCCACGGGCAGCTTCTCGGTCGAGGCCTGGCTGATGTTTGCGCTGATCTTCATGTGGACCCCTCCACACTTCTGGGCTTTGGCCCTGTTCATGCGCTCTGACTATGACGATGCCAAAGTGCCGATGCTCACCGTGACCCACGGCCGCCCAGCGACGCGGATGCACATCCTGATCTACACTGTTCTGCTGGCCGCTCTGGCGATTGGCACGGCCTTTACCGCAATCGGCGGCATCTTTTACTTCGCCGTGGCACTGGTGCTGAACCTAGCCTTTTTGCTGGGGGCATGGCGCATCTGGAAACGGGATGAGGTCATGGCCGAAGCCGATGATTACGCCGAAGAGCGCAAGTTCTTCCGCTTGTCGCTAGCCTATTTGTTCCTGCACTTCGGCGCGATCTTGGGCGAAGCCGCCCTGCGCACCTTTGGCTTGGGGGGCTGGTGATGAGCTTTCGTCCTGAGCACGAACTGCACAAACGCCGCCGGGGCCGCAATATTGGTGTCGGTCTGATGCTGGCGGCTTTTGTGGTGCTGATCATGGCGCTAACCTACGTCAAGATCACGCAAACCGACTTTGAATTGCCTGCTAACCAACGCGAGGTGACCCAGTAATGGCGCTCTCCGGTCCTCAGAAAACAGTGGTGCAAACCGTCAGCGTTGTAGTGCTGATGGGTGGTTTGGCTTGGGCCTCTGTCCCGTTCTACGATTGGTTCTGCCGCGTGACAGGGTTCGGTGGCACGCCGGGGCAGGTGACGGCGGGCAGCGCAGATGTACTGGAACAAACCGTCAAGGTTCGCTTTGACGGATCGTTGAACGACGGTATGCCGTGGCAGTTCAAGCCCGTGGTCCGCGAAATGGAGGTCCGCATCGGTGAAACCGGGCTGGCGTTTTATGAAGCCTACAACCCAACCGACCATGCGGTCGCAGGGCAGGCGAGCTATAACGTGACCCCCTATACCGCCGGGCCGTTCTTTGAAAAGATTGACTGCTTTTGCTTCACCGAACAGGTGCTGGCCCCCGGTGAACGTGTGCAAATGCCGGTAAGCTTCTTTGTCGACCCCGAAATGGTCGAAGACCGCGATGGGAAGTTTGTACATACCATCACACTATCTTATACATTCTATGAAATTGACCTGCCCGAAGGCTATGCCGCCCTCGATCAGGCCAGCGCCACAACAACGAATTAACGACCTGATTAAACAAAGGTGAGGGACCCGAAACCATGGCCCATGCAAAGAACCACGACTATCACATTCTGCCCCCCTCTTCTTGGCCACTGCTCGGCTCGCTTGGTGGGTTTGTCATGCTGGCCGGTGCCGTGCTCTGGATGCACGGTGTAACGCCTTTTGTCTTCCTCGGCGGTCTGGTCGCCACGCTCTACGTCATGTTCGCATGGTGGGCCGAAGTCGTAACCGAAAGCGAAGTCGGGGATCACACCGGCGTTGTGCGGATCGGCCTGCGCTATGGCTTTATCCTTTTTATCATGTCCGAAGTGATGTTCTTCGTCGCTTGGTTCTGGTCTTTCTTCAAGCAAGCCCTGTACCCGATGTACGAATACGCTGGCACCGAATACGTGCAGCCTGAGATTCACGCAGTCGACGCATTCCACTTGCCGCTGATCAACACGCTGGTTCTGCTGCTGTCGGGCTGCGCCGTCACATGGGCGCACCATGCACTGGCCCATGAGAACAACCGCAAAGACCTGATCTCGGGCCTGACCATTGCGGTGATCCTCGGTGTGCTCTTCACCGCGCTTCAGGCTTACGAATACTACGAGCTTCTGGTCCATGACGATTGGACCTTCGGCGGCGACATGTATTTCTCTAGCTTCTTCATGGCGACAGGCTTTCACGGCTTCCACGTTGTGATCGGTACGATCTTCCTCTTCGTCTGCCTGCTGCGCGCGATGCGGGGCCATTTCACCCCAGAACGCCACGTGGGTTTTGAAGCGGCGGCGTGGTACTGGCACTTTGTTGATGTGGTCTGGCTGTTCCTCTTCTTCGCCGTCTACATGTGGGGCCAGCCCTGAACATAGGGCGGGGTTGCATCCGCGCCCCACACCCGTAAAACCCAAACGCGCGAAGCCTTCTTCGCGCGTTTGTCGTTTCAGCCTGAGAGATTCGTATGCGGCGCAGCCTGTTCTTCATCATCGTAGGTCTTGGCGGGGCGGCCATCCTCGTGGCGCTTGGAGTATGGCAGGTGCAGCGGCTGGCATGGAAAGAGGCGATTGTCGCCGACATCAATGCCCGCATTACGGCCGCACCCGTTGAATTGCCCGCCCAACCTGACCCTGAGGCCGACGCCTATCTGCCCGTGATGGTGGAGGGAGAGATCGGTGCCGACGCGCTGCATGTACTCGTCAGCCAAAAGCAAAAGGGCGCAGGCTATCGCATCATCGCGCCGCTGACGCTGGACACAGGCCGCCGCATCCTCGTTGATCTGGGTTTCACCGCTACAGAGAATAAAGACGCGGTAGAACCTGCTGGCCCCGCCCGCATCATCGGCAATCTGCAATGGCCCCAGGAGGTCGACAGTTTCACGCCCGAGGTTGATACCGCCCGCAACATTTGGTTCGCCCGCGACGTGCCGCTTATGGCCGAAACGCTTGGCACGGAACCACTTCTCGTCGTCGCCCGTGAGACCGAGGGGGGTGACCCCAAGGTCGCCCCGCTGCCCGTCGATACTGCCCGGATCCCCAACGATCACTTGCAATATGCGATCACCTGGTTTTCCCTCGCCGCCATCTGGCTGGCGATGACCGTCCTTTTCCTGCGCCGCCGCCGCGCCCCTGCAACGCCGAAAGTCGACTGACCCTATGCGCTATATCTCTACCCGTGGCTCCGCCCCCGTTCTGTCCTTCGAAGAGGCGATGTTGACCGGCCTTGCCCGTGACGGCGGGCTCTATGTGCCTGAAACGATCCCGACACTCAGCGCGGACCAGATCACCGCCATGCAGGGCCAAAGCTACGAAGAGGTCGCCTTTACCGTCATGCGCCCCTTCATCGGCGAGACTTTCACCGACGACGAATTCCACGCCATCATCGCCCGCGCCTACGCAAGTTTTGAGCATACTGCCCGCGCGCCTATGGTGCAGCTTGCGCCGAACCACTTCCTGCTGGAACTGTTCCACGGCCCCACGCTGGCGTTCAAAGACTTCGCCATGCAGCTGATCGGACAGATGTTCCAAGCCGCCTTGGGCCGCAAGGGCGAGCGGGTGACTATCGTGGGCGCCACCTCGGGTGACACTGGCTCTGCCGCGATCGAAGCCTTCAAGGGCTTGGACAATGTCGATGTCTTCATCCTCTACCCGCATGGCCGCGTGTCTGACGTGCAGCGCCGCCAGATGACCACGCCGTCGGAGTTCAACGTCCACGCCCTCGCCATCGACGGCGATTTCGACGACTGCCAAGCCCGCCTCAAGGACATGTTCAACGATTTCGACTTCCGCGATTCCGTGCGGCTCGCAGGCGTGAACTCGATCAACTGGGGCCGCGTGCTGGCACAGGTGGTCTATTACTTCACCGCCGCCACTAGCCTCGGCGCACCCCTGCGTGAGATCAGCTTCACCGTGCCCACCGGCAACTTCGGTGACATCTTCGCGGGCTACATCGCCAAACGCATGGGCCTGCCCATCGCCGACCTGGTGGTTGCCACCAACCAGAACGATATCCTGCACCGCTGCCTGTCGGGACAGGGCTATCACAAGGGCGGCGTGACCCCCTCGATCAGCCCCTCGATGGATATCCAAGTCTCGTCCAATTTCGAGCGCGCCCTCTTTGACGCATACGACCGCGACGCCGGTGCCGTGGCACAACTCATGGACGAATTGGGGCAGGGCGGTTTCGATGTCTCCCAAGGCGCCATGCAGGCGTTGCAAGACACCTACCGGTCAGGTCGCGCCTCGGAAGAAGAAACCAGCGCCACCATCAGCGACCGCCGCCGCACCACGGGCGAGCTGCTCTGCCCGCACTCTGCCGTGGGCGTCAAAGTCGCGGATGAGCAGCGCGATCCGGCCATCCCAATGGTCACCCTAGCCACCGCGCACCCGGCGAAATTCCCCGACGCGGTCGAAGCTGCAACCGGCATTCGCCCCCCGCTGCCGCCCCGCATGGCGGACCTTTTCGACCGGGAAGAACGTTTCACCCGGCTGCCCAATGACCTCGACGCGCTGAAAGCGCATATCAAAGGAAACCTCCCCGCGTGAGCCTTCAACAGACCACATTGCCCAACGGCTTCCGGATCGTCACCGAACATATGGAGGGGCTTGCCTCCTCCGCAATCGGAGTCTGGGTCAACGCAGGCGCGCGCCACGAAACGCCGCAGCAAAACGGCATCGCGCATTTCCTTGAGCATATGGCGTTCAAAGGCACCGCGACCCGCTCCTCGCTGCAAATCGCCGAAGCGATCGAAGACGTGGGCGGCTATATCAACGCCTATACCTCGCGCGAGGTCACCGCCTATTACGCCCGCGTGCTGGAAAACGACGTGGCGCTTGGCCTCGACGTGATCGCCGACATCTTGCGTAACCCGGTGCTGGACCCTTCGGAGGTTGAGGTCGAACGCGGCGTGATCCTGCAAGAGATCGGCCAAGCCCTCGACACGCCCGACGACGTGATCTTCGACTGGCTGCAAGAGCAAGCCTATCCAGATCAGCCCATCGGCCGCACCATCCTTGGCCCAAGCGAGCGTGTCTCGGCCTTCTCACGCGACGATCTGCAACGGTTCATTGCCGATCACTACGGTCCCGAGCAGATGATCCTGTCAGCTGCTGGGGCCGTGGATCACGACAAAATCGTTAAACTGGCCGAAAGCCTCTTTGGCGACATGCCCTCGAAAAAGCTCTACCAGATCGACAGCGCCCGCTTCGGCGGGGGCGAGTTCCGGCAGGTCAAGCAGCTTGAGCAGGCTCATTTCGCCCTCGGCTTTGAAAGCCCCGGCTATCGGTCCGACGATATCTACATCGCCCAAATCTACGCCTCTGCCTTGGGCGGCGGCATGTCTTCGCGCCTGTTCCAAGAAATTCGCGAGAACCGCGGCCTCTGCTATACGATCTTTGCCCAAGCCGGTGCCTATGCCGACACCGGGATGACGACGATCTACGCCGGAACCAGCGCCGAACAACTGCCCGAATTGGCAAACATCACCATCGACGAGATGAAGCGCGCGGCCTCTGACATGTCCCCCGCCGAAGTCGCCCGCGCCCGTGCGCAGATGAAGGCCGGGCTGCTCATGGGGCTGGAAAGCCCCTCGAACCGTGCCGAGCGTCTGGCCCGGCTGATCCAGATTTGGGACCGTGTCCCGCCGCTGGAAGAAACCGTGGCCCAGATCGACGCCGTCACCACAGGCGATGTGCGCGATTTCGCCGAACGCATGGCGACCCAAGCCCCGGCGGCCCTTGCGCTCTACGGCCCTGTAGATAGTGCACCAACGCTCGACGAGCTTCACAGCAGACGCGCCGCCTGATGCTGTTGGGGCGACGTAAACTGCGGATCGAAACGGAGCGGCTGACCCTGCGTCCGCCGATCCACGCCGATTTCCGCGCGTGGTCTGCCCTGCGTCGCGCCAGCAACGACTACCTGCGCCCGTGGGAGCCGACATGGGCCGAGGATCACCTGACCCGCAAGGCCTTTACCAACCGCGTCTACTGGGCGCAGCGTTCGGTGTCGTCGGGCAATGCCATGCCGCTGTTCCTGATCCGCCGCAGCGACCAAAATCTCGTTGGCGCGATCACGCTGGACAACATCCGCCGCGGGCCCGCGCAATCGGGCACATTAGGCTATTGGACGGGCGAACCTTTCGCCCGCCAAGGCTACATGCGCGAAGCGATTGAGGCGACGGTGCATCAGGCCTTCACCCGGTTTGACCTGTCGCGCATCGAAGCCGCCTGCTTGCCGGAAAACCAAGCCTCTCGCGGGTTGCTCGAAAAGGCGGGCTTTAAATACGAAGGCGTCGCGCAGAGCTATCTGCAAATCGATGGCCGCTGGCGAACCCATGTGCTCTATGCCTCCCTGCGCAAGGATCGGCGCGGGCGCACGGACGTAGGCTAAGCCCTAACGCGGAACGCTTCGCTGCGAATACAAGCATCGCCGGAGCATCATCGCACCGCTTCACGATCCGTATTCTCCCAGCCGTTCCGGCGCTTTGCCCTTGCATCCGCGCGCCCCGCGCAGGATCAAAGGTCCATGACACTGAACCCAGCCGACACCGCCCTTATCGACACCCTGCGCGCGCAACTGCCCGACAATGTGCTGCGCGAACCCGAGCAGCGCTACCTTGAAGAACCCCGCGGCCGTTACGCAGGGCAGGGTGGCGTCTTGGCGCTGCCGCGCACTACCGAAGAGGTCGCCACCCTGATCCGCGCCGCCCATACCGCCCGCGTGCCGGTCGTGCCCTATGGCGGCGGCACCGGCCTCGTCGGCGGGCAGATCAGTAGCGATGGCCCGGCACCGCTGATCCTCTCCCTCGAACGCATGAACCGCATCCGGGCCGTGCTGCCCGAAGAGAACGTACTGGTCGCCGAAGCGGGCACGATTCTCGCCGATGTCCAAACCGCCGCCGAAGAGGCAAACCGCTTTTTTCCACTCTCTCTCGCCGCCGAAGGCACAGCCCGCATCGGTGGCACACTCTCCACCAACGCAGGCGGCACTGGCGTGCTGCGCTATGGCAATGCCCGTGACCTCTGTCTTGGGCTCGAAGCCGTGCTGCCTGATGGCCAAATCTGGCACGGCCTGACCCGCCTACGAAAAAACAACACCGGTTATGATCTGCGCCATCTGCTGATCGGAGCCGAAGGCACGCTCGGTATCATCACTGCCGCCGCGCTCAAACTCTATGCCCGCCCGGCCCGCAGCGGCACAGCACTTTTGGTGGTCGACAGCCCCGCCGCGGCGCTGACCCTGCTATCACTCGCCCGCGACCACATGGGCGAAATGATCAGCGCTTTTGAATTGATGCACCGCCAAGGTTTCGATTTCCTTAATGAAACCCTGCCCCAAACCCGCCAACCTTTCGCGATCCCGCCTGAGTGGTGCGTACTGATGGAAATCGGCACGCCGGGCAAAATCGACACCGACGCTGCTCTCGAAACCCTCTTCGCGGCGGCCCTCGACGCGGGTCTTGTCTCGGACGGTCTGATCGCCCAAAACGCCCAACAGGCCCAAGACTTCTGGACCATCCGCGAAACTATCCCCGAGGCCAATCGTCTGATCGGCTCGGTTTCGAGCCACGACATTTCCGTCCCCTTGGGCGCTATTCCCGAGTTCATCACCCGCGCCACCAAAGCGCTAAATGCGCTTAATGATTTTCGGATCAACTGTTTCGGCCATGTCGGGGACGGCAACCTGCATTACAACGTCTTCCCCGCAAAGGGCAAAAGCCGCGCCGATTACGAAGGCCAGCGTGACGACGTGAAACGTCTGGTTCACGACCTCGTCCACGACTTCGGCGGCTCATTCAGCGCGGAACATGGCGTGGGCCGCATCAAGGTCGTTGACCTCGAACGCTACGGCGACCCCGCCAAACTCACCGCCATGCGCGCCATCAAAACGGCGCTCGACCCCCAAGGCATCATGAACCCCGGTGCCGTCCTAAGGGCTTAAAGCCCGTCGAAAGCGCAGAGCGCATGCACCTCTTTGCCAAGCGCTTCCAAACGCTTGCGCCCGCCCAATTCGGGCAGATCAATGATAAAGGCGCAGGAAACGATCTCGCCCCCCAGACGCTCGATCAGTTTGATTCCAGCTTCCGCCGTTCCGCCGGTGGCCAAGAGATCATCCACCACCAAAACCTTCTCACCCGGCTTGATCGCATCGTCATGCAACTCGACAATGGCCTCGCCATATTCAAGCTTATATTCCTGACTGATAACCGTGCCGGGCAGCTTGCCCTTCTTGCGGATCGGCACGAAGCCCACGCTCAACTGATGCGCAATAGCACCGCCAAGAATAAAGCCACGCGCCTCGAGCCCCACCACCTTGTCGATGTTGATCCCCGCATAGGGATGCAGCATCTGATCGATCGCCATGCGAAACCCGCGCGGATCGGCAAAAAGCGTTGTCACGTCACGAAACATGATCCCTTCATGCGGGAAATCTACAATCGTGCGAATATAATCCTGAACCTGTTTCATGCCGCCCTTCCGCGTAAATCACCCGAACCGTCATAGCCCAGCCCGCGCCCCCTGCGCAAACCCAAAGGCCCCCCATGCGGCTCGCGGATCACACCCCTCCTTCATCCTTTCTTAAATACCGTCCGCAATCTGCTTCGCGCGCCACCGCCTGCGTTCAAAGTATCCGGCCCGCCACAGCATCTAACTTCGCGACCAAGCTCGGATCCCGCGCGTCGGGCTGCGTCAGGATCGCAAATTCCAGCGCCCGGTCACAACCATGCGGGCAGGGTGCGCGATCAGCCCCCAACAGCGCAGGCAGACGTGATACCATGCTGCGGCCCTTGTCGGCATTGCCCATCAAAGTGGCGATAATCTGTGTTACGTCCACCTCACCGTGATCCGGATGCCAGCTGTCATAGTCTGTGATCATCGCGACAGAGGCATAGCAAAGCTCTGCCTCGCGGGCCAATTTCGCCTCCGGCATATTGGTCATGCCGATCACATCCGCGCCCCAGCTTTCGCGGTACATTTTTGATTCCGCCAGTGTCGAGAACTGCGGCCCCTCCATCGCCAGATAAGTGCCGCCGCGATGTACGTTGATGCCCGCGTCCCGTGCGGCAGTCTCGCAAGCGTCGCTCAGGCGCGGGCAGGTCGGGTGGGCCACACTCACATGCGCGACGCATCCGGGGCCGAAAAAGCTTTTCTCTCGCGCCATGGTCCGGTCGATGAACTGGTCGACGACGACAAAATCGCCCGGTGCCATTTCCTCGCGGAACGATCCGCAGGCCGACACGCTGATCACATCGGTACAGCCCAGCCGCTTGAGCGCGTCGATATTGGCGCGGTAGGGCACGGAGGTTGGCGTATGCACATGACCACGCCCATGGCGCGGCAGAAAGACCATGGCCACCCCATCCAGAGTCCCGGTCAGCACCTGATCCGACGGCGCCCCCCATGGGGTTTCCACCGTGACCCAATCGGCATCCTTCAGGCCGTCGATGTCATAGATGCCTGAGCCGCCGATCACGGCGATTTTTGTATCTGTCATGGGGGGTGCCTGTGCCTCGGATGTTTGCCAGTGAAGCTTAAAGAACCTCACAGATTTCAATGGGGTTCAAGTGTTTTTGCCACCGGGGAAGACACGTCTTAGTCAGGAATTGCCAGAGCTCTTCGAGAGTTGGCCCTTGCATCAATGTGTTTCTGCATTGCAGCAGCCTCAGTTTGATCGTCGCCAAGATGCTTTTCATCGTGGTAAAACTACTCTAGGTGCAGCCAAAAGCGCCCCGCATCCGCGATCCGGGCGCTATATCTGTTTTCCGAAAGTCAAAGGACGCCCCTATGCGCGCCACGCTGCACAATTTTGCCAAGAACCTTGATGTGACCGATTTGCGCTGGATGCCGGATGATGGCTTTTCCATTGGGCGGCTGCGCATCGAATTGCTGTCGGGGCTGACCGTGGCGCTGGCTTTGGTACCCGAAGCGGTGGCTTTTGCCTTTGTCGCTGGGGTGCACCCTCTGGTCGGGCTCTATGCCGCCTTCCTTGTAGGTCTCATCACCGCGCTAATCGGCGGCCGGCCCGGCATGATCTCGGGCGCCACGGGCGCACTGGCGGTTGTCATGGTGGCTTTGGTCGCACAGCACGGGGTTGAATACCTCTTTGCTACTGTCGTTCTGATGGGCCTATTGCAGATTTTCGCAGGCGTCATGCAGTGGGGCAAGTTCATCCGTCTGGTGCCGCACCCGGTGATGTTGGGGTTCGTGAACGGCCTCGCCATCGTGATTTTCTTGGCCCAGATGAGCCAGTTTAAAGTGCCCGGCACGATGGTCGACACTGGCCACGGCATGGGTGGTGGTGAATGGCTTTCGGGTCAATCGCTGTACCTGATGTTGGGTCTGGTGGCCGCGACGATGGCGATCATCTGGCTGACACCGCGCATCACGCGCCTGATCCCCGCGCCCTTGGCGGGCATCGGGATTATCGCCGCGCTGGTCATCGGTTTTGGTCTTGATGTGCCGCGCGTTGGTGATCTGGCTTCGATCCAAGGGGGGGTGCCCGCATGGCACATCCCAATGGTGCCGCTGACGTGGGAAACCTTTGAGATCATCCTGCCCTATGCAGTGATTCTTGCGGCAATCGGTCTGATCGAATCCCTGCTGACGCTGAACCTCGTCGGTGATCTAACGGGCAAGCGCGGCGGTGCGAGCCAAGAATGTATCGCCCAAGGTGTCGCCAATACCGTCACTGGTTTCTTCGGTGGCATGGGCGGCTGTGCGATGATCGGGCAGTCGATGATCAACGTGAAATCCGGTGGCCGCACCCGCGTTGCCGGGATCGCGGCGGCGGTGTTTTTGTTGCTGTTTATCTTGGTGGGATCGTCGGTAATTGAACTTATCCCGCTGGCCGCTTTGGTCGGGGTGATGTTCATGGTGGTGATCGGCACCTTCGCGTGGAACTCGCTTACCATCCTGCGCAAAGTGCCGCTGATGGACGCCTTTGTAATCATTCTTGTGACGGTGGTGACCGTGATGGAGGACCTCGCCGTGGCGGTGGTCGTTGGCGTGATCGTCTCGGCGTTGGCCTATGCATGGAACAACGCGCGGCGCATCCACGCCAGCACCCGCGAATCTGCGACAGAGCAGGGGGCCAAGGTCTATGAGATTCATGGGCCGCTGTTCTTTGGCTCGTCGGATGGTTTTTCTGAATTGTTCGACGTCGAGAATGACCCAGATGTGGTGATCGTTGATTTCGCCGATAGCCGCGTGGTGGATCAATCCGCGCTACAGGCGATCGAGGCGATGGCCGCGAAATACGAGGCTGCGGGTAAGCGTCTGCAACTGCGCCACCTCAGCCGCGATTGCCACCGGTTGCTGACCAAGGCGGGGCATTTGATGGTCGATAGTGATGACGACCCCGACTATGAATTGGCGGTTGATTACGATGTACGCACCGGGGTCCTGGGCGGGCACTAATGGAAAACCCGGCGCCAAGAGGTGCCGGGTTTTTTGTTGGCTGAGGATTCTCGCAGGCCCGGAACGAAGCCGAAGGCACCGCCTCATCGTCCACCCCACGGGCAGGCGATGGTCCTAATCAATCATCCGGGCGTTTCAGTTCGAACAACTCGCGCACCACTGTGTAATCGCGATAGCCCATGCGCGACAGCGGTTGGTACTGGGTCACGTCAAAGCGTCCGTCGACCACGCAATCATCGCGCAGGTGCACGCCGACAACTTCACCGAAAACGACAAAATTCGCCTCGCCCGGTAGCTGCACGATCTGCGTCACCTTGCATTCCAGATTGGCGGGCGCATCGGCGACGCGCGCACAGGCGATCTGGTCGCAGTCCGCCTTGGCGATCCCGGCTCGGTCGAATTCGTCCGTGCCATGGGGCAACATGGCGGAGGTCACGTTCATTGCGTCTCGCGCCGCATATTCGACGATGTTTACACAAAAGACACCGGTTTCACGGATATTGGCGACCGAATCCTTGGTGCCGTCTACGTCATCCTTGGCGCTGGTCGAGGCGAACATCACCTGCGGCGGCACATAGGCCACGGCGTTAAAGAACGAATAGGGTGCAAGATTGTCGCGGCCTTGGCCATCGCGACTGGAAATCCAGCCGATGGGGCGGGGGGTTACGATGGCATTAAACGGGTTATGCGGCAGACCATGGCCGTCTTCGGGGCGGTAGAACATGAACACTCCTTGATGGTTTGCACCCATGGCTAGCCTCATGCTACGTCCAGCGCCACCCGCAATTGCTCCTGAAAGCCTCCGGCCTTGCATCAGATGCCATACAAGATGACCCCGGAGGGGCCCGCCGACCATTGGGAGGTTGAGGCGCTTTACGACACCTGTTTTGCGCCGGGGCGCGAGGCGCTGTCGTCTTACCGGCTGCGCGACGGCGTACCGCCCGTGGCGGGGCTGAGCCATGTGGCGCGCGACCGCGATGGGATTTTGGCGGGCGCGATCCGCTATTGGCCGGTGCGGATCGGCGCGGCTGACGCGCTTTTGCTAGGGCCGGTGGCGGTGCACCCGACCCGTCAGGGCGAAGGGCTGGGCGCTGGTTTGATCGAAACCTCACTGGCGTGCGCGGCCCCTCTGGACTGGCAGCGCGTGATGCTGGTGGGCGATGCGCCCTATTATAACCGCTTTGGTTTTACCTTGCTAACGGGCGTTGAGATGCCTCCACCGACGAACCCCGCGCGCATTTTGGGCCGGGCCTTGGTTGAGGGCGCATGGGCAGGCGTTTCCGGCGCGGTTCGCCGCTGGCGCGATTGATTTTACGCCCATCGCGGCCCACATTGAGCCTAAGCTCAAAGAGGGACGCCCATGCAGATCGAAAGCAACCTGCCCAGCACAATCGACGTCGATGCGCGGCTGGATGAAATCGCCCGCCGCTATAAACAAGCGGGCGGTGTGGGTATCCATGTGCTCAACCTGATCGGGGGCAGTGCAGACGGATTGATTGACCGTCTGCCGTCTCCGGTGCGGCGCAACCTCGAAGGCGCCACGATGAAGGCGCTTAACCACGCGATGCAGGCGGCGCATTCCAGCCGTAGCTATGTCAAAGATCAGCAGGGTTGGCTGAACCAAGCGGTCTCAACCGCTATGGGGGCCGCTGGTGGGGCCGGGGGCCTGCCCACGGCGCTGGCGGAATTGCCGGTGACGACTACGCTGTTGTTGCGGGTGATCCAAGGTGTGGCTGCTGAGCATGGGTTCGATCCGGCGGCCGAGAATGTGCAGTTCGATTGCGTGCATGTTTTCACTGCTGCTGGCCCGCTGGCCGATGATGACAGCGCCGATCTGGGATTTCTAACCGTGCGCATGGCACTGACGGGGCGCGCAATGAATGCTGTGATCGCCCGTGTCGCACCGCGCCTCGCTGTGGTGCTGGGGCAAAAGCTTGCGGCCCAAGCTGTCCCGGTACTGGGCGCCGTGGCCGGGGCTGCGACGAACTATGCCTATACCAGCTATTACCAAGACATGGCGCATGTGCATTTCGGGATGCGCAAACTGGCGATTGATGCGGATATTCCGCAACAGGAACTGGTCGCCCGGCTGCGTCAGAAAATGGGTCGGACGCCGCCAAAAATTTGATTAGCGCCCGATGCTGCCCGGCGCCACGGTAGTGGCCTTGATGATGGCGTAGCAATCCATCCCGGCGCGCAGGTCAAGATCGTGCACTGCCCGCGCCGTGACGCGGGCAAGCAGACGGTCACCGCCCGCGTCCAGCGCAATGGCAGCGCCCGGCCCGTCACCGGGGTGCACGGCATTCACCCGCACGGGCAGAATGTTGACCGAAGACAGCCCCTCGGGCCGCTGGCGCGACAGGATCACATCCTGCGCCAGAACCCGTAACCGCACCCGCGTCCCAGCTGGCGCTTGCACGCCGGGCAGTTCCAATTGCCCCGCACGCACCCCCAAGGTCGACAGCCCATCCTCCGCATGGGCGATGACATCGGCTTCCAGCACCGCGCCCGCTTCGCGCACCCCTAACAGCGGCACGGCAGCGGGGTCGGCCATTACATCAAACAGCGGCCCTTGAGCCATGAGCCGCCCTCCCTGCAACAGCACTAGGCGATCCGCGAGCCGCGCCACCTCATCCACCGCATGGCTGACATAGAGGATCGGCAGGCCCAGTCCGCCATCACGTAAACGCTCCAGATACGGCAGGATTTCCTGTTTGCGGGGGCCATCGAGACTGGCAAGCGGTTCGTCCATCAGCAGCAGGCGAGGGTTGCAAAGCAGCGCCCGACCAAGCGCCACGCGCTGTTTCTCTCCTCCCGAAAGGGTTGCGGGGGCGCGGGTCAGCAGCGGTGCGAGCCCCAGCAAGCTGACCACATCGTCAAACCCCGCGCCACGGCTGCCGCGTGGGGCGTAGCGCCTGCCAAAGGTTAGGTTTTTGCGCACGTCCAAATGGGGGAAAAGGCGTGCATCTTGAAAGACATATCCAAGCCGGCGGCGATGCGGCGGCACCCAAATATCGCGCTCTGCGTCGAACAGCACTTCGTCATCCAGCACCACGCGTCCGGTTTCGGGGCGCAGCAGCCCAGCCACGGCATTAATCACCGTGGTCTTGCCCGCCCCGGACCGCCCGAAAAGCGCGGTGATACCGTCCTCGGCAATGAAGGACAGGTCCAGATCAAACCCGTCAAAACCGTGGCGCAGTGTGACGTTCAGCATCAGCGGGCCCCCGAGATGCGTCTGGCGACCCGCCGGGCCAAAGCTTCGGAAAGCAGGACGGCGGCCAATGCCACAAGACCGGCCAAAGCGGCCATGGCCAGCGCGCGGTTTTCGCCGCCCGGCACCTGCAACGCAGTCCAGATCGCACTGGGGAGCGTTTGTGTCTGGCCGGGGATATTGGCGACGAAAGTGATCGTGGCCCCAAATTCGCCCATTGCCTTGGCAAAGCCCATAACCGCCCCGGCAAGGATGCCGGGAAAGATCAGCGGCAGGGTCACGCGGAGAAAGACGCTAACACGTGGCGCACCGAGCGTGGCGGCGGCGGCCTCAATGCGCGGGTCCACCGCTTCGATCGCCAGCCGCATAGAACGGACCATCAACGGAAAGCCCATGATCAGCGCGGCCAAGACCGCGCCGCTCCAGTGAAAGGCAAGCCCCATGCCAAAGCTCTCTAGCAGCCGACCCAAGGGGGCGTTGCGGCCAAAGCTGAGCAGCAGCAGATAGCCCGTAACCACCGGCGGCAGCACCAACGGTAGATGCACCAGCGCACTGAAAAGACCCTTGCCGCGAAACTCCTTGCGGGCGAGGATCCACGCTACCCAAAGCGCCAGCGGTAAAGAGCAGAGCATCGCCACGCCTGCCACCCGCAAGGAAAGCAGCAAAGCCGCCCAAGCGGCGGTGTCAAGATCCATGATCGGCCCGGGCGAAACCATGTTTCAAAAGGATCGCCTGCGCCTTTTCCGATGTTAGAAAATCGATCAATGTCGCGCCTTTAGGCGTTAGGGCGACGGCGGGGTATGTAATGGGCGTATGGGTAACTGCGGGCACGTCAAAGACGATCTGAACCTCAGCTTCGGCCTGCGCATCGCTGGCATAGACCACGCCAAAAGGCGTATCGCCGCGTGCGACCAATGCCAATGCGGCGCGAACATTGTCTGTCTCGGCCAGTTGAGTTTGCAGCCCGTCCCAAAGTTTTTCATGCTTCAACCATTCCCGGGCATAGCTGCCAGCAGGCACCGCATCGCGTTGCCCGATAGCCAGCCGCCCCGTGGGGCCAAGTCGCGCGGGAAGGTCGCCGGGGTTTGCAAGGGGGGCGCTGCCGCTGGGCGCGATCAGCACCAAACGGTTGCGAGCGACGATTTGCGCACCCTCGGCAGGGGCCATACCCTGATCGACCAACCAATCCATCCAGTCGGCATTCGCCAGCAGGACGACATCTGCAGGTGCCCCGGCTGCGACTTGCCGCGCCATCGTGCCTGAGCCGCCATAGGCCAGCACCAAAGGCGCGGGAAAGGCTGCTGCAACCTCCTCCAATGCGCCGCGCAGGCTGGCGGCAGCAAAGACCGTAAGCGGCGCTTCGGCCCTAAGGGGCAGGGCGAGGCCGCAAAGCAAGGCCAGAAGGGTGAGAAATCTTATCATTTTGGTAGTATCTTTGATGCATTGGAGGGGGGCAAGTGCATATGGCCAGACAGAGATTGCCACGCTAGGGTAAGCAGAAGCCAACAGCCACAGGACGCGGCCGCGACGGATGACGACACAGGCACCGATATCCTTGAACGGCGGACAGAAAGACGATCTGCGCATTCAGTTTGCAGCGCTTTGCTGGCGTCGCAAACGTGGCAAATTGCAGGTTCTGCTGATTACATCGCGCGGCGGCAAGCGGTGGATCATCCCCAAAGGCTGGCCGATGGAGGGGAAAACCCCTGCCGCGTCGGCCTTGGTCGAGGCGTGGGAAGAAGGCGGCGTGGTGGGCCAAGCGCGGGGCCAATGTTTGGGCGTTTATAGCTATGCGAAGGTCGCAGCTGACGGGACATTGCCCTGTTTGGCCATGCTCTATCCCGTGAAGGTCAAAGCGCTGGCCAAGCATTTTCCCGAAAAGGGGCAGCGCAAACGGATGTGGTGTTCTCGCCGAAAGGCCGCACGTTTGGTCGAAGCGCCCGATCTGGCGCGGTTGATCCGTGATTTCGATCCGCGCAGCGGCGGTCTAACGCGATAACCACACGGAGATGTGGCGCATGGGCCGATCCCATCTGTCTTGACCTCTCTCGCGTCGCGGCCCATCTAATGCAGAGAGTTTAAGGACCGGGCGAATGATCCGTTATGCGTTAAAATGTGAGGCCGGGCATGGTTTCGACAGTTGGTTCCAATCGGCGGCAGCCTTTGACAGCCTCGCCCGCGGCGGCCATCTGAGCTGTGCCGTCTGCGGATCGGGCGAGGTGAGCAAATCGCTGATGGCCCCGCGCGTGACGTCGAGCGATAGCGTGGCCGAGGCCCCCAAGGTGGCTGAAAAATCCGTACCCGTCTTGTCCAACCCTCCGAGCGATGTTGAAAAAGCCCTGACCGCGCTGCGCAAAAAGGTAGAATCCACATCGGATTACGTCGGCAAGAACTTTGTTCGCGAAGCGCGTGACATGCACGCAGGGCGTATTCCTGAGCGTGCGATCTATGGCGAGGCGCGGCTGGATCAGGCGCGGGCCTTGGTTGAGGAAGGCGTGCCCCTAATGTCGCTGCCGTTCAAACCCAAACGCCAGCTTTCCTGAAAACTCATTCTTGTAAAGGATCGCCCATGACCATCGTTATCACCGGCGCAAGTCGGGGCATCGGCGCGGCGCTGGCTGCACAATTCGAAGATGCAGGCGAAGAGGTGATCGGCACCGCGCGCGGCGCGGGGGCAGAAGCCGTGTTGGACGTGACCGACCGGGCAAGCCACACCGCCTTTGCTACCCAGCTGAAAGATCGTCCGCTGGACCTGCTGATCTGCAACGCGGGCGTCTATCTTGATAAGGGTCACGATTTGGAAACCGGCTTTGGCGCCGATCTCTGGGCGCAGAGTTTCGCGACCAATGTGACCGGCGTGTTCCTGACGGTGCAATCGCTCTTGCCCAACCTGCGGGCTGCGTCGAGCGCGAAAATCGCGATCATTGCTTCGCAAATGGGGTCTTCGACGCGGGCACCGGGCGGCAGCTATATCTACCGTGCCTCCAAGGCGGCGGCGATCAATCTGGGGCGCAATCTGGCGGTCGACCTCAAACCTAAGGGCATCGCGGTAGGCATCTACCATCCCGGCTGGGTGCGCACGGATATGGGCGGCGATCAGGGCGAGATCAGCGTCGCGGAGTCTGCGCGAGGCCTTGTACAACGGATTGCCGCGCTGGACCTTGCTCAGACGGGCGCGTTTGAGACATGGGATGGATGCCCGCATCCGTTCTAAGCTGCGCAGCATAACATCATGTTAAATAGGCTTGCCCTTGCCGTGCCGGGGGCTTAGACCGCGCTGGACTGTTGCGCGGGGGACAATATGCCTGTTCTGGTTATGAAATTCGGTGGGACTTCGGTCGCCACCTTGGACCGTATCCGCCGCGCAGCAAAGCGCGTCGGCGTCGAGGTTGCTAAAGGCTATGACGTGATCGTCATCGTTTCGGCCATGTCGGGCGAGACGAATAAGCTGGTGGGCTTCGTCAACGAGACTTCGCCGCTTTACGACGCGCGCGAATATGACGCCATCGTGTCGAGTGGCGAGAATGTTACCGCTGGTCTGATGGCGCTGACCCTGCAAGAAATGGACGTGCCCGCACGCTCGTGGCAGGGCTGGCAGGTGCCAGTGCGCACGACTGATGCCCATTCCGCCGCGCGGATTGAGGAAATTCCAACAGACAACATCACCGCCAAATTCGGCGAAGGCATGAAAGTCGCCGTGGTTGCAGGCTTTCAGGGCATCAGCCCGCAGGGCCGGATCACCACGCTGGGCCGGGGCGGGTCTGACACGACCGCCGTGGCCTTTGCCGCTGCCTTCGGTGCGGAGCGCTGCGATATCTATACCGACGTGGACGGCGTTTACACGACCGACCCGCGGGTCGAATCCAAAGCACGCAAACTTGACAAGATCTCCTTTGAAGAGATGCTGGAACTGGCCTCTCTCGGGGCAAAGGTTTTGCAGACCCGGTCGGTCGAGCTGGCGATGCGCTATAAGGTTAAACTGCGGGTGCTGAGCAGTTTCGAAGAACAATCTGACGATGCCGGGACGCTCGTCTGCGATGAGGAGGAAATCATGGAAAGCAATGTGGTGGCCGGGGTCGCGTTTTCCCGTGATGAGGCAAAGATGACTTTGGTGTCCGTGGCGGACCGCCCCGGCATCGCGGCGACGATCTTTACCGCGCTCAGCGAAGGTGGCGTGAACGTCGACATGATCGTCCAAAACATCGCCGAAGAAGGCCGCACCGATATGACGTGGTCTTGCCCCGTCGATCAGGTGATCCGCGCCGAAAAGGCCATGGAAAAGGCCCATGAAGAGGGGGTCATCAACTATCAAGAGTTGATCGCCGACAAGGCTGTGGCCAAGGTTTCGGTGGTGGGCATCGGCATGCGCAGCCACACCGGCGTGGCGGCCAAGATGTTCAAAGTCCTCTCGGACGAGGGGATCAACATCAAGGTTATCACCACCTCTGAAATCAAGATCAGTGTGTTGATTGACCGCAAGTATATGGAGCTGGCCGTGCAGGCGCTCCATGACGCTTTCGGGCTTGATAAAGCCGCTTAAGCATCTGCGATAAAATGGGTTTTACGCGAGGTTGCGCCTTGCGTAAAACTGCAGCATCCCGCCGATATGCTGGCAGAGGATGCAGGGTATGTCGCGAATAGCATTTCTATCCTTGCGCGAGTGCGCTAAACCCTGCTCCAGAGGGACAGGGACCAGATCATATGGCCGAACGGGTTGAAACAGAAAGCCGCAAGCTGCTGGGGCGGCTGCGCGATGCGATGGCCAGTGATGTGGCGGGGCAAGCGCGGCTCGACAAGATCACCCAGTTGATCGCCAACTCCATGGGCTGCGAAGTCTGCTCGATTTATCTGTTTCGCGACGAAGACACGCTTGAGCTTTGTGCCACCGAAGGCCTGAACGAGGCGGCGGTGCATGAAACCCGTATGAAACTGGGCGAAGGTCTGGTGGGGCGCGTGGCCAAGCGCCGCACGGTGATCAACACGCCCGATGCGCCGCAAGCTGCCGGTTTCCGTTTTATGCCAGAGACGGGGGAGGAGATTTACTCTTCGTTCCTTGGCGTGCCGATTCAACGCTTGGGCGAGACGCTGGGCGTCTTGGTGGTGCAGTCGAAACAGGCACGCGAATTCTCGGCAGATGAGGTTTACGCGCTTGAGGTCGTGGCCATGGTGCTGGCCGAAATGGCCGAGCTTGGTGCCTTTGTCGGTGAGGGCGCGGCGATGTCGGCGCGGCACAGCCAGCCGGTTTTGCTGCGCGGCACCGTGGGGCAAGAGGGCGTGGCCGAGGGCCATGTCTGGCTGCATGAGCCGCGGGTGGTGGTTTCCAACCCCATCGCCGATGACCCGGAGCGTGAGACGGAGCGTTTGACCGAAGCGGTCGAGCAATTGCGCGTCAGCGTTGACCAATTGTTAAGCCTTACCGCCGACAAAGAGCAGCAACAGGTGCTCGAAGCCTATCGCATGTTCGCCAATTCCAAAGGCTGGATGCGGCGCATGGTGGAGGATATTCAAAGCGGGCTGAGCGCCGAGGCTGCGGTCGAGAAAGAACAATCCATGGCCCGCGCCCGATTGGGGCAGGTCAATGACGCTTATCTGCGGGAGCGGCTGTCGGATCTGGACGATCTGTCGAACCGCTTGCTGCGGCATTTAACGGGGCAGGGCAGTGACACGGGTGCAGAGATGCCGGTCGATCCGATCCTCGTGGCGCGCAACATCGGCCCGGCGGAATTGCTGGACTATGGGCGGACGCTGCGCGGCATCGTGTTGGAGGGCGGCTCTGTCGGGTCGCACGCGGCTATTGTGGCACGGGCGCTGGCAATTCCGCTGATCGTTCACGCGAGCCGCATCACCAATGATGCGCTGAATGGCGATCACATCATGGTGGATGGGGAACAGGGCGTGGTGCATCTGCGGCCCGACGATACCGTGGCCACGGCCTTTCGCGACAAGATCGCGATGCAGGCGGCGGCGCAGGAGCGCTATGCCTCGATCCGCGACAAACCTGCTGAAACGAAATGCGGGCGGATCATCAGCCTGCAGATGAATGCGGGCTTGATGGCTGATCTGCCGTCCCTCGAAGGGTCGGGGGCTGAAGGGGTGGGGCTGTTCCGCACCGAGTTGCAGTTCCTTGTGCGCAATCAAATGCCGCGCCGGACCGAATTAGCCGCGCTTTATGCCCGCGTGCTGGATGCTGCACATGGCCGCCGGGTGGTGTTTCGCACGCTCGATATCGGATCGGACAAGGTGCTGCCCTATATGAAGCCAAACGATGAGCCGAACCCGGCTTTGGGTTGGCGCGCGATTCGTGTGGGCTTGGACAAGCCGGGCGTTATGCGGATGCAGTTGCAAGCGCTGATCCGCGCTGCGGCGGGGCGGCCCCTTGCGGTGATGTTTCCTTTCGTTGCGCAATTCGAAGAATTCCGCGCCGCCCGCGCCGAGGTCGACAAGGCAATGGAGCGTGAACGTATTCTGGGCCATCAACTACCCGAGAAGTTGGAAATCGGCGCCATGCTTGAGACTCCCAGCCTCGCTTTTGCGCCGAAGAAATTCTTTGAAGAAGTTGAGTTTCTGTCCATCGGGGGCAACGATCTGAAACAGTTCTTCTTTGCCGCCGACCGCGAAAATGAGCGGGTGCGCAAGCGCTATGACACACTGAACGTTTCGTTCCTGACGTTCCTCGAAGGTATCGTGGAACGCTGCGCCGAAACCGATACGGCGCTGTCGTTCTGCGGAGAGGACGCGGGCCGCCCCGTTGAAGCGCTGTGTTTCGCGGCCATTGGGCTCAATACGCTTTCAATGCGCCCTGCTTCGATCGGGCCCGTCAAAAGTCTGCTGCGACGGTGCAACCTTGATGATGTGCGCGAGGTAATCCATGCGGCGCGCGAACGGGGCGAAATGTCGGTCCGAGGTGCGGTGATGGATTACGTGCGTCAACAGCACCAGCACTGAGAACTGCAGCTTTGCGCTGAGATCATCGCGAAACCATGGGGCGAAACGGGCAACGACTGCTTTATTCTGAGAATGAATTTAAAGGCGGTCTTTGCGGCAGTTCGGATTGCGGCGACCGGTTCGACGGTGTCCTAGGTGACGGCGGGGCTGTGCGGTGTGGACGCATACAGAAAAACCGCCACCACACGTCCGGGCACGCGACCGTTCGGTCGCAAACATCGTTCTCTATGGGAGTATTGGAGGCGAGTACCGGAATCGAACCGGTGTACACGGATTTGCAATCCGCTGCGTAACCACTCCGCCAACTCGCCATTCCGTGGTTGGCGCACTGCTATCGGATCACGAAGAGGGCCGCAAGACCCATATGCGTGTGAAAATGCGGTCAGGGCGTTGCCGCTGGCCCGGCAATGTGGCACATCACTCTTCAGACACCCTGAACGAATGAGTTTAGCTGATGAGTGATTTCGCCGCCCGCCGCGTAACCATGGTAGATACGCAGGTTCGTCCTTCGGATGTGACCAAGTTCCCAATCATCGACGCGATGTTGACCGTGCAGCGCGAAGACTTCGTGCCGGCGGCGCAGCGTGAGGCCGCTTATCTGGGTGAAAACCTTGATCTGGGCCAAGATCGTGTGCTGCTCGACCCGCGGACATTGGCCAAGATGCTCGATCACCTCGACATCACCAACAACGAACTGGTGCTCGATATCGGCTGCGCCATGGGGTATTCCAGCGCCGTGATCGCCCATATGGCCGAAGCCGTTGTCGCCGTTGAAGAAGACGAAGCCATGGCCGCCGAGGCGCAAGAGGCGCTGGCGCAGGCTGGTGCGGATAACGTGATTGTTCATGTCGCGCCGTTGACTGATGGGGCGCCGCAGCATGGACCCTATGACGTGGTGATCGTGCAGGGAGCTGTTGGCGAACTGCCTAAGGCGCTGCTTGAACAGGTGAAAGAAGGCGGGCGCATTGCGTGCCTCTTTATGGAGCGTGGTCTGGGCGAGGTGCGCGTGGGCTATAAACGGGGCGGGCAGGTCTCTTGGCGGCCCGAATTTAACGCCGGTGCGCCGGTGCTGCGTGGCTTTGAACGTCAGGCAGAATTTCAGCTGTAAACGTGGTGGCGGATTCTCGAAGTGAATCGGGTGCCGCAACATCGTTTCCAAGGTAGGGGCACCTGTCCCGGTCGGCCAATGGGTCGGTCTAAGAAGGTCTATATAAAGCCAATCAGGGGCATCGAGCCATGAGTGCGATCAGTATCCGAAAATCCCTTAAACGTTTTGCCCTTGCGGTGCCGGTAAGCCTTGCCCTAGCGGGTGCAGTGGCGCTGCCGCGTCCGGCCTCAGCCGAGACGCTGGCTGATGCTTTGGTCGGGGCCTACGAGTATTCCGGGCTTCTTGAGCAGAACCGGGCGCTGCTGCGCGCAGCCGACGAAGATGTTGCAACTGCGAAATCAGCGCTTAAGCCGGTTTTGCAGTGGGCCGCCGGCCTCACGCAGAGCTTTGGCACCACCCGCACCTCTTCATTGCTGGCAGCACAATCAACGGAAAGCTTGAAAGCGTCGATCAGTCTGATCGGTCAGCTGCTTATCTATGATTTTGGGGCCAGTGCCTATCGCATTGAAGCCGCCAAGGAAACTGTGCTGGCCACCCGCCAGACGCTCGTGAACCTTGAGCAGCAAGTGCTGTTGCGTGCGGTTGCGGCCTATATGGGGGTGATCGAAGCCTCGGAAACTGTGGAGCTGCGTAACAACAACCTGCGTCTGTTGACCCAAGAATTGCGCGCCGCGCGGGATCGTTTTGACGTGGGCGAAGTGACCCGTACCGATGTCGCCTTGGCCGAAGCACAACTGGCCGATGCCCGCAGCGGTCTGGCCGGTGCCGAAGGGGATCTGCTGCGTGCTGTCGAAGAATACCGCAACGCCGTTGGCCGCCAGCCCGGTAACCTTAACCAGCCGCCAAGCCTGCCCAATGTCGGGGGCAACCTTGCGGCGGCCAAAGGTCTGGCCGTGCGTCAGCACCCGTCGATTATCTCGGCTCAGCATCAGGTGGCTGCCGCCGATCTTGGGGTCGAAGCCAATGAAGCGGCGATGGCGCCGCGTGTCACGTTGAACGGCCAATACGGTTTGAATGAGACGTTCGACAGCAATTCCTATACCCGCAGTGGCAGTGTCGGCGTTGAAGTGGGGCAGACCATCTATCAGGGCGGTGCGCTGTCTTCGGCTGTGCGCAGTTCCATGGCCCAGCGTGATGCGCAGCGGGCAAACCTGCATGTGGTGCGCCGGAACGTGGAGCAGGAAGTGGGCAACGCCTATGCCGCGCTGTCTTCGGCTCGTGCACAATTGGAGGCCTCCGAGCGGCAAATTCGTGCCGCGCGTATCGCCTTCCGCGGTGTCCGAGAGGAAGCCACACTTGGCGCGCGTACCACGTTGGATGTGCTAGATGCGGAACAGTCCCTGCTGGATGCGGAATCGACCCGCGTGTCAGCCCGTGCGAACCTATATGTTGCCGCCTATTCGGTTTTGGCGGCGACCGGTCAATTGACCGCGCGTGACCTGAAATTGCCAGTGCAGATCTATGATGCAGGGGCCTATTACAACCTTGTTAAGGATGGGCCTGCTAAATACTCGAAAGAGGGGCAAGCACTTGATCGGGTGCTGCGTGCACTGCAAAAAGACTGACGGGTCACACCGACCGGACATTTTGCACCGCCCCATTGTGAGAATCCCCCCGCGCGGTTAAGCTATCCGCGAGGAAAGAGTGGTAGAGAAACATGTCCGAACCCGTCACAAATGCGGAGGTGGAAGACGTTTTGTCGTCGATCCGCCGATTGGTGTCCGAAAACAAGCGCCCCTTGCAAGCCTCTGGCCCTGCAGGGGAAAACGCTCCCAAAGCTGCTGCGCCCCAATCAGAGGGGCAGACAGTTCAGGAAGGTGAGTTCAAGAGCGCGCGTGTAACGCCTTCGGATACGGACGCTTCTGAGGCCGCGTCTTCTGATGACTTCACCCCGCATCTATCCATTAGATCGGCGTCCAATGGTGTGACGCGCCCGCTGAGCTTGACCCAAGCTATGCAGACCGAAGATGACCGAAGCGGTGGTACTGCGGAACGTCCCTTTGTCTCGGCGCGCGGCCCCTCTACGCCGCCCCCCGCCAAAGCACCCGATCCATCAAGCGACCGTTTGGTGTTGACCCCGGCGTTGCGGGTTGCCACGTCGGACGGCAAAGATCGCCCGACGCCCGCTGCAATTGAACCGGCCAAGGTCACCCCCTTGGATTACGATATGCTGCATGATGATCCCAGTGATTTACATGCCGAAGACTTCAGCAGCCCACCGCAGGACGCTGTAGCCGAAGTGAAAGCTCCAGCAGAACCCGTTGCTGAAAAACAAATAGAGACCCCGACCAAACCCATATCCGAGGTGGCGGCCAAAGCGAGCAGTGGTTCGCGCAGTGACAAGCTGGCAGCGTTGGAGACGGCCATTGGCAAGATTACTGACGATTGGGACCCCGACAGCCCCGGCGATAATGACTATTCCGGTACGGAACCTCCGGCGATGGAATGGAAAGACGATGTTGAACTGGACACGCCAGAGACGCCGATCGCCGATACCGCGACTGTAGAAGCCGCCGATACCGCGCCGCGCGCGCGCCCCACGCAACCGTCCACGCCGCAGGTCGAGGAGCAAGTGCGTCGCTTTGCCGATACCGGCCCCCGCGTGGCCGATCCCGCAGCGACGGCGCCGGAATTTGGCTATGCCGCCCCTGCGGAAGATGAAGGCATGGGGGGCGAAGACCAATTCCTCGACGAAGAGGCGCTGCGCGATCTGGTGACCGAAATCGTCCGGGCCGAGTTGCAGGGTGCCTTGGGAGAGCGGATCACCCGCAATGTCCGTAAACTGGTGCGCCGTGAAATTCACCGTGCCATGACGGCGCAAGACCTCGAATAGTCTTAGGCGCGACCACAGTTGTCCTTTCCTTTATTTGCATGACGCTGCGCGACTTGCTTCGCGCGGTCTTGCGGCCCGTTGATGCGTGGTTACATTATACGCAACAGGGCAGAAGGATCACCGATGGAATTGACGGTTAACGGCACGGTCCACGACGTGGACGTGGAAGACGATATGCCGCTTCTGTGGGTCCTGCGCGATGAGTTGGGCATCACCGGTCCGAAATACGGCTGCGGCATTGCGCAATGTGGGGCCTGTACCGTGCATGTTGACGGTCTGGCCGTGCGCTCGTGCCAATTGCGGGCGGGCGATGTAGATGGCGACGTTACCACGATCGAAGGCTTGGGCACGCCAGAGGCGCTGCATGTGGTTCAGGCAGCATGGATCGAGCATCAGGTCGCGCAATGCGGCTACTGCCAATCGGGGCAAATCATGCAGGCGGCCTCTTTTCTTGATCTCAATCCCGAACCAACCGATGACCAGATCGACGCGGCAATGAGCGGAAACCTCTGTCGTTGCGGCACATACCCGCGTATCCGCGCCGCCGTCCACAGCGCCGCCGCCCGACTGCGGGGGGCCTGAGCATGTCGCGTCTGCGCACCATCACCCGCCGCAGTTTCATCGTCGGTTCTGCTGCGATTGTCGGGGGCGTCGCCTTTGGCACCTACCTCTATAAACGTGACCTGAAAAACCCGCTGCTAGAGGGGCTGCCACCCGGCGCGGCGGCGATCACGCCCTATGTTAAGATCGATGCCAGCGGTGTCACCCTAATCACCCCGCGCGCTGATGTGGGGCAGGGGGCGTATTCGGTGCAAGCCCATATGATTGCTGAGGAATTGGATGTCGATCTCGACGCGGTTCAGATCACGCCCGGCCCCCCTTCGCCGGTCTATTACAATGGCGTGGTCGGGGTTGAGGCAATGCCGATCGCCGCGACCTCGGAAACCTTGCTGGCCCGCACCGGGCGCGGGGCGTCGGATGTAGCGGGCAAGCTGTTGGGCCTGCAACTGACCGGCGGCAGTTCCACCGTGCCGGATATGTATGACCGTTTGCGCATGGCAGGCGCTGTGGCACGTGAAACGCTTTTGGCTGCCGCTGTGGCGCAGACCGGGCTGGACCGCGATCAGTTCAAGACCGAATCGGGCGCTGTGGTACTGCCCGATGGCATGCGACTGGCCTATCAAGACCTTGCCGCCGCCGCGGCGGAGATTGATCCAGTAACCGAAGTGACACTGCGCGATCCCAGCGAATGGCGGCATCTGGGCAAGGCGCAGATGCGCACTGATATCCTGCCCAAATCCACCGGCACCCAGACCTATGGCATCGACATGGCGCTGGAGGGGATGGTGTACGCCACGACCCGCACCAATCCGGCGCAGGGTGGGGAGATCATGGGGTTTGACGCAGGCCGTGCCGAAAAGATGCGTGGCGTGCAGGCCGTGCTACCGATCACCGGCGGGGTAGCCGTGGTGGCGGACAATACATGGCGCGCCTTTCAGGCCGTGCAGGCAGTCGACTGTGACTGGGGGCCGTCGCCCTATACCGGCGACACGGTAGATCAGTTCAAAGCTGTCGCGGAGTCTTTCACCGATGATCGGCAGGACAGCCGGTTTCGCGATGATGGCGATGTCAGCGCCGCGCTTTCCGATGGCGAGTTGCTAGAGGCTGAGTACCGTATCCCCTATCTCGCCCATGCCCCGTTAGAGCCGATGAGCGTCGTGGTGAAGCTTGAGAAGGGCCGCGTCGACATTTGGACCGGCACGCAGATTCCGCGTTTCATGCAGGCCAACGTCGCCGCGCTGACCGGGATCGACGCCGAGAACGTACATATTCATGTGCTGATGTCAGGCGGCAGTTTCGGACGGCGGTTGGAGGATGACTATACCCTGCGCGCCGTCGAAGTGGCGCGGCAGATACCCGGTACACCGATCAAGATGGTCTGGTCGCGGGAGGAGGATTTCACCCATGATTTCCCCCGACCGCTGGCCATGGCCCGGGCGCGTGGCAAAGTCGCAGACGGGCAGATCGCGGCCTATGATCTGGCTATCGCTGCGCCATCTACCGCAGAGTCGCAGATGGCGCGGCTGAACCAGCCTGTTTTCGGCCCCGACATCGCCATCGTGGCGGGCGCGTGGGATCAGCCGTTTGCGATTCCCGACTACCGTGTGACCGGCCACCGGGTGCCCGCGATGGTTCCGGTGAGTTCGTGGCGGTCGGTCGGGGCGTCGGGCAACGGGTTTCTGCACGAAAGCTTCATGGATGAGATGTGCCACGCCGCAGGCGTCGATCCACTGGAGGAACGGTTGCGGCTTTGTACCCATGACCCATCGCGCAAGGTGCTGGAAGCTGTGGGCGAGATGTCGGATTGGGGCGCGGACCTTGGGCCGGGGCGGGGCCGGGGGCTGGCGTTTTGCCTGTCCTTTGGCGTGCCGGTGGCCGAGGTGGTCGAGGTCAGCCAGACTGACGCGGGCCTCAAGATCGACCGGGCTTTCGTCGCCGCCGAAGTGGGCCGCGTGATGGACCCGGTGAATTTCGAGGCGCAACTCTCAGGCGCGGTGATCTGGGGCTTGGGCCATGCGATGAATTGCGAGCTGACCTATCGCGATGGGGTGCCGCAACAGGACAACTATCACCTCTATGAGGGGCTGCGGCTGTATCAGACGCCGAAGATCGAAGTGCGCGGGTTGGAGAATGGCGGCAAGCTGCGCGGCATCGGTGAGCCGGGCGTGCCGCCAGCCGCTCCTGCGCTGGCCAATGCGATCTTTGCCGCCACGGGCCAGCGTATCCGTGAACTCCCCCTCTCCAAGTCCGTGGATTTCGCATGAAATACCTGCTTACCTGTGCCGCGCTGATGCTGGCCGCCCCTGCGATCGCGCAGGACGATCCCAACCGCGTCGAGGGGCTGGCGGCTTGGGACCGGATCTTTGCCGTCACCTCGCACCCGCGCTGCACCAACTGTCATGTAGGCGAAGAGGGCCAGCCGATGTGGCAGGCATTGGGGTATGGGCCAGAGGCGGTGCATGGCATGAACGTGCGCGCGGGCGATAGCCGGATCGGGGCCGAGAGCATTCCTTGCGACGCCTGCCACGTCACCTCTGCCGCTGCGAACACCGTGCCCCATGCCCCACCGCATATCGACGATGCGTGGCGGCTGCCTCCGGTGGAATTGGCGTGGCTCGGCAAGACCTCGGCAGAGGTCTGCACCCAGTTGCGCGACCCTGAGACCAATGACGGCCATGACATCGCCTCACTGGTCGACCACCTGCAAAACTCGGCCTTTGTGAACTGGGGTTTCGCCCCCGGTGCGGGGCGGTCGGTGCCCGAAGGATCGCTCGATGGGCTGGTGCATGATGTGACGGTCTGGGGCGCTGCGGGCACACCCTGCGAGGGGGATTGACCGCTAATCGCTCATCGCGCGGGCCAGTCTGCGAATGCGCAGGGCGCGGTTCAACTCTCCGCCAAATATCAGCACTAGTGCGGCGAGATACATGAAATACAACGCCGCGATGATTCCGGCCATACCTGCGTAATAGCTGGAATAGGTAGCAAAGCTGCGAAGATAAGATGAAAAAAGCATCGCAAGCAGGGTCCACGCAACGGCGGTGGCCACCACGCCGGGCCAGATGTTGTTAAACTTGGTGCGGCGCGCGGGCAGGATCACATGCGCCGCGAAAAGGGCGATCAATAGGATCGTCGCTGACACCGGAAAGCGGACAAGCCCAACGGTCACGGACCTTGGGTCAAATCCCGGCATCAACATATGTAGCCAAGACCCCGCACGAGGGGCCAGAACCAGCAGATAGCCGACGATCACAAGGATCAGGCTTGCCAGCAGCACCATCACCACCTGCACAGCGTAGATCGTGAAAACCGAACGTGTTTCGCGCAGCCCATAGGCGCGGTTAAGGCCGACGCGCACGCCATCTACCCCACCAACCGCAAACCATACGGTGAGCAGGATACCGACGCTCAGCAAATCGCCGCGCGGCACGGTCATGACCTTTTCCACCTCGGACACGATCGGCTCAATTAGGGCAGGGGGGACAATGGCGATAAGGAAATGGATCAGATCGTCGGCCATCGACCGGTCGCCGACATAGGCGGTCAGCGAACTGGTGAAGATTAGGAACGGAAAGATCGCCAGAAGCGCCCGAAACGCCACATTGCCCGCCATGCCAAAGGCGTCATCGCTCCACAGACGCAGCACCGCTTCGTGAAGCACTGCGCGCCCGACCCGCCAACCACGGCCATGAAAAAGATCCTCGGGGTTCTCACTCAGAACACCGTGGGTCATCACGACTTCGCGCTTTTGGTCCTGAGCCGGTCTGGCGTCCATTCCCGTGCCTCATTTTGATCCGTGGGGCATAAGCTAGTGCCCCTTGGCGTTGGCGACCACCTTGATGAAGGGCTGTTGGCAAAAGCAGGCTTATTCGATTGATCGCTCCTAAGGAGCATGGCTCCACTTGACGCTCCTCAAGCGATAAAATAGGAGAGAAACCGTAGCGCGGGCGTTGTGTAATGGTAAGACCTCAGCCTTCCAAGCTGATGATGCGGGTTCGATTCCCGCCGCCCGCTCCACTCTTCCTGATATACTTCATCCTTTTGGCTGGTCCTGCCAAAGGCGTGCCGGATGCTTGGTTTCCCTTACGTCAACGTCTATAGCTGCGCCATCCGCGCGCTGCGTGCGGGCGACACTCCTAAAGGACACATCATGCTAAAGCATTCCACACCGGGCCTTGCCGCTCTGGCCCTTTCCACACTCGCCGCGCCGCTGGCAGCGCAAGAGCCGATGCCCGTCAAGGTGTTCATTGGCGCGATGTTTGAGATTGGCGAAAACACCGGCGACCGGGCGGGCGAATTGCAGCATTGGTACGAGAGATATTGGTCCGAGACTGAAGCGCAGGACGTGCCGGGGGCATTTTCTTCGATGTATTGCAACGACGATGGCGTTTGCGGCGCGGTATTGGGCATGGGCAAGGTGAACTCTTCGGCCTCTATGCAGGCGATTCTGTTGAACCCGGCTTACGATTTTTCGCAGACCTATTTCATGCTGTCGGGCGTGGCGGGCACACCCCCATCGCGCGGCACAATCGGTGATGTGGTCTGGGGCAGTTGGTTGGTGGATTATGACCTTGGTCACCGCTGGGCGCCTGAAGAAGGGAAACCTGACGCGCCGGTTTTCATGCCGCGCGCAGGATATGAGGATTACCGCCGCTTTGAGCTGAATGCGCAGTTGGTTTCATGGGGTGTTGAACTTTCCCAAGATGTCGAGATGCAGGATTCCGATTCTGCGCGTCAATACCGCCAGCGCTATCCAGATGACGCCGCGCAGGCCGCGCCGAGCGTTAAGGTCGGCACGCATATGACAGGCGATACTTTCTTTCACGGGCCGGGCTTGTCGGAAGAGGCGCAGTATATGGCCGAGCTTTACGGGGCTGACGACTATATGATCACAGAGATGGAAGCGGCAGCAATCGCACTGGTTATCAAACGTCTGCACGGCACAGACCGGATCGCCAGCCTGCGCGGCGCGGTGAACTTTGATCAAGGCCACCCGGATGAGACCACGCTTGAGCACCTTGACCCGGCGCCGGGTGAGACGGCCGGTGGCTTTGCCGAAACGGTAGAGAATATCACCCTCGTCGGTGCGCCGCTGGTCGATCAGATCGTCGCCAATTGGGGCGATTGGAAAGACGGCGTACCCGCACCCTCCGCCGAGTAAACTCGCACACCAACACCCTGCGGCGTCTTGTTTTGCGCTGCAGGGCAGGGGTGGCAGATTGTCCCGTTGGGGCGGTCTTGCTTGACCCCGCTCGGTCCCCGCGCCATGACCATGTCGCAAGACAAAGGAATGCCCATGGCCCGCACGCCCACCCCCGCACCGACCGCCAAAGATGAACGCGAAAAGTCACGGCGGATCGGAGCATTGGCGGCGTTGACGCCCTTCCTTGGACCCTATCGTTGGTTGATGGTTGCTGCCGGGGCTGCTTTGGTCATGACGGCGATGATCTCGCTCACTTTGCCCTTGGCGGTGCGTCGGGTGATCGACAATTTCGGCACCGGCGAGACGGAGTTGTTGGACCAATATTTCATCGCAGCGTTGATCATTGCCGGGTTGCTCGCTGTGGGCACCGGCCTGCGCTATGCGCTGGTTACACGGCTGGGCGAAAGGGTCGTGGCCGACATCCGGCGCGCCGTGTTTGACCGGGTGATCGGGATGAGCCCGTCGTTCTATGAGCGCATCATGACGGGCGAAGTCCTAAGCCGCATCACCACCGACACCACGCTGATCCTGTCGGTAATCGGCTCTTCGGTGTCCATCGCGCTGCGCAACCTATTAATCTTTGTGGGCGGGCTGGGGCTAATGCTGCTGACCTCTGCCAAGTTGACGGGTCTGGTGCTGCTGATCGTGCCTGCTGTGGTGATCCCCATTTTGACACTGGGCCGCCGTCTGCGTGTCCTTAGCCGTGAGAACCAAGACTGGATCGCCGCCAGTTCGGGCAATGCATCAGAGACATTAGGCGCGGTACAAACCGTGCAAGCCTTTACCCATGAGACGGCCAGCCGGGGCCAATTTGCACAGATGACCGAAGCGTCTTTTGATGCGGCGCAACGCCGGATCAAGACCCGCGCGGCAATGACGATGATCGTTATCTTTCTAGTGTTTTCCGGCGTGGTCGGCGTGCTTTGGATCGGGGCGCGGGACGTGCGCGCCGATGTGATGAGTGCAGGCGCGCTGGTGCAATTCGTGATCTATGCGGTCATGGTCGCAGGTGCCGTCGCTGCCCTGTCAGAGATCTGGGGTGAATTGCAGCGCGCGGCAGGTGCCACGGAACGGCTGGTTGATCTGCTGCAAACCGAAGACAGCGTGAAAGACCCATCCGCCGACGCACAAGCCCACCTGCCGGACCCCGTTGCGGGTAAGATCACGTTTGAGAACGTACAATTCACCTATCCGGCGCGGCCTGATGTGGCGGCATTGGACGGAATTAATCTGGTGATCAACCCCGGTGAAACGGTGGCTTTCGTCGGCCCGTCAGGCGCGGGGAAGACGACAATCATTCAAATGATCCTACGGTTCTATGACCCGCAAACCGGCCGCATCACGCTTGATGGTGTGGACCTTCGGGATGTGGCACGGGATCATTTCCGCCGGGCCGTCGCCTTGGTGCCGCAAGACCCGGTAATCTTTGCCGCGACCGCTGCTGAGAACATCCGCTTTGGTCGGCCCGACGCCAGCGATGCCGAGGTAGAGCAAGCTGCGCGTGCCGCCGCCGCGCATGGTTTCATCGCCGCACTTCCCGAAGGCTATGACAGCTATCTGGGCGAACGCGGCGTGATGTTGTCAGGCGGGCAAAAGCAGCGGATCGCCATCGCCCGCGCCATTCTGCGCGATGCGCCGGTGTTGCTGCTGGACGAGGCAACAAGTGCGCTGGATTCCGAAAGCGAAGAGCTGGTGCAGGCAGCCGTGGACCGCCTGAGTGCCGACCGTACCACGTTGATCGTGGCGCACCGTCTAGCCACGGTGAAAAAGGCCGACCGCATCGTGGTGATGGAAGCCGGACGGATTGCCGCCATCGGCACACATGATGAATTGGTCGCCAGTGATGGGCTTTATGCGCGTTTGGCGCGTTTGCAATTTACTGATGGGGCCGCTGCCGCCTGATCTGCTCTTGAACCGCGCCACTCCGGTGTTACGTCAACTTTGTGTGACGTTGCGTCTGTTGCCGCCGATTGCTTGCGAAATGGCGCGTTTCGCCGCAATCTGAGCACGGAGAACAAGCCGGAACACCGGCATAGGGGAGGAGACACCATGACATTCGCCGGGATCGAAGACCGCAATGTTATCGCCGCGGAAATGCCGTGGGAAGACCGAGACGTGGCCAAGACGCTCTATGGGATGCTAAGCAATACGACCGCGAAATTCCCCAACCACAACGCCGTCAGCTATCAGATTTTCTCGGGCCCCAAGGACAAGGCGGAAACGCTGACTTGGAAAGAGTTGCATGGCCGTGTGACGCAGGCCGCGAACCTGTTCCGCAGCCTGGGCGTGGGCGAGAAAGACGTGGTGGCCTA
Organism: Sulfitobacter sp. DSM 110093; assembly: GCF_022788715.1. Lineage (NCBI taxonomy): Bacteria > Pseudomonadati > Pseudomonadota > Alphaproteobacteria > Rhodobacterales > Roseobacteraceae > Sulfitobacter > Sulfitobacter sp. DSM 110093. The sequence continues at coordinate 943,539 of NZ_CP085167.1, forward strand.
TGTGCTGCCGAACTGTAACGAGACGACGATCACCCTGCTGGGCGGAGCCGTGGCCGGGATCGTCAGCCCGATCAACCCGCTGCTGGATGCCGAACAGATCGGCGCGATCCTGCGCGAAGTTGGCGCATCGGTCGTCGTCACTCTGCGGCCTTTCCCCAAAACGGATGTGGCCCAAAAGACTGCCGAGGCGGTGCGGCTTGCGCCCAAGGTGCATACGGTGCTCGAAGTCGATCTGGTTCGCTATCTCACCCCACCGAAAAGCTGGATCGTCCCGCTGGTTCGGCCCAAGGGGATGATGAACAATCAGGCGAAATACCTCAACTTCAACGCCGAAATCGCCAAGCAGAACACTTCGCTCAACTTCGAGGATGTGCAAGAAGACCGCGTTGCCTGCTATTTCCACACCGGCGGCACCACCGGCATGCCCAAAGTCGCGCAGCACAAGTATTCCGGGCTGATCTACAACGGTTGGCTGGGCCATCGTCTGCTGTTCAGCGAGCAGGACAATATCATGTGTCCGCTGCCGCTGTTCCACGTCTTTGCCTGCCACGTCATCCTGATGGCCGCCGTGGCATCAGGCGCGCATGTGGTCTTTCCGACGCCGCAGGGCTATCGCGGCGACGGGGTGTTCGACAACTTCTGGAAGCTGATTGAACGGTGGAAGATCACCTTTATCATCACCGTGCCCACGGCGATTTCGGCCAAGATGCAGCGCCCGATCGATGCGGATGTCAGCACCGTAAAAACTGCCTTCTCCGGCTCGGCCCCGCTGCCGCTGGAACTCTTCCGCCGCTTTGAAAAGGCCACAGGAATCACGTTGATTGAGGGCTATGGCCTGACTGAGGCGACGTGCCTTGTGTCCTGCAACCCACCGGATGGCGTCAAAAAGGTTGGCTCTATCGGCGTCGCCTTTCCCTATTCGGATGTGCGGATCATCAAGGGCACGGCGGACGGACCGGTTGACGCAGATGTCGATGAGATCGGCGAGATCTGCGTGTCGAACCCCGGTGTCTTTGCGGGCCATACCTATGTCGAAGAGGAAAAGAACAAAGACCTTTTCTATCATGGGAAGTACCTGCGCACCGGTGATTTGGGCCGGATCGACAACGACGGCTACGTCTGGATCACCGGGCGTGCCAAAGACCTGATCATTCGCGGCGGGCACAACATTGATCCTGCTGAGATTGAAGAGGCGCTGTTGGGCCATGAGGCCGTCGCCTTTGCCGGAGCCATCGGTCAACCCGACGCCCATGCGGGCGAGGTGCCCTGCGCCTTCGTCGAACTGGTGGACGGTGCCAATGTGACAGAGGAAGAGCTGCTCGCCTTTGCGCGAGAGAAGGTTGCCGAACGTGCGGCGCAGCCGAAACACCTCAAGATCATGGATGAGTTGCCGAAGACCGCCGTTGGCAAGATCTTTAAGCCCGACCTGCGCAAAGATGCGATCACGCGAGTCTACAATGGCAGCCTAGAGAAAGCCGGCAGCGCCGCGCGGGTAACGGAGGTTGAGGACAACAAGAAGCGTGGTTTGGTGGCCAAGGTGACGATGAACGGTGCATCGCACGATGACGTCGGTAAAGTGCTTAGCGCCTATACGCGCCCTTGGGAACCTGTGAGCTAAACGACTCAGTTTCGGGGGCGGCTGATCCGCCCTCTTACCTCTCAAATCTCTGTTTGCAGCCCTGCTGCGTTGCGCCGATGCACAATTCCTGTGGGTCGGCGCAAAAATTTTAGGCTTTTTTGCACATAGTTAGGGGTGGGCCTTTCGCGTCAGGCATAGCGCCTATGCAAATTCTGAGGGTTCAAACTAGGGTCAGAGCGTACTACTTCTGCATTGCAGCATTTAACAATGCACTTGCAGCATTCTGAAAGGAGTTGCGCTTATGACGATGGCAATCTCACGTGGCACTACCCTGAGCTCCGCGCTCGATGGGCTTCAACACACCTATGACGGCATGCGTCGTCGTGTGGCCCAGATCAAGGCCCGGCGCGCAGCTTACGACCGAACTTTCACAGAACTTAACGTACTGAGCGATCGCGAACTGTCCGATATCGGCATCGCGCGGTGCGACATCCGGCGTGTGGCGTCGGAAGAACTTTCAAAGGAGCAGACCTATGAAGTATAACAACACCCTTAGCGCCCCCCACGGCTTTTCTTTCCGCGACGCGACAGCGCCTGTTGTTGGTGCCCTCGGCACCGCAGCTGGCAAAGTCGGCAGCTTGCTGGCACGCGGCGTGACCCAGATGCAGATTTCGCGCATGCAGTCCGTCCTCAATAGCATGAGCGACGATCAGCTAGAGCGCGCGGGCATCGACCGGAACCAGATCCCGCAGCACGCCGAAGCGCTGGTTACCGAAGAATACGACGGTTTGTAAGCCTTAGGCTTTCGACCTTCAGAGATCAATGTCGCGCAATAGCGCTGCATTGTCAGGTGCCGGACCCCGCTCCTTCCCGGGTTGATCTGACACCGCATCTTAACGGTCCTCCTCCTCCCGGACCCGTTATACCGGCCGGCAAGCTTACCTCCTCCCAAGCTTGCCGGCCCATGCTTTTCCCGCTTTCGATCAAGGTGCCGCGCTGTCGAGCCACAGAGTCACTGGCCCGTCATTGACCAGCGCCACTGACATATCCGCGCCGAACCGTCCCGTCTGAACTGGAATATCCAAGTCGGCAAAGCTGCGGGCAAAATGCTCATATAGCGCTTCGGCCATGTCAGGTTTCGCCGCGCCCGAAAAACCGGGACGATTGCCGCGTGATGTATCTGCGGCGAGAGTGAATTGGCTGACGACCAGTGCCGCGCCACCGGTCTGAGCAAGGCTCAAGTTCATTTTGCCGCCCTCATTTTTAAACAGCCGCAGTTTCGAAATTTTCAGCGCCAGCTTCTCTGCCCCCTCTTTTGTGTCCTCGGGCATGGCGCAGACGAGGATCAGCAGGCCGGGGCCTATCTCTCCGATGATCTTACCTTCGACCGTGACTGACGCCTCGGTCACCCGTTGCAGCAATGCGCGCATGTCAGTCTTTCCAGTCGATAATGTCTGAGGGGGCCGCCCGTTCGGTACGAAAGGCGTTGGTCGGGTGATCTGAGTCTGCATATCCAAATGAGATGGCGCAGAGCACCAGCCGATCTTCGGGGAGATCAAGGGATTCGCGGACCAATGGCGCATAGGCGGCAATGGCGGCCTGCGGGATGCTGGCCACGCCGAGCGCGGTTGCCGCAAGGGTAAAGGCCGTGACAAAGCCGCCGCAATCCATCGCGCCATAGGGCCCAAGCTCGGCAGGGGAGGTTACGATGGCCACATGTGGCGCGTCGAAAAGTTCGTAGTTCCGCAGCATCTGCGCCTTGCGCGCGTCGCGGTCGGATTTGGCGATGCCCACCGCATCATAAAGCTGAAACCCACAGGTGCGGCGGCGCTCGGCATATGGGCCGGAGTAGCCACTGGGCCAAGCGAGGTCAGGCTCAACCGGGGTGTTTTCATTGGCAGCCTTGAGCAGCGCGGCGCGAAAGGCGTCGGTGGCTGCGCCACGCGTTACGGTCACCTGCCATGGCTGGGCGTTGCACCACGAAGGCACATGGCGCGCGGCGCTCACGATCTGGATGATGGTTTCTTCAGGCAGCGGGTCAGACCGGAACGCGCGACAGGAATAGCGCGCCTGCAAAAGCGCGGCGAATTGGTTGTAAGTTTGGGTCATTGCTGTGCCATGAAATAGCCGACAATGGCGGCGGCAATTAGCCCCAGCACGACGGCAAATGTGATTTTAATCGCGGAGTAGGGCCGTTCGCCCTGCACCTTGCCGGAATGGCCGTTCACCACAAATCGATAGGTCTTGCCGCGGTATTTGTAGGCGGCAAGCCAGACCGGCAGCAGAATATGTTTGAAGGTCACATCGCTGATCTGCGTGTCGATATCATGCACGCGCTGACGGTCGCCGCCGATGTCAAATTTCACGTCACGTTCGATCACGCGGTCCATATGGGCGCGGGCCTGAACGAAGCCTTCCTCCAGCGTGATGCCATAGGCCTCGGCCCGGAAACCGGCGAGGTATTCGGGCGCATAGGGTTCCAGCGCGGACAGATCCCAAGGGTGCAGCGCGTCGGTGTGTTTCTTGGGCAGAGACCGGGAGGCCAGCACCAGCACGTCGTCAAAGAACCGCGCCACCCGGCCCGAGGCCGCGCGCCAGCGGATTTTCGGCACCTGCTGCTGCACGCGCTTGCCATCGCGCATGACGGTACGGGTCACGTAATAGACCGTGCCACGTTCCCCGCGATAGCTTGATGCCGTCTGCGCGTCATAGGTCCAGAAGGGCACGTAAATCCCCTGCATTCGGCGGCCCTTACGCGCGTATTGCTGCAAGCCGTTGGGCGCGAACCAAAGGCTGCCGAGCCAATCTTTCATTGCATTACGGGCGCTTTCTTCGGGCAGAGCAAAGGGCAGCACGGCGCGGGGTTTGATATGGCGGTTGGTGCCGGTGTCGATCACGATGGGCGTGGCGCAGAACGGGCATTCACGGGCGTGTTTACCGGGGGCGAACTCTACCTCGGCTGCGCAATTGGGGCAGGTGGTGACGCGGGTTTCTTCCATTTCGGCGGCGGGCAGGGCGGATTGCAAGCCTGCGCGGAAGTCTTGCTCGGCGATGGCATGGGCGTGACGACCGGTGCCGTCGATCGGTTCAACATTGCCGCAGTGATCGCAGATCAGCAGCGACTGCGCCGGATCAAAGCGCATGTCAGAGCCGCAGGTATCACAGGGGAAACGATGCTCTTCAAGCGGGGCGGCGGGGGGCAGATCGGTGGCGGACATGGGATATGCTTTGCAAGGTTAATCGCGGCGGAGCCTAGCGGCCTTGGGGTGCATGGGCCAGACCTTGAACCTCACAAAAAGCGGTGCAGGCATTTCGGCGCCATGATCCGCAGCGCGTTGTCGCGCAGGCGCAGGTGACGCCAAAGGTGGAACAGCGCATGGGCGCCCGCGATGGCGGCGAGCAGGTAGAATTCATAGATGTGGATTTTGCCAATCAGATCATGCGCATGCGGCAGGTTCAGCGGCGGGGCGACGGGCACCAGATCGCTCGCCATAAAGAGACGCGGTGCAGTAAGACCAAGGCCAAAGCCCGTAAGTGCCACGCCAAACAGCCCCCAAATCAGCGCCTTATGCATCCATTGGTGCACACGCCGCGCCCAAGGCGGCAGCTTTGGCCCCGGTCGGCTGGCAAGACCCCTACGCAGGTAATCGGCGGTCCATAGCAAGCAGGCGGTGACAAAGACCAGCCCCAGCAGCGAATGAATGCGAAAGGCCGTGCGGCCAAAGGGCAGTACATCGGCGGGGGTCACGAGGATGAACCAGATCAGCAGCGGCACCATCGACCAATGCAGCACCTTTAGGGCGCTGCGGCGGTGCGGAAGGGTAAAGCGCGGTGTCATGGCAAAGCCACGGGCAAAAGGCGTGAAAGTTTCACCCGCAGCAGCGCCGGATCACGCGGGCGGCGGCGGAGGGGGCGGTGGCATCACGGTAAAGAGCTGCGCGAGTTCGGCCACGTCTTCGGCCCGTTGCCAGCCGTCTTGGCCCGGCGTCCAGACCAAAGAATCGCGCCCAAGGCTGGCTTCGCTCACTTTGCGGCCCATCGCGGCCTTGGAAAAGGGGCCAGAGGTCGCGCCATCTTTGGCGATATGCCAGACTTTTTCGACCGGCGGTGGGGGCGGCGGAACGGGCGCGGCAGCGGCAGGCGCAGGGCGCGCACCCCATGGGCCGGCCTGGGCGGTGGCGGCTTGGGCCATGCTCATGCCGAGGCCCGCACCAAGGCCGGTTTGCATCGCCGCACCCCCGGCACCGTCGCGGCCAAGCGCTTCGGCAGCCTGAAACTGCATGTATTCGTTGAGATTTCCAACGACGCCCATGGATGTACGCTTGTCCATCACCGCCTCAACCGCAGGGGGAAGCGAGATGTTTTCGATATAGAGCTCTGGCATCGCCAGACCGTATTCCGCGATCTGCGCGGCGATATCCTTGCCCACCAACTGCCCCAACTCGCGCGTGTTTGCGGCCATGTCGAGCACCGGGATGCCAGAGGATGCAAGCGTGCGTGAGAATGCTTGAACGATGATATTACGGATTTGGTAAGAGATTTCGTCCATGGTGAATTCACCATCGGTGCCGACGATCTCAATCAGGAATTTCGCCGGGTCGCTTACCCGCACCGAATAGGTGCCATAGGCCCGCAATCGTACGGGGCCAAACTCAGGATCGCGGGCGATGATCGGGTTTTTTGTGCCCCATTTCAGATCGTTAAACCGGGTGGTGTTGACGAAGTAGATTTCGGATTTGAACGGGCTTTTGAAGCCGTGATCCCAATGCTGAAGGGAGGTCATAATCGGCATATTGTTGGTCTCAAGCATATAGAGACCGGGGGTAAAGACATCCGCCAACTGCCCCTCATGCACAAAGACCGCGGCTTGCCCCTCGCGCACCGTCAGCTTGGCGCCGTATTTGATCTCATGGCCTTCACGCTCAAACCGCCAGACCATCGTGTCGCGGGTGTCGTCGGTCCAGTGAATGACGTCGATGAACTGGCCAGAGAGGAAATCGAAAATGCCCATGGGGGTGGTCCTTATTTTTTCGTCGTAAAGGTGCGCTACACCGGCCCGTCCGTCAACTCGCGCGCGATGATCCGGCTGATCGGGTCGACCTGCTCTGCCGTCATACCGGGGCGCAGACGCGCGTCATAGAGCATCTTAAGCAGAAGCTCGTCGTGGTTGGTCAGCAGGGCGAATTCGTCATCATCGTTAAAGATTGATGGCCGCGCGCTGGGGCTGTCGTTGGCCAGACCTAGCCCCTGAGCCAGTTCTTCGTGAATGCACGATAGCCGCAACAGTTCAGGGTTTTCCGACCGGATCACCGCGACGGCGGCGGTGTAGACGTTGGGATTGTCGCCCGCCGCATAGGCAGCTACGGCGCAATAGGTGTCGCGGCGCATGTTGCGCATCGCGCGTAGCGATGAAGGGCTGACACCCGCGACCTCTTCGGCGGCTTGGGTCAATGCTTCGACGCGGTCATCCTCGGAGGCGACGATCACCATGAAATTAGGCGTGCCATTGGTCGAAACCGGATGCCCGGTGACCCGTGAAAGGCGTCGGGCAAACGCTTTGATGTGGGCCGTGTCAGAGCGGCGCTGCGAAGGGGGGATGCTATCGCCAAAGATGATCCCCATATGCACCGGCGCTTCCCAGCGGCGCAGCGGGCTTGCGCCGCCCTGGCCCGCAAAATTGCCATCGTATTCATTATAAAGCGCGATCTGTTCAAAGTTCCGCGCCAGCATGTCGCTGGTGAAAGGCGTGTCGGGCCCACCGCCGTCTTGGCGCAGCAGGTCTTGGCCCAATTGCGCCTTCTCAACCTGATGCAAATAGCTGCGCAGCATTGCGCTTTTTTGAGATGTGGGTTTGGCAACCTCGGGGGGGCGCGGGGCAGGTTCAGCCGGGCGTGCTTGGGGTTTAGCAACCGTTTGCGGCGCCGGCGCGGGTTCCGCACAGGCAAGCAACAAGGCGCAGAAAGACAACACCCCAGCGACGCGCAAATGTCGGCGCAAACGTCCTTGCATTGCCAGTTCCCTCACGTCGGTCTTAGCTCGGGACCGCGTTGCTGGTGGTGTCCCCCAAACCCGTTTCGCGTGCTTTGGCTGCGGCCAATGTGTCGCGCAAGCGGCCTTCCATCTCTTGCAGGTCTTTTTCTGCAGCCGCACGTTTTGCTTTGCCTTGGTCCGCGATCTGAAGCGATTCTTCGATGGTGCCGATCAGGTCTTCATTGGCCTGTTTTACCGCTTCGATGTCAAACACACCGCGTTCCATCTCTTGGCGGATGACCTTGTTGCTGTCGCGCAGGTTCTTGGCGTTAGAGGTCAACAATTCGTTGGTCAGATCATTCGCTTCGCGCACGGCATTTGCCGCCTCACTGCTGCGTTGGATCGTCACGGCCTGCGCAAGTTGCGTTTCCCACAGCGGCACGGTGTTGACCAAGGTCGAGTTAATCTTGGTCACAAGACTTTTATCGTTTTCTTGCACCAAGCGGATGGAGGGGAGGGATTGCATCGTCACCTGCCGCGTCAGTTTAAGGTCATGCACCCGGCGTTCCAGATCATCACGCGCGGCGCGAAGATCGCGCAATTCTTGGGCGCGCATTACCTGATTTTCTTCGCTCGCCTTATCCAGCGCGGTCTGTTTTGCGGGGATGGTTTTGTGATCCAACTCTACGATCTTGGCCTCACCGGCAGAAATATACAGCGCCAATTCATCGTAGAATTGCAGCGTCTTTTCATAAAGCAAGTCGAGCGATTTGATGTCTTTCAATAGTGTGTGCTCATGGGCCAGCAAATTGTCAGTGATCTGGTCAATCTGGCCTTGCACCTCTTCAAAACGCGCGGTGAATTTGGCGAAAGGCGTGGCACGGCCCAGCAGTTTTTCCCACCAGCTTTGCTTGCGGCGGACATCCAGCTCCGAGACCGAGAAACCGCGAATCGCGCTGACAATGGTGCGCAGGCTGTCGCCTGCTGGCCCGACATCCTTGTTGCGCACATCGGCGAGCATGGATTGGCTGATCTCTTGTAACTCGGCCTGCGCGGCAGAGCCGAAGCTGACGATGGATTGGGTGTCGGTCACGTCAATCTCGGCCATGCGTTTTTGAATTTCTGCGCTCTGGGTCGCGTCGGCTTTGGCCAATGGCACGATGGCGTTGGCGTCCGAAGGTTCGGGCAGGACGGTTGCGTTCACTTCTTCGACCAGCCCTTGGGACTGGGCAGCTTTTTCACGGACGGCATCGGTCATCACTGATCTTCCTTAGTATTTACGGGCGTAGACTGATCCAGCCTGACCCCCTCGCGGGAGAGACGCGCACGCAGCACGTCGATTTCGACGTTCAGATCGCTGCGATCGTCAAGCAGGGATTTCGCCGTTCGAGCGGCGAAATTCTCATCCAGATCGTCGAGCAGCGCAAGGTAATCATCGCGGGCTTGTTCATCGTGGTTGCGGGCATACAGGTCTGCGAACTTCACCGTCGCATCATGCGCGCCGCGTAGGTAGACGACAAGGTATTTGCGGGCGGCTGTCAAATCACGCGGGTCTTCTTCGACGGTACGGATCAGGTGACGTGCGGTGTCTTGGAAATCTGCCAATCTTGCTTCAGCACGGCGGTCCCCGGCGCGGAGGATTGCCTGGCTCATGCCTGACAGCAGTTTTTCCGCCTCGTCCACCACGCGGGCCACGCGGTCTTGTTGGAAGGTGTCGATACCTTCCATCCCTTTGTTTTTTAAGGGGTCAATGCCAAAGGCAGCCACATGCAGCGCTCCAACCGCCACGCCGTACAGCAGCGGGGCGACTGTGCCGGGCTCTGACGTGTAGGCGGCGAGTGCAGTGCCCAATCCGGCCAGAAGGGCAGCGAAGATTTTGCGGGGCCACGCGGGGCGGCGGGCGACCTTGCGCTCGTTATACTCAGCTTCGGCAAGCAAACCTTCGCGCAAAAGCCATACGCCAGAGGCCAACACAAAAGCCCCGGCAAGCCCAATGACCAAAGTACCAGCGCCACCCATCAAAGAGGTCGCGGCCAAAACAATGGGTGGCAGGAACATCAGGTTCACACGCCCGCCCGCTGGGTCAACGCGCAGCCGTTGCGTTTTGCGCGGAGTCTTACCGGGCTGTGTATCGGGATCGGGGCTATAGCGGCCCCCAAAGCGTTGCGCCATGGCTTAGAGCCCCCCGAGAAAGCCGCTGGTCACGCCCAGTAGCACTACCAGAAGCGCCCCATAAGCGATTTTCTGAAAGGGTGTGGGCGCCATCAAGTTTCCCCTTTTGCTGCCCCAGATGGGGCGCAGAGCTGTGCCTGCGGTGTCTGCCGCGCGCCCCAAGAGCGAGGCCGCGCCGAGGATGATAACCACCAGCGCGGCCAAGGCCACCAAAAACATCAGTATTCGCGCCATATTGCCCTTTTCTGACAGCGGTTTCGCGCCGGTCTTGCCTGTCGTTCTCTATTCAACGCGCGCATTACAGCAGCGTTCCAGCAATCGGCGGCTCAGATGGGGGCGAGAATGTCAGCGGCGGGGCTTTGGGCCCCTGCTGCCGGGTTTGCCACCCGTACGGCCACCGGGGCGCGCGCCCGGTTTGGCTGTGTTTCTGCCCGATGTCGCCTTGCCACGCGGCGCGTTCTTGGCCTTGCCGCCACCGCGACGGGGCGGTGGTTCGTCGTCTTCGCCGCGTTGCACCGGCATGCCCGGCTGACCCGCGCCGCCGAAGCCACCGGGTTTGCGCCGCGGCGGGCGACGTACTGTGGTGGGTTTCTTGACGGCGGTGCCGGTGGGGTCTTCCAGCTCTAGCCCCAATTGGTCACGCACGACCTTGCGGCGCAGCTCTTCGACTTCGCCAGTTTTAAGTTCGCCCAATTGGAACGGGCCATAGGAGACGCGGATCAGCCGGTTCACAGTCAGACCAACGGCCTCCATCGCGCGGCGGATCTCACGGTTGCGGCCTTCGCGCAGGCCGATGGTCAGCCAAGCGTTCGCGCCTTGCTGACGGTCCAGCGATACATCCATAGGTTGGAACTGTTCGCCCTCCACGGTGATGCCTTTGCGCAGCGGTTCCAGCATCTCATCGGTGGGGCGGCCATTCACCCGGGCACGATAGCGGCGCAGCCAGCCGGTGCTGGGCAATTCCAGCTTGCGTTTCACGCCGCCGTCATTGGTCAGTAGCAGCAGACCTTCGGAATTGAGATCAAGCCGCCCCACGGTCATCACGCGGGGCATGTCCTCGGGCAGGGCGTCAAAGATCGTTTCGCGGCCTTTTTCGTCAGAGTTCGTCGTCACCAACCCGGTGGGCTTGTGGTAGAGCCAGATGCGCGGCGGCTCGGGCGCGCCGACGGGGGTGTTGTCGACTGTAATCTTATCGTCGGGCGTCACGTTCAGCGCGGGCGAGGTGATCTGTTCCCCATTCACGCGCACGCGGCCCGCCTCGATCATCCGCTCAGCCTCACGACGCGAGGCGATGCCTGCGCGAGACAGCACTTTGGCAATGCGGTCGCCCTTCGCCGTATCGGCGGCGGCATCGGAAGAATCAGCAGTCGGGCCGGAGCCGGAGGAGGGAGGTTTTGCGTTCATACACTGCGCTTACCCTGTTTCACGCCCTTGCGAAAGGGTGGCGTTTGCGGCCATGTGAGCGGATGAAGTTTCGCTCATATATGGCTCAGGCGCTGGAAGAAGCCCGTGCCGCCGCCGCGCGCGGCGAGGTGCCGGTGGGCGCGGTTGTGGTCTCTCCCACGGGAGAGATCATTGCAGCGGCGGGCAATGAGACCCGCGCACGCCATGATCCGACCGCCCATGCCGAGATGTTGGCCCTGCGTGCCGCCTGTGCCGCGGTTGGGTCGGAGCGGCTGATCAACCATGCGCTCTACGTCACATTAGAGCCTTGTGCGATGTGCGCCGGGGCCATCGCCGCCGCCCGGGTCGGGCGGTTGTTTTATGGCGCGGCAGACCCCAAGTCAGGCGGCGTGGCACAAGGCGCGCGGGTGTTTTCGCATCCGCAATGCCACCATGCGCCAGAGGTCTTTGATGGTATCGCCGCGAGCGATGCCGAAGACTTGCTGATCGATTTTTTCAAAGCAAAAAGAGGGGGGTAACCCATGGCGAGCAGTAGGGATTTGGCTGTATTCGTACGGGATGCGCTGAGCGCGGGCAAAAACCGCGCAGAGATCGCATCAGTGCTGACGCAGGCAGGCTGGTCAACGCATGAGATTACGGACGCGCTTGATGGCTGGGCCGATGTGCCCTTCGCCCCGCCGGTGCCGCGCCCGCAGACCGTCGTCACAGCGCGGGACTTTTTTATCTATGCGTTGATGTTCGGCGCGCTGTTATTTGGCGCGGGCTATCTGGTGGGGCTGCTGCATGCGCTGATTGACCACCTGCTCGACGCGCCGGCGCGCACGGCGGATCATCGTATCCGTTGGGCGGTGGCAGTGCTGATTGTGACCTTGCCGCTTTATCTCTGGCTCGCCACCCGCGAACGGGCGCGGCTGGCGGCGGACCCGGCGTTACAGCGTTCAGCCATCCGCAATTGGATGACCTATGTAACGCTGCTTTTTGCCGCTGCCGTGCTTTTGGGCGATCTGGTTGCGGTGATCTATGCCTTTCTGAATGGCGATTTCACGTTGCAGTTCGCGCTGAAGGCCTTGGTCGTGGCGGGCATTGCCGGGGGCATTTTCGGCTATTACCGCGCGGGCGATGGGCGCGGAGCAGCGGTGTGAATAAGCTGCTTTTTGTTGCGGTGATTGCAGTCGTGTCGGGCGCGGTTGTTTCGGGGCTCGCGGTGGTAGGCGGGCCGGGGCAGGCGCGGGCCGAAAAGCGCGATGACCAGCGCATCGCCGATCTGCATCGAATCGCCGATGCGATTATTTGCGATGCGGGCGATGGGAGGGCATTCTCGCGGGCTTGCCGTTCTGCGGCGGACGCAACGGACCCACAGACCGGGGCGGCCTATGAGGTGACGCAAGGTGAAGATGCTTTCCAAGTATGTGCGCGGTTTGAGTTGGCGCAGGCGGAGTCCTCTATGAGAGACGCGTTGCACTTTGACGGGGCGCGCGGGTGCCTGCGGTACCAACTGGCGCAACCGTCAAAGCAGTGGGTGATCGAAGGGCACTGAATGGGGGTGCTATGGCTGTTTATGGTCGCGGCCTGTCTGACGCATGCGCGGGCAGGGCTTTGAACTTGCCCCCATTCCCAAACGCAAAAGACCACGCGCATAGCACGTGGTCTAATAAACCATTCAAGTCAGGCGATCTTACTTGATCTTGCCTTCTTTGTATTCCACGTGCTTGCGCGCAACAGGGTCGTATTTCTTGATGACCATTTTCTCGGTCATGGTGCGTGCGTTCTTCTTTGTAACGTAGAAATGGCCTGTGCCCGCGGACGAGTTCAGACGGATCTTGATCGTGGTTGGCTTCGCCATGTGTCTTCTCCTGCTGCAGCGCCGCGCAGGCGTGCGTGAATTCTGAATTTCGGGTTCTAGTCAGACCCGCGCCCGAGTCAACCGCTATTTGCCCGTCCGGTGCCGAAAGACGCCGGTTTCGTCGAAAAACCTGTCTTTCGGACCTGAAAGAGCAGGAATATGCGCGGAAGGCCTATAAGCCGGATTTTGTACCTGCCCTAAAGCAGGCGATGACCATTCCTCTGACTGCACCGTTGCCGATGCAGCTATAGCTGCCAACCCGGACCTGCTGGGGCAGAAGAGCCCCGCCTTTGACCCGAAGATCATCGGCGCGCGGTCCCTATTTGGCATTGCTCCCGGTGGGGCTTGCCGTGCCAGAGCTGTTGCCAGCCCCGCGGTGGGCTCTTACCCCACCGTTTCACCCTTACCCCTGCGGCTGTTCCGGCAAGCCGGACCGTAGGGGCGGTTTCATTTCTGTGGCGCTTTCCGTCGGGTTGCCCCGCCCGGGCGTTACCCGGCACCGTTCCTTCTTGGAGTCCGGACTTTCCTCTACGCCGCTTTTGTCTCGCAAAAGCGACGCCGCGAAGGTCACACATGCTTGTGACGGGAGCGGACGTCGGTCATGCGACACGAGTCGACGCAGCGGCCATCCAGCCTTCCGCGCCTGACCGCCCTAGACCCCGCCGCGCGGCGCGTCAATGGGCGTGGGGCAGGGCAGTGTGGTCTGCGGGGGTGAGAGGGCCTCTCCCCCATGGTCTGAACCGCATCCGCACGGTACTCAACAGCGTGTCATCGTCGCAGGGCGCGGTGAAGCCTGCGGCCCGCGCGGCATCGCGAAAGGTTTCGGCGGTCACCCTCTCGGGCAAAGGGCCGGAGCCTGCAGGCTGCGCCAGTCCACGCCATGCCAGACGTGCCCAATCGAATCTGGGGCCGGGGTCAACCTTGCGGCCTGGTGCCATGCACGAATGACCGATCACCCCCTTAGTGGGGATGTCATGTCGGGCCATGATGTTGGGCAATAAGGTTTCGAGCGCCTGCATTTGGGGCTCCGAAAACGGGTGATCGCCGCGATTGTCCAATTCGATGCCGATTGAGCGGGAATTGATGTCGTCCATCCCCGCCCATTCGCCTTGGCCCGCGTGCCATGCACGCTGATCCTCGTCGACCATCTGAATGACTTCTCCGCTGCCTGAAATCAGGTAGTGGGCAGAGACTTCGGCAGAAGGGTCGCAAAGCCGTTCCAGCGCCGCTTGGGCGCTGGCCATGGCCGTGTAATGCAGGACGATAAGCCGGGGGCGCAGCCCGCCGCGTCGCGGGCCGCAATTGGGCGAAGGCTGCGCCGATACGTCAGGCGCGACGGGCATCTATCAGCCCTGTGCAGCCCGGCGAAAGGGCGTCGGATCCCAGTTACAGGCAAATCCGTCGCCGTCGGGGTCCATGCCGTTGCGGTCCTTCTCTGGGCCACCGGCCTCTAGAAAGGCGATCTGCGCTTGATCTGCGTGGCTGTACTGCGCACAGGCCCGCTCAAACTTCCGTGCCTTGTTAAAGCCAATCCGGCTGTAGATTTGCTGGCCGACCGACTGATTGCTTTGCAACGCGTAAGCGACGATATTGGGGCCGCTATTGCTGCGCTCGGGCAGGGCTTCGGGTTGGACGACCTGATATTGCGCCCGGTTGGCTGCAACACGCGCGGCATCGTCTTGAATGCTGCGCTGGCCAGAAACCGCGTCAAAGTTATTCTCATTCGAGATGCCCACCGCGTTAACCGCCGTTGGGGCCGGATTTGACGGGCTGGCGTTAACGGGCGCGACACCGGAGTTGGTGGCCGCGTCGTTGCCCAATCCGTTGCTGGCCCCGCCGGGACGGGTGGCGGCCAAAACGCGTGCGGTTTCGGCTGCTGTGGCCTCGGGCGAACCATCCGCCGGGGCGGGCGTAGTCGCCGCGATGGCACTGTCGATGCTATCGTTGGCAAGTGCCGCATCGCGTGCACGCTGTTCGGCCTCAAAGCTGCCATCGCCAAAGCCGACGCCGCGCCCGCTGTTGACGCTCCCGGAATCGGGGATCGCAGGTTGGCAGGCTGCCAAAAGACCGCCCGCTGTCATCGCTAGAAGTGTCCGTTTGATCATCTGACCCGCTCTTGCCTGTTAAATAACGCCCGTGGGCTTACCACCATTTTTCAGGCTTGGCCACAAAACCGGCTGCCTTCTCCAGCGCATAGGCGGAGGATAGCAACTCGGCCTCTTCCCACGGCCGCCCAATCAGTTGCAGACCCAACGGCAAGCCTGTGGCGCTTTGCCCCGTCGGCAGCGCGACACCGGGCAGACCGGCAAGGTTCACCGTCACGGTGAAGACGTCGTTGAGATACATCGCGACCGGATCGGCGTCCTTCATTTCGCCCAGACCGAAGGCGGCCGAGGGGGTCGCCGGGGTCAGGATGCTGTCGATGCCTTGGGCGAAGACGTCTTCGAAGTCTTTCTTGATCAGGGTGCGGACCTTGCGGGCGCGGTTGTAATAGGCGTCATAGAAACCCGCCGACAGCACATAGGTACCGACCATCACACGGCGCTGGACTTCGTGGCCGAAGCCCTCGGCGCGGGTTTTCTCATACATCTCGGTGATGCCGTCGCCGTGGTCGAGCTTGGCACGGTGGCCAAAGCGCACACCGTCATAGCGCGCGAGGTTCGAGGACGCCTCGGCGGGGGCGATGACGTAATAGGCGGGCAGGGCGTATTTCGTGTGCGGCAGCGAGATATCGACGATCTCGGCGCCCGCGTCCTTCATCATGGCAATGCCGTCTTGCCAGAGCTTGTCGATCTCGGCGGGCATGCCGTCCATGCGGTATTCGCGCGGGATGCCGATCTTCTTGCCACGGATGTCGCCGGTCAGCGCGGCTTCAAAGTCCGGCACCGCCAGATCGGCGCTGGTGCTGTCTTTGGCGTCATGGCCGCACATGGCTTCCAACATAATCGCGGCGTCGCGCACCGTCTTGGTCATCGGCCCGGCTTGGTCGAGGCTTGAGGCGAAGGCGACGATGCCCCAACGCGAGCAGCGGCCATAGGTCGGCTTGATGCCCACGGTGCCGGTGAAGGCCGCAGGCTGGCGGATTGAGCCGCCGGTGTCGGTGCCGGTGGCGGCGAGGCAGAGGTCAGCGGCCACGGCAGCGGCGGAACCACCCGAGGAACCGCCCGGTGTCAGGTCGGCGGTGTCGCCCTGACGGCGCCACGGGTTCACTGCATTGCCATAGACAGAGGTCTCGTTCGACGAGCCCATGGCGAATTCGTCCATGTTGAGCTTGCCCAGCATCACCGCGCCGCTGTCTTTCAGCTTTTGGCTGACGGTGCTCTCATACTCGGGCAGGAAGCCTTCAAGGATGCGGCTGCCCGCTTGGCTGGGCACGCCCTTGGTGCAGAAAAGATCCTTGATGCCGATCGGCAGGCCGCACATGGCGGGGGCGTCACCCTGCTTGATGCGCGCGTCAGCCTCGGCGGCCTGTTCCAGCGCGATCTCGGGGGTGCGGTGCACGAAGGCGTTCAGCGCGCCTGCGCCGTCGATGGCCTTGAGGCAGGCCTCGGTCAGGTCTTTCGAGGTGGTCTCACCCTTGCGCAGGGCGTCGCGGGCTTCGGCAAGGCTCAGTTTGTTCAGATCGGTCATTATTCCACCACCTTCGGCACGGCAAAGAACCCTTCACGGGCATCGGGGGCATTGGCCAGCACGCGGTCTTGCTGGTCGCCATCGGTGACCACATCCTCGCGCCGTTTCAGGCGCTGTGGCGTGACTGAGGTCATCGGCTCGACGCCGTCGACATCCACCTCGCTCAGCTGTTCGATAAAGCCGAGGATGTTGTTGAACTCTTCCGCAAGCGCCGGAAGCGCGTCGGGTTCAACTTTGATCCGTGCCAGTTTCGCCACCCGTGCGGCGGTGTTTTCGTCGATCGACATGAACATCTCCATCTCTTTGAGGCTCCTCTACCGTCTGGGGGCGGGCCTCGCAAGGGTTTGAGAGGGGCGAAGCGGAGCCGGGCAGCGCCAGACCGGGGGATGGCGCCTGCTTCGAAGCAGTTGGGCAATTTATGTTTGCTGGGGTATTGCGCGATGGCGGGATGGCTTCCGGCTTGCAGAAGCGCCAGCCCGTTGGGCCGGTCTGGCGCTGCCCGGCGGGCATGCGCCCTTGTTTCCGGGCTGGTGGCATGCGGAGGCGTTTACTTGATTCCGCGCTTCGGAGGGTCAAATCTGACGTAAAACCCACATTACTCAGGAGAACTCCAATGAACATCATCTGGCTCGGCCATGGCTCATTTCGCATCGAGATCGAAGATCAAGTGCTGCTGATCGACCCTTGGCTCAAAGACAACCCGATGCTGCCTGAGGAACACCATGCCGATGCAATCAAAGGTGCGACTCAAATCCTCGTCACTCACGGCCATTTCGACCACACAGCCGACATCGCCGATGTCGCCCGGCAGACCAACGCGCCGGTGGCGGGGATGGTCGAGTTGATGGGCTGGCTTGAAGGGCAGGGTGTCGAGAACACCACAGGCTTCAACAAGGGCGGTACGATCCGCGCGGGCAATGTCGCGATTAGCATGGTGCCTGCGTCGCACTCCTCCTCGGTCGAGGGCGACAACGGGCCGATCTACACCGGGATGGAGACGGGGTTCATGATCTCGGGCGAGGGGCATACGATCTATCACTCCGGCGACACGGCGATCATGGCGGATATGGATTGGATGGGCGACTACCACAAACCCGACCTTGGCATTCTATCCGCGGGTGGGCATTTCACGATGGACATGGCGCAGGCCGCCTATGCCGCGAAACGCTATTTTAACTTCAAGACGGTTATCCCCTGCCACTACCGTACCTTCGATGCACTAGAGCAATCGGCGCAGGTGTTGGTCGACGGGCTGCCGGGCGTCGATGTGGTGGAACCGCAGGTGATGCAGCCGATCAAGCTCTGACCGGCCCCCCTTCGCCTTGCGCTGCAAGACGGAACAGGGGATACCTGAAGACCAACTGCCCGGGGAAATGCCATGTCTGCCAAATCGACTGCCGTGATTTTGTTGCTGACGCTGGGGGCCTGCGCCCCGCTGGACCGGGCCGAGCCTACGGGCAGTGTCGGTTTCACGGGCGTCGGCGGTGACCGCCCGGTCATCTTCCCGGCGCATATACTGGTTTACCAGCCGCAATAGACGTAAGGCGGCCGCGATGCCAAGAGAAGGACACTATATCAACCGCAGCAATTGGCTGCGCGCCGCCGTGCTGGGGGCCAATGACGGTATCGTCTCCTCCGCCAGTTTGTTGGTCGGGGTGAGTGCGGCTGGCATGGCGCATGGTAACGTCGTGTTGACGGGGCTTGCCGGGCTCACCGCAGGGGCGCTGTCAATGGCGGCGGGGGAGTATGTCTCTGTTTCCGCGCAGGCGGACGTAGAGAAAGCCGATCTGGAACGCGAGCGCGTGGCGCTGATCGAAGACCCGGATTACGAACTTAGTGAGCTTGCCGAGGGGCTGGAGAACCGGGGCGTAGAAAGTGACCTTGCACTAGAGGTGGCCGCCCAGATGACGGATCATGACGCCCTTGGTGCCCACGCTAGGGAAGAGTTGGGGATGTTTGGTCTCGCCGGACAGGCTGATCCGTTGCAGGCGGCGGGGGCTTCTGCATTTGCCTTCGCACTCGGGGGCGGTCTGCCTTTGATCGCCGCGATTGTAACGCCTTCAGGCACGCGCGGTGCCTGTGTCGCATTGGTGGCGGTGTTTGCGCTGGTGTTGCTGGGGATAGGGGGTGCACGGTTGGGCGGCGCGCCTGTGTGGCCTGCGATCCGGCGGGTGGTGTTCTGGGGCGGGCTGGCTATGGCAGTAACCGCGGGTGTCGGTCAGCTTTTCGGCGCGGTGGGTTAGGCCTGCACACTGCCCCGCCCGCATGGAAGGGTGTCACTAATCCATTCGGACGGTAGATTATAGAATGGATCGGCCCAAAGAAAAAGGCCGGCCCTTTTCAGAACCGACCCTTCCGCATTCATATTACGCGTAAGTTATTCACGGTTACCGAAAAGCGACAGCAACATCATGAACATGTTGATGAAGTTCAGGTAAAGGTTCAGCGCACCCATGATGGCGGCTTTGCCCAGCCACTCGGTGTCGCCATGGTGCGCATGGGCCAGATATTCCGTCTTGATGCGCTGGGTGTCATAGGCAGTAAGACCCGCGAAGATCAGCACGCCAAGGGCCGAAATCGCAAACATCAGCGCCGAAGAGGCGAGGAAGATGTTCACGATCGACGCCACGACAAGACCGATCACACCCATGATGAGGAAGCTGCCCCATGCTGAGATGTCTTTCTTGGTGGTGTAGCCCCATAGCGACAGACCCGCGAACGCGATCGAGGTGATCAAAAAGATCTGCGCGATAGAATAACCTGTGAAGACCAAGAAGATTGAGCTGATTGAAACGCCCATCACCGCAGCAAATGCGTAGAACACAACCTGCGCCGTGGCCGCCGACATCTTGTTGATCATGGCGCTAAAGCCAAAGACAAAGGCCAGCGGCGCAAACATCACAACCCATTTCAACGGGGAGGCGTAAAGCGCATAGCCCAATTGTGTCAGGTATTTATCTTGGCTGAGCTGCGCCGCAGCTGCGGACGGATCAGATGTGACAGATAGACCCGAGATGGCCCAAGCAGCGGCAAAGGTGATCAACATGCCAACCGACATGGTGCCATACACCTTATTCATATGCGCGCGCAGCCCCGCGTCGATCGCAGAGGCGTGCGACCCGGCAGCAGAGCGAATTGAATTGACGTCAGCCATTTAGTGACTCCCATTGGCAAAGTTGCGTGTCGCAAACAAGCCGACACGTTCTTGGGTTTGAATATCGGGCCTGATGGGCTGAATTTCAAGTGTCTTGCTGTCTGATTTCAGGGTGATAGCCGCAGGTTTCGACAGATGTGCATCGCATGGCCAACGGGGAAGGGGCGGATTGCTCTTTGTTGTCTATCAGGGCCCCGTAAACAGCCTCGATAGGCGGAAAACCCCCGTCACCTGCCGCATATCTGCGCAAGAGGGAAAACAAGAAGTCCAATACCATAAATAGATTAAATTTAGGAACTGAAAGATACTCTGGGAACCGATTGATATCTTTTGCGTTCATCCACTGGTTGCTGGGCGGGAACTAGTACGCCTAAGGAAAATTGGGTCATTCGTCCCCGCCCGGCTAAGAGGAAACAAGAGCATTGCACCGCCTAGGGTTGCAGTTGATAGAGGCGGATATTTACCATTGTGTGAAATTTCTTTGCTGAATTCGACGCAACCATTATAATTAAGGGAAGGCCCCATGCGCAACCAATGCGGTACTGCGCTGGGTGACGGCGCAATTCGTTCATGTTCGGAAATGAGATTGGCACGGTAGCATGTGCCCTATAAGGAATATGCTAGATGGTACATGTAGTTGATGTTCACGTCGGAAAACGCATCCGGCAACGACGCTGGCTAACAGGGATGACCCAGCAACGGCTGGCAGAACTCGTTGGCATTAAATTTCAGCAGATACAAAAATATGAGACTGGCGCGAACCGCGTGAGCGCTTCACGGCTGTGGGATATCGCAGATGCCCTCGACGTGCCGGTGCCTTTCTTCTTCGAAGGGCTGAAGGAAGATGAAGCCGATGCACCGATAGACGGTCTGCCTGCTGATCTGATGGCTGACAAAGAAGCGATGGAGTTGGTCCGCTCGTATTATGCCATTCCAGAGAACCAGCGGCGCAGGCTGTTTGAATTGGCCCGTGTGTTAAGCGACGTGGCCTGACGGCAACCGAGATCGTTGCTACGGCACTTTGACCCTAACGGGGTTTTGGTCAAACTGGCAGGCTTGCGCAAACAAGCGCAAGCTGTCAGGTCTTCGTCATGATGAACGCCCCTGATTTTGATCCCGATATTCGCCGCGTCGCCCATCTGATGGCTGATGCTGCGCGTCAGGTGATCTTGCCCTATTTCCGCAGCCTTGATTTGCAGGCTGACAACAAGCTCGGTACGGGTTTTGACCCTGTGACCGAAGCAGACCACGCCGCCGAACGAGCAATGCGCGATATCTTGGCGGCGGAACGGCCCGCCGATGGCATTTTGGGCGAGGAATATGGCGCGCAGCCCGGCACGTCGGGGCTGACTTGGGTACTCGACCCGATTGACGGCACGCGCGGGTTTCTCAGCGGCACACCAACATGGGGCGTGCTGATCGCGGTCAGCGATGCGTCGGGGCCATTCTACGGCATCATTGACCAGCCCTATATCGGCGAGCGGTTCGAGGGCGCACCGGATGGCGCGCTGATGACCGGGCCGCATGGAAGCCGCCCCTTGCAAACCCGCGCGGCGCGGGACCTGCGGCAGGCCATCGTTTTCACCACATTCCCAGAGGTCGGCAGCACCGAGGAGGCCAGCGCCTTTCGGGCCGTCGCGTCGCAGACGCTGCTGACCCGCTATGGTATGGACTGCTACGCCTATGCGCTGGTCGCGGCGGGGCAGGTCGATCTGGTGATTGAGGCAGGATTGAACGCCTATGACATTCAAGCGCCCATCGCAGTGATCCAAGCGGCCGGGGGCATCGTCACCGATTGGCAGGGAAATCCGGTGCATGAAGGGGGCAGGGCGCTGGCGGCGGCCAACCGCGAAATCCACGCGCAGGCGCTTGCGATCCTTTCCGCCTATTGATCCAATTGTCAGAACCCGCGGATTGACCGGCCCCAGCGGGATGCGATAATGCCGTATAGGCTGGTTCTCTCGCCCGTTTTCCACCGGCCACACACACTTTGCATGAGACGGGCATAGCGAAAAGTGTGACCTATGGCAGAGACCCTCATCCGCGGCGCGGATTACCTCATCACGATGGACGACACCCGGCGCGAGCTTGCCGGCGCGGACCTGTTGCTGCGCGACGGGGTGATTGCCGAGATCGGGCAGGGCCTTCGGACGGACGGTGAGATTGTCGAGGCGAAGGGTTGCGTCGTCACGCCGGGTCTCGTGAACACGCATCACCATCTCTACCAAAGCATGACCCGCGCCGTGCCGGGGGCACAGGATGCGCTGCTCTTTGGCTGGTTGCAGCGGCTCTATCCCATTTGGGCGCGTATGGGGCCAGAGCATATGTTCGTCTCGGCCCAGATCGGTTTGGCTGAACTTGCGCTGTCGGGCTGTAGCCTGAGTTCGGATCACCTTTACCTCTACCCAAACGGCGTAAGGCTGGAGGACACGATCCATGCCGCCGCCGAACTTGGGCTGCGCTTCCACCCCACCCGCGGCTCGATGAGCATCGGGGAAAGCGATGGTGGCCTGCCGCCTGATGCGCTGGTGGAGCGGGAAACGGCGATTTTGGACGATTGCATTCGCGTGGTCGACGCCTTTCACGATCCCGCCGAAGGGTCGATGTGCCGCGTTGGGCTGGCCCCTTGCTCTCCTTTCTCGGTCAGCCGCGAGTTGATGCGCGACACGGCTCTGCTGGCGCGGGACAAGGGCGTGATGCTGCACACCCATCTTGCTGAGAATGCCGAGGATGTGGCCTATTCGCTGGAGAAATTCGGCTGCCGCCCCGGAGAATATGCCGAAAGTCTTGGTTGGCTGGGCGATGACGTTTGGCATGCCCATTGCGTGCAGTTGGACGGGGCGGAGATTGATCTTTTCGCGCGCACAGGCACCGGGGTGGCGCATTGCCCCTGTTCCAATTGCCGCCTTGGGTCGGGCATCGCGCCGGTGCGGGCGATGCTGGATGCAGGCGTGCCGCTGGGGCTGGGGGTCGATGGATCGGCCAGCAACGACAGCGGCAATCTGGCAGCCGAGGCGCGGCAGGCGATGCTGTTGCAGCGCGTGGCACGCGGCGCTGATGCGATGAGTCCCCGCGCCGCCTTGGAAATGGCCACACGCGGCGGGGCGGATGTGTTGGGGCGCCCTGATTGCGGGCGGCTGATGCCCGGCAAACGGGCCGATGTGGCGATCTGGGACGTTTCCGGCGTGCATAGCGCAGGCAGTTGGGATCCTGCTGCGCTGCTTCTTGCCGGTCCGACGGCGGTGCGCGACCTTTTCGTTGAAGGCCGTCAGGTGGTGCGCGATGGTCACATCACCACGATTGACTTGGCCGCACAGGTGGCGCGGCAAAACGAATTGGCGAAAGGCTTGGCTGAATGAGGCCATTTTTTCTATCGATCCTGATGCTGGCCGGTATGCCAGCATTGGCCGACCCCATGGGGTTGGAGCGCGTAAATGCGCTGCGGGATGTGCAGGGGCTCAAACCTCTCGTCTATGATGGCCGTTTGGCGCAGGCGGCGCAAACCCATGCCACCGATATGGCAGAGCATGACTATTTCAGCCACAAAGGCCGCGATGGCACGGATGTGGGCCGTCGTGCCGCGATGGCGGGGTATCAATGGTGTTTTGTGGCCGAGAATATTGCCAAGGGGCAGCACTCCTTGGATGAGGTCATGACCGGCTGGACCAACTCGCCGGGGCATTACCGCAATATGGTCGACAGCCGCGCCGAAGAGATGGGGCTGGTGCAGGCCGATAGTGAGGTTTGGGTCATGGTGCTGGGCGCGCCCTGCTAACTTGAACCAATCGCGGGTGGTGCGTTACGCTGTGCCACCCCGACGCGCACCCGCAACCCAAACATCTGCAATCGCACGGTCATCGCCCATCATGATGGTGGCGAAAAGGCTTTCCCAGATATCCTTGGCTGCCGCGTGACGCTGCGCGATGGCGGAGGTGGAGTCGAGCGATAGCACGGTAATATCCGCCTCCATCCCTTCGGCCAGACTGCCGACGTGATCCTGCAAATGAAGGCTGCGGGCCGAGCCTGCGGTGGCGAGCCAGATCAGCTGCGCCGCATGCAGCGGCGTGCCGCGCAGTTGGCCGACCTCATAGGCTGCCGCCATGGTCCGCAGCATCGAGAATGAAGAGCCGCCCCCGGTATCCGTTGCCAGCGCCAGCGGAATGTCCCGCGCCGCAAGGCCGGTCATGTCAAACAGCCCCGAACCGATAAACGTATTGGAGGTGGGGCAATGCACCAGCGCCCCGCCTGTCTCTGCCAGCCGGTCAATCTCACGCGGCTCTAGGTGGATCGCATGGCCGTAAAGGCCGCGCTCGCCCAACAGCCCGTGGGCCTCATAGGTATCAAGGTAATCGCGCGCCTCTGGGAACAGGCCGCGCACCCATTCGATCTCATCCGTTTGTTCGCTGAGGTGGGTCTGCATCAGACAGGTCGGATGCTCTGCCCAAAGCGCACCGAGGGCCGAGAGTTGCTCGGGCGTCGAGGTCGGAGAGAAACGCGGCGTGATCGCATAGCTCGCGCGGCCTTTGCCGTGCCACCGCTCGATCAGCGCTTTGCTGTCGTCATAGGCCGATTGCACCGTATCGCGCAGCCCCTCGGGGGCGTTGCGGTCCATGCAGGTCTTGCCCGCCACGATCCGCTGACCGCGATCTTCTGCCGCCTGAAACAGCGCGTCGGCGCTGTGGGGGTGGATCGTGCAATAAGACGCGACCGTGGTGGTGCCATGGGCCAGCGTCAGGTCCAGATAACGCGCGGCGATGTCACCCGCATAGGCGGGATCCGAGAGGCGCATCTCTTCGGGGAAGGTGTAGGTATTCAGCCAGTCGATCAGCCGCTTGCCCCATGACGCGATGATCGCGGTTTGCGGATAATGCACATGGGCGTCGACAAACCCCGGACAAATCAGCGCCTCGCCATAGCGCGTCACCTCGGCTTGCGGATGGTCGGCACGCAGGCGTTCGCCATTGCCCAAGGCGGCAATGCGACCGTCTTCGATCAAGACACCGCCTTCGGTGTCGATCTTCACGGTATCTTCCCACGCGCTTTGCATCGGGTTGCCGGAATAGGTGAGCGTCGCGCCCAAAAGGAGTCGTTGATTTGTCATGCCAGTGGTTTAGGTGAGGGCGAGACAGGGAACAATACCGAAGCGTCGCGGGCGGCATTGTGCCCGTGCGGGCGCTTGCATATTGTCGGCCCAAAGCGCAGCACAGGCACGGAGAACGCGGATGTCAGAGCAGATCGAAGAGCTGGATCCGGCGGTACCTTCTGAGGAGAATGCCGAAGCCTATATGCTGGACCGCAAGGCCGTGGCCGCGATCCTTGAAACCGTAGAGGCCAACGATCAAGCCCATCTGACCAAGTTGATGGAACCGCTGCACGCGGCGGACATCGCTGACCTTTTGGAACAGATCGACGAAGATGACCGCGCAGCACTGATCCGGCTTTACGGGCAGGAATTCGACGGTGAGATTCTGTCGGAACTCGACGAGTCGATCCGCGAAGAAGTCATCTCCATCCTGACGCCGCAGGTCCTGACCCAAGCGGTGCGTGAACTGGACAGCGATGATGTTGTCGACCTGATCGAAGATCTGGAGGACGCGCAGCAGGAAACCATCCTCGACGCGCTGGAGGAAACCGACCGGGTCGCCGTTGAACAGGCGCTGAACTGGCCAGAATACTCCGCCGGTCGTCTGATGCAGCGCGAGGTTGTGATGGCGCCCGAGCATTGGACGGTGGGCCAAACCATCGACCATCTGCGCGCCACCAAGGAAGAAGACCTGCCAGACCAATTCTATCACATTGTCATGGTCGACCCGCGTCTGCACCCGGTGGGCAATGTGACACTGGGCAAGCTGATGCGCTCGCGCCGCGAGACGCGGCTGGCGGATATCTTAGAGGAAACGTTCCAAATCATCCCCGCCATGCGCGATGAGGGCGATGTGGCCTATGCGTTTAACCAGTACCACCTGATCTCGGCCCCGGTGGTTGATGAAGAGGGGCGGTTGATCGGCGTCATCACCATTGATGATGCCATGGCGGTGCTGGATGAAGAACACGAAGAAGACATCCTGCGTCTGGCGGGTGTGGGCGAGGGTTCACTTTCCGACCGGGTGGCGGAAACGACCAAACAACGTCTGCCATGGCTCGCGGTGAACCTTGTGACGGCGATTGCCGCATCGATGGTCATCTCGCAGTTCGAAGCCGCCATCGCGCAGATCGTGGCGCTGGCGGTGCTGATGCCGATCGTGGCGTCGATGGGCGGCAATGCGGGCACGCAGAGCCTGACCGTCGCGGTGCGTGCGATTGCGACGAAAGACCTTACCGGCTCCAACGTCTGGCGGGTGATCCGGCGGGAGGTTCTGGTGGGGCTGGTGAACGGGCTGATCTTTGCGGTGATCATGGGCATCGTCGGGGTGATTTGGTTCGGCTCTCCGGCGCTTGGCTATGTGATTGCGACCGCGATGGTGATTAACCTTGTGGTGGCAGGACTTGCGGGCACCGGTATCCCGATTTTGCTGGAGCGGTTTGGGGTCGACCCGGCGCTCGCCTCGGGGGCCTTTGTGACCACGGTGACGGATGTTGTCGGCTTCTTTGCCTTCCTCGGTCTCGCGGCGCTGGTGCTGTTGTGAGTGATTGCGCCACCCAGAAGGCCGAAGCGCGCAAGGCGGCATTTGCCCGCCGCAAGCCGTTGTTTGAACAGGCGAATGCCGCGCAGGCGGGGTATCTTTCCGAAGTGCTGGCAGGGTATCGCGGCGTGCCGCTTTCGGGCTTTATGCCGATCCGCACCGAAATCGACCCGCGCCCGGCCATGGCCGAAGCCTGCGCCCATGGGCCAGTCGGCGTGCCGGTGATCATGTGGCCCGACCACCCGCTGTCGTTCTCGCGCTGGACGCCGGAGACGCCGATGGTCGCGGGCACTTTCGGCGCAATGATCCCCGAACATAACGATTTCTTTGAGCCGGAGATCGTGATCGTGCCGCTGCTGGCCTTTAACCGCGCGGGGGCGCGGCTGGGCTATGGCGGCGGGTTTTATGATCGGACATTGGCGATGCTGCGCGCGCGCAGGGCCACTATGGCAATCGGTTTCGCCTTTGCCGGGCAGGAGTGCGATGACATTCCGCTCGAGGAAACCGATGAGACGCTGGACCTGATCGTGACAGAGGCCGGTGTGATCGAAGTGACGCAACACTAACCCGCCCACGCGGAATAAGGGTTGCCGCCAAGCCACGCGCGTCCTAGTCCATAGTTTATGAAGATTTTGTTTCTTGGCGATGTGATGGGCCGGGCCGGACGGCGGGCAATCACCGAAAATCTGGCGCGGCTGCGGCGCGACTGGAAGCTCGATTTTATTGTGGTGAATGGCGAGAATGCGACCGGGGGCATGGGCCTGTCGGGCGCGCATGCCAAGACGTTGCTGGATGCCGGGGCTGACTGTCTGACCCTTGGCGATCACGCGTTTGACCAAAAAGACATGCTCAGCTTTATCGAGCAAGAGCCGCGAATTATCCGGCCTCTGAACTTTTCCAAAAGCGCGCCGGGCAAGGGGGCAAAGCTGTTCACGGCGCAGAACGGCAAGAAGGTTCTGGTCACTCAAGCGCTTGGCCAAGTCTTTATGAAACGCCCCTTTGATGACCCCTTCTCAGCGCTGGAGCCGGTGTTGAAAACTCATCCTTTGGGTGGAATGGCCCAAGCGATCATCGTCGATATGCACTGCGAAGCCACGAGCGAAAAAATGGCCATGGGCCATTGGTGCGACGGGCGTGCGAGCCTTGTTGTCGGCACTCACACCCATGTGCCGACCGCCGATGCGATGATCCTGCCGGGCGGGACGGCCTACCTGAGCGATGCGGGCATGTGTGGCGATTATCATTCGGTGATTGGCATGGACAAGGCCGAGCCGCTGCGCCGTTTCATCACCGGCATGCCGCGCGAACGCTTTACCCCCGCAAATGGCGAAGCAACACTATCTGGCGTCTATATCGAGACCGATGACCGCACAGGCCGCGCCACGCGCATTGTGCCGGTGCGCGATGGTGGCGCATTACAGGCCAGTGCCCCCTGAGATCTGACAGCATGCGCCTTTGCGTCAGGCTTGCGCAGGGCGCCGCAATCGGCGTAACTGGACAACGGCCTTTTGCCCGAATGACAGGTTCTTGATGGAATTTTTCAGTTTCTCTCCGATGGAGACGTCGGTGCTCACCTTGGTGGTCGTCGGCATGATGTTCGTGCTTTTCCTGCGCGAAGCCTTTCCCACCGAGGTGGTTGCCATTGCTGGGGCGGCTTTGCTGCTGGCAATCGGCGTTTTACCCTATGACGATGCGCTAGAGGTGCTATCAAACCCCGCACCTTGGACCATTGCCGCCATGTTCATCATCATGGGGGCGTTGGTGCGGACCGGGGCGCTTGATGTGCTGACGCGGCTGGCCGAACGAACGGCCAAGACCCACCCGAAATCCGCAGTAGCGGGGGTTGTCCTGTCGGTCATGGCGGCCAGCGCCATCATGAACAACACACCCGTTGTTGTAGTGATGATTCCGGTGGTGGTGCAATTGACCCGCACGCTCAACACCAAAGCTTCTAAGTTGTTAATTCCGCTGAGTTATGCCGCGATCATGGGCGGCTCTCTCACGTTGATCGGCACCTCGACCAACCTACTGGTTGACGGTGTGGCGCGGGCGCAGGGCATGGCACCATTCGGTATCTTCGAGATCCTTCCCGTGGGACTTGTGGTCTGTACGTGGGGTCTGATCTATATGCTGTTCTTTGCCGACAGGCTGCTGCCTGCGCGCGACAGCATGGCGAACATGCTGTCGGACCGATCCAAGATGAAGTTCTTCACCGAAGCGGTAATCCCGCCTGAAAGCAACCTTATCGGGCGCGATGTGTTGGATGTGCAGCTGTTCAAGCGCGAGGGCGTGCGGCTAATCGACGTGGTGCGCGGTGATGATTCCCTGCGACGCAGCCTTAAGGGGGTCGAGCTTCAGGTCGGGGACCGCGTGGTTCTGCGGACCCAAATGACCGAGCTTTTGAGCCTGCAAAATAACAAGGAATTGCGCCGCGTTGACCAGCTGTCGGCGGTCGAAACCACGACCGTTGAGGTGCTGATCACACCGGGTTGCCGGATGGTGGGGCGTTCGCTCGGCTCCATGCGGTTGCGGCGGCGTTATGGGGTTTATGCGCTGGCGGTGCATCGGCGGAACCAGAACATCGGCCAGCAGCTTGAGCAACTGATCGTCAAGGTGGGCGACACGCTGCTGCTGGAGGGGGCTGCGGAAGATATCCAGCGGCTCGCCAGTGAAATGAACCTTGTGGACGTGACCCAGCCATCGTCCCGCGCGTTCCGCCGGGGGCACGCGCCGATTGCCATTGCTGCTCTCGCGGGCATCGTGGTGCTTGCGGCCTTTAACGTGGCGCCGATTTTGGCTTTGGCTGTGATCGCCGTAGCGGTGGTGCTGGTGACAGGCTGTATCGACGCCGAGGAGGCGTTTTCTTTTGTCGAAGGGCGTTTGTTAGCGCTTATTTTTGCCATGCTGGCCGTGGGCGCGGCGCTGGAAAACTCAGGTGCGATTTCGCTGATCGTCGATAACATCGCACCGGGATTGGCCGAGCTGCCCCCCTTCTTCATCATCTGGGCGGTATTCCTGTTGACCACGACATTGACCGAGATCGTCAGCAACAACGCCGTGGCCGTTATCATGACGCCCATCGCCATCAGCCTCAGCACGGCCCTTGGCATGGACCCGCGCCCCTTGGTCGTGGCGGTGATGATCGCGGCCTCTTGCGCCTTTGCCACGCCCATCGGCTATCAAACCAACACGCTGGTTTACGGGCCGGGGGGGTACAAATTTACTGACTTCATGCGCATCGGCATACCGCTGAACCTGAGCATGTCGCTGTTGGTCAGCGCGGTAATCCCGCTGTTTTGGTAGGGTAGAGGGATACGCTTAGCCACACCTCGGCGCAGGAAGAAGGGGTCGGGGCTATGATACGCTTTGAAGATGTCTTTGATGTTGTTTGAGCCAGACAGTTTAAACCTTAAAAGGCGCGCCAGAGATGGCGCGCCTTTTGCGTTCTGCTCAGAGCGGCCAGAAGACGAGGATCGCGGGGATCGACACCGCGACGACGATGATCTCTAGCGGCAGCCCCATGCGCCAATAGTCGCCAAAGGAATAGCCGCCGGGGCCAAGGATCAGGGTGTTGTTCTTATGCCCAATCGGCGTGAGGAACGCCGAAGAGGCTGCCACCGCCACCGCCATCAGGAAGGGGTCGGGCGACACCCCGAGCGTCTGCGCCATCTGGATGCCCACCGGGGCGGCGACGATTGTCGTCGCCGTGTTGTTCAGCACATCCGACAGCGACATGGTCACCACCATGAGCACCGTCAGCACGACCCATGCGGGCAGCCCTTCGGTCAGTCCGACAAGTGCGCCCGCGATCAACTCGGTCCCGCCCGAGGTTTCCAGCGCCGCGCCCAGCGGGATCATGGACCCCAAAAGCACGATCACCGGCCATTCGATATGGGTATAGAGCTCCGACAGCGGCACGATCTTGGCCAGCACATAGCCCACGACCACCAGCCCAAGCGCGATGGGCAGATAGATCAACCCAAAGGAGGCCGCCGCCACCGCACCTGCGAACATGCCGATGGCAAGCCACGTCTTGCTGTCTTGGGTTACGGCAAGGCCACGGTCGGCCAAGGGCAGCACGCCCAGCCAGTCGGTGACATGGGCCACCGTGTCACGCGGCACCAGCAGCAAGAGGATGTCACCGGGTTTCAACTCGGTCGTGCGCAGCTGAGAGGTGATCTTGCGACCCTGCCGCGACAAGCCCAGCAACACCGTGCGCTGGCGCCACGAGAGGCCCACCGCCTGCGCCGTGCGACCATTGAGACGCGAGGCTTCGGTCACCACAACCTCGACAATCTCGACCCCGTCGCCATCGGCCAGCAGCAGGTCTTCACGGTCACTGTCCGCCAGCGCGAGGTTCAGCGTGCTGCGAAATTCATCTAAAGCGTCGGGCGTGGCTTCCAGCACGATCGCGTCCCCGGCCTGCAGCACCACATTGCGCGCGGTGCCATAGCGCCTCTTGCCGTCCCGCATCAGCCCAAGGATCGCCACATCGGCCTTATGTGCTTCTTCCTGTAGCTCTGCCAAACGCTTGCCGATCTGCTTATTGCCCTCGGGCACGGTCAACTCGGCGATATATTCCGCGATATCCTCAGCCTCGATCATCGCGTCTTCGCGGGCGGGGATCAAACGCCAGCCGATCAGCGCCACGAAGATCAGTCCGGCAATGGCGGCCAAACCGCCCACCGGCGCAAAATCGAACATCTTGAACGGCGCACCCAGCGATTCTTGCCGGATCGACGCGATGATGATATTGGGCGGTGTGCCGATCAGCGTGGCCATGCCGCCAAGGATGGTGGCAAAACTCAGCGGCATCAGGCTTAGCCCCGGCGCGCGGCCCGCTTTTCGGGCGGTCTGAATGTCGACCGGCATCAAAAGCGCCAAGGCCGCCACGTTGTTCATAAAGGCCGAGAGCACCCCGCCGACGGCCCCCATAATCGAAATATGCGCGCCCAAGCTGCGCGAACTGTCCACCAGCGTGCGGGTGATCAACATCACCGCGCCCGACCGCACCAGCCCGGCGGAAACCACCAGCACCAGCGCGACGATCAGCGTCGCCGGATGGCCAAAGCCGTCAAAGGCGTTTTCCGTGGGCACCACGCCCAGCACGACCCCGGCCATCAGTGCGCCAAAGGCCACGATGTCATAGCGAAAGCGGCCCCACAGCAGCAGGCCAAAGACCGCGCCAAAGAGGGTAAAGAGAATGATCTGATCTGTGGTCATATATCCGGTCTAACGTGATTGCCCTATCGGCGGAAAGCTAAGCACAGGCCGGGTGGCTTGTTCCAGCGGTGATGCTGGCATATAGAGTGGCGCAAACGCATTGCCAGAACGAGGTATTCATGGCCGGTCACTCCAAATGGGCAAACATCCAGCATCGCAAGGGCCGTCAGGACAAGCTGCGCGCCAAGGTGTTTTCCAAACTTTCCAAGGAAATCACCATCGCGGCCAAGATGGGCGATCCCGACCCGGAAAAGAACCCGCGTCTGCGCATGGCCGTGAAAGAGGCCAAGGGCCAGTCCATGCCCAAGGACAACATCGAACGCGCCATCAAGAAGGCCGTGGGCGGTGAAGGCGAGGATTACGAGGAAATCCGCTATGAGGGCTATGGCCCCAACGGCGTGGCGGTGATCGTCGAGGCGATGACCGACAACCGCAACCGCACCGCTTCGACCGTGCGCTCGACCTTTACCAAGAATGGCGGCAATCTGGGCGAGACGGGTTCGGTCGGCTTTATGTTCGAGCGGAAGGGCGAGGTGATCTACCCCGCGTCCGTGGGCGACGCCGACACAGTAATGATGGCGGCGATCGAAGCCGGAGCCGAGGATGTCGAAAGCTCCGAAGACGGCCACGTCATTTACTGCGCCGACACCGATCTCAACGATGTCTCGACCGCGCTCGAGGCCGAACTGGGCGAATCGGAATCGACCAAGCTGATCTGGCGTCCGGTCACGACGACAGAGATGGACCTTGAGAACATGGAAAAGCTGATGAAGCTTGTCGATGCGCTTGAGGAAGACGACGACGTTCAGCGCGTCACTACCAACTTTGAAGCCTCTGACGAGGTTATGGCGCAGCTTTAACGCGCCCCTTGCACCAGCGCCTCGCGCGCCGTGGCCCTTATGGCAGCGGTGAGCGGGGCAAGCGCGGGGGCCATGATCCGCGCGACCTGCCAGTAAAGCGGCACATCCAATGGCAATGCGTCGTCGAGCGAGACGAGGCGGTCTTTCTCCATATCCTCGGCCACCAGAGGGGCAGGGTTCATGCCCCAGCCCAAGCCTTCGCGCGCCGCCGTCACGAAACCGTGGCTTGAGGGCAGATGGTGGCTGGGCGGGGTCAGTCGCTGCCCGGTCTTTTGCATCAGCCAACGCCCCTGCAATTGATCCTTGCGGTTAAAGGTCAGCATCGGCGCTTGGCTCAGTGTCTCGGTGGTGACACCTCGGGCAAACCATTTCTTCATGTAGGCGGGGCTGGCGGTGGGGTGATAACGCAGCGCGCCCAAGGGCCGCACATCACAGCCCGGTGCGGCGCGGGCTTGTCCGGTCACGGCTGCGCTGACCTCTCCACGCCGCAGCCAATCGGCAGAGGTGTCTTGATCGTCGATCACCAGATCAAACAGCATATCCGGTATCTGAGCCAAGGCCGGGATGAGCCATGTCGCCAGAACATCCGCAGGCACCGCCAGCCGCAGCCGGGGTGGGGAGGTGTTGCCGCTGACGCCCAATGCCTGCGCTTCGAGCAGGGCAACGTCTTCGGCGTGTTTGGCAAGGCGCTGGCCGGTCGGCGTGCCCGTGCAGGGTTGGCCGCGCAGGACGAGCGTGGTGCCGACACGATCCTCAAGCGCCTTCACCCGCTGCGAAATGGCGGAGGGGGTGACCCCGAGCGCCGCCGCTGCCGCATCAAAACTGCCAAGTCGCAGGATGCTCGCCAAAGCGGTCAGTTGGGCGCTGTCTAGCTGCATAAGTTTTTCTAATCCTAGCGGAGCTTATTGAATTTGAGTAATTTGAAGCAGGGGGCTAGGCAAAGGCAACCCATAACAGGACATACCAATGCTGACCTCTTTCCTCCCCGGCTTTGCGCTAAGCCTGACGCTGATTATGGCCATCGGTGCGCAGAACGCCTTTGTGCTGCGCCAAGGGCTGCGGCGTGAGCATGTGCTCCCGGTCTGTTTGGTCTGCGCAGCTTCGGATGCGCTGCTGATTGGGGCAGGGGTCGCCGGTTTTGGCGCGCTGGCCGAGGCAGCACCATGGTTTGGTCCGCTGATGCGCTATGGCGGGGCGGCGTTCCTGCTTTGGTATGGTTGGCGCAACGCTGTGTCGGCATGGCGCGGGGGTGAGGCTTTGGAAGCCGACGGGCAGGCCACGCGCAGCTTGGGCAAGGCAATCTTAACCCTGCTGGCGCTGACATGGCTGAACCCGCATGTCTATCTGGACACGCTGGTGCTGCTCGGCTCCCTTTCGGCGCAATACCCTGATCGGCTGAGCTTTGGCCTTGGGGCGGCGTCGGCCAGTTTTGTGTTCTTCTTTGCCCTCGGCTATGGTGCGCGGTTGCTTGCGCCGCTTTTCGCTAAACCGCGCAGCTGGCAAACTCTGGACGCGCTGATCGCCGTGACCGTGTGGTCTATTGCCCTCAAGTTGCTTGCGATGTGAATAAAAATGCTGCGGCTATCTTGCCCTTACCTGCACTTTGGGAAAGGGTCGCGGCATGACACAAAGCCCGGCCACCACGCCCGATATCCCCGTTCCCGCCAACCGTCCGCTTGTCGGCGTCTTTTGGATGCTGGTCACGGGGGCTTGCTTCATCGGCGTGACTGCGTTGGTGAAATACATGGGCCCGCGCCTGCCCTCGGCAGAGGCCGCATTCCTGCGCTACGCGATGGGGCTGGTCTTTGTCCTTCCGATCCTGCGCTCGCTGCTTGCAACCCCGGTCAGCAGGCGTCAGTGGGGGCTGTTCGGTCTGCGCGGGTTTTTTCACGCGGGCGGGGTGATCTTGTGGTTCTACGCCATGACCCGCCTGCCGATTGCCGAGGTCACGGCGATGAACTACCTCGCGCCGATCTATGTCACTGTCGGGGCTGCGATTTTTTTGGGCGAAAAGCTCGCGGCGCGGCGCATCGTGGCGGTCTGCTTGGGGCTGGCGGGGGCGGCGATCATCCTGCGGCCCGGCTTTCGCGAAGTCTCAACCGGGCATCTGGCGATGCTGCTGGCAGCGGTGGTGTTTGCAGGCTCCTACCTCTTGGCCAAGGTGCTGGCGGATGAGGCACGCCCGGTGATGATCGTCACCATGCTGTCGATCTTCGTCACCATCGG
The DNA here is from genome assembly GCF_022788715.1 of Sulfitobacter sp. DSM 110093. Lineage (NCBI taxonomy): Bacteria > Pseudomonadati > Pseudomonadota > Alphaproteobacteria > Rhodobacterales > Roseobacteraceae > Sulfitobacter > Sulfitobacter sp. DSM 110093. The sequence goes on from NZ_CP085167.1 coordinate 978,223, forward strand.
GTTGGCGCCCTTTGCCTTCACCGTTTGGATCACCCCGACCACGCAGGAGCTGCTGATCCTCGCCGGGGTCGCTTTTTTTGCCACGGCGGGGCATTTCACCATGACGCTGGCATTCGCCGCCGCCCCGGTGACGGTGACGCAGCCAGTCACGTTCCTGCAATTGGTCTGGGCCACGATCCTCGGCGTGGTGGTCTTTGCCGAGCCGGTGGACGTCTGGGTCGTGCTGGGTGGTGCTGTGATTTTGGGCTCGGTTACTTTTATCACATGGCGCGAAGCGATGCTGAAACGGCAGGTCACGCCGCCCGCTCATGCCACGAAATTCTGACGGAGGCGGTGGCCTTCGGTAACTTGATTGACGAGTCAATAAAGATTCCCCTATCCTGAGGCGGTCAACACTGCCCCAAGGACCCGAATCCAATGCCCAAAGTCGGAATGGAACCCATCCGCCGCTCTGCGCTGGTCAAAGCCACCATCGCCGAGATTGGCGAGGCTCAGTCGCTGGATGTGACGGTGAGCCAGATCGCCAAGCGGGCAGGCATGTCGAGCGCGCTGGCGCATCACTATTTCGGCGGCAAGAACCAGATCTTCCTCGCGGCGATGCGGCATATCCTGTCGGAATATGCCGCCGGGGTGCGCGAACGGCTGGCCACGGCCCGCACGCCGCATGACCGGGCGGCGGCGATCATCGTCGCCAGTTTCGACGACACCGGCTTTCACCCCGGCACGATCAGCGCGTGGATGACGCTTTATGCCCATGCCCGCACCAATCCCGAAACGCGGAGGCTGCTGACGGCTTATCAAAGCCGTCTGCGCTCGAACCTCACCCATGCGCTGCGCCCGATCAGCCCCCAACCCGAAGGCGACGCCGACACATTGGCGGCGCTGATTGATGGGCTCTATCTGCGCGCCGCGCTGTCGGACGATGTGAGCGCTGCCGAAGCCATGACCCGCGCGCTCTATACCCTCGACCTGCTGCTGAAAGCGGGCCGCTAAACACTGCGGAGAATGGCGGCATTGCCGCGCTCCGCCTCCTCGAACACTCCGCCCCTCAGGCAAGAAAGTATCTTTGATGTCTTATGATCCCCAACCCACAGCCAGCCATTTCATCGACGGCGCCTATGTCGAAGATACGGAGGGCACGCCGATCCCGGTGATCTATCCCGCCACGGGCGAGACGATCGCCACCCTCTATGCCGCCACGCCTGCGATTGTTGAACAAGCCATCACCTCGGCCCGCAAGGCGCAGGCCGCATGGGCCGCGATGACAGGCACCGAGCGGGGGCGCATCCTGCGCCGCGCCGCCGACATGATCCGCGAACGCAACCACGACCTGTCGGTGCTGGAGACCTATGACACCGGCAAACCCTATCAGGAGACCTCTGTCGCCGATGCCACCAGCGGGGCTGACGCGCTGGAGTATTTCGGCGGACTTGCAGGCAGCCTGACGGGCGAGCATATCCAACTGGGCGAAGACTGGGTCTATACCCGCCGCGAGGCGCTTGGCCTTTGTGTGGGCATCGGCGCGTGGAACTACCCCACGCAGATCGCCTGCTGGAAAGCCGCGCCAGCGCTCGCCTGTGGCAATGCGATGATCTTTAAGCCGTCCGAGACGACACCGCTTTGTGCGCTGAAGGTGGCCGAGATACTCATCGAGGCCGGGCTGCCTGCGGGCCTGTTTAACGTGGTGCAGGGCATGGGCGAGGTAGGGCAGTCGCTGGTCACCGATGCCCGCGTCGACAAGGTGTCGCTGACTGGCTCCGTTCCGACGGGCCGCAAGGTCTATGCAGCCGCCGCCGAAGGCATCAAGCACGTCACGATGGAGCTGGGCGGCAAATCCCCCATGATCGTTTTTGAAGATGCGGATATCGACAACGCCGTGAGTGGCGCGATTTTGGGCAACTTCTATAGCTCCGGCCAGATTTGTTCGAACGGCACGCGGGTCTTTGTGCACCGCGATATCAAGGAGGCGTTTCTCGGGCGGCTGTCTGAGCGGTTGGAAAACGCCGTGATCGGTGACCCGATGGACCCCGACACCAGCTTTGGCCCGATGGTCAGCGACCGCCAGATGCAGATCGCTCTGGACTATGTGGCGAAGGGCGAGGCTGAAGGCGCGCGGCTGGTCTATGGCGGCAAACGGATCGAGCGCGACGGTTTCTACATGCAGCCCACCGTTTTCGCGGATGTCAAAGACGACATGGCAATCGCCCGCGAAGAGATTTTCGGCCCCGTCATGGCGGTGCTCGATTTTGAGGATGAGGCCGAGGTCATGGCCCGTGCCAATACCACGGAATTCGGCCTCGCCGCCGGTGTCTTTACCCAAAACCTGACCCGCGCACATCGCGTGGCTGCCGGGTTCGAGGCGGGGACCTGCTACATCAACACCTATAATGACGCGCCCGTCGAAGCGCCCTTTGGGGGCATGAAGAACTCCGGCGTGGGCCGCGAAAATTCCAAGGCGGCGATCAACCATTATAGCCAGTTGAAGTCGGTCTACGTCCGCATGGGCGATGTCGAAGCGCCGTTCTAAGCAACGGAAAATTAGGCCGCAGCGCATAAAGCCGACACCGTCGGGCGCTGCCCCGCACCCGTGCGGATTTGCGGAAGGTGAGTGGAATGGAAGCTGAATTTGTAATCGTCGGGGCGGGCTCTGCAGGCTGCGCCATGGCCTACCGTCTGGCCGAGGCCGGGCGAAAGGTGATCGTCATCGAACATGGCGGCAGCGACGCGGGACCGTTCATCCAGATGCCTGCTGCACTCAGCTATCCGATGAACATGCCGCGCTATGATTGGGGCTATAAGTCTGAGCCTGAGCCGCATTTGAACAACCGCGAGCTGGTCTGCCCGCGTGGTAAGGTGATCGGCGGCTCGTCGTCGATCAATGGCATGGTCTATGTGCGCGGCCATGCCAAGGACTTCGACCATTGGGAGGAAAGCGGCGCGCAGGGCTGGGGCTATGCCGACGTGCTGCCCTATTACAAACGCATGGAGACGTGGCACGAGAACGGCCATGGCGGGGATGCAGCATGGCGCGGCAAGGACGGGCCTTTGCATGTCAGCCGTGGGCCGCGCGCGAACCCTTTGTTTGACGCCTTTGTGCAGGCTGGGTCGCAGGCCGGGTACCAGATGACCGAAGATTACAACGGAGAGAAGCAAGAGGGCTTTGGCCCCATGGAGCAGACGGTCTGGAACGGGCGGCGCTGGTCGGCGGCGAACGCCTATCTGCGGCCTGCGCAAAAGACGGGCAACGTCACCTTGATCCGCGCGCTGGCGCAGCGCGTGGTGATCGAAGACGGGCGTGCCGTGGGCGTCGAGGTCAAGCGTGGCAAAACGGTCGAGATCATCCGTGCGCAGCGCGAAGTGGTGCTGGCGGCATCATCGATTAACTCCCCAAAACTCTTGATGCTATCGGGCATTGGCCCGGCAGCCCATCTGGCCGAGCATGGGATCGATGTGGTCGCAGACCGCCCGGGTGTAGGGCAGAATTTGCAGGACCATCTGGAGCTTTACATCCAGATGGCCTCAAGCCAACCGATCACGCTCTATAAGCACTGGAACCTGCTGTCCAAGGCGGTGATCGGGGCGCAGTGGCTTTTTACCAAGACCGGTATGGGGGCGTCGAACCAGTTTGAATCCGCTGCCTTCATCCGCTCCAAGCCCGGCGTGGACTATCCCGATATTCAATACCATTTCCTGCCAATTGCCGTGCGCTACGACGGGCAGGCAGCGGCCGAGGGGCATGGATTTCAGGCCCACACCGGGCCGATGCGGTCCAAGTCGCGGGGCGACATCACGCTGCGGTCGGCTGACCCGGCGGAGGCGCCGAAAATCCGCTTTAACTACATGTCGCATCCCGATGACTGGGAGGAATTCCGCACCTGTATTCGCCTCACGCGGGAGATATTTGGGCAGGAGGCGTTTAAGCCTTTCGTAAAGCACGAAATCCAACCCGGTGCCGCGCTGCAATCGGATGCGGAGCTTGACAGCTTTATCGCCGAACACGCAGAAAGCGCCTATCATCCATGCGGCACCTGCCGCATGGGCGCGGCCGATGACCGGAACGCCGTAGTCGACCCACAGGCCCGGGTGATCGGGGTCAAGGGGCTGCGGGTGGCCGACAGCTCAATCTTCCCGCGCATCACCAATGGCAACCTGAACGCGCCGTCGATCATGGTAGGAGAGAAGGTTTCGGACCTGTTGCTGGGCCGCGATCCGCTGCCCCGCGCCAATGACGAACCTTGGATGCATCCAAACTGGCAGGTGGCGCAGCGTTGATCGTTAACCTCTCTTAATTCGGACTCTTGAAGCTGGCGGGGCAGGGCGTCATACCTGCCGCATGTTAAGGATTTGTTCACTTTTCGTCCTCAGTCTCTCGCTGAGCTTTGGGGCCGCTTCGGCTGGGGCGCAGACCGTCTCTGGCGTGGTGCGTGTGATTGATGGGGATACCTTCGATCTTGGCGGTACGCGCATTCGTTTGCATGGGATCGACGCGCTTGAGGCGCGCCAAACCTGTGAGACCGAGGGCGGGCAGCCCTGGGCCTGCGGCGATTGGACAACGAGGGAGGTGCGCGACCGTTATCAAGGGGAACAAGCCCAGTGCGAAGAACTGGATCGGGACCGCTATGAGCGTATCGTGGCGCGATGCCGTATAGATGGCGTCGACGTGGGGCAGGCGCTGGTGCAGGAGGGGCTGGCCTTTGCCTATCGCAAATACTCGATGGATTATGATCTGGATGAAAAAGCCGCCTTTGTCGCGGCGCGCGGGATTCATGGCTTCAAAACGGTGTCCCCTGCGCGTTATCGCGTGACCCGACGCAGCGGGGCGGAACCCGAGCGTCCCGAAGGAAGCTGCCAGATCAAGGGGAACATCAGCGCCAAGGGAACCAAGATTTATCACATGCCGGGGCAGAGTTTTTACAGCCGCACCCGGATCAGCAGCCAAAATGGAGAGCGTTGGTTCTGTTCCGAGGCGGAAGCCCGCGGCGCTGGCTGGCGACGCGCACAGCGCTGATCACTCTACCCGATAGGGCAGCACGTCGCGCAGATGCGGGTCAACAACCAACTGCCGTTCCAGCGGTGGTACAGAACGTTGATGGCAATCGCGCCGTTCGCAGATGCGGCAGGAAATGCCAATCGGCTCAAAGGCTTCGGCGCGATTGATGTCCATCCCATCGGCGTAAACTAGCGCGGGCGCATGGCGCACCTCGCACCCCAAAGAGATCGCGTAGCGCCGCACTGGCGCCCCAAACCGTCCCGCCGGTTTCGAGATGTCGCGCGCCAGACTAATATAGCGCACCCCATCCGGCGTTTCGGCCAATTGCCGCAGAAAACGGCCGGGCGTCTCAAAGGCGCGGTGCACATTCCACAGCGGGCAAGCGCCCCCAAAGCGCGCGAATTGCAGCCGCGTTGCAGAGTGGCGTTTGGTGATTGTGCCGGCTTGATCGACACGCACAAAGAAGAAGGGGATGCCCTTCGCCCCGGGCCGCTGTAAGGTCGATAGGCGATGTGCCACCTGTTCGATCGACGCGCCGAAATGCCCGGCTAGAACCTCAAGGTCATGGCGGCAGGCCTGGGCCTTTTCCAGAAAACGCCCATAGGGTAATAGCGCCGCCCCAGCGAAGTAATTGGCCAGCCCGATTTTGGCGATGTCTCGCGCAGCGGCGCTGTGGAACCGGGCCAGATCAAGTGTCGCCTCTAGCAGTGCATCTTGCCGGGTTAGCGCCACTTGCAGCAAAAGCTGAAAGGTCTGCGTCTCAGGTGCCGCGCGGGAAGAGAGCTGCAGCGTTTTACTGGCCGGATCGTAAGCGCGCAGGCGGTCATCATCGTCGAAAACCACTGACACTCCGGCGTTGCTGAGAGTGGCCATCGCCGTCGTCCGGGCATCGCCAGTCGTGCCTTTGCGGGTGGCAAAATGTTCTGCCGCACGGTCGACCGCATCAATGTAATTGTCGCAATAGTGAAAGAAGTCCCGCACCTCTTCCCACGGAGAGGGGGTGGCGCGGGCATCCTCGCGCCCCAATGCTTCGTCCAATGAGGCAAGTCGTTCGTGCACCTGCCGGTAGCTTTGGTGTAGGGCTAGAAATGCATGCGCGAGCCCCGGTGCGTTAGACGCGGTAAGACGCAGATCAGCCGTTGGTGGCGTCTTTCCAGCGAAAATTGGATCGGCCAGGGCTTCGCGCAGATCGCTTACCAATCGCTCTCCGTCACCACTGGAAAGCTCGGTCACATCCAGCCCAAACTCTGAAGCTAGCGCCAGCACGACACTGGTGCTGACGGGGCGGTTGTTGTTTTCCATCTGGTTGAGATAGGGCAGGGATACGCCAAGCCGGGCGGCAAAGTCTTTTTGCGTCAGCCCCGCGCGCGTGCGGGTTTCACGCAGTTTCACACCGGCGTAGAGTTTTTGGATCGCCATCCGCGCCCCTTTGCAACTTTGCAGTTTCCCGCAGCGTAGCTTTGCAAACTGATGGTCGCAAGGTGGGTCGCGTGGCTAACGCAGGTTACAGGCCCAAGACCTTCTCGCGGTGAATTACCAGCCAGATCGACCCGACCGAGGCGATGGCCGTCAGCAGCATCAGCCACAAAAGCGGATAGGCCCCTGTTTCAGGGGTAAGCAGCGCCCCCGCCAGTGCGCTAAGCGCCGCGCCGCCAACGATCATGATCGCCCCGCCAAGACCAGAGGCCGTGCCCGCCAGATGTGGGCGCACGGACAGCATGCCAGCGGTGGCATTGGGGATGCACAGCCCATTGCCCAGACCCACCAGCGTCATCAGTCCAAAAAAGCTGAGTGGGGAGCCGTAGCCGGCGAGGAAGATTAGCAGCGATACTGTGCCGCCAACCGCGTTGGAAATGCAGCCCCAAAGCACCAGCGTATTAACCCCGTAGCGGGTCGCGGTGCGCGCGGTGATGAAATTGCCGACGAAATAGCCAATGGCTGGCGCGCCGAAATAGATGCCCAGCACAGCCGGTTCCATCCCAAACACCACGGTCCCCACGAAGGGCGCACCGCCGAGATAGGCAAAAAATGCACCCGAACAGAAGCCCGTCGCCAGCGCATAACCCCAAAAACGTGGGGAACGCAGGAGTTCAGGGTATTCACCAAACTGTTGGGCCAAAGATTTGCCACTTGCACGGGCCGTTTCGCCCAAATCTGCCCACGCGGCCCAGAACACAAGCCCGCCAAGGATGAGCATCGCCCAGAAGGAAGCCTGCCAACCAAAGGCTTGTTCTAGCAGGCCGCCCACGGCGGGGCTGATCATCGGCACCAGCGCCATGCCCATGGTGACATAGCCGATCATCGAAGCTGACTGTTCTTGGGTGTAAAGATCGCGGATCACCGCACGGCTGAGAACCATGCCGGTGGCGATGACGGCTTGCGCCATCCGAAAGACAAGAAAGATGCCGATATTGGGTGCAAGCAGGCAGCCAACAGTCGCCCCAAGAAACAGCCCCAACCCCCAAAGCATAACGCGCCGCCGCCCAAGGTTGTCCGAGATTGGACCGATGAAAATCTGCAATATCCCGCTGAAGAACAGATACAGCGGCACCGAAAGCTGGATGACAGCGTAATCCGTGCCGAAATGCTCTGCCATTTTGGGCAGGCTTGGCAGGAATATGTTCATCACCATGGCCGAAAGCCCCGCAAGCAGGATCAGCGTGGAAATGTGGGGCGGGGTCGTTCGGTCTAAATACCGGACACGGGGGAGATCGCTCATGCTATGGCAAGTAGTCGGGGGTGTGGGCAATGTCCATGTTAACTAGATTGATTTGCAACTTTTCAATTTGCCGTTCAGTCTATGTATTAGTTTTGCAAATTTGCAAAAATGCGCTTTGGTCGTCTGCGCTCCTCCGATAGACTGGTCAAAATCACAATAGGGGTGCGTCATGAAAGACATTCTCGAACAACTGGAGCAGCGCCGCGAAGATGCGCGCTTGGGCGGCGGTCAAGCGCGGATCGATGCGCAGCATGGCCGTGGCAAGCTGACGGCGCGCGAGCGGGTCGATCTGCTGCTCGACGAAGGCTCGTTTGAGGAATTCGACATGTTCGTCACCCACCGCTGCACCGATTTCGGCATGCAGGATCAAAAGCCCGCAGGCGACGGTGTGGTCACAGGATGGGGCACGGTTAACGGCCGTCTTGTCTATGTCTTTAGTCAGGATTTCACTGTTTTTGGTGGCTCCCTTTCGGAAACACACGCACAGAAGATTTGCAAAATCATGGACATGGCCGTGCAAAACGGCGCACCTGTGATCGGCATTAACGATTCCGGCGGCGCGCGTATTCAAGAAGGCGTCGCAAGCCTTGCAGGCTATGCCGAGGTGTTTCAGCGCAACATCGAAGCCTCGGGTGTGATCCCGCAGATCAGCGTGATCATGGGCCCCTGCGCGGGCGGGGCGGTCTATTCGCCTGCGATGACCGATTTCATCTTCATGGTCAAAGACAGCTCTTATATGTTCGTGACCGGCCCTGATGTGGTGAAAACCGTCACCAACGAAGTCGTCACCGCCGAAGAGCTTGGCGGTGCCGTGACCCATACCCGTAAATCCTCCGTGGCTGATGCGGCGTTTGAGAACGATGTCGAAGCGCTCGCCGAAGTGCGCCGCCTTGTTGATCTGCTTCCCGCCAACAACCGCGAGAAACCACCCGTTCGGCCCTTCTTTGATGATCCCAACCGGATCGAGCCGTCGCTCGACACGTTGGTCCCGGCCAATGCCAATACCCCCTATGACATGAAGGAATTGATCCTAAAGCTGGGAGATGAGGGCGACTTCTATGAAATCCAAGAGGAATTCGCCAAGAACATCATCACCGGTTTCATCCGCCTTGAGGGGCGTACCGTCGGCGTTGTGGCCAACCAACCGATGGTGCTGGCGGGCTGCCTCGACATTGATAGTTCCCGTAAGGCCGCACGTTTCGTGCGCTTTTGCGATGCATTCGAAATCCCGATCCTGACCCTCGTAGACGTGCCCGGCTTCCTGCCAGGCACCGGTCAGGAATTCGGCGGCGTCATCAAGCATGGTGCGAAACTGCTGTTCGCCTATGGCGAAGCAACCGTGCCGATGGTCACAGTGATCACCCGCAAAGCCTATGGCGGCGCCTATGACGTGATGGCCTCCAAACACCTCCGGTCTGACTTTAACTACGCCTGGCCCACGGCCGAGGTCGCCGTGATGGGCGCCAAAGGCGCGACCGAGATCATCCACCGCAAAGACCTGAACGATCCCGAAAAGATCGCGCAGCACGCGAAGGATTACGAAGACCGGTTCGCCAATCCCTTTGTCGCCGCCGAACGCGGTTTCATCGACGAAGTGATCCAGCCGCGCAGCACCCGCAAACGGGTCGCCCGCGCCTTCGCCTCCCTACGCAACAAAAAAGTGCAGACCCCGTGGAAGAAGCACGACAACATCCCGCTCTGAGCACCGCCATGCAGTTTCATCCTTTCTTAAATACCGATCCCACCGAGGCCGCATGCGGAACCCTCGGCGGGCTGGGTGGTTTCCTTCGCAAAGGAGGGTCACCCCATGCCAAATTCATCCATCAAAGACGAAGAGACCTACAAATCCCTGCGCGAGGATGGGGCGAGCAAGGAGAAAGCCGCCCGCATCGCCAATGCGCAGGCCAACGACAGCCAGCATCCCGGCAAGAAGGGGGGCAAGCAGCCGCCTTACGAGGATTGGACCAAGGACGACCTCTACGACCGGGCGCAGGAACTTGGGATCGAGGGGCGCTCGGACATGGACAAGGACGCGCTGATCAACGCGCTGCGCAACCATTAACCGCGGGAATCGCACGCGCGCTGCTGGTTGGTGCGCTTGCATTCGGGCTGGTAACGCCCGCGCTGGCGATTGATGTGCCTTCCGGCCAAGCTATTGATCTTCAAGAGGTGTTGATCGAGGAATTGGGCGGCGAGACGTGGCTGCGCTTCCGCTTTGTTGCGCCGCAGATTGCAAAAGGGCCGGATGCCATCGCCTATGATCTGGCCGCGCCTGATATGGAACACCTCTGCGCGGCCGTCGCCCTGCCTTACATGACCGAACACGCGCTTGCGGGGCAGGTAATTGTCGTCTCACTTGCTGACCGTTTCGTGGAATTCGGCGCCGCTGACCCCGACGCGACCCAGTATTTCGAAGCGTTCCGCGCCCAGGATGGCACCTGCATCTGGGAGGGTTTGTGATGCAGACGCAATATCTTGCAAGAATCCGCCGATCCCGCATTTGGAATGATGCTTTGGAGTCACAACGCGACCGATTGCGCTTGCAACCGTATCCATTGCCATGTGAATCGCATATGATGCGGTCAAGGAATACCGACGTATCCCTTGCCTCAGAACCCGGGCTTGGTCGGCATGATGTCGCACCAGGTTCCACTAACATTAATAGGAGACTTACATGTCCAAGAGCATCAAGATGCTGGCAGCTTTCGGTTTCGTCGCAGTCGTTTCCGCCTGCACAAGCGGTCAGACCGAAGAAGAGTTCGTTGTTGTCGAGCCCGAGCCCATTTCGGTTGAGCCCGTATACACCGGCAAGTACAAGTAATGCCGTTGCAGGGCAGGCGTCCGCGCCTGCCCTGATCCCTGCCACCCCTGCAATCGGGAGGGGTGTGTAATGCCCGCCTATATGCTGAAACACCGCGGGTTCCCGGGCCGTCTGCCCGGCACCGATTTCCAATTCACTGTTCGCCGCCCGAACCCTAAAGGGGTTACGCCGATCACCCGTCGTGAGCGTCGCAATGACCGCCGCGCGCCGGATCGCCGCGCCGACACTGCCTTTGTCAAAGCGTTGTGGGAGGCCTTTGGCGAACATCCCTTTGAGCGCGGCAACCTTGATGCAGGCCGTCTTTCGTGGCTCTTTGGCCGCGAGGTGCTGCCCGCGACCGACCCGTTTGATCCTGCCGATTACGAAGCGCTGTTGGTCTTGGATGTGCCCGCCGCCCGCGCGGCCTTCCCCGAAGCATTCGAGGGTTGATAGGCATGTTGTCGCCGCGCCTCTTTGCAAATCAGCATAGGCTTGCCGAAGTCTTGCCGCCGCGCATGCCCCGCTTGGCGCGGGTGCGGCCTTGGGGCAGATATAAGTCTGTTGGCGGGGCAGTAATTGTCCAAAGCTCCGCTAAGCATGAAGACCATACCCCTTCCCCTGTCGGGCAGCGGACCAGACCTCTGGCGTCGCTGTCCGACTTTTTACTAATGTGGTCTTTTTGGCGCAGGGCATCAAACAGAAGAACCGGCTGGGAACCCTATGCCAATCAGGGCGTTGGTCGGTTAGTTAACAGCAGTGAAGGAACAGGCTCATGTCCATCCGTAATATCATTCTCGCGCTTGGCGCGGCAGCCGGGCTTGCCGCCTGTGGCGACAACATCGGCGAACAAGGTCTGGGCGGCGCAGCCGTTGGCGCAGGCGCAGCCGCAATCACCGGCGGATCTCTGGCGCAGGGTGCTGCGATCGGTGCGGCAGGCAACGTCGCCTATTGCCAGCTTAACCCCGGCAAATGTTAATCTAAGCCCTCGGACCGCTCTGTCCACCATCGGCGTGGGCAGAGCTTCGGACCCTTCTAACACTACATTCACAGGCACCGCGCAGCCCCGGCTGACGCGGCTTTTTGCGTTGCCTGTCACCGTCAAAGGAACTGCTGATGTTTGACAAGATCCTCATTGCCAACCGGGGCGAAATCGCCTGCCGCGTCATTAAAACCGCCAAAAAGATGGGGCTGAGCACCGTCGCGATCTATTCAGACGCGGACGCCAATGCGTTGCATGTCGAAATGGCGGATGAGGCCATTCACATCGGCCCACCCCCTGCCAACCAATCCTATATCGTCATCGACAAGGTGATGGAGGCGGTCAAGAAATCCGGCGCGCAGGCGGTGCATCCGGGCTATGGGTTCCTCAGCGAAAACAGCAAGTTTGCCGAGGCTCTTGATGAGATCAGCGTGGCCTTTGTCGGCCCGCCCGTTGGTGCTATCGAGAAGATGGGCGACAAGATTACTTCTAAAAAGATCGCGCAGGAGGCGGGCGTCTCGACCGTGCCGGGCTATATGGGGCTGATCGAAGACGCCGATGAGGCCGTGAAAATCTCCAATGAGATCGGCTATCCGGTGATGCTCAAAGCCTCGGCTGGTGGCGGCGGCAAGGGCATGCGGATCGCTTGGAACGACGAAGAGGCCCGCGAGGGTTTCCAGTCGTCCAAGAACGAGGCGGCCAATAGCTTTGGTGATGACCGTATCTTTATCGAGAAATTCGTCACCCAGCCGCGCCACATCGAAATTCAGGTGCTCTGCGACGCGCATGGCAATGGTATCTATCTGGGCGAGCGAGAATGTTCGATCCAGCGCCGCAACCAGAAGGTTGTCGAAGAAGCACCAAGCCCTTTCCTTGACGAAGCCACCCGCAAAGCCATGGGCGAACAGGCCGTCGCTTTGGCGCAGGCCGTGGGCTATACCAGCGCAGGCACGGTGGAGTTCATCGTCGATGGGGACAAGAACTTCTACTTCCTTGAAATGAATACCCGCCTTCAGGTGGAACACCCGGTCACCGAACTGATCACCGGCGTCGATCTTGTCGAGCAGATGATCCGCGTCGCCAATGGCGAGAAATTGTCGATCACCCAAGACGATGTGACCCTGACCGGTTGGGCCATCGAAAACCGGCTCTACGCCGAAGACCCTTACCGTGGTTTCCTGCCGTCCATTGGCCGTCTGACCCGCTACCGCCCGCCGCAGGAAGTAGCCGCAGGGCCGCTGCTGGAGCAAGGCACATGGCAGGGCGATGCACCCAGCGGCGAGATGGCCGTACGCAACGATACCGGCGTCTTTGAGGGCGGCGAAATCTCGATGTATTACGACCCGATGATCGCTAAGCTTTGCACATGGGCACCGACCCGCGCCGAAGCGATCGAGAAGATGCGCGTGGCGCTGGATAGCTTCGAAGTTGAAGGGATCGGGCATAACTTGCCGTTTCTCTCTGCCGTGATGGATCACCCGAAATTCGTCTCGGGCGAAATGACCACCGCCTTCATCGCCGAGGAATATCCCGAAGGTTTCGAGGGCGTGACCCTGCCCGAAGGGGAGTTGCGCCGCATCGCCGCCGCCTGTGCCGCCATGCACCGCGTAGGCGAAATCCGCCGCGCGCGTGTCTCGGGCCGGATGGACAACCACGAGCGAAAAGTCGGCAGCGATTGGAACGTAAAGCTGCAGGGCGAGAGCTTTGACGTGGTCACCAAGGCCGATCCCGAAGGGGCGACGGTGGCCTTTGGCGATGGCGGCGAAATGCGCGTCAGCGGCGATTGGACGCCGGGTGACCAATTGGCAGAAATGACCGTTGATGGCACGCCGTTGGTGTTGAAGGTCGGCAAGATCTCTGGGGGCTTCCGTATCCGGACACGCGGCGCAGACCTGAAGGTCCATGTCCGCACGCCGCGTCAGGCCGAGTTGGCCGCGCTGATGCCCGAGAAACTGCCGCCCGACACTTCCAAAATGCTGCTCTGCCCGATGCCGGGTCTGGTGGTGAAGCTCGACGTCGAAGTGGGTGATGAGGTCCAAGAGGGCCAAGCGCTCTGCACCATCGAGGCGATGAAGATGGAAAACATCCTGCGCGCCGAGAAGAAGGGCGTGGTGAGCAAGGTCAACGCTGGCGCGGGCGACAGCCTTGCGGTGGACGATGTGATCATGGAGTTCGAATAGGGTGCGATGCGCTGGCGATCAGGGCGGGCAGGGCGCGGGGCATCATCGGATGACGTCGCGCTCCTTCGCCTCTCTGATTTCACGCTGGCGCAGCGGCATCTTGTCGATGCTCCGAGTGATCTCGCGCACGTCCCACGGAAAGGGTTTGCGCAACTCGATCTGGCCTTCCTTGTCGACCAACACCAGCATGAAGCCACGCGGGCGCATCCGCAGCCTGAGCGGGCTGCGTGCAGCGGGGTCGGTATCGGTCAGAACGATGACATCACGCAGGCGCAACTCCTCCTCGCGGTCGCGTAGATACTCCATCTGGGCGACGAAGGCGGGATCGTTCTCGGAATTGGCAAAGACCAGCACGGGCCGCTTGGTCCATTGGAAAGTACTGAGATCGGCCATATCGGCAGGCAGGAACAACGGATCCTCCGCCGGGGCGTCCGCCCCTTGGGCCATGGCCGCAGTGGTCATCAATCCTGCAAAAACTAGTGAGATCAAACGTTTCATCAAGGCTCCTGTCCCTTCAGATATAGGGGGCTTGGGCCATTTTGCGAAGGGCAAAGCGCCGCAGGGGGCATTTATCCCCGTGAGCGCGCGCCCCGTGACAATTCAGCCGCCAGTGATGCGCAGGCCCATGCCTGCCGCCCGGCGCTAAGGGAGAAGGACAAGCATATGACATCCGACCAAAAGGACGCAAAGACACGTTGGCAGGAACTGGCGACGGGCGAATTGCGCGGGCGCAGCCTTGATGATCTGACGTGGAAGACGCTGGAGGGGATCGACGTTCAGCCGCTCTATACGGCGGAGGATGTCGATGGGCTGGATCATTTGGGCGGCATCCCCGGCGAAGCGCCGTTTACGCGCGGTGTGAAAGCGACCATGTACGCGGGCCGCCCTTGGACGATCCGGCAATATGCGGGCTTCTCGACGGCTGAGGAATCCAACGCCTTTTACCGCCGCGCGCTGGCCGCCGGGCAGCAGGGTGTTTCGGTCGCCTTTGATCTTGCGACGCACCGGGGCTATGACAGCGACCACCCGCGTGTCGAGGGTGATGTCGGCAAGGCCGGTGTGGCCATCGATTCGGTTGAGGATATGAAAATCCTCTTCGACGGTATCCCGCTGGATCAGGTCTCGGTCTCCATGACGATGAACGGCGCGGTGATCCCGATCCTCGCGAGTTTCATTGTCGCGGGCGAAGAGCAGGGCCATGACCGGGCCAAGCTCTCGGGGACGATCCAGAACGACATTCTCAAGGAATTCATGGTGCGCAACACCTATGTCTATCCGCCGGAGCCGTCGATGCGGATCATCGGGGACATTATCGAATATACCTCGGACCATATGCCGAAGTTCAACTCGATCTCGATCTCCGGCTACCACATGCAAGAGGCGGGCGCGAACCTCGTGCAGGAGCTGGCGTTCACCATCGCGGACGGGCGCGAATATGTGCGCACGGCGATTGCGGCGGGCATGGATGTGGACCGTTTTGCTCCGCGCCTGAGCTTCTTCTTCGCCATCGGCATGAACTTCTTCATGGAAGCCGCCAAACTACGCGCCGCGCGTCTGCTTTGGTCACGGGTGATGGAGGAATTCGAGCCGAAGAACCCCAAATCTTCGATGCTGCGGACCCATTGCCAGACCTCCGGCGTTAGCCTTGCCGAGCAGGACCCCTACAACAACGTCGTGCGCACGGCTTACGAGGCGCTCTCGGCGGTGCTGGGCGGCACGCAGTCGCTGCACACCAACTCACTGGACGAGGCCATCGGTCTGCCCACGGAACACTCCGCGCGCATCGCTCGGAACACCCAGCTGATCTTGCAGGAAGAGACCGGCATCACCAATGTCGTCGACCCGCTTGCGGGCAGCTACTACGTCGAGAAGCTGACCTCCGATCTGGCCGAGGCCGCGTGGAAGTTGATCGAAGAAGTTGAAGAGATGGGTGGCATGACCAAGGCCGTGGCCTCCGGCATGCCGAAGCTCAGGATCGAGGAAGCCGCGGCCCAGCGTCAGGCGGGCATCGACCGGGGCACCGAGGTGATCGTGGGCGTGAACAAATACCGCCGCGACAAGGAAGAGCCGATCGACATTCTCGACGTCGACAACGTCAAGGTCCGCGCCGGTCAGGTGGCGCGGCTGGAGCGCATCCGCGCCGAGCGGGACGACGCAGCTTGCGAAGCCGCCTTGGCGGAACTGACACGGCGATCCGCCGAGGGCGGCAACCTGCTCGACGCGGCGGTGGAAGCCGCCCGCGCGCGCGCCACAGTGGGAGAGATCAGCATGGCGATGGAGAAAGAATTCGGACGGCACAGGGCCGAGGTCAAAACCCTCTCGGGCGTCTATGGCGCGGCTTATGAGGGCGACGCGGGCTTTGCCGATATCCAGAAATCAGTCGATGAATTCGCTGAGGCCGAAGGCCGCCGCCCGCGTATGTTGGTGGTTAAAATGGGCCAAGACGGGCACGACCGGGGCGCCAAGGTGATCGCCACGGCTTTCGCTGATATCGGCTTTGACGTGGACGTGGGACCGCTGTTCCAAACACCCGCCGAGGCCGCGCAGGATGCGGTGGACAATGACGTCCATGTGATCGGCATCTCTAGCCAAGCGGCGGGGCATAAGACATTGGCACCGCAGCTTATCCAGGCGCTCAAGGATGCAGGGGCCGAGGATATCCTTGTGATCTGCGGCGGGGTGATCCCGCAGCAGGATTACAAGTTCTTGGAGGACGCGGGCGTGAAGGCGATCTTTGGCCCGGGGACGAATATCCCGACGGCTGCGCAGGATATCCTCAAGCTGATCCGCGAGACCCGGAAGTGATGCAGGCTGAAACGGGCGCGGTCCAATCGGGCCGCGCGATCCGCCCGGCAGAGCGGCGCGATGCCGCTGCCGTGGCGGGCCTATGGAACGGCATGATCCGCGACAGCCTGTCGACCTTTACCACCGACGAAAAAACGCCTGAGGAGATCACCGCGCTCATCGCCACCCGCGCCGACGCTTTTTGGGTGGCCGAAGACGCAGGGCAAGTCATGGGCTTTGTCACCTACGGCAGCTTTCGCGGCGGTCCGGGCTACGGCGCGACGGTCGAACATAGCATCGTGCTGGCGGACGCCGCACAGGGGCAGGGGCTGGGCCGCGGCCTGATGACGCGGGCGGAGGAGGCGGCTGCGGCGCAGGGCCATCACGTCATGGTTGCCGCGATCAGCAGCGCCAATCCGGGTGCTGTGACTTTCCATGAAAAACTGGGCTTTGCGCAGGTGGGCCGGATGCCCGAGGTCGGGCGCAAGCACGGCCAATGGCTTGATCTGATCTTGATGCAAAAAACCCTGTCAGCATCCTGACTTCCCCGGTGCCAGCGGTTAAGCTGGGGGCCGAATACCAAAGGGTCAGCCCATGTCGATCTGGACGCGCATTTCCGAAGCTTTGTCAGCCCTCACCGCGGGCGAAGGGCTTTCGGCTGTCTTTGACCGTCTGCGCAGCCCGCCCGAACGCTCGGTCGCCTTTACCATCGCAGTCATCGCCTTGGGCGCAAAGATGGCCAAGGCTGACGGATTGGTGACCCGCGATGAGGTGACTGCCTTTCGCGAGGTCTTCCAGATTGCCGAAGGGGATCAGGACGGCGCTGCGCGGGTCTTTAACCTTGCGCGGCAGGATGTCACCGGGTTTGAGGAATACGCCAAACGCATCGCCAACATGTTCAACGACCAGCCCGAGATGCTGCATGATCTGATGGAGGGGCTGTTTCACATTGCCATGGCCGATGGCGTCTATCACCCGAACGAAAACGCCTTTCTCGAAGATGTGGCCGCGATCTTTGGCATGGGAGAGGAGGCTTTTGCCTCGCTGAAAGCGCGGTTCGTGCCCGACAGCTCGCCCTTGCCGCGCACGGTTCTGGGCATCGGCCCCCATGCCACGCTCGAAGAAGCCCGCAAAGCGTGGCGGCGGCTGGTGCGCGAAAACCATCCCGATGCGTTGGTGGCGCGTGGCTTGCCGCAAGAGGCCATCAAAATGGCCGAGAAACGCATGATCGACATCAACCGCGCGTGGGAAACGATCTCGGGCAAACACGCTTGATGCGCATCGCGACCTACAATGTTGAGTGGTTCGCGAGCCTTTTTGACGATGACAATCAGCTCTACGACGACGATGAATGGTCTTCGCGCTATCAGGTGACCCGTGCGCAGCAGACGGCGGCTTTGGGGCTGGTGTTCGCTTCGCTAGATGCCGATGCGGTGATGGTGATTGAGGCACCCAACCACGGGCGGCGGCAGTCCACCGTGGCAGCGTTAAAGCATTTCGCCGCGCGGTTTTCCCTGCGCGCGCGGGAGGCCGTCATGGGGTTTTCCAACGATACAGAGCAAGAGATTGCACTGCTCTATGACCCCGACAAGCTCACCGCCCGCCACGCGCCGCAGTCGGCTGCTGATGCCCCGCGCTTTGACCAGACGTTGCGGATTGATCTTGACGTAGACGCGACGGAGGATGCCGTGGTCTTCTCCAAACCGCCGCTTGAGTTGGAGGTGACCACGGAGACCGGGTTTGCCTTTCAGATGATCGGCGCGCATCTCAAATCCAAAGCGCCCCATGGGGCCAAGTCCGAGGCCGATGTGCTGCGCATCGCCATCGCCAATCGGCGTAAGCAATTGGCGCAGGCGATTTGGCTCAGGCGACGGATCGACATGCATCTGGCGGCAGATCGGCCCGTGATGGTGATGGGCGATTTGAACGACGGGCCGGGGCTGGATGAATTCGAAAGCCTGTTCGGGCGGTCGTCGGTCGAGATTGTGCTGGGGGAGGGGGCGCCGGCGCTCTTTGACCCGCATGCCAAACAAGCGCTTAGCCGACGGTTGGGGGCCGCGCCTACCAGCGCGCGGTTTTGGATCGCACCAGAGGAGCGTTATCTTCAGGCGCTGTTAGATTACATCATGGTCAGCCCGCAAATCTTTGCCTGCGATGCGCGCTGGCGGATCTGGCATCCGATGGATGACCCCGCCTGCTGGCAAAATGTGGCCCTGCGCGATGCGCTTCTTGCGGCGTCGGATCATTTCCCGGTCACGCTGGATGTCTACCTCTAGGCGTGCTTGTGCCCGTGCATCGGCAGAAGACTGGAAATCCCGAACGCGCCGCCTACATCAATTGCATGACACGTTTTATGCCCCTTATCGCCCTTTGCACGATGCTGCCGCTTGCGGCCCACGCGCAAGAGGGCACCGAAGAACGCGGCCTCGGCTTGATGGAGCGCGGCGCGCAGATGTTCATGGACGGGATCATGGATGAGATGGGCCCGGTTATGGAAGGCTTCGAAGGCTTTACCGAAGCCATGCGCCCCGCCCTGCGCGATTTCGCGCGCGAGATGGGGCCGAAGCTGACGGAACTGCTGGATGAGGTCGAAGACTGGAGCGCATACCAAGCGCCCGAGATGCAGCCCAACGGGGATATCATCATTCGCCGCAAGCCGGACCATCCAATGGTGCCGCCAGAGACGCCGACAGAGCCTGCCCCCCAGATCGACCTGTAATCCGGCCTATTTCGGAGGCCGCTTGCCGGTGCGCACATGGACTTCGGCGTCAAGGGATTTGGCGAGCGAGTTAAGTCGCGCCTCTGCGACCTCACCGAAAAGCGGCACCATGTCGGGGGTGAGCCACAGCTCCAACTGCTTTTTCTTGGGGAACCAGCGTAATTCGCCGCGTTGCTCGTCTTTATCCATCCACAGCATGGCGCCAAAGCGCATGGCCTTGCCAAGAATCTCCGCCTCTAACCGCATCTGTTCGTCGACCATTTCATAGAGGTCTTCAAACCGCGTATTTTCGCGCTTGTTGGAGTACCGGTGGAGCAGCGCCAGCCCTAGATAGATGCGTTCCAAATGCTTGAGCCCGCCGAGGTTGGCGCGGGTGGCGTTGTCAAAACAGGTCTCTGCCCGGTAATCGGGATGCGCGCGCCAGCTGACGTCATGCAAAAGGCAGGCTGCTTTGACCAGCCGTTTGCGGGCATGGGGGGCAGAACGGTAGAGCGGTAGGATGAAGTTATAAAGCACCTTACCAAAGCCGGGCATCCGCGCGTCTTTGGCTTCGGCGAAATAGCAGGCCTCAATCAGCGGATCACGGTCGCGTAGGCGTTGCGGCATCTGCTCATACAGCATGCCTTCGCGGATGCCGTAGCTGGAGATGGCAATGTCTTTGGGGCGGAAGGTTTTGACCAGACGGCTAAGCACCTCGGCGGCGTAGGGCACCAGCGACATCCGGCTCGACGACACGCCGCAGGCGCTGCGCAGCTCTTCCAAATCAGAGGCTTGGATGAACTTCACCGTCTCCCGGACCGAGGTCACGGTCATGCGGTATTCATGCAGAACATGCAGCGGATAGCCCCGGCGGTACATGTCGATCCGCGCAATGGCACGCCATGAGCCGCCCACAAGGAACAGCCGGTCGCGCTGGTTGCCCATCTTTTCCTGAAGGCCGGTGATGACCTCTTTGATATGGGCATGCCGCCCCTTGGCACCGCCCTTGAGATCGCGCAATTTCAGCGGCCCGAGTTGCGAGGTCACCCGCCGCCCGACGCGCCCACCAGAGATTTCCGCAAGTTCCATCGAAGAGCCGCCGATGTCGCAGACAAGGCCGTAAGCGCCGGGCCAGCCCAGCAGCACGCCTTGGGCCGAAAGACGGGCCTCTTCCTCGCCGTCGATCACCCAGATACGCAGGCCGGTCTCGCGCAGCACATCGGCGCAAAACTCGCGCCCATCGCTGGCATCGCGCACCGCTGCGGTTGCGACGACGGTGAGTTCAGACAGCCCCATGCCATCGGCCAGCTTGCTGAAACGGCGCAGCGCCGATAGAGCACGGGCGCGGCCTTCGGGCGAGAGGTGCCCGGTTTCGGACATGCCAGCGCCCAAGGCGCACATGATCTTTTCGTTATAGAAATAGGCCGGAGAGCGGGCCGCGCCGTCAAACACCACCAGACGGACTGAGTTCGAGCCCACATCCACCACGCCCACCCGTGCCAGCGCGCGCGCACCCGGATCCTGAAACAACGGTTTCGCGAAAAGGCCCAGTTCCGCCACGCCCGTCTCAGGGACGGGGGCGGCTCGGGAAGGGTCGGTCTGGTCTGCCATCAATGCTCCTGCGGGCCATCCGTTTGATTGGATAATTGGCGCAGGGGGGCGGTAAGGTCAATTGCTAACGCAGCTATCCGCCGGTCAATCCTCGGTATGGGTCAGCTTGGGCACATCCGATGCTCCCGCGCTGCCCCGGCCCGAAAGCGACGGATTCTCCATGAAAAAGCGATGGCAGTTGAAGGCAAACGTGCCCTCGGGAATGGCGGGGCGGGTAAATTTGCCTTCCGGCCCCATGACCCAGCTTTGGGCTACATCGGCCAGATTGGCCGCCATAACCTGACTGGTGATCTGTGCTTTGACGGTGGGGTTTTCGATCTCGACCAGTGTCTCGACCCGACGGTTCAGGTTGCGGCCCATCCAATCGGCCGAAGACATGAAAACCCGCGCCTTTTTATGGGGCAGACCGTGGCCATTGCCGAAACAAACAATGCGGCTGTGTTCCAAAAAACGCCCGATGATGGATTTGACGCGGATGTTGTCCGACAGCCCCTTCACGCCGGGGCGCAGCCCGCAGATGCCGCGGATTACAAGGCTGATTTCGACCCCGGCTTGGCTTGCGTCATAAAGCGCGTCGATCACTTCGGCATCAATCAGCGCGTTCATCTTGGCCCAGATCACTGCGGGCCGCCCGGCACGGGCATGCTCGGCCTCGGCCTTAATCATCTCAAGCAGGCGTGGCTTGAGCGTGGTGGGAGAGATGGCAAGGTTTTCCAGCTTTTCGGGTGGGGCGTAGCCCGAGAGAAAGTTGAACACTTTGGTGGCATCCCGCCCAAGGTTCTGATCGCAGGTAAAGAGCGACAGATCAGTATAGATGCGGGCCGTGATCGGGTGGTAATTACCCGTGCCATAGTGGGTGTAGGTCACCAGTTGGTCGCCCTCGCGCCGCACAACAGTCGAGATTTTGGCATGTGTTTTGAGGTCAAGGAACCCGTAAACAACATGTGCGCCAGCGCGTTCCAAGCGGCGCGATTGACGGATGTTGGCGGCCTCATCAAAACGGGCCTTAAGCTCGACCAGCGCGGTGACGGATTTGCCATCTTCGGCGGCTTCACAAAGCGCCTCGACAATTGGACTGTCGCGCGAGGTGCGGTAAAGCGTCTGTTTGATCGCCACCACATCCGGATCCCGCGCCGCTTGGGCAAGGAAGCGGACCACCATGTCGAACGTCTCATAAGGGTGGTGCAGCAGCATGTCTTTTTGCCGGATCGCCGCAAACATATCGCCATCATGGTCGCTGACCCGCTCGGGCACACGGGGGGTGAACTGCGGCCACAGAAGGTCGGGCCGGGCGTCTGTCACCAGTTTTGACAGGTCGGCAATGCCCAGCATCCCTTCGATTTCGATCACGTCTTGAGGCCGCACGCAAAGCTCGCGCATGACGACCGATTTCAGCTTTTCGGGTGCGCCAGCGGAATGGGTTAGACGCACGACCTCGCCCCGGCGGCGGCGCTTTAGCGCGACTTCGAATTCGCGCACGAGGTCTTCGGCCTCGTCCTCAACCTCTAGATCGCTATCGCGCAGCACGCGAAATTCAAAATGCGCTTTGAGTTTGTAGCCCGGGAAGAGGTTGGGGATGTTGATGATCAGCAGGTCTTCGAGCGGCAGATAGCGCAGACACCCGTTTGGCGCGGGCAGGGCGACGAACCGGTCAATCTGGCCGGGGATCGGCAGCAGCGCTTGTAGCGGGCGTTTGTCGCTGTTGCGCTCCAGTTGCAAGGCCAGCGCATAGCCCGTGTTGGGGATGAAAGGGAACGGATGCGCAGGGTCGATCGCCAGTGGCGACAGCACAGCGAAAACTTGGTTAAGAAAGACCCCTTCGAGATGCTTAAGATCGGCCTCGGTCAGATCGGCCGTGCGCTCTAGCATGATGTTCTGGGCGTCCATCTCGGCCATGAGATCGACCAGCACGCGCTGCTGGGACATCATCAGGTTGCGCGCATCTTCGTTGATCAGCACCAGTTGCTCACCGGGGCTCAGCCCGTCGGCGGCGGCGGTGGTATTGCCCGCTTGGGCCAGTTCGCGCAGGCCCGCGACGCGCACGGTGTAGAATTCATCCAAATTGGTGGCCGAGATCGACAGAAAGCGCAGCCGTTCCAGCAGCGGCACGCGCGGGTTCTCGGCCTCTTCCAGCACCCGCCAGTTGAAGTCGAGCCAGCTTAGCTCGCGGTTAAAGAAACGGCCCGGCCCGGCGGTATCAAGCTCGGGCAGATCGGTGGCGGGCGGAAAGGGCGCTTGCAGGAAATCAGCTTGGGTCATGCGGGCCTCATGACATTGGAATGTAACGGGTTTGCGAATGCGAACGTTAATTATTCCAGTATCACGCGCGGGGCGGGGCGATGTCCAGCACCTGCGCGGCCAGTGCGCGGGTCAAGGGGCGCTTCTGCGCAAGGCTGGCGGCATCCAGCCGGTCGACTAGCGCGATGGCGGCGGCAAAGGAACGATCCATCCGGGTCATCAGGTAGTTGATCAGCTCCGGTTTGGGCGTCAACTGCCGGTCGGCCAGAAGCTTGACCAGCAGGGCAGAGAGCAGCGCGTCATCGGGTGCTTCCATTTCGACCATCGTGGCGCCGCGCATCCGACTGACCAGATCGGGCAGCGTCAGCCCCCAATGGGCCACCGGCCCGGTGCCGGTGAGCAAGAGCGCCTGACCCTCGGCCAACACGAGGTTGTGCAGGTGAAAGAGCGCCGTTTGCGCCGCCGCGTCTCCGGCAATCAGATGCACATCCTCGACGGCGAGGGGGCCGCGGGCGAGGTTGGGAATGTCGGCCTCCATCAGATCGGCGGCGCTGATGATCCGCGCGCCCGACAGGTCCGCCCAAACATGCGTTAGATGCGTCTTGCCCGACCCTTGCGGCCCGGTCAGCGCGAGTTTGCCGCCTGCCCATTCGCGCCAGCCGTCGATCATCGCCATCGCCATCGCGTTGGAGGGGGCGACAAAAAAAGCGTCGCGGCCCAGAGCCGTCCGGCTGGGCAGGTTCAACCCGAGTTGGTGGGCCATGTTAGCGGATGTCCTCGTCGACGGTCGTTTCAGGTTCCCGGCCTTTGTAGAGTACACTTTCGCGGTAACTTGCCGTGGCAAAACGCGCGATCACGCCAATTGCGGCGGCGACAGGCACGGCGACCAACAGACCAACAAAGCCAAAGAGCGTGCCAAAGACTGACAGCGCCAGCAGCAGCCAGACCGGGTGTAGCCCGACCGAATTGCCGACCAGCTTCGGGGTCAGCAGGTTTCCTTCGACAATCTGGCCCAGCACAAAGATACCTGCGACCAGCCCGATCGAGAGCCAGTCCCCCCAGAACTGAAACAGCGCCAACCCGATGGCCAGCGCCCCGCCAATCAGCGCCCCAAGGTAGGGGATGAAGGTTACCAGCCCTGCGACAAACCCCACGACAAGGCCAAATTGCAGCCCCACCAGCATCAGCGCCACGGCGTAATAGGTGCCAAGGATCAGACAGACCGTGCCCATGCCGCGCACAAATGATGCAAGCGTTGCGTCGATCTCGCGCGCGAGCTGGCGAATCGTGGGGGCGTGGTCGCGCGGCAAAAGACGGTCGATGCCGGCGACCATGCGGTCCCAGTCAAGCAGGAGGTAGACGGCGACAACAGGCACAATGACAAAGAGCAACAGAATGTTGATCAGCGAGGCGAAGGAGGCCAGCGCGGTTTGAAAGAGTTCGCCACCGCGTTCTTGGATCGTGGTGCCCAGCGTGGTCAACGATGTACGCAGCGTCGAATCGTCATCCAAAAGCGACGGGAAGCGGTCAGTGATAAAGTCGGTGAAGTTGCGGGTTACCTTGGGCGCGGTCTCGATCAGGTTAACGGTTTGATTGACCAGCGTTGGCACGACCAACAGCGCCATGAGCACAAAGATCAACAGCGCCGCCACGGTGATCAACGCGGTAGCCATGACACGGCTTAGCCCTAAACGCTCCAGCCGGTCGGCCACCGGGTCTAGGAAATATGCAATTGCCCCGCCCAACAGGAAAGGCAGCAGCACGTCGCCCATGAACCATAGCGCCACCATGAACACCGCCGCGGCGATGCCCCAGTATTTCAATTGATCTCGGATTGGCAGGGCCATGATGCTCTCCGGCTGGGAATATCATCACATCGCCCATGTGGCGCGTCGTTTCAAGTCTCGGCTGCGGTTGGGGTCGCTTGACAGTGCTGCAAATGCAGGGACGATGGCCCAAAATTGAAGGAGCAGACGATGCGCAGTGAATTTGATTGCGAATTGGAAGAGCGGCTGGTCCGCTATGCGAAGATCGACAGCCAGAGCGACGCGGGAAGCCCGACATCGCCCAGCACGGAAGTCCAGCTTGATATGTCGCGGTTGCTGGTGACGGAACTGCGCGAGATGGGGGCGGCAGATGTGACGCTCACCGATTACGGCGTGGTGCTGGCGACGGTGCCTGCCACGGTTGAGGGTGGCCCCGTGATGGGCTGGGTCGCGCATGTGGATACGGCGCCGCAGTACGACGCGAGCGGCGTGAAGCCGGTGGTGCATCGCGGGTATAACGGTGGGGACATTACCTTTGCCGATGCGCCTGAGTTGCGGCTGTCGCCCGAGAGTTCGCCCTATTTGGCTGAAAAACATGGGGAGGACATCATCACCGCCAGCGGGCTGACACTGCTGGGCGGGGACGACAAGGCCGGTGTGGCGATTGCCATGACGGCGGCGCGGCATTTGATTGAGAATCCGAATATCCCGCATGGCAAGATCCGCCTCGCCTTTACCCCCGACGAAGAGATCGGGCGCGGTGTGGATGCGCGGCTGCCCAACGAACTTGGTTGTGATTTTGCCTATACGTTCGATGGCGGCAAAGTGGGGGAGATTGAGTATGAGACCTTCAGTGCCGATGGCGCTGTGGTGAAGATCACGGGCGTTTCGGCGCATCCTGGTTTTGCCAAAGACAAGATGGTCAACGCCCTACACATGGCCGCGAAGATTGTGATGACCCTGCCGCAAGCCACGATGACGCCCGAGACGACCGAAGGGGTCGAAGGGTTCATCCATGTCTCTGAAATTAACGGCGGCTCCTCCGAGGCCGAGATCAAACTGATCCTGCGCGATTTTGAGCGTGAGGGGCTGGCAGCGAAAGGCGATCTTCTGCGACAGGTCTGCGCTGCCGTTGCCGCCGGTGGGCCGCGCGCCAAGATCGAGGTCGATATCCAGCCGCAGTACCGCAACATGCGCTATTGGTTGGAAGAGGATATGACTCCGGTTGATCTGGCGCGCGGCGCGATCGAAGCGGTGGGGCTTGAGCCGCGCTCGGTTCCTATTCGTGGCGGCACCGATGGCTCGCGCCTGACAGAGATGGGCGTGCCGTGCCCCAATGTCTTTACAGGTATGCAAGAAATTCACGGGCCGCTGGAGTGGATATCAGTGCAGGACATGGCGCTGGCCACCAAGGTGGCGGTGGAGCTGGCGCAACGGGCAGCCAAGGCATAGTGCGCGGGCCTAAGTGCCCGTGAACCCAAGTACCCGCGAACCTGAATGATTGTCTCGCCCTCTGACATGCACTAGTCAGGGGGCAATTCGCTCAATGAGGAAACACCATGCGTCTGTCCCGATATTTTCTGCCCGTGCTGAAGGAAAACCCTGCCGAGGCGCAGATCGTCAGCCATCGTTTGATGCTGCGGGCGGGGATGATCAAGCAATCCAGCGCGGGGATCTATTCTTGGCTGCCGCTCGGCTACAAAGTGCTCCGCAAGGTCGAAGAGATCGTGCACCAAGAGCAAGAGCGGGTTGGCCATATCCCAATGCTGATGCCCACGTTGCAATCGGCAGACCTGTGGAAGGAATCGGGCCGCTATGACGCTTACGGCCCCGAGATGCTGCGCATCCGCGACCGTCAGGATCGTGACATGTTGTTCGGTCCCACCAACGAAGAGATGATCACCGACATCTTCCGCAGCCATGTCGGGTCTTACAAAGACCTGCCGCTGACGCTGTACCATATCCAATGGAAATTCCGCGACGAGATCCGCCCGCGTTTCGGCGTGATGCGGGGCCGCGAATTCTTGATGAAGGACGGCTATAACTTCGACCTCACGAAAGAGGACGCGCTGCATGCCTACAACCGCCATCTGGTCAGCTATCTGCGCACCTATGAGCGTATGGGCCTGCAGGCGATCCCGATGCGCGCGGATTCCGGCCCCATCGGCGGCGATGACACGCATGAGTTCCTCGTGCTGGCCGAGACGGGCGAATCGGAAGTCTTCTATGACAGCGAGATCACCGATCTGACCTTCGGCGACCGCGAGATTGACCCCAGCGATCATGATGCCTGCCGTGCTGTGCTGGATGAATTCACCTCGCGCTACGCCCGCACCGATGAAACCCACGACCCCGAGCTTTTCGCCAAAGTGCCCGAAGAGCGCCAGCGCACCGCGCGCGGCATCGAAGTGGGGCAGATTTTCTACTTCGGCACGAAATATTCCGACGCGATGAATGCCAAAGTGCAAGGCCCCGACGGCAAACAGGTGCCGGTCCATATGGGCAGCCACGGCATCGGCGTCAGCCGCCTGCTAGGCGCGATCATCGAAGCAAGCCATGACGACAAAGGTATCATCTGGCCCGAAGGGGTCACCCCGTTCCACGCGGGTATCGTCAACCTCAAGCAAGGCGACGACGAAGCCGATGCAGCCTGCGAGGCGCTGTATAGCAGCCTCAAGGCGCTGGGTCTTGATCCGCTTTATGACGACCGCAAAGGCGGCGCTGGTATGAAGTTTGCGACGATGGACCTGATTGGCCTGCCATGGCGCATCACCGTTGGGCCGCGCGGGCTGAAAAACGGTGTGGTTGAGCTGACCAGCCGCCGCACCGGGGAAAGCGAAGAGCTGCCGCCCGAACAGGCGGTCGAAAAGCTGGCGAGAATCTACGCCGGTATCGTCTGAGCGCTGCGATGATCCTGCGGGTGCTGACACTGGCAGGAGGGATCATAGGAGCAGGTGTTGCGGCGCAAGGCCCGGGGTTTTCCCGGGCCTATGTGTTTGAGCTAGAGGCCGCAGAACGAACGCTCTCTGGTGTTATAGCGCATTTTGATGCTGCCGCCCGCGCCGCCGGGATTGACCGAGAGACCGCGCTGGCGCGGCTGCGTGGGTCGGCCTTGTTGGAACGCCGTCGTATCGATCTGACCCGCAACGTCGAAAGGCACATGGCGCTTGAGGTGCAAGTGCTGCGATTGCAAGCTGCGGGTCCGTTCCTGCGCAGTTATTACCTGTTACGCGCACCTGACGCAGAAGCGTTGCGCGCCACCGTGCAAAAGTTTTTGCCCACCGCACCGCGCAGCCGTGCCGAATTGATCTTCGCCGCCATAGGCTTCATCGCCGGAACAGCCTTCGCGCGGCTGCTCCTCTGGCTGCCCACATGGCCCGCGCGCTTCCGCCGTCGCCGGGCATTGCGTTCTTGACCCTTCTGGGGCAAAGCCTCAGGTTGCGCGCACCTCAGACCGGAGCCCTCCCGCATGGCCAGCAAACCCACACGCACCGCCCCATTCGCGGCCTTTGAATGGATGATCGCTTGGCGCTACCTACGCGCCCGCCGCGCCGAGGGCGGGGTGAGTGTGATGACGTGGATCAGCCTCATCGGCATTACGCTGGCCGTTTTCGCGCTGATCGCCACCCTTTCGGTGCGGTCAGGCTTTCGCGCGGAGTTCGTGGATACGATCCTTGGCGCCAATGCGCATGTCACCGTCTACACGATGGGCGAGGTGCAGGAAAACGGCCAGATCGACCGCACCATCGCCAACTATACCGAGATGGCCGCCGAGGTCGCAAAAGTGCCCGGCGTGACCCGCGTGGCCCCCTTGGTGCGTCAGCAGGTCATGGCCAATCGGCGGCAGTCCAACGCGGGCGTCGAGGTCTTTGGCATTGCATCGGATGATCTGATGACCATCCCCGGCATCCAGCCTTCAGAGCGTTCCTTCGGCGATATTGGCCGGTTCGAGGAAGGCATCGCCATCGGCAGCGGTGTGGCGCAAAGCTTGGGCGTGGATGTCGGCGACACGATCAAGCTGATCTCTCCCAATGGGGTGAAGACGGCCTTTGGCACCAGCCCGCGTGTGAACGGCTATGAGGTGGTCTATGTCTTTTCCGCTGGGCGGTATGACATCGACAAGACAAGGGTCTATCTGCCGATTGCCGAGGCGCAGAGCTTTTTCAACCGCGAGGGCGTGGCGGATGAGTTGGAGGTCATGGTCGAAGACCCCGAGAGTGTTGACGCCATGGCGCGCGCGTTGATGCAAGCGGCGGGGGATAATGCGCAGGTCTGGACATGGCGCGATGCCTCGGGCTCGTTCCTTAGCGCACTGGATATCGAGGACAGGGTGATGTTCGTGATCCTTTCGGTGCTGGTGTTGATCGCCGCGATGAACATCGTCTCGGGGCTGATCATGCTGGTCAAGAACAAGGGCCGCGACATCGGCATTCTGCGCACCATGGGGCTGTCTGAAGGATCGGTGCTGCGGGTCTTTTTCATCTGCGGGGCCTTCACGGGAATCATAGGCACGGTGGCGGGTGTGGTGCTTGGCTGTCTCTTTGCGGTCTACGTCGATCAGATTTTCGCCTTTGTGAATTACCTCAGCGGCGGCAACGCTTGGGATGCGTCGATCCGCGGTATTTATTTCTTGCCTGCAAAGCTGCAATTGGGCGATGTGCTCTCTGCCGTGGGGCTGTCGTTGGGGCTATCTTTTGTTGTTACGATCTTTCCTGCCCGCCGTGCGGCGCGGATGAACCCTGTAGAGGCTTTGCGCTATGAATGACCCGATCCTGCGCCTGAGCGGCATTTCCAAAGCCTATAATCCCGGCGCCCCGAATGAGGTTCACGTCCTGCGTGCCATTGACCTAGAGGTCGCGGCTGGTGAAGTCGTGGCGCTGGTCGCCCCTTCTGGAGCGGGCAAATCGACGCTGCTGCACATCGCGGGGCTGCTGGACACGGCAGACAGCGGCACGGTTGAGATCGCGGGTGATGATCTGACCGGCCAGAGCGATCGCAAGCGTACCGGCGTGCGGCGTGCGGATGTGGGATTTATCTATCAGTTCCACCATCTGCTGCCTGAGTTCACAGCGCTTGAAAACATCGTCTTGCCCCAGCTTGCCAACGGTGTGGCACGCTCTGCTGCCGAGGCGCGGGGGCACGAGTTGTTGGCCGAGGTGGGCATCTCTGACCGCGCCGATCACCGGCCTGCGGCGATGTCTGGCGGAGAGCAACAGCGGGTGGCTTTCTGTCGCGCGCTGGCCAATGAGCCGCGTCTGTTACTGGCGGATGAGCCAACGGGCAACCTTGATCCGACGACCTCGGACCAAGTTTTTGGCGCGCTGATGACGCTGGTGCGCAGCACCGGGTTGGCCGCCGTGATTGCCACGCATAACTTGGAGCTGGCCGCGCGGATGGACCGTCAAATCAGGCTGGAGGCGGGGCAGTTGGTGCCCGTTTGATTTAACCGCAGATATTTTTCAGTTCGACCCCGTCCCACGGCAGGCCCACGTCAGACACGCGGCTTTGGGGCAGGGGAGCGACGGGCATGACCTCTGACAGCATGTCGTGCAACCGCTTGGTGCGTGGCGCTTGCGGGTCAAGCGCGCGACAGCAGACAAATTCCTCAACGATTGAGCCCTGCTGTTCATAGCCGAAATCGAGGAACCGCGGCTGGGTTTCGACCTCGAAGAGGTAGGGGTCTGCGCTGGTGAACTGCTCGGAGGCCGCGCGCAGCGGCGAATAGCCAGTGAGCTTGCGGTTCTGCCATTGCCAGACATGGGTGACCTCATGCGCCAGCAGCATCGCGGCGATCAGCCCGATGCGGTCAGGGTGATCGGGGAGGTAGTCTTCGAGGTACCAGTCCTTGTCGAAAAGCACGTTATTGAACAGCGCCACGGCGGCGGGTTTGGAGGTGACGGTGTCACCTTCCTGCGGCGGCAGGATGCGCTCGCGGCAGGTGGTGCGCGGGCGCGGCTTGCGGGTGAAGGTAACGGCGCGGGTCGGGGCACCGTCGTGCAAGCGCACGCGGTCGTAGTCGACGGAACTGCCGTGGATGGTGGAGAGATAGGCACGCTCGTTCTCCGTCAGCGGACGACCGCAGGCGGTGAGGAGGAGGAGAAGGAGGAGGGCGCGGATCATGGGGGGGAGTTAAAGCGTTTCTAACAAAACCTGAATCGCCGGGGATTCCCAAACTGGTCTGATTGTGATTCATCCTGTTTGGGAGGATGAACTATGTCAGCACCTTTGCCATCAGCGCTTCGGGCGCGGTTTCAGAGATTTATTGAGGAAGGGTTAAGCGGGCGAGCGGCGGCAGCGCGCTTGAAGCTGTCGCCAGCAACGGGCGCACGATGGCGGCATCAGATCCAAACGACGGGCCGGGCTGATCCGGGCGTGCAGGGGCGTCCAAAAGGGTCAGGGAAATTGGCACCCCATGTTGGTTTTTTCGAAGAGTTGATTGCTCAAGATCCTGATATCACATTGTTTGAGCTGCGTGATGCGCTTGCTGATGCAACCGGACTGCAGGTCCAGCACTCTGCTATCGGGCATCTGCTAAAGCGCCTCGGGTTCACGCACAAAAAAAGTCACTGGTCGCTACCGAACGTTACCGTGCCAAAGTGAGGCGACGACGTGAGGACTGGTTCACACACCGTTTGCCAGCCATTGCGCGGATGCCGGAACGCGTTGTCTTTATTGATGAAACAGCGGTCAAAACGAATCTCACCCGGCTGCGCGGTTGGGCTCCGCGTGGCGAACGCCTGACGATGGATGCGCCCTTCGGCAGTTGGGGAACCCAAACCCTGATTGCGGGGCTGACACATGAGGCTCTGATCGCACCTTGGGTAATCAAAGGCGCGATGGATGGCCCTGCTTTCGCGGCCTATGTGCAAAAGGTCCTGATCCCCGAGATCGCGCCAGGCACGGCAGTCGTTCTCGACAACCTCGCGACCCATCGCAACAAAGAAGCCGCTGCGGCGCTCAAGGCTCATGGGTGCTGGTTCCTCTATCTGCCGCCATATTCACCAGATCTGAACCCGATTGAGTTGGCTTTCTCCAAATTGAAGTCTCACCTCAGACGCATCAGTGCGCGATCATTCACCTCGGTGTTCGAAGCCCTTGGCGATATCTGCGCAATGTACTCCCCGCAGGAGTGTTCAAACTACTTTCAGGCTGCCGGATATGCCTCAGGTTAAATTAGAAATGCTTTAGGACTGGTGTGAGCGGCGGATCAAGGGGGAAGTTGGGGGTGCAAAGGCGAACGGTGCAGGTAACTGCTGTCGCGGTCCCGACCTATCGTTGCGTGGAAGCCCCTTCCCCATGGGGGGAAGGGAAGGGGCTATGCGCCAAAGGCGCATGGGATAGGGAACAGATGCGGCATGATACCGGCGGAATGGCGAACTATTGCCTTTCTCTTTCGGTCTGGCCCAAAAATACGATGCACGAAGCAGTCATATTAATTAGGTATTGCACCACTGGGTCGCTGACAGTTGTTGGTATAGAACCTTGACCGTGCCCACTGAGATTATTCCTTCCAGTCGGAACGCTAGACTCGAGTAGGGAACGCAATGAGTTCATCTGAGCCTGCCAAAATGAGGGAGTGTCATGAACTTTGTGTATTTGGTCTGGCCCATGCGGGTTTTAGATACAGTCACGCATTGAAGCGATCCTCGAACATTATGGCGAAATGATTGCGGGCCGCAAACCATTCTCGAACATTCCGGCCGCCTTTCTCAAAGTTGCGGATCGCCAAGTAGATCAGTTTCGTGGCTGCGTCTTCGGTCGGGAACGATCCTCGCGTCTTGACCGATTTTCGGATTACCCGATTCAAGCTTTCAATTGCGTTGGTGGTGTAGATGATTTTCCGGATGGCGGGATCAAAGGCAAAGAACGGTATTACCTCTTGCCAAGCCCTGCGCCAGGCGGGGGCGATAGAGGCATATTTCCCGGCCCATTTTTCTTCAAAGGCATCCAGCTCCGCAGCGGCTTGCTCGGCTGTAGGGGCACTGTAAATCCGCCGCAGATCAGCGGCCACCTCCTTGCGATCTTTCCAGGCACAGAAATTCAACGAGTGGCGCACGAGATGGACAATGCACGTTTGCACGACCGTATCCGGAAAGGCTGCGGTAATGGCATCAGGGAAGCCCTTGAGGCCGTCCACGACCGCAATCAGGATGTCTTGAAGCCCACGGTTCTTCAGCTCTGTCATCACCGAGAGCCAGAATTTGGCGCCCTCGTTGTCAGCGATCCAAAGACCAAGAACCTCGCGCACGCCATCCCTGCTGACACCAAGGGCCACGTAGACGGCTTTGTTCTTGACCATGCGGCTATCGGCGTCGCGGATCTTGACCCGTAGAGCGTCAAAAATGACGATGGGATACATCCGGTCCAGCGCCCGGGATTGCCACTCTCGAACCTCATCCAACACCGCGTCGGTCACGCGGCTGATCAAGTCTGGCGAGACTTGCAGGCCATAGACGTCCTCAAGATGAGCACGGATGTCGCGGACCGTCAGACCAGCGGCGTAAAGCCCGATAATCTTGTCATCCATCCCATCAATGCGGGTCTGTCCCTTCTTCACCAGTTCAGGCTCGAAGCTGCCGTCCCGGTCCCGCGGCACAGCGATAGGCAGTTCGCCGTCTTGCCCCTTCAATTTCTTAGCAGATGAGCCGTTGCGACGGTTGGCCTGATCAGGCGGGGCATCTTTTCCGTCTTCATAGCCCAGATGTGCAGTCAGCTCAGCCCCGAGCATCCGTTCCATCAGCTTGATCTTGAGCTCTTTCATTAGCCCGGCATCGCCAAGCAGATCTTCAGGCCGCTCGCAGCCCTTCAGCAGCTCGTCCAACAGTTCCTTGGAAATAGTCATAGTCCTTGCTCCTCTCAGGAAGCATGGACCAGATCGCAGTTACACAGAAGACCGGACACTCTCCAAAATGACGGTAAAATTTCGTTTTCAATTAAGCAAGATATCAGAGTTTTGGCGGTCGCGTTCTTCGGGTAGGCCCACCCGCGTTTATCGCAGATAGCTTTCATGGTGCTTTCGAACGACTTAAGGCAGTCATTAAGAGCTTCCTTATTCTTGCCTACTCGTAAATTTTCGAAGGCACCAAAAAACTCCTGTCGTGCTCCTGCGTATATTTGTCCGCTTAGAACGGTCAAAGCTGGCTTGACGATTTCCTGGTGAGTAAATTCAGAATCTTTCCTTAGGATACGCCCATCTACATAGGAGTATCCTAGCCCGTGTTCTGCAAGCCTCTCGTTTGCTTCAGCAATCGTTTCATCGGCAATCTCGCCATGTTTAATTGACCAATCTCTGCAAACTACATCAATGCATTTCAGCGTGAGTTCGATTACATCAATCGCTTTTACCGTTTCTTCTGTAGACAGGAAGAAGCTTGCAAGCTCAGTCCGAAAGTTATCTTTTTGATATGTAGGGGATAGATGAAAGACACCATATTCCTTTCGAAGGGTCATCACAATTAGCTTAAAAGCCTCGGCTGTTTGCCCTGGTCCAAAGCTATTGCGGTAGTCGTCCTCGTTTCCAATAGCCTCATCCCAGATGTGAACCATTTGTACTCGGAAGGCTTCTGGAACTTCATTGTAAATATAGACTTCAAGAATATCTCCTTCAATTTTCTTAAGTCGTTTCGAATACAAATCAAAGATAGGCAAGCTCTACCCCTTCAAACATCCAACTCCTCCACAAACTGCGCATTCTGCTGAATATAAGCAAACCGCATCTCCGGCTTCTTCCCCATCAAGCGCTCCACCAGATCCCCGGTCTCACCCGGCACGTCCTCGTCCACAGTCACGCGGATCAGCTTGCGGGTCTCGGGGTCCATCGTGGTCTCTTTCAGGTCCTTCGCGTCCATCTCGCCCAGACCCTTGAAGCGGCTCACGTCGATCTTGCCTTTGCCGCCGAGACCCTTCTCCAACCACATGTTTTTCTCTGCCTCATCAAGGCAATAGACCCGTTTCGCCCCCTGCGTCAGGCGGAACAGCGGCGGGCAGGCGAGGTACAGATGCCCCGCGTCGATCAGCGGGCGCATTTGGGTGAAGAAAAACGTCATCAACAGCGACGCGATATGCGCGCCGTCGACGTCGGCGTCGGTCATGATAATGATCTTGTCATAGCGCAGATCGTCGAGGTTGAATTTCGTGCCCATGCCGACGCCAAGCGCTTCGCAGAGGTCGTTGATCTCGGCGTTGGTGGTGATCTTGCTTGAGGCTGCCCCGAGCACGTTCAGGATTTTACCCTTTAGCGGCAGCAGCGCCTGCGTATTACGGTTGCGCGCGCCCTTGCCAGAGCCACCCGCCGAGTCGCCCTCGACGATGAACAACTCCGTGCCTTCGCGGGTCTTGCTGGTGCAGTCGGTCAGCTTGCCGGGCAGACGCAACTTCTTGGTGGCGGATTTACGGGCGGTTTCCTTTTCCTGACGGCGGCGCATCCGCTCTTCGGCGCGCAGGACAAGGAAATCGAGGATCGCACCGGCGGATTTCGTGTCCGCTGCCAGCCAGTTGTCAAAGTGGTCGCGCACGGCGTTCTCAACCAGACGCGCGGCCTCGGTCGTGGCGAGGCGGTCTTTGGTCTGGCCCACGAATTCCGGCTCGCGGATGAAGCAAGACACCAGCGCGCAGCCGCCCGTAATCAGGTCTTCGCGGGTGATGTCCTTGGCTTTGCGGTTGTTCGCCAACTCGCCATAGGCCCGGATGCCCTTGAGGATCGCGGCCCAAAAGCCGCCCTCATGTGTGCCGCCCTCGGGCGTGGGGACGGTGTTACAGTAGGACTGGATGAAGCCATCGCGGGCAGGGGTCCAGTTGATCGCCCATTCGACCTTACCGGGCACACCAAAGCGTTCTTGGAACTCGACGGTGCCCGCGAAGGGGTTTTCGGCATAGGTTGTTGATTTACCCAAGGTTTCGCGCAGGTAATCAGCCAGACCGCCGGGGAAGTGGAACGTCGCCTCCATCGGCGTGTCGCCGTCTTCGATCTCGGACTTCCAGCGGATTTCGACGCCGGAGAAGAGATAGGCCTTAGAGCGCACCATCTTGAGCAGACGTGCGGGTTTGAAGCGGTGTGCGCCAAAGATTTGCTCGTCAGCGTGGAAGGTGACGGTGGTGCCGCGCCGATTGGGGGCTGCGCCGATTTTCTCGACCGGGCCTTGCGGGATTCCGCGTGAAAACCGCTGCTCGAACAACTCGCGGTTCCGCGCGACCTGCACCACCATCGAATCCGACAGCGCGTTAACCACGGATGCACCAACCCCGTGCAGACCGCCCGAGGTCTGATAGGCCTTGCCCGAGAACTTGCCGCCCGCGTGCAGCGTGCAGAGGATCACTTCGAGCGCGGATTTTTCAGGGAATTTCGGGTGCGGGTCGATCGGGATGCCGCGGCCGTTGTCGCGAATGGTGACCGAATAATCGGCGTTCAACTCCACCTCGATCCGGTTGGCATGGCCCGCCACGGCTTCGTCCATCGAGTTGTCGAGCACTTCGGCCACAAGGTGGTGCAGCGCACGCTCATCGGTGCCGCCGATATACATGCCGGGGCGCTTGCGGACGGGCTCCAGCCCCTCCAGCACTTCGATGGAGGAGGCATCGTATTCGGTGGGTTCCTGGCCGGAAAGAAGATCGGTCATGCGGGCCTGCTCTTTGTTTGTGGGTGGGGGCCATTTTGACAGCCCCGCGCGCCGGGGGCAATCGCGGGTTTGTCTTGTCGGGAGGATTTAACCCGGTCAGCTGGCTCTGGCACGCAGCCAATCGGCAAGGGTCTCTTCGTCGATGCGGCCTTGGGCCACTTCGCGGATCAGGTCGCCCGCCTCGACGGTGTCGTGGTCAAGTTTTACCCCATTGAGATCAAGACAGATATCGAGAACGAGATGCGCGGTTCGCTTATTCGCGTCGTTAAAGACATGCCCAGTGGCAACCGCTACGCAATAAGCCGCAGCGAGGTCAAAGACATCTTCGATCATGCCGTAGACCAGTCGGTTGTCGACCCGTGCCAGCGCTCCTTCGAGTGATTTGTCCAAGGCCATGCCGGCTAGCTCGCCGGGGTTTAACGCGGAATCGTGGATCCTGACGACGAGGTCAGGTGAAAGCAGCACATAGGTCATTTATCTTTAAGATAGTCCAGAACCGGCTGGTTGATATGCTTGCGCCGCGCAATACTCTCCATCACCTCATCCAGTGTCGCCACGCGCGGCTCCTCCTGCAAAGTCGCCGCTGCCGGTACGAAATACCCCACGCAGCGCGAGTTCTTCATCACCGCGACGGGCTTGCCGCCAGAGCGTTCCAACACTTTATGCGGTTCGCGCATTTCAGTCATGGTGGCGATGTGATTGGTATGGATACGGGTCATGATCGGCTCCTGAATGTATATTTAAATATACACTGAGTTGCTCATTTTGCAAGGGGCCGCTGTGCGCACCAGTTTAACACGGCGTCGGCAACCGCTTGTGGTTTCTGGTGGTGCAGCCAATGGTCAGCGTCCGCAATCTCAACGCGGGTCAGGTCTTGGGCGAAAATCTCTAACCCTTCGGTTGCTTCGGGCAGTAATGCGGTATCCCCACGGCCCCAAACCAACAAATGCGGGCATTTCACGCGCAGGCGCTCTACCGGAAAATCAGGTAGATCACGGATCGGTTTGCCCGGCGCTGCGACTTGCAGAGGTGAGGCGCGATACCAGTTAATCATTGCCCTCAGCCGCCCCGGCCTCCCCCATTCCGCGCGGTAATCCTCAAGCCGCTCTGCCGTCAGCCAGCTGAGATCCATATGCGCCGAAAACAGCTTGAGCAGTCCTGCGAAATTGTCTTTGCCCAAGCTGACCGCGCTACCTTCGCTGCGCAATGTATTGATATATTGCGAGGCTCTGGACTGCGCGCCACCTGCCGCCATGGCCCGCTGAAAGGGCACGGGATGCACACCGTTGAGGATGATCAGCCGCGCCACCAGCTCGGGCCGGAACATCGCCAACGCATAGCCGACAGAGGCACCCCAATCATGGGCTACAACGGTCACAGGCTTGTCTCCGATCAAGGCAGCAATATCAGCCATCAGGTGCGCCATGGCATAGGGCTCGATCCCCTCGGGTGCGCTGCTTCGGCCATAGCCGCGCTGGTCAGGGGCGATACAATGAAAGTGTGGGGAAAGCAGCGCGGCCAAATCGGCCCATGCGCCGCCATATTCGGGAAAACCATGCAGCATCACCAGCGGCGGCAGGCTTTCATCACCCCAATGACGGATGAAAATCTCTTGGCCGTTCAATTGGCGGGTTTCGGTCCGTGTAGGTTCCATCGCGATCCCTCCTGCACCCAGCTTTGCCATTAAGCGCCGCAAACGCAAGGAATTCATGACCAAAACGAGGCAACAAAGCCCCGCAACCCTATGACAGAGCGCAAAAACCGGACTTTCCCTTTGCAGCGGCCCGGCGTAAGGCTTGCCCATGACCAAAGTAATGACCAACCGCAATCACGTCCGGGCGATCCTGACGCTTGGCCTGCCGCTGATCGGCGGACATCTGGCACAGATGGCCATCGGGGTGACCGATACGGTCATGCTGGGCTGGTATTCGGTCGAGGCGCTGGCGGCGGTGGTGCTGGGCAGTACCTATTTCTTTGTGCTTTTCATTTTCGGTTCGGGCTTTGCCATGGCGGTGATGCCGCTGGTGGCCGCCTATGACGCCGAGGATGATGAGATTGGCCTGCGCCGCGCCACGCGCATGGGGCTGTGGCTGTCGGTGGGTTTTGCGATGATCGCGCTGCCCGCGATGATCTGGTCACCTGCGGTGCTGGACCTACTGGGGCAGGGGCCCAACCTTGCCGACACGGCGGGTGATTACCTCAAAGTCGCGGGCTGGGGGATTGTGCCCGCGCTGCTGGTGATGGTGCTGAAATCCTACCTTGCTGCCTTAGAGCGGACGCAGGTCGTGCTGTGGATCACCCTGCTGGCTGCCGTGATCAATGCGATGGCGAACTACGCGCTGATCTTTGGCAATTGGGGCGCGCCGGAGCTTGGCGTGATGGGCGCGGCGGTGGCCTCGGTCACGACGCAATGCGTCTCGCTTATCGGAGTGGTGATCTATGTGCTGATCGCCCTGCCGCAGCACAGTCTGTTCGTGCGGCTGTGGCGGGTCGATACCCAGATGCTGGTGCGGGTCTTTACGCTGGGGTTGCCGATTGGTCTGACGACGCTGAGCGAAGTCGGCCTGTTTGCGGCCTCTTCGTTAATGATGGGCTGGCTGGGGACCATCCCGCTGGCGGCGCATGGGATTGCGATCCAGCTCGCCTCTCTGACCTTCATGGTGCATCTGGGGCTGAGCAATGTCGCTACGATCCGTGCGGGCAATGCCTATGGCCGCCGCGACGTGCCGCATATGAAGCGCGGCGCGGTGATTGTCACGGTCCTGTCGCTGGTCTTTGCCCTGATCACCATGGTCGGTTTCGTGGGCTGGCCCGAGCCGCTGATCTCGGTTTTCATGCAGGAGGATGAGCCTGCGCGGGTCGAAATCCTTGCCATTGGCACCGGCCTTCTGGTCATGGCCGCGCTGTTTCAACTGGTCGACGGGGCGCAGGTCGTGGCGCTTGGCCTGCTGCGCGGGGTGCAGGATACCAAGATACCGATGGTCATGGCCGCGATCAGCTATTGGGTGGTCGGGATGCCCTGCTCCTATTTCCTTGGCTTCACGCTGGGGTTCGGAGCGATGGGCATTTGGGCCGGTCTGGTGGCGGGGCTGGGCGTCGCGGGGCTGCTGCTCAACGCGCGGTTCTGGGGCGTCACGGTCAAGTCACTGGCCGCGTAACCCTCAGCCCCGGTCCATCCGATCCGCTTTTTTGCGCACTAAGGTGCTGCGCAGATCATGCATTGCCAACAACAAGTCATCCGTCACCGCATCCAACTCGGCATCCGTGGCGCGCGATTGTGCCCATTGGGTGGTGAGGTTCAGATGATCCACCGCGCGGCGGATGTCGTCAATCTCCCGCGCGGCAAGGGTTTCGCGGCGCGCCTTTGTCCAGCGGGCGATCTCGGACTTATCGGCATCGGTTAGACGGTGCTGCCCGTGAGGCTTTACCTCACCGTTGCGGATGTTGACGACGGCGATCTGCTCCATCTCGATCCGGCGCTGGCGGTTTGCGGCATCCAGCCGAAACACCGCCGCGCCATTCTCGCGGATCCTGAAATAATAGTCGGGAAGATCGCCTGCCATGGTTCGCCTTTACGTCAGCCCGGCACAGAAAGTCTGGATGCGGGTGCATGCCTCTTTCAGCGCGTCGTCGGAGGTAGCGTAACTGACGCGGAAATTCGGCGAAAGACCGAAGGCCGCGCCAAAAACGACCGCCACGCCGGTTTCCTCAAGCAGCGCGGTGGCAAATGTCTCATCATCCGTGATCTTGGTCCCTGCCGCTGAGGTCTTGCCGATCAGCCCCGCGATGGAGGGGTAGACGTAGAACGCCCCTTCGGGCGTGGGGCAGGTGATCCCGTCAATAGCCGAGAGCATCTCGACCACCAGATTGCGGCGGCGCACGAACATCTCGTTGTTCTCAGCGATGTAATCCTGTGTGCCATTCAGCGCCTCAACCGCGGCCCACTGGCTGACCGAGCAGGGGTTCGACGTGCTTTGCGACTGAATTTTGCGCATCGCGCCAATCAGCTTTTCCGGCCCTGCGGCATAGCCGATGCGCCAGCCGGTCATGGCATAGGCTTTGGACACGCCGTTGACGGTCAGCGTGCGGTCGTAAAGCGCGGGTTCGACCTCGGCCGGGGTGCAGAACGCGAAGCCGTCATAGGCGAGGTGTTCATACATATCATCGGTCATCACCCAGACATTCGGGTGGCGCATCAGCACATCGGTCAACGCCTTCAGCTCCTCCCGGCTGTAGCCCGCCCCGGTAGGGTTCGAGGGCGAGTTGAAGATGAACCATTTGGTTTTGGGCGTGATCGCCTCTTCCAGCGCTTCCGGCGTGAGCTTGAAGTTATTCTCTAGCGTTGCAGGTGCAATGATCGGTGTGCCGCCTGCGAGCAGTACCATATCGGGATAGCTGACCCAATAGGGCGCGGGGATCACGACCTCTTCGCCGGGGTTCATCGTTGCCATCAGCGCGTTATAGAGGATCTGCTTGCCGCCCGTTCCGACGCTGACCTGCGCGGGCGTGTAGTCCAGCCCGTTGTCGCGTTTGAATTTGGCGCAGATCGCCTGTTTCAGCTCGGGAATGCCATCGACGGGGGTGTATTTCGTCTTGCCCGCGTTGATCGCGGCGACTGCGGCGTCCTTGATGTTCTGCGGCGTATCAAAATCCGGCTCGCCCGCGCCAAGTGCGAGAATGTCGCGCCCCGCGGCCTTGAGTTCTGCCGCTTTGGTGGTGACGGCGATGGTGGGCGACGGTTTGACCCGATCAAGGGTCGCGGACAGCAGTTCCATTTCAGCCTCGGGTTGCTTATTAATATCCCCACGTTCATAGGGGGCGTCCCCGCACCCGGCAAGGGTGTCTGGCAGGAGATAAAGCATGACCGACGAGATTGACTGGTACGGCCCCGAGGCCGCCACCTTTGGCGACCGGGTCGCGGCGGCCCGCGAACAGACTGGCATGACTCAGGCGATGCTGGCCAAACGGCTGGGTGTGCGTCTGTCCACTTTGCGTGGCTGGGAAGACGACCTGTCTGAGCCGCGCGCCAACCGGCTTTCGATGCTGGCGGGGCTGCTCAATGTCTCTATGATGTGGCTGATCAATGGCGAAGGCGAGGGGGTCGATGCACCCGAAGCGGGCGAAACCGCGCGCCGCGTTGATCTCGAAGAGGTGCTGGCCGACATGCGCGCCCTGCGCACCGACCTGCTGAAAAAGGCCGAGACTGTCGGCAAATTGGAAAAGCGCATTCGGCGCCTTATGACGGAGCCCGCAGATGCCTGAAGTCCATGAACACCGGTTAAAACGCCTGCAAATGCGCTCTATGCGCCGAGGCATCAAAGAGATGGACCTGATCCTATCGGCCTATGCTGAGGCGCGGTTGCCGCAGATGGATGATGCGGGGCTCACGCTGTATGATCAGATGCTCAATGAGAACGACCACGACCTCTATCTTTGGGTCAGCGGGCAGGACGAAGCGCCCGCCGAATACACGGCACTGGTCACGGATATTCGCGGACAATTGGCGGATGCGCGCGGTTAATCGCGGAAATTCTTACGGGTTTAACGAATTATTCTGATTTTTTAGCGAGTTTCCAATTCAAACAAATTGAACCGGAGATTTCGCATGAGCATTCACGATCCCGCAACACAGCCTTTGGCTGTGAAAGGTTTCATGGTCGGCTACCTTGAGTCCCTGTCTTTGGTTGAGCGGCTGCATCGCTTGCTGTTGGACGTCATCAAGGATGAGTTTGAGCGCGTTGGCGTGTTGGAAATCAACGCGGTTCAGGCGCTGCTGCTGTTCAACATCGGTGATAATGAGGTCACGGCGGGCGAGTTAAAAAGCCGTGGATATTACCAAGGCAGCAACGTTAGCTATAACCTCAAGAAACTGGTCGAGATGGGCTATATGCACCATCAGCGTTGTGAGATTGACCGCCGTTCGGTCCGTGTACGGCTGACAGAGAAGGGACGCTATATCCGCGATGTTGTTGCCGATCTCTTCTCACGTCATGCCGACGGGATGGAGAACAAAGGTGTACTCGGTGATGCCGGGATTGAGGATATCACCCGATCTTTGAAACGGATGGAGCGGTATTGGACAGACCAAATCCGCTATATTTACTGATCCGTGCGGGTAGGGTGGGCAAGTTGCGATAGAACGGTCCCGTCCAATTCACGCAGCAGTTTTTCGGCCATGGCGCGACCGTAGTCTTCAAACCCAAGTGCGGTTTGGACAAAGGCATTGGGGCCGAGCATCACCTCGGCCCGGTAGTAGGACGCCAGCGTGCCAATCGCGGCCTGTTGGCTGTCGTCAGCGGCCGGGTCATCAACGCCGATTACCAACCCGTTGATGGTCAACCCGGGAGGGTCCGCTGCCAAACCGACGCGCAGGTCGCGGGGGCGGGGGCCGAAGTTCGAGATCCCATCACCAGAAATGTCGAGCGTGTGTTTTTGGCAGTCAGGCCGCTCTGCCAGATACTGTGCACCAAGTTGCATGGCCGCGCCGAGGGCGGTACCGGGAGATGTCTGTCGCCGCTGGGTGCTGCGCAAGCGGGCGATGGTATCATCCAGCACATCGGCATCGCTCAGCGTTGTCCACGGCAGGATCACCGCCTGATCCTCTAGGCCGCTCCATTCGTAAACCAGTAGATCAATGGTATGCCCTGGCAGCGTTAGCAGCGCCTGCCGCACGCGGGGATCATTAAGCGCATTGGCTAAACCACCCAGTTGCAGCCGATACTCGCGCGCATCAACCGAGCCGGAGACATCCAGCCCCAGGGCAAGCGCCTGCCGACAGGCGGCATCCGCCCATTGTGGGGGGCAAAGAGTAAGACAGAAAGCAAAGGCGGCGCGGATCATCCTCGCGAGCCTTGCGTAGATGGCAGCCCACCCAAAGCAGGAGGTGATACCTCTCGGATCAGTTTGACCCGCATGGCCCGCTCGAAATCTGCAAATCCTGAAGCGATGACCATGAACGCTCCCGGCCCATGTAGCACTTGAGATTGGTAGAAGGCGATCAGACCTAACTCGCCTTCGAAATCAGCGGCGTTCACGACCAGCCCATTCACGGTGATCCCTGCAAAGGGCGCAGCGCGATAGGCGGTTTGGGGGTCAAACCCTTCGTTGTTTTGCCCATCGCCTGCTAGGTCGATCACGTGGGCATCGCAGAAAGGCGCGGCGTCAAACAGCGTCGCCCCAAACCGCAGGGCATGGCCCATCGCGGTGGGCTGCCCGCTTTCGCTGCGTTGACTCGTCTCAATGATATCTGCCGCAGCCATCAGCGCGGCGGGGCGGTCAATCAACGTCCAATCTAGCACGATTGTCTGATGCGCCTCGCCTGACCATTCATAGGCTGCCAGCGCCACGGGCACATCACCGGCGAAAAAGGCCCGCGCGACCAAGGGTGCACGCAGCGCAGCGGCAAGCCCGCCGCGCTGCAAACGGTCCTCTTCTGGATCAACAGAAGAGGACACATCCAGTGCCAAAGCCAACGCAAGGCGGCAGGGCGCCGCCTGTGCGTCGGCCATTGGCGCAAGCATCAGCGCCAGCGCGGCACTGATGCAAAACCTTACCAATGGCCGATGTTTTCCATGCTGGCCCAAGGTTCCTGCACAGGTAGAGAATCGCCTTCTTGCAGCAGCTCAACCGAGATGTTGTCAGGTGAGCGAACAAAGGCCATTCGCCCTTCACGCGGGGGGCGGTTAATGGTCACGCCGTTGTCTTGCAGCATTTGGCAGGTTTCGTAGATATTCTCGACCGTATAGGCGAGGTGGCCGAAATGGCGGCTGTCGCTGGGCAATTCATCATCGCCGTCCCAGTTGTAGGTCAGTTCCACATCCGCATGACCATCGGCCTGATCCGGCGGGCAGAGGAAGACCAACGTGAAACGGCCACCCTCGTTGTCGATGCGGCGCCGCTCAACAAGGCCCAGAAGTTTGTAAAATGCGATGGAGGCGTCGAGATCCTTTACGCGCACCATAGTGTGCAGATATTTAATGGGCATCGGTGTTCCTTTGGTCTGTTGGGACGGTCAGAATAGGGATTGA
This sequence comes from Sulfitobacter sp. DSM 110093, assembly GCF_022788715.1. Classification (NCBI taxonomy): domain Bacteria; kingdom Pseudomonadati; phylum Pseudomonadota; class Alphaproteobacteria; order Rhodobacterales; family Roseobacteraceae; genus Sulfitobacter; species Sulfitobacter sp. DSM 110093. The sequence goes on from NZ_CP085167.1 coordinate 1,022,630, forward strand.
AACCCCATATTCAGACCGAAATTCTCTGTCTCAAAGCGGGTGACATTGGAATTTGTCTTCCGCGCTTCAAGGGTAAGTTTAGGAGCAAAACCGTAGGTGTCAAAGTCGGTGAACACCAAGGAGGTCGAAACCACCGCGCCCAGATCGGCGCGCGGGTCGGGGCCATAAAGCGGATCGTCATATTGTTTGGCTTGCGTGCTTAAAGCGATCTGCGCGGTGGCCCCCAGTACGGGTTTGGAAAATGTATACTGCACGCCCAGTGACAGGGCGGTGTGTGTCAGCGCTGCGCTGTCGGTGTCAGTGCGCCCAATTTGGGCATTCCACGACAGCCGTCCGCCACTTTTGGTCGGGCGGGCCCAATAGCTGCCCAGCGTCGCCGTCACGCCCGAACGTAGATCACTATCTTTGCGGTGCGAATAACCAAGTTCCGCGTTCCACGAAAAAAGGCGTTGCTGGGGCCGGAGATAGGTTTGCCGCCAGTCGAGTTTGACCTCATCGGCCAGCGGGTCATTGGCTGACCACAGCCTGCCGAAGCTCAGAGACAGGGTCTGGCGCGGTGCCTCTGGACCGGTGGTGAAATCGCGCCCGATCTGTGCCTGCACCCGGCGAAAGGCGAAATCAGAGGCGCTGACCCCGGTGGGCACATCGTCATCGGTAAAGACGGTGTGGCTCTCGGTCCAATTCAGGGCAACGAAATTCCGCTCAGTCTGCGTGGTGCCAAAGTTATAGCGCAGCGCCGTGTCTTGGCGCAGTACGAAGCCCGAGATTGGCACGGCGGCGGGGTTGGTAAAAATCAGCCCGCCCAACACAAACGTATTATCGCTGGGGGCACCATTGACGTTGTCGCTGGGGTCAATGCTGAAGGACAGGTTCACCGACCATGGGTTCGTCGTGCTGACATAGCGGTAATCGCGAATGGCGCGGGCGCGGGTGCGGGCATCGAGGGCCACATGCGCCGCCCGGCGTAGCCAGAATTGGGCCCGTGTTTTGGCCCCGTCTGATGATAACGCCTGCGCCATGGCCATCGCAGCGCCATATCGCTCAACCGGTCGGTCGGCCGCCTGCCAGCCTTGCCGCGCGGCCTGTCGGGCGCGGGTGTTGTCGCCCAATCTACGCCGGGCATGCGCGTTAAGAATTAGGCTGGTGCTGTCTTTGGGGTCGCGGAGCACCAGCACATCGGTGATCTGGGCTGCGGCCTGTGCATGGCCGCGCGACAGCAATTGCGCGGCGGTCAGCCGCGCTGCTTCAGGCTCTAGCGTGGATTGCGCTGCGCCATTGCCCCCGACGGTCAGGCTCATCGCAGCGGCGAGGGCCAGCTTTCGCATCATTGTGTGGCGATGAAACCGCCGACTTCACGCACTTCGGAGCCTTCGACAAAGACGATGCCCGCGATCTCGCTTCCGCCCGGTCCAGCAAAGACACCCTGCCAATTGCCGCCAGCGCCTGTCGCTTCGCCAGTGCCATCGAATTCGGTAGCGGTGGAGGTGGCGATGCTGCTGTTCTCAAAATCGATTGTCGTATCGGTAAGAGAGATATACCCGTCCAATGCGCCGACCGACTGACCATTGGTATTATAGACTTGGCGGTTAGAGATCGACCCGCCCGCTGCGCCACCTACATCAAAGTCGTCGAAATCGACGCGCAAATTGGCGTCTCCGGTTACAAAGGTCACACCATTGTTAACGCCATCTCGCGTCGTGCGCACGGCTGCATATTCGCCATTGTAGGAGTAGATGCCGGACGAAGGAAGGTTTGGCTGATTGCCAAGCCGCTGGGCACCAGCACCGCCGTAGCCGAAATTCACATAGCTGTTGGTCCCGGCCGCGGCGACTTGTGATTGACCCGAATCCGAACGACGGAAGACCGCGAAATACTCAACCTCATTTGTGCCGGATGTTGGTACGCTTTCATAAGCGTCGAAAGAGTTGGAAAACTTTTCGGACTGGATACGCTCGTAAACGTTGTCAGGATCATCAAACGGGATGTTGTTGAGCGTCAGCGTGTCACTGTCAGGGTCGTAGGTGATGTTGTTCAGAGTCATCAGCTCGTTCTGATCCGTGAAATAGACGCTGTCGCTGCCTGTGCTCGTATCATCGTCGTCGTCGTCGCCGAAAGGTGCTGTGCCACCGCAGGCCGAAACCCCCAAGCCGAGCGCAAGGCCCATCCAAATCCGTGTCATACTGCTCTGCCTCGATATTTTTATGTCTGCTAGTTTTGGCGGACTGTCCCAAAGCGGCGCCCGTTCTGTCGATGTGCTTGGGCCCTGCGGGGAAACTCGGTGCGGAAGTGCAGCCCAAAAGCAATACCACGCTGCTTGAGGATAGGCACGCGGGAGGCTATGCAGAAGCAAATGCCACGATGACGAGGGTTGCCGCGTGAAACAGTACCATGATGCGCTGCGCGAAGTGCTGGAACAGGGGGTGACCTCGACCGACCGAACCGGAACGGGGACGATCTCTCATTTCGGGATGCAGCAACGTTATCGGATGGCTGATGGTTTTCCGCTGGTCACAACCAAGAAACTGCATCTTAAATCCATCGTGCATGAGCTTTTGTGGTTCCTCGCAGGGGATACCAATATCGCCTACCTCAAGGAAAACGGTGTCTCCATTTGGAACGAATGGGCGAATGAAGACGGTGACCTCGGCCCGGTCTATGGCCATCAATGGCGCCGCTTTCCGACGGTGGGGGACGCGATACCGCAACCCGACGGTACGGTGCTGCACCGCGCGGGCCAAGTTGATCAGATCGCAAAGTTGGTAGAGGCGATCCGCGCCACCCCCGACAGCCGCCGCCTCATTGTTTCAGCGTGGAACCCCGGTGAGGTTGACCAGATGGCGCTGCCGCCTTGCCATACGCTGTGGCAAGTGCGCATTGCGGGCGGCAAGCTGCATCTTCAACTCTATCAACGCTCGGCAGATATGTTTCTGGGGGTGCCATTTAACATCGCCTCTTACGCGCTGCTTTTGGAAATGTTGGCCCATGTCACTGGTTACGAACCCGGCGATTTCGTGCATTCCATGGGCGACGCGCATATCTATTCCAACCATGTAGAACAGGTGCAGACCCAGCTTGCGCGGGCTCCAAAACCGCTGCCAAAACTGCGGATTGGCCGCAAGGTTAGTTCGATCTTTGATTTCCGCTATGAGGATTTCACCTTCGAGGGCTATGACCCCGATCCAGCGATCAAAGCACCGGTGGCCGTCTGATGCTAAGTCTGATCGTCGCACGCGCCCGCAACGGAGCCATTGGCAAAGATGGAGATATCCCGTGGTCTCTGCCCGAAGATCTGAAGTTTTTCCAACGTGAGACCACGGGCGGCGCGATCATTATGGGGCGCCGTACATGGGAAAGCCTGCCATTTAAACCACTGAAGAACCGCCTGAACTGCGTGGTTTCAAGCGCCGATATCGAAGGGGTGCATGTGGCGCGTGACCCGCATTCGGCCTTGGGCTACTGCGCGGCCGAGGGCTATCGCCGTGTTTATGGCATTGGCGGTGAGGGGATCTACCGCGCACTTCTGCCCTTGGCGGATCGGCTTTTGGTCACCGAACTGGATGTTGAAATTGACAATGCAGATGCCTTCTTCCCCGATTTTGATCCAGAGGAATGGGTTGAACTTGGGAACCTGTGTTTGCGTGCCGATGGCCCGCGGGCCGTCGCACGGGAGTGGCTGCGCCGCTGCTGAGAGTGGTATGAGCTTCGCGCCGGGTCGAGGCGGCGGGCGCATAGGTTAATGCCCACAATGCGCCTCCGGGCCAACCGATGTGCTTTGACAAAACACTGGACTTGATGAATCCGTCCCGGCAAGCTTTGCTATATTGAATTTAGGTAAAGCGAATTGCGAGGATTATCATGCGTCTAACCCCAGCTATTGCAGCCGCAGTCGGGCTGTTTTTAACCGCTATGGTCGGTCAGGCTGCTGCCGAGCCTAAGATCTATGCCTATCCAAGCAGCGCTAATTACTGTCCGACTGGCTTGCAGCCCATCACCATTTCGGGTGTCATCTGCTGCGGTACCCCGAACCAACCCATGACATATGCCGAGGTCAAATCCCATCCTGTGGTTCGCCGCCACCGTGTGGCGACACCGCGCCGCTCGGCCCGCGTGCCTTGCCCAGAGGGGACAAAGGGCTGTTCGTATAATTGACAGACTATGCAACACCCGGCGCGAAACGCCGGGGGTTCTTTTGCAATATCTTGGCTAGAGCAGGGCGAGATCGGTCGCCATTTGCCGGCCGTCGCGCCCTTCTGTCAGTTCAAAACTGACCTTCTGGTCGTCCGCCAGTCCGGTCAAGCCGGAGCGTTCAACCGCTGAGATGTGAACGAATACATCGTTACCGCCGCTCTCCGGGGCGATGAACCCGTAGCCTTTGGTGGTGTTAAACCATTTCACGGTGCCAGTTGGCATAATTTCCGCGCCTCCTTTGTCTTTGACGTATCTGCCCAAAGCAGAATGGCGAAAGCGATTGAATTGTGATCCGCCATAATAGAAAGATCGCGCGGACTTGGAAAAAATCAAGCGATCATGGGCGAAACCCGCAAAAGGGCGCAGGATTGCGGTGCTAAGGAGATGGATGTGTTAATTTATGGGCTGAAAAACTGCGACACCTGCCGCAAGGCTCGAAAAGCGCTGCCAGAAGCGAAGTTGGTCGATGTCCGAGAAGAAGGCGTGCCAGATGCAGTCTTGGCGCAGGCTCATGAGAAGTTTGGTGCTGCGCTGCTTAATACCCGCTCAACGACTTGGCGGGGTTTGGATGAGGATGCTCGCGCGCAAGACCCGCTTGCGCTGCTCAAGGCGTATCCAGCCCTAATGAAGCGCCCTCTGATTGCTGTAGACGATGCGCTTTTTATAGGTTGGAACAAAGAGGTGGAGGCCGAAGTTAAAGCGATGCTTTAAGTTTTAGGCGCAAGCAGTCGATCCAGCGACAGCGGGCCGGCACCTTTCAGAATGAGGACCGAAAGTAAGAAAACCCAAAGCGCGCGTTGGTCCAGAATGTGGGCGTCTGGAAACCTGTCAAACCAGCTGCCAAGCGCGCTCCACTGGCCATGCCCGAAAAGATCGGTCAGCGATTGAACCGTAACAAAGCCAATCATGGCCAAAGCCGACAGCCGAGTGAGTAGACCCAGCACGAGCAGAACGGGCAGGATAAACTCTGCCAACGTTCCGGCCACGACAACAAGCCAATGAAACAGCCCAAGCGCGCTACTGTCATAGCCTACAGCCTCAAACGCGCGGGGAAAGATTTGTGCATAGGCACCGGTGGAGGGGCTGAGGATGCCCAAGGGGCCATCGCCAAGTTTGGTAAGACCAGCATTCACGAAGTAGACCAGCAGCACCGCTGCAAAGAGGAAACGGGCAAGGGTGGAAAGCAACCAATCGGCCGATTCAAGGCGGTCGGTGGCGTTGCGATAGCGGCCAAGAAGTTGGCTCATTGGGTGTCCTCCGTAGAGATCGCACTGAAAATGCCGTGGCTTAGTGCAAGGGTCAGTGTGGCGGCCAAATCAAACTCAGGTTGAGTGTCGACAGTGGAAGCATGAGCCTCACCGAAAGTCGTTCCCTCGGCGAGGTGAGACAGCCATGTGGCGCCGCCGGGTGGAAGCAGATGGGGCGCGGGGTCATAGGCGGGCCGGGCAATAACCACGTCTTGAGGGAGGTTGCGTGGCTTCGGCGCAGCCTCCGTAAAGTTGTAGCGCCAGATGTCGAAGAGCGGCCAGCGTGAGCGCAGAATGCGCGTCGCAGGCGCCATGGTGAATCTGGCAGCCATCAAGGTGTTGGATGCAAGCGTCTGGAGCACCAGCGGATCAAGTGCGGGAGCATCGGCCGCGTGGTAGGATGACCGCAGGGCAAGATCGAGCCGGGCGGCATCGGCGAGGTATTCGACCTTGGCCAAAGGGGCGAAGCCGGCGATGAATGTGGGGAATTCGGCACCGTAATGCATCATAAGCGGCGATGTCGGTGGATACGCCCGCACATAAAGCGGGGCCAATTCGGCGAAATTGCGGGCACCGATCAGCTTGCGAACCAGCGGAAACGCTACTTCGAGCGCGGCGATCAGGGAATGAGTGACGTTGTTGCGATAGACACCATAACGCGCCCCTGCGGGTTGCCCGTTGCCGTCACGTAGGCCCGCAGGCTCGGGGCGAGAGGGGTCAAGCAGTGCAGCGCGGAAATCGCGTTGATCAGTCACACCAGCACCTGCGCGGCGCGCTCTGCCTCGGCCCGTAGTACGGACCAGTCGGGCACGTCATTGTCCCACTCTACCAAAACAGGCTTTGGCCCAGTTTGCGCCAGCGTGTAGGACAGCAATTCCCAAACCGGGTCGCCGACCGCTTTGCCGTGACTGTCAATCAGCAAAGGCGCGCCGTGGTCATCGGTGTCGTCGTCATGCCCGCCGACATGAATTTCACCGACATGCTCAGTCGGAAAGGCATCAATGTAGTCTTGAGGGGAAAGCCCGAGGTTCGTCGCGGAAATGAAGACATTGTTGACATCCAGCAAGAGGCCACAGCCAGCTTGCAGGGTAAGCTCGGTCATAAAGTCGGTTTCCGACAAGTCTGATTCCGCGAAGGCAAGGTAGCTGGAAGGGTTTTCGAGCAACATTTGTCGCCCCAACACGTCCTGCACCTGATTGATATGTGCCGCGACGCGGGCAAGCGTTGCCTCGGTATAAGGCAGTGGCAGGAGATCGTTAAGATACTCCATCCCATGCGTCGACCATGCCAAATGTTCTGAAAAAGAGGCGGGCTGTGTTCGGTCACAAAGAGTTTTGAGCCGGGCAAGGTGATCTGTATCCAGTGGTCCTTCGCCGCCGATCGACAGCCCTACGCCATGCACTGACAACGCGAAATTCTCTTGTAGCGCGCGCAGTTGCGCATGAGGGCGGCCCCCATCACCCATGTAGTTCTCTGCATGGATTTCGATCCAGCGCACCGGGCCGGGGTCAGCCATCAAGGCATCGAAATGCCGGGCTTTATATCCGACGCCAGGAGCATTCGGCAGTGTGGTAAGGGGGAGGGTATCGTCGCGCATATCGGCCTCCGGCGTGTTGCGGGGCGGGGTTCCGGGCGGGGGTGCCGCCCGGAACGCTATAGATTAAGCGGGCAGGTCGCGGTCGAGCGCTTCCAACGCGCCGGTCCGCTCGGTGCCGTCTGCCATGGCAGGCAGTTCGATGTCGGCACAGGTGCCTTCGTCAACGAGGGTCCATGCGTTGCCTTGGTAATCGGTCACAGAGGTGCCTGCGCAGGTGGTGCCGGGGCCCGCTGCGCAGTCGTTCTCACCGGCCAGCGAAACGCCAAAGCATTTCTCTTGCGAAGCGGCGGTGGCGGTCGTGGCGTGGCTGCTCAGCGCGGCGGCGACGGCCCCTGCGATGGCGGCGGTTTTGAGTGTGGTGGACATTGTCGTTTCCTTCCTGATGGTTTGAACAGGTTTACTAGAGCAGCCTGCTTCCTCACAAGCCAGTCACGAGGGAGTGTGTCACGGTCCCGTCAGAAATCACGCGGAAAATTAGCGAAAATTGTAACCTTCCCGCGCAGGAAGGGAATGATTGTTACAAAAACGCTCCGGCGGGCAGGGGGCAAGCTGCCCGCAAGACCGCCGGAGCGCAGATTTGTTACAAGCCGTTAGCGCAGGTCAGGTGGAGTCGCATCCTGCGCCAGTTCGGCGGTGAGTGCATCCAGCGGCTGCACCGAAGTCTGCTTTTGCCCCAGACGGCGCACGGAAACGGTACGCTCCTCTACTTCGCGCGCCCCGACGGCAAGGATCACCGGCACTTTGCCGACCGAATGCTCGCGGACTTTGTAGTTGATCTTCTCATTGCGCATGTCGGCTTCCGCACGCACACCAGCGGCTTTCAGGGTCTCGACGACCTCGGCCACATAGTCATCCGCTTCAGACGTGATGGAGGCCACGACCACCTGACGCGGGGCCAGCCAGAAGGGCAGCTTGCCAGCGTGTTCTTCGATCAGGATGCCGATGAAGCGCTCGAACGAGCCAAGGGTCGCGCGGTGCAGCATAACCGGGCGGTGCTTGTTGCCGTCTTGCCCGATGAAGCTTGCCTCCAGACGCTCGGGCAGGTTGGCATCTACCTGTAGGGTGCCGCATTGCCAGTTGCGCCCGATGGCATCGGTCAGGGTGAATTCGAGCTTCGGCCCGTAGAAGGCGCCTTCGCCCTCCAGCACTTCAAAGTCATAGCCCGCGGCCTTGCAAGCATCGCCAAGCGCCTGCTCCATGTTGTCCCATGTCTCATCGGAACCAATCCGCTTTTCGGGGCGGGTGGAGAGCTTGATGGTCCAGTTCTCAAACCCGAGGTCGGCATAGACCTTCGACAGAAAGGCGATGAACTTGGCGGTTTCCGAGGTGATCTGATCCTCGGCGCAGAAGATATGCCCATCGTCTTGGGTAAAGCCACGCACCCGCATGATGCCGTGCAATGCGCCCGAAGGCTCATAGCGCGCGCAGGATCCGAACTCGGCCATGCGCAGCGGCAGGTCGCGGTAGGATTTCAGGCCTTGGTTGAAGACCTGCACGTGGCAGGGGCAGTTCATCGGCTTGAGCGCGTTCACCGCCTTTTCGCGGGCATGTTCCTCGTCGACCTCAACGATGAACATGTTCTCTTGGTATTTGTCCCAGTGGCCGGATTTCTCCCACAGTTTGCGGTCGACGACCTGCGGGGTGTTCACCTCGACATAGCCGTCGCGGTCCTGCATGCGGCGCATGTAGTCCTGCAAGGTGGTGTAGATGCGCCAGCCATTAGGGTGCCAGAAGACTTGGCCCGGTGCCTCTTCCTGCATGTGGAACAGGCCCATCTCTTTACCCAGCTTGCGGTGGTCACGCTTGGCGGCTTCTTCGAGCATGTTGAGATGGGTGCGCAGCTTTTCCTTGCCGGTGAAAGCCACGCCGTAGATGCGTTGCAGCATGGCGCGGCTGCTGTCGCCGCGCCAATAGGCGCCAGCGATGGACATCAGCTTGAACGCATCGCCCGGCACTTGGCCGGTGTGTTGCAGGTGCGGGCCACGGCAGAGGTCCTGCCAATCGCCGTGCCAATACATCCGCAGCGGCTCATCGCCGGGGATCGCCTCGATCAGCTCGACTTTATAAGGCTCGTTCAGGTCTTCGTAATGTTTGATCGCGCGGGCGCGGTCCCAAACCTCGGTCCGGACGGGATCGCGTTTATTGATGATCTCTTTCATCTTCTTTTCGATCGCGCCGAGGTCTTCTGGGGTAAAGGGTTCTTTGCGGTCAAAGTCGTAGTACCAGCCGTCTTTGATCACCGGGCCGATGGTTACTTTGGTGTCGGGCCAGATTTCCTGCACGGCGCGGGCCATGATATGCGCAAGGTCGTGGCGCACCAGCTCGTTGGCCTGCTCTTCGTCGGCCATGGTGTGGATCGCAATGTCGGCGTCCGCTTTGATCGGCCAGGCCAGATCGAAATGCGCACCGTTGACAGTGGCGCTGATGGCCTTTTTGCCCAAGGATTTTGAGATGTCGGCAGCCACTTCACCAGCGGTGATGCCGGCGTCATATTGGCGGCTATTGCCATCGGGAAGGGTGAGGGAGATTTGGGCCATCTTGGGCGCTCCTCGTCGGTTTGGCGCCTACGAGACGCCCGGTTGCGGGTTATGTGTTTCGCCTATGTGGCGGGGCGGGGGCAGCTTGTCAATGCTGGCAGGGCGCGCGCTGAAAAGTTGCGCGATGCGGGCGGCGCGCTATGTCAGGCGGGCAACAACGAGGACGGGTCAGATGCAAGACGACACGGCGCAGCGCGCTTTTGAGACGATTTCGGGCGCGGATGACCCAGCTGAAGGCTTGGGGGACAAGGCCCAGCAAGCCGAGGCCCGTAATGGGCTGCGCCATATCGTGTCGCTATCGATGACCAAGGTCGCAGACGGGTTGATTGACCCTAAGCTGGTGTTGGCATGGCTGTTAAGCGCCCTTGGCGCGCCTGCGGTTTTCGCGGGTGCCTTAGTGCCGATCCGCGAGGCCGGGTCACTGTTGCCGCAGATCGCGCTGGCTGGAATGGTCGAACGGATGGCGCGGCGCAAATGGGCATGGGTGGTGGGCTCGGTCGGGCAGGGGGTGGCGGCGGCGTTGATCGCGCTTGCAGCTCTCAGTCTTGAGGGGGCCGCAGCGGGCTATGCGGTGTGCGCGGCCTTGGCGCTGCTGGCTGTGTGCCGGGCTGCCTGTTCGGTGTCGTTTAAGGATATCCTTGGCAAGACCGTGGGAAAGACGCGGCGCGGATCGGTGACGGGGCTGGCTGGGTCGGTGTCATCGGTGGGTGTGGTGATCTTTGCGGGGCTGCTGATGTCTGGCCTGTTTCAGAGCCGGGGCGTCGTCGTCACGGCAATCGCGCTGGCGGCGGCTCTGTGGATCGGCGCTGCGGTGTTGTTTTCAACGATCAAAGAGACACCAAGCGAGCCTGACAAAAGCGCCGGCGTCGATTTCAATCTATTGCGCGGCAATTGCGACCTGTGGCTTTTCATTCTGGTGCGCGGCCTATTGGTATCGACCGCCCTTGCGCCGCCCTATCTGGTGGTGCTGGCCGGACCGTCCGAGACCGGGCAGTTGGGCCAACTGGGTGCGCTGGTGATGGCCTCTGCACTGGCGTCTTTGGTCAGTTCTTATGTCTGGGGGCGGCTGTCGGATATGTCGAGCCGCCGGGTGCTGATGCTGACAGGAATCGTGGGCGCGGTGGCGATGGCGCTGGCGGTGCTGCTGTGGTTCCTTGGCATGGCGCAGGCGGTCTGGGCAATGCCCGGCGTGCTGTTCATCTTGATGATCGCCTATCACGGCGTGCGGCAGGGGCGGTCGACCTATCTGGTTGATATGGCACCCAAAGACAGCCGCGCGGCCTATGCTGCCGTTAGTAATACGGTGATTGGGGTTCTGTTGCTGCTGGCCGGGGTGCTGGGCGGAGGGGCCGCGTTGATCGGGCCGCAGGCGACGCTGATGCTATTTGCCTTGATGGCAGTTGCCGCCGCCGTTCTGGCTCATTGGCTGCCCGAGGTGGAACATCCGGATGACGGGTGACTTGCCCTTGCCGCCTCCGCCGCGCATGATTGGCTAAAACACGGAGGCAGCATGGCAGACAGCACATTCATCGACACCCCAGAAGGGCGGCGCATCGCCTATCACTACACAGCGGGCGCAGGGCCCTGCGTTGTATTCCTCGGCGGGCTGAAGTCTGACATGATGGGAACCAAGGCGGTCTTTCTTGAAGACTGGGCACGGGCCGAGGGACGGGCGTTTCTCCGGTTCGACTATTCGGGTCACGGCGAATCCTCGGGCAGCTTTGCCGAAGGCTGTATCGGCGACTGGCACGAAGACACATTGGCAGCGGTCGAAGCACTGACCGAAGGGCCGCTGATCGTCGTGGGGTCGTCTATGGGCGGCTGGCAGGCGCTGCTGTTGGCGCGGCAGCGGCCTGAGCGTATTGCCGGGTTGATCGGCATCGCCGCCGCACCTGATTTTACCGAAGATGGCTATTGGGCGAATTTTACCGATGCGCAGAAACAGGCGTTGGAAGAGGTCGGACAGGTCGAACTGCCGTCGGACTATATGGAGCCCTACGTCATCACCCGCCGCATGATTGAAGATGGGCGCAAGCGGCTGGTACTGCGCGACCCTCTCACGCTGCCGTTTCCCGTGCGGCTGCTGCAAGGCACCGCAGATACCGCCGTTAGCACGGAGACGGCTGTTCGGCTGTTAGAGCACGCCCAAAGCCCCGATATGCGCCTGACACTGGTCAAAGACGCCGACCACCGCTTTTCCGATGAGCATTGTTTGGCGTTGATCGTGCAGGCGATCGAAGAGGTGTCGGCCCAATAAGGTCGAACGCGGTGCGCGTTGGCGGGCATGGAACCGCCGATGCACCCTGCGCCCCGATGCCAGCCCAAAATACCCATGCTATGAGGCAGCCAAACCCAAGGGGGACGGCATGAAACCACGTCATTTCAACTGCATAACTGACCGGAAAGTCGCGCATGGCTGAGCCGCTCGTTCTATTGCCCGGTATGATGTGTGACGCCCGTGCATTTGCCCCGCAGATTGAGGCGCTTTCGCCCCGGTCCACGGTTGTGCTGGCGCCGATCACCCAAGGGGAGCGCATAGAAGAGATCGCCTCAGGTCTTTTGGATCAACTGCCGCAGCGCTTCGCGCTGGTGGGGCAGGGGATGGGCGGCGTTGTGGCGCTGGAACTGCTGCGCCGCGCCCCCGATCGCATCAGCCGCATCGCCTTGCTGGCCACCCATGTATTGGCCGAACTTCCGGCAATTGCAGCCGACCGTGAGCCGCAGATCGTTATGGCACAGTCAGGCAAACTGCGAGAGGCGATGCAGTCGCGTATGGCGTCGGGCTTTCTTGCGCCCGGCGTTGGGCGTGGCGAAGTGCTGACACGTGCGATGGAAATGGCCGAGACGCTGGGCGGCGATGTTTTTGTGCGCCAATCCCGTGCGCTACAACGCCGCCGAGACCAACAAGCAGTGCTGCGCAAATGCAAAGTGCCAGCGCTGGTGCTTTGCGGCGAACATGACGCGCTTTGCCCGGTTAAGCGTCATGCTTTCATGGCCGAAATGATCCCTTATGCCAAGCTAACAGTGCTGGAGGATGCAGGCCATATGCCCAGTCTTGAGCAACCAGAGGCCACAACCGCCGCGCTGCGCGACTGGATGCTTCAACCTCTGGCGCTGTAATGGGGCAGCGGATTAGGCCGCTGCTGGTTTTGCTGGCGCTTTTGCCTTGTTGGGCTCAGCCTTCATAGGCTCAGGCGTGCCGTTGTTGGCATCGATAAAGTCCAGCACCAAGGGCCGGATATTGTTGCGCCAGCTTTTGCCCGCGAAAATCCCGTAGTGGCCCGCGCCATCTTCGAGGTGGCTCGCCTTTTTGGAATCTGGCAGGCCGGTCAGCAGATCAAGGGCCGCGATACATTGACCAGGGGCTGAAATGTCATCCTTGCTCCCTTCGACCGTTTTGACCGCGACAGTTGTGATCTTGCCGATATCGACCTGACGGCCTGCCACGGTAAAGACGTTGCGGGCGATCTCGCGTTCCTTGAACACGCGCTGCACGGTCGAGAGGTAGAACTCCGCCGGCATGTCCATCACGGCGAGGTATTCGTCGTAGAACTTGTTGTGTTTGTCATGCTCATGCGCCGCTTTTTGCGCCACGCGGGTGATCTGGTTTGTGAAAGCATCGCGGTGGGTGTCATTGTTCATCGAGATGAAAGACGCCAGTTGCAACAGCCCCGGATATACCTTTCGGCCCACGCCCGCATATTTGAACCCAACCTGCTGGATCATCATCTGCTCAAGCTGGCCCATGGTCACGCTGTGGCCAAAGTCGGTCACATCGGTGGGTTTGGCATCGGGGTCAATCGGACCGCCGATCAGTGTCAGCGTGCGCGGCTGCGCTTCGGGCGCTTCCTCGGCCAGATAGGCGGTGGCGGCGAGGGTCAAAGGCGCGGGCTGGCAAACCGCGATCACATGGGTGTCGGGGCCAAGGTGATGCATGAAATCAACGAGGTAGAGCGTATAATCCTCGATGTCGAACTTGCCCGCACTAACTGGAATATCACGCGCGTTATGCCAGTCTGTCACATAGACGTCGCAATCAGGCAGCAAGGAGATCACGGTGGACCGAAGGAGCGTGGCATAATGACCGGACATTGGCGCGACCAGCAAAACCTTGCGCCCCGTCTCTTCGCGGCCCTGCACGGTGAACTTCAGCAGATCGCCAAAGGCGCGCTCCATCACGGGCTCGATGCTGACCAGACAGTCTTGGCCCTTGGAACCGACCACCGGGGGGATGTCCCAATCGGGCTTTACCACCATGCGGGCAAAGCTCCTTTCCGTCACCTCGCCCCATGCCGCCAACCATTCCATCGCAGGGTTTGGAAACAGAGAGAAAGCCGGGTAGGATGCCATGGCGAGGGCAGAAGCGCCGAGCCATTGATTGGTGTTCCGGATGGACTCCATCATGTCGTAGGTGGCCATGTAGCGCATGTGGGGGCTCCTTTATGCTGCACCTGCGAAGATAGGAGGTAAGGGTTAAGATGACAACAGAATCCGAAAATTCAGACCCAACGGTACCGGCAGCACTGTCGCGGATGGCCCAAAACCTTAAGAAAGTTGAGGCGTTAACCGAACGTCTGACCCGCGTGATGGCCTCTCGCGAGGGGCACCAGCCCGCACTGGATGCGCCCAATCAACAGCTTTTTGCGAAGGCCGCGCAGTCCTATTGGGCCGAAGCGATGACCAATCCGGCACGTTTGATGGAGCATCAAATGGGCTATTGGACCAAATCGGTCACCCATTTCGTCGAGGCGCAGCAGGCGCTCGCCAGCGGTGCGGTGGCCCCGGTGGCGGATGACAGCGTGCCCGACAAACGCTTTGCCAATCCGCTGTGGCAGACCCATCCCTATTTTAACTTCATGAAACAGCAGTATCTGATCAACGCCGAGGCTCTGCGCCAAGCCGTCGAAGACGCCCAAGACATGGACCCTGCGGAAAAGAAGCGGCTGGTCTATTTCAGCCAGCAGATCATCGCGATGATGTCGCCGACCAATTTCCTTGCCACCAACCCTGACGTGTTGGAGCGCGCGGTTGAGACCGAGGGCGAAAGCCTTGTGAAGGGGCTTGAGAACTTGATCGCTGATCTAGAGGCGAACAACGGCGAGTTGGTCGTGAAGCTGGCCGATGACAGCGCGTTTGAACTGGGCCGTAACATCGCAACCACGCCGGGCAAGGTAGTGTTTCGCAACCGCATGTTCGAGTTGATCCAATACACCCCCAGCACCGAAGAGGTGCACAAAACCCCGCTACTGATCTTTCCGCCTTGGATCAACAAATTCTACATCCTCGACCTCAAGGCCCAGAACAGCCTTGTGAAATGGCTGGTCGATCAGGGCTATACGCTTTTTGTGGTGTCATGGGTCAACCCCGATGCCAGCTATGCGCAGATCGGGATGGAAGATTACGTCGAAGAGGGCTACCTTACTGCCATCGAAGAGGTGAAGGCGATCACCGACGAAAAGCGCGTGAATGTCGTAGGCTATTGTATTGCCGGGACCACATTGGCGCTGACACTGTCGCTGCTGAAAAAGCGCGGCGACCCGTCGATCAAATCGGCGACTTTCTTCACCGCGCTTACTGATTTTTCGGATCAGGGCGAATTCCAGCCCTTCCTTACCAATGACTTCATCGACGGGATCGAAGCCGAGACGGCGGACAAGGGCATTCTTCCGTCGGTGGTCATGGCGCGCACCTTTTCCTTCTTACGCTCGAATGATCTGGTCTACGGCCCTGCCGTGCGCAGCTATATGATGGGAGAGACGCCTCCGGCCTTTGATCTGCTTTACTGGAACGGGGACGGGGCCAACCTGCCGGGGCAGATGGCGATGCAATATCTGCGCGGGTTGTGTCAGCGCAATGAATTGGCCGAGGGTGGTTTTAAACTGTTGGGAGAGCGGCTCACGCTGGATGATATCGACGTACCGCTTTGCGCGATCGCCTGTGAAACCGACCATATCGCGCCGTGGAAAGATTGCTATCGCGGCGTGCAGCGGATGGGGTCCGAGGACAAAACCTTTATCATGGCGCAGTCCGGCCATATCGCGGGGATCGTGAACCCACCCAGCCGCAACAAATACGGCCACTATGTTAACGGCGATCTGGGGCAAGACTTCGCGGCATGGCGCGAGGCGGCAAAGTTCCACGAGGGCTCTTGGTGGCCACGTTGGGGCAAGTGGCTGGCCAAACGCGCAGGCAAGATGATTCCCGCGCGTTTCCCCGGGGACGGCGGGCGTGAAACCCTTGCCGATGCGCCGGGTGATTATGTGGCCCGCAAGGCAAGCGATTGATTACGTAACGTAATCCGGCAGCGCTTGATCGGTAATGCTGCAATGCAGAAAAAACTTGAAATGCTGCGCTGCGGCATCTATGTAGGGGTCAGACGCGAATTGAGTGGGTCTTCTCCCGCTCCCCTGCAAATGCAGCTTAAAAGGATAGAGCAATGACCAATACACCTGATATGACCGCGATGTTCAAAGACGTTCTGGGCGCTTTCCCTATGGATAACTCCGCCATGAAAGACGCGTTCAAGAACACAGCAACTCTTAACGAGAAACTGTCCGGCGTTGCGTTTGACGCGGCCGATAAATCCGCTGACATCTCCTCCGCTTGGACCAAAGACACGCTGACCCGCCTGACCGCGATGACCACAGCGAAGACCGAGCCGACAGACTACGCCAAAGCGATGACCGAATTTGCATCCGCTTCCGCCGAAGCCGCAGCCGAGCATATGGCCGCCTTTGCCGAAGTTGCGAAGAAAGTTCAGATGGAAACTGTTGAGTTGATGATGTCGGCTGGCAAAGACCTGCAGAACGAAGCGACTGCAACAGCGACTAAGACAGCTGAAAAAGTTCAGACCGCAGCGCATAAGCCTGCCACGAAGTAAGCCGTTTGGCGGTCCTGCGGCGACGCATAGAGATAGAAAAGGGGCGGGCCTTGTTGGGTCTGCCCCTTTTGTTATGCGCCCTTTCTATTTGCCGATCCCTGTCCTAAGCTGCAATGCAGCACCACTGGCCGGGAGGAATATCATGGCGGAGAAACCAAAGCCCTTGCTGATAAAGCGCTATGCCAGCCGCAGGCTCTACAACACCGAGACCAGCGATTACGTCACATTAGAAGACATCGCCGGTTTCATCCGTGATGGCCGGGAAGTTCAGATTGTTGATCTGAAGTCGGGTGATGATCTGACCCGGCAGTATCTTCTGCAAATCATAGCTGAACACGAAAGCCGCGGCGAAGCCGTCTTGCCTGTCGATGTGCTCACCGATTTGGTGCGCAGTTATATGTCGGGCAATGTTTCGGTTGTGCCGCAGTTCTTGCAAACATCCTTCGACATGCTGCGCGATGGGCAAAGCAAGGTGGTCGAAAATATGAGTGCGATGAACCCAATGGCCAAGATGCCCGGCATGGAAGCGATGCAGGCGCAGCAAGAAGCCTTTATGAAAGCAATGACCGGCGGCTGGGCCAAATCCACCGCGCCAGAGCCGCCGAACCAGCAGTCGGAACAGGGCGATGATCTGGAAGCGATCAAAAAGCAGTTGGCAGAGTTGCAGGATAAATTGTCAAAGATGAACTGAATTTGCCATCAGTGAGATTGATATGAGGGAGCCCATGTGCTCCCTCATTTTCGTTTAGGGCTTACGCCGCCCGCGCGTCGGCAACATCAGCCAATGCCCTAAGGATCACATCCGCCACCGCGTCGATCTCGGCCAGGGTTAATTGCACCGGCAGGCGCACATCACATGCACGCATCAGCATGGCACGTGTGCGGGGCAGGTCGGGTAGGTCTTCGATGAATTGCCAGTTCCAAAAGGCGCGGGCGTTGTCGGTGCTTTGGCCAAAGACCTGTACTTTGACGCCTGCCGTCTCTGCCGTTTCAGCAAAGGCACGGACCTTTGCGTCGGACAGGCCGACCAGATTGAATTGGATCGAATCCGGGGCGCGCGTCTCTCCGGGGAGGGGGCTGGGCACGTCGATCAGGGGCGAGGCCGCAAGCCGGGCGGCCATGTGATCGTGGTTGCGCAAACCGTCAGCCACGCGGCGCGGCAGATGCGGCAGCTGCGGGCGGATAATCGCAGCCGAAAGGTTCGACATGCGCAGATTATAGAGTGGCAGGCGGTTCTGCCACTTGGCAAAGCTGTCCTGTAGGGCGGCATGTTTCTTCCAGTTATGCTCATAAGCGCCCGACATGATGATCGCACGCGCCACCAGATCGGAGTCGTCGGTGATCAGGATCCCGCCTTCGCCCGCATTGATCATCTTGTAGGACTGGAAAGAGAAACAGCCGACCTTGCCGATGGTCCCGATTTTCCGTCCCCGCCAGAGCGTGCCCAGCGAATGGGCGGCGTCTTCGATCACCGGCACGCCAGCGGCCTCGCAAAGCCCCATGATCGCATCCATATCCGACGTATGCCCCCGCATATGGCTGATGATCACGGCCTGAACGCTCGGCAGTTTGGCGGCGAAATCCTCCAAATCGACGCGGTAGTTTTCACCTACTTCGCACAGCACCGGCTTGCAGCCTGCGTGGATCACCGCTGATGGCACGGCGGCGAAGGTGAAACCGGGGATAAGTACTTCTGCGTTTTTGGGCAAATCCAGTGCCAGCAACGACAGGAATAGCGCGGCGGAGCAAGACGACACGGCCAGCGCATATTTGCTGCCCATCATATGTGCGAACTCGACCTCTAGAAGCGAGACAGGTGCGTCCTTGGCGGCGGTGTAGCGAAAAAGATCACCGTTTTGCAAAAGCTCTGCAATGGCGGCCTCGGCCTCGGCGGGGATTGGTTCAGCGCGGTGCATGTCGGGCAAAGCCATATTTCAAAATCCTGAATAATGATTTCCAGAATAGTAAAACAATCCGCCGCGCAAACCAAGGGGGATGCCCCACAACTGGTCACCTCCTCTTTCTCTTCATCCTTTCTCAAATACCCGCGGGGGAATCGCGCCCCCGGCGCGATGGGGGCAGGGCCCCCACATCACCCCGGCCAGCCCCAAACCGCACCCGCCTGCGGTAGGCCTAAAGCTAAATCAAATCCCGAGCCGATCCCGCGTCGCGTACCAAAGCATGGCTAGCACCAAAAGCGGGCTGCGCAGCGACGCGCCGCCGGGGAAAGCCTGCGTCGGGATCGCGGCCATCGTGTCGAACCCATCGGCATTGCCTTCGATCGCCTTGGCCATCAAATAGCCCGCGTGGGTCGCCGTACCGACGCCGTGGCCAGAGTAGCCCGAGGCCGAGAGGATCTTGGGCGCAAGCCGCGCGACATAAGGCAGGCGTTTCATGGTAATGCCAAGGGTGCCGCCCCAAGCATAGTCGATCTTCACGTCCTTCAACTGCGGAAAGACCTGCGACATCGGTTTGCGCACCTTCGCGGCGATGTCTTGCGGAAAGCGGTAGCCATAGCTTTCGCCGCCACCAAAAAGCAGCCGACCGTCATTCGACAGGCGGAAGTAGTTCACGACAAATCGGCTGTCGGCCACGGCCACATCACGCGGCAGCACGTCTTTCACCCGGTCTCCCAAGGGTTCTGTTGCGGCAATGAAGTTGTTGATCGGCATGACTCGCGCCGCCACTTCCCCATTCAAATTGCCCAGATAGCCATTGCAGGCCAGCACCACATGGTCGGCGGTGACGCTGCCGGTGGCAGTCTGCACAATGGCTTTGCTACCTTCGACGATATTCTCGGCGGGGCTTGTTTCATGGATACGCACGCCTGCGGCAGCGGCGGCTCGGGCAAGGCCAAGCGCATAGTTCAGCGGATGCAGATGCGCCGCCCCCATATCTAGCACACCGCCTTTGTAGTCGGGCGAGGGGCAGACGGATTGCAGCGCGGTGTGATCCAACACCTCAATCTCATCATAACCGTAGTGTTTTTGCAGATGTTCCGCATAGTCGTGCAGATGCCGCACGTCAGAGGCGGTCGATCCGGTCCATGCCACGCCGGGTTTCAGGTGGCAGTCGATCTCATGCTTTGCGATCAGCGATTTGACCAGCGCCTTGGCCTCTTGCCCCATCTCCCACAGCTTGCTGGCATGCTCTTGCCCCAGCATCTTTTCCAGACCGTCCTGCTCAACCCGCTGGCCCGACCCCAACTGCCCGCCATTGCGGCCCGACGCACCGAACCCCACGCGCTGCGCGTCCAAAAGCACCACGTCATAGCCCGCCTCGGCCAGATGCAGCGCGGCCGAAAGGCCGGTATAGCCCCCGCCAACGACACAGACATCGGCTTTGGTATCCCCCTGAAGCGGCGGGTGGGCCCTGTGCTTTGTGGCGGTCGCGGCGTACCAGCTGGTGGGGTATTGGCCGGGCGTGTCGTTGGCGTAGAGCAGGTTCATCGGGCCTCCGGGCGTTAGACGTTCATCAGCAGATGTTCACGTTCCCAAGGCGAGATTACCTGAAGGAACTCCTCATATTCCGCCCGTTTCACTATGGAATATACGCGGGCGAAATCGGGCCCCAAAGCCTCATGCAGCTCCGTGGCTTCTTCAAACAGATCAAGCGCTTGGCCCAGAACTTGGGGGATGTCCCCTTCGCCGACATAGGCGTCGCCCTTGAATTCGGGCAGCGGGTCTTTCTGCTGGGTCAGCCCCAGATAGCCGCAGGCGAGGCTGGCAGCGATGCCGAGGTAGGGGTTGCAATCCATCCCCGCAAGGCGGTTCTCAACCCGGCGCGATTTTGGCCCCGAGAGCGGCACGCGGATGCCGGTGGTCCGGTTGTCGCGGCCCCACTCAAGGTTGATCGGCGCGGCGTGATCCTTGACGTAGCGGCGGTAGGAGTTGACGTAGGGCGCGATCACGGCCAGCGCCGAGGGCATGTGGTTTTGCAGCCCGGCGATGAAGTGCTTGAAGGGCGCAGTCTCTTCCCCATCCGCATCGACAAAGATGTTTTCGCCGGTTTTTACGTCCAGCACCGAATGGTGGATGTGCATCGCGCTGCCCGGCTCATCGGCAATGGGTTTGGCCATAAAGGTGGCATAGCACTCGTGCCGCATCGCCGCTTCGCGGATCAGGCGTTTGAAGTAGAAGACCTCATCGGCGAGCCGTACCGGATCGCCGTGTTGCAGATTGATCTCAAGCTGGCCAGCACCGCCTTCTTGGGTGATGCCGTCGATTTCAAACCCCTGCGCCTCGGCAAAGTCATAGATGTCGTCGATGACTGGGCCGAATTCATCCACGGCGGTCATCGAATAGGCCTGCCGCGCCGCTGCGGGGCGGCCCGAGCGGCCCATCATCGGCTGAATTTCCTTGGCCGGATCGATGTTGCGGGCCACAAGGAAGAATTCCATCTCAGGGGCCACCACAGGCTCCCACCCCTTGTCGCGATAAAGCTGCACCACCCGCTTAAGCACATTGCGCGGCGAATAGGCCACCGGCTCATTGTTGCGGTCATAGGCGTCGTGGATGACCTGAAGCGTCCAGTCCCCGGTCCATGGGGCGGCGGTGGCCGTGTCCATGTCCGGGCGTAGGATCATGTCTTTTTCGATGAACCCATCGTCGCCCGCCGCTTCGCCCCATTCACCGGTGATGGTCTGGTAAAAGATGCTGTCGGGCAGGTGAAAGTAATCCTGCCGCGCGAATTTCGATGCCGGGACGGCCTTGCCGCGGGCGATGCCGGGCAGGTCGGGGATGATACATTCCACTTCGTCCAGACGCCGGCCCTCAAGATAGGCGCGCGCCGCTTCGGGTAGTGCTTCTGTCCAATCCTCGGCCATCAGGCCCTCTCTTTCCTGTTGTCTTTAAAGAATGCGGCCATTTGGTCCGCGATTTTTTGGTTATCAATGGGGCCACCAAGCGCGGCGGTGGCCTGTTCAAGCTGGTGGTCCGGCACCACGCCCTTGCCACGGGTTTTGATCAAGCCGTCGATGAAATCATGCCCGAACTCGGGGTGTGGCTGAACCGTCCAGATGCGGTTGTCATAGGCCAGCGCCGCATAGGGGCAGAAATCAGATGAGGCAACGACCTTGGCACCTTTGGGCAGTGCGACAACCTGATCTTGATGCCATGCGTTGAGCGCCAGCTTGTCTCCGTCCATGTCGTATTCCGTGCGGCCAATGGACCAGCCGCCGGTGAACTTTTCGACCTTGCCACCAAGCGCTTGGGCGATGACCTGATGGCCGAAACAGACGCCAATCATCGGGCTGCCATCAGCATAGGTCTCGCGGATGAAGTCTTCCAGCGGCGGGATCCAGTCGTGATCTTCGTAAGCGCCGTGTTTGGACCCGGTGATGAGCCAGCCATCGGCCTCATCCACCCCTTCGGGCAAGATCCCATCGACGACCGACCAAATTTGAAAGTCAAAGTCATGACCGTCCAGCAGCTTGGTGAACATCTCACCATAGTCGCCCAGCTGTTCGCGGAAGTCGTCAGGGGAGTGGCCGGTTTGCAGAATACCAATTTTCATAAGGTCACCTGTTACACAGTGTCGAGATAGATCTCGACCTGTTCCTCTGGGGTCAATTCCTGCATGTAATGCAATTCTTGGCGTTTCGTCAGCACGAAGTTGCGGACCATCTCGGGGGCGAAGATCCGTGCGACATGGGGGCAGCTTTCAAACAGGTCGATGGCGGTTTTCCAATCGCTGGGCATGCGCGGCAGATCGGCGGCATAGGCGTTGCCGGTGATCGGAGCGGGCGGCTCTGCCCCGTCTTCGATTCCGTTAAGCGCGGCCCCCAAAACGGCGGCCAGCATCAGATAGGGGTTCACGTCTCCGCCAGAGACCCGATGTTCGATCCGCCGCGCCTTGTGGCTGCCTGAGGGGATGCGGATCGCGGCGGTGCGGTTCTCATAGGCCCAGCATACCCCGGTGGGCGCGTGGGATTCCGGCACCATCCGGTCAAAGCTGTTGGCGTGGGGGCAGAACACCAGCGCCGAGCCTCGCATCGCATTCATGCAGCCCGCAACGGCGTGGCGCAGCGTGTCGGTCCCCCTGGGCCCGTCATCGTCAAAGATGTTGTCGCCATTTTCATCCAGCACCGAGAAATGCGTGTGCAGGCCAGAGCCGGAGTAATCCTCGTACGGCTTCGCCATAAAGCTTGCGGCAAAGCCGTGCCGCCGCGCCAGTCCTTTGACCAGCATCTTGAACAGCCATGCGTCGTCGGCGGCGCGCAGGGCATCGTCGCAATGCATCAGGTTGATTTCGAACTGGCCCAGACCTGCCTCGGAAATGGCGGTGTCGGCGGGAATGTCCATCTCTTCGCAGGCATCATAGAGATCGGTGAAGAACAGATCGAACTGGTCGAGTGCGCGGATCGACATGGTTTCAGCCGCCTTGCGCCGCTTGCCGGAACGGGGGGAGACAGGTACCTGCAAATTACGCCCAGAATCGTCGATCAGGAAGAATTCCAGTTCCACGGCGCAGACGGGTGTCAGCCCGCGCGCCTTGTAGCGGTCAAGCACGGCGCGCAACGCATGGCGCGGATCGCCGGGGTAGGGGCGGCCATCTTCGCGGAACATCCAAATCGGCAGCAGGGCCGAAGGCGCGTCGAGCCACGGCATCGGCATAAAGCCCCGCTCGGTCGGTTTCAGCACGCCATCCGCATCGCCGGTCTCGAACACCAGTGGGCTGTCGTCGATGTCTTCGCCCCAGATGTCGAGGTTCAGCACAGAAACAGGAAAGCGCGTGCCTTCGGTGGTTACCTTATCGGCAAAACGGACGGGAATGCGTTTGCCTCGCGCCTGACCGTTCAAATCAGCAGCGGCCACACGAATCGTGCGGACTTGGGGATGTTTGCGAAGCCAGTTGTTCATACGTCACCTGCAAAGGCGGTGGGCATGTCACAGAGCGGTTCGCCCGAGGGCAAAAGCGGTCGGCGCCCACGCGCCGCGTAATTTGATCAAATAATGGATACTACCGGATCAAATTAGGACGCAAGCGAATTTTACGGCGTTGGGCCTGTGGAAGGTGCCGGTTGAGGCGGGAATTGATCAAACCGAAGACGCCAATGATGCAGAGCGTCAAAAGGATGAAATAACCGGCAAGAATGGGATAGGGCACGAAGGGGTTGAAGGTTTTGTCGGCAAAATAGCTGGCGTAATAGAGCGCATCACCGCGCTGTTGCCATGCCGGGAAACCGCTGAAAAACACCAGTGTCGTGGCATGAAACAGGAAAATCGCCTCGTTCGTATAGGCGGGCCAAGCAAGACGCAGCGAGGTGGGCCAGATCACCCGGCGAAAGCGCGACCAACCCGACAGACCATAGGCATCTGCAGCCTCCACATCGCCCTTGGGGATGGATTGCAGCGCACCGTAAAAAATTTCGCCCGAATATGCGGCAGTGTTGAGAAAGAGCACGATCAGCGCCCCTAGCCATGCCGCGGTGAAGGGGGCGAAAAAGGCGTATTCGGACTTCAGCGACAGAAACAGGAAGTAACCAAAGAAGAATTGGATAAAGAGTGGTGAGCCACGGAAGATGAAGATGAACCATTCCGCGGGTTTGCGGAACCAAGGGTTCGGACTGGCCTTCCCGGCGCCAAGCGCGGTGGCAAAGAAGAACCCAGTCAGCAGGGCGATGACGCCGAAATAGATGTTCCACAGCATCCCTGAGCCGATCAGCGTGAACTGTTCGCAGAGCGTGAAACCCTCGCGCGGCAGCAGCCGTTCGCCATAGCCAAGAGAGCGCAGACCGTAGTCCTGAATCGTTTGCAGACAGCTCATGCGCCGGCCCTCCGCTGTGCTTCGCCGCCTGTGGTGGCTTGGCCGCGCGTCAGTCGTTTCATTAGCCGGTCCAGCGCGATTTCAGAGATGCGGGTAAAGAGAAGGTAAAACACCAGTAACGCGAGGAAATACCACATGCGCCAGTCGGGGTGCGGATAGTCGGTAAAGCGCGGCGTCTTGGTGCCGCCCAGTTCGCGCGCCCAATAGACGATATCCTCAACGCCCAAGAGAAACAGCAGCGGCGTGGCTTTGATCAGCACCATCCACAGGTTGCTGAGGCCGGGCAGGGCATAGACCCACATCTGCGGCACCAACACGCGCCAAAAGGTCTGGCGATGCGTCATGCCATAGGCCTCGGCCGTCTCGATTTGCGGGCGCGGTACGGCGCGCATGGCACCAAACATCACATTGGCCGCAAAAGCCCCGAACACGATAGCAAAGGTGAATACCGCAAGTCCAAAGCCATAAGTCTCATGCACCCATTGCGCGGCGTTGCCCAAAGGCATTTTGGCGGCCTGACAGACCACGAAATCACTGCCCTGACGGATCGGCATGTCCCAATCGGAACAGAGCGCCTTGTGACGCAGGTATTCGATGCCCTGATCCAGCGCGATGACGAAGAATAGAAAGAATGCAATATCCGGCACACCGCGCACCAGCGCGATATAGCCCTTGCCGACCCAACTGAGCGGCGCAAACCGCGCGCGCGCCATCATGGCCCCACCAAAGCCAAAAGCCAGCGCCACGGGCGCGGTCACGGCAAGCAGCAACAAGACCTTGAGAAAGGACATGTAGAACGACATATGAACGCCGGTTGTCAGGTAACAGGCGAACCAGAACCAGTCGTCCAAGATCGATGGGTCAGTGCAAAAAGAGAACATGGGCCCCCATGGGCTGATCCGCGCGGAACTGCCGCGCAGGGAAGGTCAGGCGCACCGCAAGGGGCGCGCCTGAGTTAGATGATGCGTCAGATCACTCGTAGGTGGTGGTATCGTCGCCGAACCACTTTTTAAGCATCTCGTTCAGCGAACCGTCTTCTTTCATCTCGGTGATGACGGCGTCGAATGTCTCAAGTAGTTCGGTGTCGGACTGGCGCAGGGCCATGCCGATACCATCGCCGAGCGGCACATCGTCACCCACGAACATCAGCTCACCGCCGGATTCCTCGACGATTGGCACAAGGTAATCCTTGTCCGCAAAGACTGCGTCCGCTTCGCCGTTGCGCACGGCGGCAACGGTTTCTTCGGGGGTTGCGAATTCGATCAGTGTCGCACCGCTTTCGGCGACATGGCCGGCTTGAATGGTCGCGGTCTGGCCGGAAACGACGCCGCCTTCAATGTCAGCATCTTCGGACGCCGCAACATATGCCGACGCGGTGGGCGGATAGTAGTTCTGTGTGAAGGCAACGACTTCTTTACGCTCGTCGGTGATGCTCATACCGGCCATGATGTTATCATAGTTGCCCGAGACGAGGTTGGGGATGATGCTGTCCCAGTCGTTTTTGACCCATTCGCAGGTCAACTCGGCGCGTTTGCACAGCTCGTCGCCCAGTTCACGCTCGAACCCATCAACTTCGCCAGCGTCGTTGATGAAGTTGTAGGGGGGGTAGGCGCCCTCGGTGCCCATGCGGATGGTTTTGCCGTGGCCATCGGCCATCGCGAAGCCAGCAGCCATGCTAAGCGCGACGCTTGCCAGTAGGATCTTTTTCATTTGGTAACTCCCTTTGGTTTTTGTTTACGCAGGCTGGGTTGCCGAAAGGAACCCACGCAGACGTTCCGATTTGGGCGCGCCGAAGACTTCTTCGGGCGTCCCTTGTTCTTCGATCAGACCTTGGTGCAGGAACACGACATGGTCGCTGACGTCAGCGGCCAGTTTCATGTCATGGGTCACGATTACCATCGTGCGCCCCTCTGCGGCGAGGTCTTTGATAACTTTAACAACTTCCTGCTCAAGCTCGGGGTCGAGCGCGCTGGTCGGCTCATCAAACAGCAGCGCCTCGGGCTCCATGCAGAGTGCACGGGCGATGGCGGCACGCTGTTGCTGGCCGCCAGAAAGCTGGGCAGGGTAGGCGTCACATTTGTCGCCGATGCCGACTTTTTCAAGGTAGCCGCGCGCGGAGCGCTCGACCTCGGCGCGGTCGCGGCCCAGCACGGTCAGCGGCGCTTCCATGACGTTTTGCAGGATCGACATATGCGCCCAGAGGTTGAACTGTTGGAACACCATAGACAGGTTGGTGCGGATGCGCAGGACCTGTTTGGCGTCGGCAGGGCAACGGTGGTGGCCATCGCCTTTCCAGCGGACCGGCTCGCCCTTAAAAATCACTTCGCCCTGCTGGCTGTCTTCCAGCAGGTTACAGCAGCGCAGCAAGGTCGATTTGCCAGAGCCCGAAGAGCCAATCAAAGAGATCACATGGCCACGGGGGGCGGCCAGGTCGACTCCTTTGAGAACCTCCAGTGCGCCATAGGCTTTGTGAAGGTTTTTGATCTGGATAACCGGGGTATCTGTCGTCACGGAAGCTGTCGCCAATCTGTCATTTCAGTGCGCTATAAAGCGACGAATCGACACAGATTGCAACGCAGAGTTTGCCCCGCGTTGCACCGCAGCATCGTAATTAACGCTAGGTCAGCTTTCCTTGGCAACGCGTTGGCGGGCCATGGCGCTGTCGGTGTCGGTTACACCCAGCAAGTTCGACACCAACCGAAGCAGCGCGTCTTCTTCGTCAGAGCGACTGCCATCGGCCAGTACAACCTGCCAAAGCGCTTCGATCACCTCTAGGCGATGCTCATAGGGAACTGCGTCTTTGATGGCACGGGTGAAACGTACGGTGTCAGGGGCTTGAGTCTCAAGCTCTTCTGCCTCTTTGCGCAGGGCTGTGGCGTCAGCGTCAGCAAGCCCATAGCGTTCTGCCGCGATACGGTCGATCAGACGCCGTTCGCTCATCGCATAGTCATTATCAGACCGGGCGATGCGCACCAAAAGCGCGGTCAGCGCGAGGCGGGCATCGTTGTCGGCCAATGGATCGGGCTCGGGCTGGGTTAGCCGCTTGAGAAAATCACCAAACATGTTTTGCGATATAGTCCTGCTGCGGGCAAAGGCCAACCGGCCTCAGCGCGGGGTGAGAAGGGGGGATCAGAGCGCATTCAGCGCATTGGCACGGGCGGCGGCCATGTCATCGTCCGAAAGGCCAAGCGCGGTTTCGATGGCGACAAGTTGGATTTCCTCATCATCATTGCGCGCGCCATCCGACAGGGCCACCTGCCACATCGCCTCACCCAATGCTTTGCGGTCGGCATAGTCGACCTCTTCGCGGAGGATGCGAGTGAACTCAGGCGTGCCGGGGGCGTCGCGCTCCAGTGCTTCGCAGGTGGCACGCAGCTTTGCGGCCTCAATCGGTTTCAATCCAAATGTCTGCGCCAGAATGCGGTCGATCTGGCCGATCTCAGAGGCGCGGTAGTTGCGATCCGCAAAGGCCACACGCACCAAAAGCGCGCCCAGTGCCAGTTGGGCATTGGGCTGCGGTAAAGGTTTCGGCTGTGCCTTGCGGCGGGGGAACAGTCGGTTCAGCATGGGGCTCACTTATCGCAGGAAACAGGATTGCCAAAGGGGAAACTGCGCGTGAGGCGCGCTGGTTCCTGCAATGGTCCGCATGGATCTAGCTGTCATAGCCTTCGACGATCACCAAAGACCCATCAGCCACGTTCAGGCGGATGTCTTTCGCGCGCTGGTAGCCGGGGCTTTCGTAGCAAGCGACCGCGTCGGCATAGCTGTCGAATTCCAAGACAACAGTGCGGGCGCGCATCTGGCCTTCGCGGACCTGCTGGGTGCCGCCCCGCACGAGGAAACGCGCGCCATAATCCGCAAAAGGTTTGGCATTGGCGGCGCGGTATTTATCATAAATCGCGGTGTCGTGGATATCCATGGTGGCGATCCAATAGCCCTTTGGCATCTGTTATCTCTCCTGTTGGGTCAAAGTGGCGAAACGGGTGGTGAGGTTCTGCGCCTCAGTTTCCAGTCCGTAGGGGGGATTGATCACGAACATGCCCGAGCCGACCATGCCATGACCGGGGCGCGATGGCGGGAAGCGCACTTCGTGGCGCAGCGCATCGGGGTGGTTGGCGGTGAGCGTGTCGAGCATGGGTACATGTGCGCGGTTGGTCAGGATAGGATACCACAGGGCGATGATCCCCACGTTCCACGCGCGGCTAAGCTTCGCGATCTGGCGCGGGATGGTCTCGTAATCGGTCTTGATCTCATAGGAGGGATCAATCAGCAGCATCCCCCGGCGCGGTGTCGGCGGGGTAAGGGTAAAGGCCATCTCGAACCCGTCGCTGAGGTGACATTTCACCGGGTAGGGCGACATCGCCAGATCAAGGGCGCTGTGTTCCTGCGGGTGCAACTCGGCCAGATGGATGCGGTCATCGGGGCGCAGCAGTTTTGCGGCCAGCAGCGGAGAGCCGGGATAGGCGCGGGGGCCGTGGGTCTCGCGCAGGTCTTGCAGCACTTGGGAATAGGGGTGATCGGGGGCGAACCAATCGGCCACCTTGTCGATGCCCTGCCGCGCTTCGCCGGTCTTTTTCGCCGCCGCGTCCGACAGGTCATAGAGCGCCCTGCCTGCGTGGGTTTCCAGATAGGTAAGCGGTTTGTCCTTGCGGGTGAGGTACGACAGCATCCTTGCCAGCAGCGCGTGTTTCTGTACGTCTGCAAGGTTCCCGGCGTGGTAGATGTGTTGATAGCTGAGCATGGTCTAGCTGTAGCGGAGTGGTTGGCGGGTGCAACGCGAAAGAGTGGAGAGGGCCATCGCCTACCCGTCGCACCATAGCTGCGCCGAATGAATGAAGGCACGCCTACGGCGCGGCGGGCGGGCAGGCTATGGCCCGGCGCCTGCGGTTTGATTTCGGGCCTTTTAGTGGCTGCCGGGCAAAAAAAAAAGTCCCGGCGCATAACGCTCGGGCCTTTCAAATTAAAATGGGAAGGGTTCAAACCAACCGCGACACATCCTTCGCCGCCCGCACAAAATCTTTGAACAAGGGGTGCGGATCGAAGGGCTTGGACTTCAGCTCAGGGTGGAACTGGACGCCAATGAACCACGGGTGATCCGTCCATTCAACGATCTCTGGCAGCTTGCCATCCGGTGACATGCCTGAGAATTTCAGCCCAGCTTTCTCCAGCTGGTCTTTGTACGCGATATCAACCTCATAGCGGTGGCGGTGACGCTCATCAATCGTGGTGGTGCCATAGGCTTCGGCCACGCGCGACCCTTCGACCAGCGTCGCGTCATAGGCACCCAGACGCATGGTGCCGCCCTTATCGTCGTCCACTTTGCGCGCGACTTTGTGGTTGCCTTGCACCCATTCTTTCAGGTGATAAACCACTGGCTCGAACCGCTTTTTCCCGGCTTCATGGTCAAATTCTTCGGAGCCTGCGGTTTTCAGGCCCGCGACATTCCGCGCGGCTTCGATCACCGCCATCTGCATACCAAGGCAGATACCCAGATAGGGCACTTTGTGTTCACGCGCATATTTCGCCGCTTTGATTTTGCCTTCGGTGCCGCGTTCGCCAAAGCCGCCGGGGACAAGGATCGCGTGGAAACCTTCGAGATAGGGACCGGCGTCTTCGCTGTCGAAAATCTCGGCGTCGACCCATTCGACCTTTACCTTGACCCGGTTCGCCATGCCGCCGTGTGTCAGCGCCTCGGCGATGGATTTATAGGCGTCTTCAAGTTGGGTGTATTTGCCAACGATCGCCACCTTCACTTCGCCTTCAGGGTTGTAGATGCGGTCGGCCACATCTTCCCAACGTGACAGGTTTGGCTTGGGGGCCGGGGTGATCTGGAAGGCATCCAGCACCGCTTGATCCAATCCCTCGCGGTGATAGGCAAGCGGCGCTTCGTAGATTGATTTCAGGTCCTGCGCAGCAATCACGCTATCGGGGCGTACATTGCAGAACAGCGCCAGCTTCTCGCGCTCTTTCGCGGGGATCGGCCCTTCGGAACGGCAGACCAGAATGTCGGGCGCGATACCGATAGAGCGCAGTTCCTTGACCGAGTGTTGTGTCGGCTTGGTCTTCAACTCGCCGCTGGCCTTAACGAAGGGCAGCAACGTGAGGTGCATAAAGATACATTGACCACGTGGCTTGTCTTGGCTGAACTGACGGATCGCTTCAAAGAAGGGCAGACCTTCGATATCGCCCACGGTGCCGCCGATTTCACAAAGCATGAAATCGACCTCGTCATCACCAATGTCGATGAAGTCTTTGATTTCGTTGGTCACATGCGGGATGACCTGAATGGTTTTGCCTAGGTAATCGCCCCGGCGTTCCTTCTCCAGCACGGTGGAGTAGACGCGGCCCGAGCTAATGCTATCGGTCTTGCGGGCGGCGACGCCAGTGAAGCGTTCGTAGTGGCCCAGATCAAGGTCGGTTTCTGCGCCATCGTCTGTGACAAAAACTTCGCCATGCTCAAAGGGCGACATCGTGCCGGGATCGACGTTCAGATAAGGGTCCAGCTTGCGCAGACGTACCGAAAAGCCGCGTGCCTGAAGCAAAGCGCCTAAGGCCGCCGAGGCCAGCCCCTTGCCCAGAGACGAGACCACACCGCCGGTGATGAAAATATAGCGTGCCATGTGATCAGAGACCCCCGTGAATTCAAAGTTTGTAGCAGGCAAAAACCAACCAAACGCGCTGCAGAAAACCGCAGCCCACGGGATTTAAGCCTTACAGGATTCGGACATTCAAAGCAAGGCCCGCCGCAACATGATGTTGCAAACTCGGGCCGTGCCTCAAGGTTTTGTGTTCGTTAGGTTAATCGGCCGCAGGGACCAGCGGTGTGTCGCCATCCGCAGAAGGCGGCAGCAGATCATCGCCTGCGGGCAGGGCAGGGCTGCCATCTTGGTTCTGTGCGGGCGGTGTCGCGCTCAACCGGTCAATAACCGACGAGCCTGCCGATTTTTCAGCCGCGATGATGGTCAGCGTGATTGATGTTGCAATGAAACCAGCGGCGAGGATCCAAGTAATTTTGCCCAAAGCGGTTGCAGCCGAGCGGCCAGAAACAGCACCGCCGCCCCCACCGATGCCAAGGCCACCGCCCTCAGACCGTTGCAGCAGCACCACAGCAATCAGGCCAAGGGCCAGAATCAGGTGAATGATCAGAACGACATTTTCCATGGGCGAGACTGCTTTCGGTTTTGGTTGGCGGGTATCTATTCGTCTTTGCCCATGGGGGCAAGGGTGGATTGCCGCGCGGCGGCGATCGGATTGGATAGGGGGCAGCGCGGGCGCCGACAGACAAAGACCGCCGCATGGGGGCGACGGTCTTTTGAAGCGGTACTCAACCACAATATGTAAGAGGGCTATCCTGGAATTAAGGTGGTGCAGACTCGCCTCGTAAAGATACCATAACATAAAACGGCACCAAATTCGCCTGTATTGTTTGCAGGGAAAAGAATGGATTGTGCGTTTTCGGCGATAGACAGCCGATCACGGCTCGGGCAATCTGCCGTCATGCCACATGATCGCTCAGACCACGACCATCCCCATGCGCTGCTGCCGCCTGAACCCGCGCTTAGGGTCAAGGCGCTTGAGACACTGCTGACGCGCAAGGGGCTGATCGACCCCGCTGCGCTGGATGAGATCATCGACACCTACGAAAACCGCATCGGCCCGCGCAACGGGGCCGAGGTCGTCGCCCGCACGTGGAGCGATCCTGACTTTCGCGCGGCGCTGCTTGAGGATGCGACCGCCGTGGTAGCAGAGATGGGTTTTTTCGGGCGGCAGGGCGAGCATATGGTCGCGGTCGAAAATACAGACGAGGTGCATAATATCGTCGTTTGCACCCTATGCAGTTGCTATCCTTGGCCGCTGTTGGGCATCCCGCCCGGCTGGTATAAATCCGACGCTTACCGCGCCCGCGTGGTGCGTGAGCCGCGCAAGGTGCTGACAGAGTTTGGCGTCGAACTGCCCGAAGAGACCGCCGTGCGGGTCTGGGACTCGACCGCCGAGGTTCGCTATCTGGTCATTCCGCAGCGCCCTGCTGGCAGCGAAGGGCTGGATGTTGATGCGCTGAGTGATCTCGTCACCCGCGACAGTATGATCGGTACCGGATTGGCCAAAGCGCCATGACCCGCGTACATGACATGGGCGGGCGTTTCGGCGATGGCACAGTGACGCCCGAGGATGAAGACGTGATCTTTCACGCCGATTGGCACCCACGCGCCTTGGCGCTGACCTTGGCTACCGGCGCATTGGGCAAATGGAATATTGATGTCTCGCGCCATGCGCGGGAATGCCTGTCACCGACTGATTATGCGCGATTCACCTATTACGAGAAATGGATCGCAGGCGTGGCCGATATGCTGGTCGCGCGTGGGGTGGTCACACGTGAGGAACTCGCGGGCTCGGCTGACCCTACGTCAAGCCCGCTGGCCGAAAAGACGCTTAAAGCGCCGCAGGTTGCAGGGGTGCTGGCACGTGGCGGCCCGGCGGATCGACCATCTGATATTGTACCGCTCTTCGCGCCCGGCGATGCTGTCGTCACCCGTAAACAGCCCGAAAACACTATCGTTCCCGGTGGCCATACCCGGTTGCCCGCTTATGCCGCGGGAGCAAAAGGGCGGGTGCTGCGCCTTCATGGCACACATGTTTTGCCTGATAGCAACGCCCATGATCTGGGCGAGGCGCCCGAGCCGCTTTATGCCGTGGCCTTCCCGGCCAGCGAACTCTGGGCGCATCCCGAAAATCCACGTGATGAGGTCGTTCTCGATCTGTGGCAAAGCTATCTGGAAACCACATGAGCGCCCCGGAACCGGCCTTTGAAGCGCCTTGGCATGCGCAGCTATTCGCGCTGACGGTGCATCTGAACGAGAGTGGCCTTTTCGACTGGCCCTTTTGGGCCGACCGGTTTGGCGCGAAACTTGCCCGGCACGGGCTGGCGCGCGAACTGAACGGTGGAGAAGACTACTTCAACGCTTGGCTGGAAACCCTCGAAACCCTGCTGATTGATGCAGGCCACGCCCGTCCCGGCGATCTACGCGCCCTACGCGACGGGTGGGAGACCGCCTATCTCAGCACCCCGCATGGCGATCCGGTGCATTTGAACGATCCACAGAGCGGCTAAATCCCCTCGCTGGCGCTAAGCGCGTTTTTCGAGTTTCACACGCCTGCCACTGTCGCTATACGGGCGCGGGACATCGCAAAGGAATATATCATGGCCAATGTCGTCGTTGTCGGCGCCCAATGGGGTGACGAGGGAAAAGGCAAGATCGTTGACTGGCTCAGCGAACGCGCAGATGTGATCGCACGCTTTCAAGGCGGGCATAACGCGGGCCACACTCTGGTCATCGACGGCAAAGTTTACAAGCTGCACGCGCTGCCTTCGGGCGTGGTGCGCGGCGGTAAGCTGTCTGTCATTGGCAATGGCGTGGTGCTGGACCCGTGGCACCTGTTGAAAGAGATCGAGACGATCGAAGGGCAGGGCGTTGAAATCAATCCCGAGAACCTGATGATCGCGGAAAACACGCCGCTGATCCTGCCGTTCCACGGCGAACTTGACCGCGCCCGCGAAGAAGCGGCCAGCAAGGGCACCAAGATCGGCACCACCGGTCGCGGCATCGGCCCCTGTTACGAAGATAAAGTGGGCCGCCGCGCCATCCGCGTGGCCGATCTGGCGGACCCTGCGACCCTGGAAGCCCGCGTTGACCGGGCGCTGCAGCACCATGATCCGCTGCGCAAAGGTTTGGGCGTTGAAGCCATCGACCGCGACGCGCTGATTGCGCAACTGCAGGAAATCGCTCCGAAAATTCTGCCTTTCGCCGCACCCGTTTGGAAAGTGCTGGCCGAAAAGCGCAAAGCGGGCAAACGCATCCTCTTCGAAGGTGCACAGGGCGCGCTGCTGGACATCGACTTTGGCACCTATCCCTTCGTCACGTCGTCGAATGTGATCGCGGGGCAGGCGGCGACCGGCGTGGGCCTTGGCCCCACCGCCATCGATTATGTGCTGGGAATCGTCAAAGCCTATACCACACGCGTCGGCGAAGGCCCGTTCCCGACCGAATTGGAAGACGCCGACGGCCAGCGTTTGGGTGAGCGGGGCCATGAGTTCGGCACCACCACCGGGCGCAAGCGCCGTTGCGGTTGGTTCGACGCTGCTCTGCTGCGGCAGACCTGCGCGACTTCGGGCATCACCGGCATTTGCCTGACCAAGCTTGACGTTCTCGATGGGTTCGAGACGCTGAAAGTTTGCGTGGGCTATGATCTGGACGGCGAACGGCTCGACTATCTGCCGACCGCCGCCGAACAGCAGACGCGCTGCGTGCCGATCTACGAAGAACTGCCGGGCTGGTCCGAATCGACCGAGGGCGCGCGCAGCTGGGCCGATCTGCCCGCCAATGCGATCAAATATGTGCGCCGGGTCGAAGAGTTGATCCAATGCCCCGTCGCACTCGTCTCCACCTCTCCCGAGCGGGAGGACACCATTCTGGTGACCGACCCTTTCGCGGATTGATCTGATGGCGCTGAGCTACAAAGCACGTCGCCGTTGGGCGCTGGTGATCCTGCTGATCGGGCTGCCAAGCTATATCGCGGTGGCGGTCTGGACGGTGGCCCAATTCGACCGCCCGCCGGTGCTGCTTGAGCTTGGCATCTATGTCGTCCTTGGCATCGTTTGGGCGCTGCCGTTCAAATTTGTCTTTAAGGGCATTGGACAGGCGGACCCGGATGCGGGCGACGATCAGTAACACCTAATAAAAAAGCGCCCCTCGGGGCGCTTTTTCGTATCTGCACTATGGCCGGGGCTTAACCCACGGCGCGGTGATCGGGGCGGTAGCCGATCTCATCCGAAACGGTGAACCGCCCACCTTTGATCTTTTCGATCTTGCCCGCGCGGAGCAGCTGACCGAAAGAGCGCAGCCCGTCTTCGCGGGTGAAGTCCGGCAGACCGACCGAGCGCACCTTGCCCATCAGTTGTGGGCGCGAGAATTGATCACGACCCTCGACAAAAGACATATATGACGCCGCCGCTTCGAGCAGTTCGGGCAGTTTGGTGGCACCCATGTCGGCGGCAAAATCGGCAAAGCTTTCGGCATCGGGGTTGGCCTTAACCGGCTCGACCACTGCGGCCACACGGCGCGGACGCACGGGGCCAGCGCTGCGCAGTTTGTCTACGTCGATGCGCTGCTCGGCCACCAGTTTCAGCGGGGCGGGGCGGGCATCGCTTGAGGGACGCTCAGTCCGCACAGGGCGGCTAACCGGACGGCGCGGGCGGACCACATCGGCCAGATCTTCGCGGTAAGCGTCGTCCGAGGTTTCGGTCGTAGCCCGGCCCCCCATGGCCTCGTCTGCCTTTTTCGCAGCGACGGCGGCACGCAGATGGGCAAAAGCATCGCGGCGCGTGGTGCTCTCTGCCTCGCCCATTTTGTTGTCAGTTTCTGCCATCAGGCGCGACATGTCCGGGCCGGCTTCATCGTCGATAGTAGGCAGGCTGTGACGTGCGGCTTGGGCAGGCTCAACTTCTCCCTCGGCCAGTTCGGGTGCGTCTTCGGCCGCTGCCGCGGGGGCAATATCTTCTGCTGCTGCCTCGGCAGGCTCTGCTTGCTCGGCCAACTCAATCTCTGCGGCAGGCGCGAAATCTTCCTCCTCAGCGAGCGACACCTCTTCCTCAGCCATTTCGACCTCTGGCTTAGGCGTCTCTTCCACTTGCAAGGGGGCGGCACCACCAAGTTCGGCTTCCAAAGCTGCCAACTCACGGGCCAATTCATCTTCGTCTTCGTCAGAAAGGGTCGAACTGCGTTTCTCTTCTGCTTTTGCGGCAGGGGCTTCCGTTGGTGTCTCGACAGAGACTTCTTCCAGATCGCCACGCGCCACGGCGGCTTCAAGGTCCGCACGTTTGACTTTGATTACCCGGCCTTGGCGGGGCAGATCGGCAGCGTCGATTTCCGGTGTGATTTCGGCGTCTGCGTCAAAGAGGCTATCGTCAGTCTCAACGGATTCAACTTCATCTTCCTCACCGGCATCAAGACGGTTGAGGATGTCGGCAAGATCGTCGTCTTCCTCTTCAACATCAGCTTCGGCCATTTGCGTGGCTTCGTCGGCGTCCAGCGCATCTTCGATGTCACGGCGGGCGGCGGCGATGGCGGCTTGGTTGTCTTCGGCCTCCGCACGGGGGGCGGCTGCGGCAGATGCTACGTCCGGAGTGGCGGCGGCCTTTTCCTCGTCATAGCCCGCTGCGTCGTCCTCGTCCTGCTGGGCGACAACGGCGCGAATGCGTTGCAGTTTGGCGGCGATGCTGTCGGCAGGTGCCGCATTTGCTGCCGGAATTTCTTCTGCCGTGGCAGTCTGCGCTTCGTCCTCGTAATGGGACTGCGGCTGCGGGCTGGCGGCAAAGAATGCTTCCGCATCGTTGGCATCATCATTGTCTGTTGTGGGCGCCGGTGCTGCAGCGACAGGGGCCGCCGCAGGGGCAGGCTCGGTCATCATGGCGGTGTCTGCGATCTCGGCTTCGGGCGCAGCAGGCGTTGCAACAGCGGCAGTATCGGCAATCTCAGCCTTGAGCGGGGCCGGTGCTTCTTGCTGTGTTGGCGCTGGCTCTGCACTGCGGGGCGCTTCGGGCGTCGTGGCTTCGGCCTGCACAGAGGCGGTATCAGCCGCAGGAGCTTGGGCTTGCGCTTCGGCGCTGTGATCTTCCAGCGCGCTCAGCACGATCTTGCCTTCCTGCTCGCGGGCCTGAACCCGGCGGGAAACCTCTTTTTGGGCGATCCGCGCCAGCATGTCGGCGTCGGGCTGCGGCGGTTCGGCACCGAAGTAGCGGTCATCCGAGGCCAGGTCGCGGAAATATTCGGCAATGGCCTTCATGGTGCCAAAGGAATCGTCGAAGCCTTCCAGCGTGCACGAAAAAGTGCCATAGGAGACCGTCAAGATTTTGTTGCTGTTCATCATCGGATGCTCGTCCTCTGCGGTGTTGCAGATATTGTTTACCACGATGTCCAAGACCAAAGCGGCTCGAATCTGTGCCATTCAACGTATGATTTCAAGGCAAGATTAAGGCAGATTTCCAAAAGGGGCGTTAATTGACCACTACAGACTACATAGTTCGGGACAGCGGTCCAGTCACGTTGATCGGTGGTGGGGAGGTCTTTGAAGGGGATCTGGAGGCAGCGTTGGCATTGGCCCCAACCTGTGTCGCGGCCGACAGCGGTGCCGCGCTGGCCGTGGCGGCGGGGGTGCCATTGACGGCTCTTATCGGCGATCTGGATTCCACACCGGCTGAGGTATTGGCGCAGGTGCCATCCGAGCGGTGCCACCGGATTACCGAACAAGAGAGCACAGATTTCGAAAAGGCGCTCACCCGGATCAACGCGCCATTGGTCTTGGGAGTTGGTTTTACCGGGGCGCGGGTGGACCACCAGTTGGCGGCTTTTAATACGCTTGCGGCCCATCCGCATCTGCCTTGCATTTTGCTGGGCGCACAGGAGATCGTGCTGCTGGCACCGCCCCAGATCACGCTGCCCACGGCGGCGGGGGATGTGGTGTCCCTTATGCCGCTGGCCCCGGTTCAGGGGCGCAGCGTTGGATTGGAATGGCCGATTGACGGGTTGGACTTTGCCCCCGGAGGACGAATTGGGACGTCTAACCGCGCCTTGGGGCCGGTAAAGCTTGAGATTTCAGGGCCGGATATGTTGCTGATCCTGCCGCGCCGCCTTATGGCGCCACTGGCGGCGCAATTGCTGCGGCCAGTGCACGTGCCGTGGCCCGCTCGCGCATAATCACATAAAGACCCGCACCGACGGTGATCAGGATGCCCAAGCCCGCCAAAGGGTTTGGCAAATCGGAAAAGATGAGCAACCCCAGCAGTGTGGCGAAAGGGATCTCAAGATATTGCATCGGAGCCAGCGTGGCCGATGGGGCAAAGCGCAAGGACCATGTCATCAACAAATGGGCGATGGTGCCGAGAATCCCAATGCCCAGCAGGAGGGTCCAATCCACTGCATCGGGCCGGATGATCTGTAGCGGTGCGATGTCGGTTGCAGAGCCAAGAGCGAGTAGAGGTAGGATGATCAATACCGCCATCACGCCGCTGACGGCCTGAAGGCTGATCGGGTCGGTTTGTTTTGCGATCTGGCGGGTGACCAGCATGAAAAATGAAAAGACCACCGCCACCATGATGGGCAGCAGTGCAGGCCATCCGACATTAACGAAACTGGGCTGAACGATAAGAAGCGTGCCGAGAAATCCAACGATGCTGGCGCCCAGACGACGAGAACCGACTTCTTCCTTCAGGATAAACTTGCCGAGCAGCAGCATGATAAAAGGCATGACAAAGGCAATGGCAACGGCATCGGCCAAAGGGAGATACTTGAGTGCTGTGAACATCGCAGCGATACCCGCGATGTGCAGGATGGTTCGCAGAAGGGTAAGCCAGAGTACGCGCCCCCGCATGCGCCACGCGCGACCTGATGCCCAGACGAAAGGTATAAGGATCAGCGCTTGAACGGCAAAACGGATAAGCACGACCTGCCCAAGCGGGACCGAAGCGCCAAGCAGTTTGGCCACCGCATCGCCCACGGGGGCTAGAATGCAAAAACCCATCATGAGGGCTATTCCGACGAGAGGGCGATCCTGCTGCATTGAAATACGCTACGGAAGATCGCCGCTGGGTGCAATCTTTGGTTGTAATTATCTGCCCACCTATCGCGGCATCTAGGCAGAGGCAGAGGCAGAGGCAGAGGCAGAGGCAGAGGCAGAGGCAGAGGCAGAGGCAGAGGCGAGTGTTAATCTGCGCCGCGCAGCTAGGCCGCTGGGCGGCTTAAATTTACTCGATTCCGTCCGTGAGACTTCGCAGAATAGAGCGCCCGGTCTGCCTGCGCCATTAGGGCTTCTGGCGAGAGCGGATTACCGTCATCACCACTCGGCCCGATAGAGAGGCCAATGCTGATCGTGACATGCACTGGCAGTGGCGTTCCGGGCACGACGAAACCGCGATTGCCAATATCGGCGCAAATATCTGCGGCGGCCGATTCCGCATCGGAGAAATTTGTGCCGGGCATCACGATAAGAAACTCCTCTCCTCCGATCCTCGCGACAAGGTCCATCCCGCGCAGATTGTTGCGCAGCCGTTCCGCGGTTTGCACCAATACCGAATCCCCAGCCGCATGACCGTAGCGGTCATTGATGCCTTTAAAGTGATCCAGATCGGCGACCATCACCGCAAAGGGCCGCGCCGTTTCAAAGGCGTGCTCTGCAATGCGGCGAAGGTGGGGGAGGGCATAGCGGCGGTTGTGCAGCCCCGTGAGCGGATCAAATACCGCAGCTTTCAGCCCGGTACGCACCATATCGCGCAACTGGTCCGTCATGCGTTTGCGGCTCAGAACTGCATGTAGGCGCAGGACCATTTCGGCTGTGTTGAAGCCGTCGGTCATTATGTCGTCGGCGCCCAGATCAAGTGCGGTGGCCGCCTGTGCGGTGTCAGGGGCCAGTTGAACCACCAATAAACCAGCATAGCGGGTCTGAGCATTGGCACGCAGCGCCGAGATCAGCCGCAGTGCCGCCGTGGCGCTATTGGACTCTGTGGGCAAAACCAAAACGAAAGCATCAGGTGGCATATTGCTGGATGTCGCGCGAATGGCCTCTTCGGTGTTGGCAAGCGTCAACCGCGCGTCCAATAAAGGGCGTAGTTGGTTGGCCCAGTTCACGCAGGTTGTGTTGTCTGAATGGATCAGCACACAATGGCTGCGGGCCGTGAATTCTGCCGCAGGTTCCGCCAGACCAAGCGCGCGGGTGGTTTCATCACGCATTTCCCATTCGTCCGCTGCATTGCGGGCGCGGATCAGACTGCGCGCTCGGCCCAGCAGCAATGTTGAATCGAGCGGCTTTAACAGCACATCACTTGCCCCCGCTTCCAGCGCAGCGAGCCTGTCTATTGATTGGTCCCCGTTCCCGATGGCCAAGACCGGAAGCTGCGCGGTATCGGCAGAGGCCCTTAAGGCTTCGCATAGATCGGCGGCCCCGCCACCGGGCAGGGTTAGCGCGCAGATCACAAGGTCAGGCGGGTTGTCCTGTACAGCGGCCAAGGCCTGCTGCATATCTTCGGCCTGAACGACCTGATAATATGCCGCACAAAGCTTGACCTTTAGGGCGATGCGATTGGTCGCAATCGCATCTGCAATAAGGATGGTCCCTTGCACGACAACTCCTTCACCGTACAAATCAGTTTGATGACATAGTTTTTGGTCCCTAAAGGTTAACAAAGGGTTTCCACTCTACTGCGGAAGACGGTTCACATGTCCTACACTCAAGACACCGCCGAGACCTTAGCGCTTCAAGCGCTTGCTTGGTTGGCGGCCAATGACGATTTGTTGCCCGTGTTCCTAGGCAGCACCGGCGCCTCGGAGGCTGATCTGAAAACTCAGGCCAGCGACCCTATCTTTCTAGGGGCAGTGCTTGATTTTCTGATGATGGATGATGCTTGGGTTATCGGCTTTTGCGATCACCTCGCCATTTCCTATGAGCGGATCATGCAAGCCCGCGCAGCCCTGCCCGGCGGGGAGCAGGTGCATTGGACTTAAAACACATTAAGGGTCTGCTGTTCGACAAGGATGGCACCTTGTTCGACTTTGCCGCGACGTGGGAACCATGGGCCGAAGCCTTCCTGCTGCGCGCCTGCAACGGGGATCGCAGCTTTGCCACGCGGGTCGGTGCGGACATCGGCTTTGATTTCGCCCCGCGCCGTTTTGCCCGCGACAGTATCGCCATCGCTGGCACACCTCAGCAGGTTGTCCAAGCTCTGGCCCCGCATTTCCCTGCTCAAACGCCTTCGGCTTTGCTAGAGATGGTTAATATGGAGGCCGGCCGCGCACCACAGCGCGAAGCGGTACCACTCAGGCCGTTCCTACAGCGACTTCGCGATCAGGGGCTTCACCTTGGCGTTGCCACCAACGATGCAGAGCATCCCGCGCGGGCGCATCTGGTAGCGGCTGGGGTGAATGATATGTTCGATTTTATCGCGGGTTTCGATACCGGCCACGGGGGCAAGCCCTCTCCGGGTCAGTTGCACGCCTTTGCGGCCCATGTGAACTTGCCCGAAAGTACCATCGCAATGATCGGAGATAGTGTTCACGATCTCGAAGCGGCACGTGTGGCGGGGATGCTGCGCGTGGCTGTCCTGACCGGTCCCGCCACTGCCGAAGAGCTTGCTCTGCACGCAGATATCGTGCTGCCAGACATTGGGCATTTGCTGGGCTATCTAACTTGAGCGCGGCACATCCGTCTCAAGCCGTGATCTCGCGTACGCCTTCAAGTACCCGGTCTTCTAGTTCATCCCCATGCAGGACCGAAATATCGCCCGTCGTCTCAAGCACGACTGCGCGTACGTCTGAAAATCGCATGGCATTAGCCTCGCGCAACTTGGCTATCAGATCGGCGCGGGCCACGCGGGTTTCGCGCAGGGCGTCGTCAG
Organism: Sulfitobacter sp. DSM 110093; assembly: GCF_022788715.1. Lineage (NCBI taxonomy): Bacteria > Pseudomonadati > Pseudomonadota > Alphaproteobacteria > Rhodobacterales > Roseobacteraceae > Sulfitobacter > Sulfitobacter sp. DSM 110093. Next base: position 1,064,286 of record NZ_CP085167.1, read on the forward strand.
AAATCTGCCCATCACGCATCAGGATCACAGGTTCATTCTGCACGGTCTGTTCAAACCGATCAGACGCTTGCCGCCCACGTGCGATTACAAACTGCGCACCGAGCAGGGCCGAAATTGCCAGCGTAGGCTGCGCAAATTCCGGCCACGTCGTTGCCTGACAGGCCCCGGCAAGCAGAGAACCGGTCGCGACAGTTGCGACAAAATCAAAGGCAGTCATTTTCGAAAAGGTGCGTAAACCGATAACGCGCACGACAAATATCACCCAGATCAACGCGATAGAAGAAAGCAACAGCGCGCGGGCGACAATATCGAGTGGAACATTCTCAAAAAACATCAGCTTTTCCTTTCGCGTAGCGCGGTGCCGCGCTGGATAAAGAACCGCCCCAAGAGCACCACCATGGCCATTGCGATAAGACCGAGGTAACGCTCGTATATTCCGTCGATCCCCGTGGGAAGAAAGAAGAACGGAGGTGCGGATACCAGCCAGATCAGTGAAATGCCCTTCATCGCTTTCGCAACAACGGGCGAGATATTGGCAAACCCATTGGACAGCATCCAAGGGACGGTCAGCATGATCAGCCCAAGCGCGTAGACCAGATAGATATGGATTACCACGCCATCAGAATCGCGATCTCCGTATTCGTTTCTTGCGCCGACCAGAAAGACGATGAGCCCAAGGAGAGCGAGACCAATTGTTCCACTGCTCCACCACGCCCCGCCGAAATGCACATGAGCGCATAGCAAGGCGCAGGCAATCAGAGCGGCGGAGAAGGCATAGATGCCGATGTCGACGATGAACTCATACCGACCTGCGCCCAGATCGCTGATCGTATCTGCCATCCAATCATGATCTGGCACCACGAAATCTGCGATCAGGATCGAGACGGTGAAAACCACGCAGCCAAGGATCGCAACCCAGCCAAGGCATACTATAAACCCCGGCGCGCTGTGCGGCCGGGGTGCCGTGACGTTGTTGCTCATCTGGTGAAACTCATCTTGGGTGCTTTGTTGTTGATGCATCCTGTGATGCGGTCAGGCGAAAGTTGTTAATCTGAAAGCCGCGAGCGTTCTTCGGCATTGGGGCTGCCCGCGGGGGCTTCGTCCAACGTGGCCTCTGGGCGGTGCAGGTCTTCTTGGGGCTTTTTGGGTGGTGTCTTGTTTTCGTCTTTGGGGTGTTTGGGATCATCACTCATGGGAACTTCTCCATCGCTGTGCATTGAGGAAAGACACTGTGCTAACCTTAACCATCAAACGCTTCTTTGATCGCCCCGGTTCCGCGCAAATGGCCTGCCAACGCAAAGCAATTTCCGAACAACTGGAATTATCAGGCCAATCTTAACCACTGCACCCGCATTCTAGCTGCGGGAAAAATGGGAATGAGGCAGTCATGCACGGGCTTATAAACCGCAGCATTCAAAACTACTTTTGTGCCAACTATGGCCATGCGCTTTGGTCCGCTGTGGCCACGCGGGCCGGGTTGGGTTTCACCGAGTTCGAGGCGATGCTGACCTATCCGGATCATGTCACGCCAGCGGTTCTTGATGCGGTTTGCACCGTGTTAGAGCGGCCCCGCGCGGAGGTGATGGAGGATGTCGGCACCTTCCTTGTGGCGCAACGGGGCTATGCGGCCGTGCGGCGATTGCTGCGATTTGGCGGGGTAAGTTTTCGCGACTTTCTGCAATCTTTAGATGAGCTGCCAGACCGCACGCGCCTTGCGTTGTCAGAGCTTCGATTGCCTGGGATCGAGTTGCGCGAAGAACCCGATGGTCAGTATTTGTTGATCTGTGAGGCGCCGCTTGTCGGCTATGGCTATCTGATGATGGGGGTCTTGCGGGCCATGGCGGACGACTATGGTGCGCTGGTGCTGCTAGAGCATTGCGGGCGATCTGACGGGATGGAAACCCTCAAAATCATCCTCGTTGAGGCGGACTTTTCGGAAGGTCGCAGCTTCGAACTTGGGGCGCGGGCATGAGTGGGGCGATCCACGATACGGAGGTATTAGACAGGCTTTGCCCAATGCATCTGCTCTTGTCCTCAACGGGGTTGATCCGTCACGCGGGGCCGACGATACAGAAGTTACGGCCGCAGTCACCGCTAGCCGGGAAGTTGTTTCTGGATACGGTCACCGTCAAACGACCCCGCACGATGCGCGGAATGGACGATCTGCGGCGTGCGTCCGGCGTGAAACTCCATCTGGCTTTCCGCGATGCTCCCCGGACTGAGTTAAAAGGCCTGCTTGTGCCGCTGGACGATGGCCGAACCATTGTGAACCTCTCATTTGGGATCTCTATTTTTGACGGGGTGCAGGATTACGCGCTGACCAACGCAGACTTCGCGGCGACCGATCTGGCGATTGAGATGCTTTATCTTATGGAAGCGAAATCAGCCGCGATGGAAGCCTCCCGTCGCTTGAACCTGCGCTTAGAAGAGGCGCGCATTGCGGCGGAGGAGCAGGCCTTTACCGACCTATTGACCGGTCTAAAGAACCGCCGTGCGCTGAACGCGGTGCTGGAACGGCTGATTGCGGCGGGGGAAGGGTTTGCCGTGATGCACATTGACCTTGATCATTTCAAAGCGGTGAATGACAGCCTTGGCCATGCCGCTGGCGATCATGTTTTGCAGGTGGTCGCTCGGATTATGGTGCAAGAGACCCGCAGCTCCGACATGGTGGTCCGTCTGGGAGGGGATGAGTTCACTGTGGTCCTACCCGATGTGCGCAGTGAAAATGTGTTGGAGCAGATCGGGCAGCGCATCATCGACCGATTGGAAGAGCCTATCCATTTCAAAGGTGAGGTCTGCAATGTCTCTGCCAGCATTGGCACGGTCTGGGTCCAGCGCGGCGACATGCCTTCACGCGATGGGGTTTTGGCCAATGCGGATACTGCGCTTTATGCCTCAAAACATGCAGGCCGTGCACGGCACACTTTCTATAGCCCGGCATTGCTGGGGGGCGCAGGCTTCGATCCTACCGCTTCTGATTAAGAGGGGGGCATGCGGCAGCTAATCGCTTGGTGAGACTTTGCGCGGGCGTGATTTGGCATGGGGGTAGTAGACCGGACAGGATCGCTGTCGTATCACCTCAGCATGAAATCGCCCTTGCATCTGTTCCGCCGCCTGCGGCAACGCCTGAAAGACGCCCGCCGCCGCGCGCGCTTTGTCGCCTCTTTGCAGCATCTGCATGGGCCTACCAAACTTGATGTGGCGCCGGGTGACGTGGTGTTGATCGCCTTGGTGCGGGACGGCAGCTATTACCTCGATGCGTTCTTTCGCCACTACCGTGCGATGGGCGTGCGGCATTTTGTATTTATCGACAATGGCTCTCGTGATGACACAATCGCCCGGATCAAGGCGCAGAAGGGCACGATAATAGACCGCAGCGCCCTGCCACTTGCACAATACGAAGACTTGATCCGGCAGTACCCGGCGCAGACCTATGGGCAAAACCGCTGGTGTCTTTATGTCGATATGGACGAAATCTTTGATTTCGAAGGGCGCTCTCAAATCGGTATAAGGGGGCTAACCGCCTATCTTGAGCAGCAGGGCTATACCGCCTTGGCGGCTCAGATGCTTGAGATGTTTCCCAAGAACACCCTCGCCGCTGCGGCTGGGCTGCCCTACAAACAGGCGCTGCAAGCCTTCCTCTACTACGACATCAGTGCCGTGCGCAAAGTCGACTACCATAGTTCAGACATAGAGTTTTCGACCCTGCTGACCAACAATGACCTGTCCAACGATGCTGTGAAATTTGCCTTTGGTGGGGTGCGCGGCAAGGTGTTTGGGGAAGATTGCTGCCTGACCAAACACCCGCTTATTTTCAACGGGCCAGAGGTCACTCCCGCTCCGCATCCGCATCTTTCCAGCGGGCTGCGTGTGGCGGATATGACGGCGGTGATAAAGCATTATAAATTCGCCAATGACCCCGTCACCCGGGATGCGGCGACGCTGGCCTCGGGCGATGTGGCTCATAACGAAGACGCACGGCGCATGGCGGTGATTGGGCAGAACCCCGATGTCTCGCTCTTTTCATTGGATGCGCGGCGTTGGAACCGGGTTGAACTTTTGTACCGCGCTGGGTTTCTGGTGCCGTCCGAGGCCTATAGCGCCCATGTCGCCACTTGGCGTGACGAAAGCGCCGCATGAGCATCGGTGCCGTTGTCATCGGCCGCAACGAAGGTGCGCGTTTGGAGCGGTCTTTGCAGGCACTGATGGGGCAGGTGGCGCAGGTGGTTTATGTCGATAGCGGTTCAACCGACGGCTCTGTCGCCATGGCGCACGGGCTCGGGGCTGAGGTGGTTGAACTGGACATGCAACAGCCGTTTACCGCCGCGCGGGCACGCAATGCAGGCGTCGCGGCGCTGGAGGAGGGCATCACGCTGGTGCAATTCCTTGATGGCGATTGCATCTTGCAGGCAGGCTGGCTGGAAGCGGCAGAGGCGCATTTAGATGCCCATCCGCAAATCGCTGTGGTTTGCGGCAGGCGGCGCGAGGAATGCCCCCAAGCGTCGATATATAACACGCTGATTGACCGCGAATGGGATACGCCGGTGGGAGAGGCCCAAGCCTGCGGCGGTGACGCCCTGATGCGCCTGCACGCGCTGCGCACTGTCGGCGGCTACCGGGCAGAGATGATTGCCGGGGAAGAGCCAGAGCTTTGCCAACGTCTGCGCCGGGCGAGCTGGCAGATATGGCGTTTGGATGCAGAAATGACATGGCATGACGCGCAGATCACGCGGTTCGGCCAGTGGTGGCGGCGCAGCTTGCGCGCCGGGCATGCCTTTGCCGAAGGAGCCGCGCTTCATGGTGCTGGCCCTGATCGCCATTGGGTGGCCGAGACACGCCGCGCCCTGCTCTGGGGGGCGCTTTTGCCTGCGGTGATCGTGTTGTTGGCGCTGCTGATGCCTTGGGCTGCGCTTATTCTGGCCCTGCTCTATCCTATGCAACTATTGCGGTTGATCCGGCGGGGCGGGACGGCTTGGGCGGTGTTCACTCTGCTGGGAAAATTCCCCGAGGCTTTGGGCGTTGTGAAATACCATATGCGGCGCGATGGGCGGATTATCGAATACCGCTGACGCCTAGCGCATCCGCCATGCATCAAACGTGAGCCGAGGTAGGATTGCAAAACAGCGCGCATAACGCGGCACCATTCGGAGCGGGCTTTGCAGTGTGCGCCACAGCCATTCCAAAGACAGCATCCGCATCCACTTTGGCGCACGCCGCTGCCGTCTAGCAAGGAAATCCAACCCAGCCCCGACAGAAGCAAACCCCACCCCCGATGCGATCTCGCGCCCCCGCGCGGCGAGGATCTCTTGCTTGGGCGCGCCAAGCGCCAAAAAGCACAGCCGCGCACCGCTTTTCGCAATCTCACGCAAGGCAGCATCGGCCTCAAGGCTTGAGGGGGCAAATCCCATTGGTGGCGCTGTGATGTGACAAATTTCAAGGCCCGGCACCCGGGCTTGCAGCACTCGGGCGGCGCCGTTGAGCGCGCTTTGGTCACTGCCGAAAAAGGCGATGGGCAGCGATAGGTCCGCTGCCAGTTCACATAGCGGCAGGATCAGATCAGAGCCGGGCATCAACTCCACCGGCTGCCTTGCTAGCTGCGACAGCCAGACTATGGGGCGGCCATCCGCAACAATCAAGTCCTGCGCGCTATATGCTGCAGCGAAGGTTGGGTCGCTTGGCAGTTTTGTCAGATGGTCGAGGTTCAGCGTCGCGAGCGCGAATCCGTCTCCCTTGTCAAAGCGTTTGCGCAGGGCCTGAAACAATACGGGCCTTGTTGCCACATTAACCACCACGGCAGCGTCGCCTTTGCCATACTTCATAGCGCTTCTCGCCAAAGCAGCGCAAAGGTCACAACTTCGGTGGTGTGAAGATGGCCTTTCATGCCTCTGTTATCATGTGTCATTTTACAACCACGCCCATGCCAAAGACTGCCCGCCATGAAACTAGCGGGATGACAGTGCGCAGGCCAGATGGTAATTTACAGCGGCCAACGTTCGGCCCATGCAAGGACATCATGCCTAACCCCATCGCCTATATGATGCTGCTGATCTGGCCCATTGTCTGTTTGGGCCTGTTTCGCAACCTGCCGCTGCAACGGGCACTGATCTGGTCGATCCTTGGCGGCTATCTTTTCCTGCCGCCGCTGACAGAGTTCAATCTGCCGCTGGTGCCGGGGCTTGATAAAGTGTCGATCCCCAACCTCAGCGTGCTGTTGATCATCTGGCTGGGCACACAAGAAAAGCTTCGGCTTTGGCCTGCTTCGCGTATGGCGGGGCTGTTGGTCGTGGGATTTTGGTTTTCGGGCGTACCGACGGTTCTGAACAACGGCGATCCCATTTTGTTTCAATCGATCTTGGGGTTTGATCCGGTTGTCTTTCCGGTGGATGCTTTGCCGGGGCTGTCGATCCGCGACATCGGTTCTGTTCTGATCGGCCAGGTTCTGGTGCTCGTACCCTTTTTGCTGGCACGTCAGTTCCTTGCCGATGAGAAAGGGCTGCGCGAGCTTTTGTTGGCTTTTATGATCGGCGGGCTGATCTATTCTGTGCCGTCGTTGTTTGAAATCCGCTTCTCGCCGCAGCTAAACACTTGGATTTACGGGTTCTTTCAACACTCATTCGAGCAGATGATGCGCAACGGCGGGTTCCGCCCCATCGTCTTCTTGCCCCACGCGCTGTGGTTGGCATTGTTCATGTGTATTGCATTGGTCTCAACGGTGGCGCTGGCGCGGCAAAGCCCGGTTATCAGCCGATGGAAGATGTTGTTTCTGGCAGTCTATTTGACCGTGGTGCTGCTGCTGTGCAAAAGCCTTGCCTCTATGGCCTATGCGCTGCTGCTGGTGCCGACGGTGCTGTTGTTGCCCACGCGGTGGCAAATACGGTTGGCGGTTGTCTTTGCGGCTGTTGCGATGATCTATCCTATGCTGCGCAACGCTGGTCTGGTCCCGCTTGAGGCACTTGTGGCCCAAGCCGAGGCGATCAGCGCAGAGCGGGCAAATTCGCTGAGCTACCGTTTCATGAACGAAGAGCAACTTCTTGAACGAGCGGCCGAAAAGCCGTGGTTCGGCTGGGGCGGATGGGGGCGTAACTTGATCCGGGATGCGACCACCGGCAGTATCCTCTCGATCCCCGATGGGCGCTGGATCATCGTATTCGGATCCTTTGGATGGGTTGGCTACCTGTGTGAAATGGGGCTGTTGGCATTGCCGATCTTCTTGATGGGCCTATACCTCTACCGTCGTGGGGATGCAGGCCTATCCCCTTGGATCGCACCGCTGCTTTTGATCTTGGGGATTACCATGATGGACATGTTGCTGAACGCGACGCTGACCCCGCTGACTTGGCTTACTGCCGGGGCAATCCTTGGCCATGCCGAGGCCCTAGCAGGCGCGCGGTCAGGTCTGAATATCGCAAGCGAGGTCACACCCCCCGTTATCGCGCGCAAGCGGACGGTTTTTTAAACCGCGCGCTGATCACTGCGATGTGAAGCGAAATTGACGTTGCGGCACGCTCTCGGCTCATTTTTGACAGATTTGCCTGTTGTATGCTGCACCCGAAGCTTAAATTGAACCTAAGAAGGCTCATCTCTGTGACCAAGCGGCGATGGGACATGTGTAGCAATGAATAGCACGGACAGCACTCTTTCGCGCGATGATATCGCGATTGTCGGCATGGCGGTCACTGTTCCGGGGGCCGATGGGGTTGATGCTTATTGGGCGAACCTGCGCGACGGCGTGAGCGCGCTTAAGCGGTTGGACGAGGCGCAATTGCGCGCGGCCGGAGAGAGCGTCGAGCGAATGGCACGGCCAAATTACGTGCCCGTCACCGCCGAAATGCCGGGCTATGACATGTTCGATGCTGAGTTCTTTGGTTTCTCTCCCAAAGATGCCGCAATCCTTGATCCGCAGCACCGCAAGTTTCTTGAAATCGCATGGCAGGCGATGGAGCAGGCGGGCCATATTCCAGAGACCCTCTCGGGTCCTGTAGGGGTCTATGCGGGCTGTGGCATGGGCAGCTATTTCTATTTCAACATCTGCTCGAACCCCGAATTGGTGGATGATGTAGGCATGTTCCTGCTGCGCCATACCGGGAACGATAAGGATTTCCTCTCGACCCGTGTGAGCCATGTGCTTGACCTCAAGGGGCCGTCGGTCAACCTGCAAACCGCCTGTTCCACGTCGCTAGTGGCGATCCATTATGCCGCACAGGCGTTGCGGTCGGGTGAGATCGATATGGCGCTGGCGGGTGGGGTGACGATCGAACTGCCGCAGGGCAGGGGCTATGAGTTCAAGGAAAACGAGATCCTTTCGCCCGACGGGGAATGCCACGCCTTTGACCACCGCGCGCAGGGCACCGTCTTTGGCTCTGGTGCAGGTGCCGTGGCATTGCGGCGGCTTGAGGATGCCATTGCCGATGGTGATCATATCTGGGCGGTTATCAAAGGGTCTGCGGTTAACAATGATGGGGCGGCCAAAGCGGGATATCTGGCGCCGTCGGTCGATGGGCAGACGGCTGCCATCGCCCGCGCGTTGGATGCAGCAGGTGTCGCGGCCCAAAGCATCGGCATGGTCGAATGCCACGGCACGGGCACCTATCTAGGCGATCCGATCGAAGTCGCCGCGCTGACCCAAGCCTACCGGGCCGAGACGAAGGCCGAGGATTTCTGCCGGATCGGTTCGGTCAAAACCAACATTGGCCATCTGGATACCGCAGCCGGGGTTGCCGGGCTGGCAAAGGCCGCGCTCTCGCTGCACCATCGCCAAATCCCGCCCTCGCTGGGCTATGAGGCGCCAAACCCCGCGATCCCGTTTGATGGCTCGCCGTTCCGCGTGAATTACCAGCTTTATGATTGGCCCGCACAGGCAACCCCGCGCCGTGCGGCGGTTAACGCGCTTGGTGTCGGCGGGACCAATGCGCATATGATCCTCGAAGAAGCGCCCGTGCGCAGGGCGTCCGAGGAAAGCGATTTCCCCTTCCATGTGCTGTGCCTATCGGGCCGCAATAAGGCCGCACTTGAGGCCAATGGCACCGCACTGGCCGCGCATCTACGTGCGCATCCCGAACAGCCGCTGGCCGATGTGGCATTCACCCTGAAACAAGGGCGACGCGCCTTTGACAAACGCCGCGTGCTGGTGGCCGAAAGCCATGAAGAGGCCGCAGCGTTGTTGGAGAGTGGCGACAGCCGCCGCGTTTTTACCCATGACAATCTTGGTTCCGATCCCGAGGTCGCCTTCATGTTCCCCGGTGGTGGTGCGCAATATGCCGACATGGCCCGCGACCTTTATGAAACCGAACCGGTCTTTGCCGAATGGATGGACCGGGGGCTGGTGCATCTGGAGCCGCAGCTTGATTACGATATCCGCGCGATTTGGTTGCCAGAGCCTGAGGTCCGCGCCGCAGCTGAAGCCAAGCTGAAGCAGCCTTCGGTGCAATTGCCGCTGATTATGATCGTGGAATATGCATTGGCGCAGCTTTGGATGTCTTGGGGCGTGAAACCTGCTGCGCTGGTGGGACATTCCATGGGCGAAAACGTTGCCGCCTGTCTGGCCGGGGTGATGCGTTTTGAAGAGTGTATCGACCTTGTTCTACTGCGTGGACGGCTGTTTGACGAAGTCCCAGCAGGCGGGATGATCAGCATCTCTGCCCCGCTTGAGCAGATCACACCGCATCTGGGCCAAGACCTTGATATCGCCAGCGTGAATGGCCCGGAACTGATCGCAATTTCCGGTCCCGACAGTGCGCTTGTCGCCTTGCAGGAACGTCTGACGGCGGCCGGACTTGAGCACCAGAGGATCGCCATCGACATCGCCGCCCATTCGCGAATGTTGGACCCAATCCTTGACCGCTACCGCGCCTTTCTTGCCAAGCTGGACCTGCGCGTGCCTCAGATGCCTTTCCTATCAAACCGGACGGGGAAGTTGATCACGGCAGAGCAGGCCACAGACCCTGACTATTGGGTCGAACAACTGCGCCATACGGTGAATTTCGCCGATTGCATCAGCCACCTTACCAGTGATGCCCCAAAGGTCTTCCTTGAGGTCGGACCGGGCAAGGCACTGTCGGCTTTGGCGCAGATGAACGCGGATGTGGCACCGGGGCAGGTGATGTCGTCGCTGCGCCACCCTGACCAGGAGATGGCAGATGATGCCTATTTCCTTGGCGTGATAGGGCGGCTATGGGCCTGCGGTGTCGAAGCCGACTGGGCGCAGATTTGGGGGGAGGCGCGGCGCAACCGTATGCTGCTGCCGACCTATCAATTCCAGCGCGCGCGCTATTTCATCGAGCCGGGCAAGGCCGTGCAAAGTTCCCCCACACCGCAGCTGCAGCGCGAGGATGACATCGCCAAATGGGGTGCCGTTCCCCATTGGCAGCCGCGCTATGCTGAACGCGACATGCGTGTTTCTAGTTCGCTTAACTGGTTGATTTTTGCGGATAAGGCCGGGCTGGGGGCCGAGGCTGCCGCGCGGCTTCGCGCAGAAGGGCACCGCGTTGTGCAGGTCACCGCGGGCGATGCCTTTGCCCGCGTCAGTGCCGATCAGTTTACCATGGCCGCTGAACAGGGCCGTCCGGGCTATGATCAACTGCTGACCGCCCTAGAGGCCGATGGGCAGATGCCAGACCGGATCGCACATTTCTGGCTAACCGATGATACGGTGCAGCCGCGCCCCGGCTCCAGCAGGTTCGACCGCAATATCGAACAAGGGTTTTGGAGCCTGACGTGGCTTGCCCAAGCGCTGGCCGACGGAGAACGTGACGCACCGCTGCATCTGAGTGTTTTCACCACTGGGGCAACGCAGATTGGTGACGCGGCTCTGGCTTATCCCGAAAAGGCGCTGATTTCCGGCCCTGTGGGGGTGATGGCGCGTGAACTGCCGGGGCTGACGGCATCGCAGATTGATTTGGCTGTCGCGCAAACTCCGGCGCAGGTGGGGTGGTTCGCAAAGCCCGTGGCCGCTGTGCCGGTAATCGACGCGGATGACCTTTTGGAAGAGCTTCTTGCCAGCCCCGCCAACCTTCAGGTCGCCCACCGTGCTGGCCGCCGTTATGAGTTGGGCTACCGCAACGCCGCGCTGCCACAAAGCGATTTACCGGGGTGGAAGGCGCAAGGAAGCTACCTCATCACCGGGGGCTTTGGCGGCATCGGCCTGACCCTTGCGGCGGATATTCTGCACACCAAAGGCGCCCGCGTTATTCTGCTTAGCCGCGCCGCCCTACCGATGCGCCATGAATGGGAGAGCTATCTGGCCAGCCACGGCCCTGCCGATGCCACGGCCCGCCGTTTGCGTGCGGTGATGCGACTTGAGGCACAGGCCGTGCAGTCTGGCGGTGCGGTCGAGGTCGCCCGCGCAGATGTGGCGAACCTTGCGCAGATGCGTCGGGTGATCGACGACCTGACCACCCGTCATGGTGGGCTCACCGGGGTGATCCACGCCGCAGGCGTGCTGGACGACGCGCCGCTTCTGGCAAAATCCGATGCAGGCATCGATGCGGTGCTGGCCCCCAAGTTGCAGGGGTTGCGAGTCTTGGATCAACTTTTGCCGGATGGCGCGCTTGATCTGATGGTGTTGTTTGCTTCAACCTCTACGGCCACCCGCGCGGCAGGGCAGTTGGATTATGTCGCGGCGAATGCATGGCTTAACGCCTTTGCCCAATCGCGCCGGAATGCGCAGACACGCGTGGTCGCAGTGAATTGGGGTGTTTGGGCCGATGTCGGCATGGCCGCTGAAACCCTCAAAGGGGGCGGTGCCGTAGCGCTGCCCGCACGCGCGATCAATGCGGCGTTGCTTGAAACCGCCGGATCTGGCGATAGCGGCGCCCCTGAATTCATGACCGAAATCGCGACAGAGCATTGGCTGCTGGACCAGCACCGCACCAGCGACGGGCGCGCAATTATGCCCGGAACAGGCTATATCGAACTTTTGGCCGAAGCGGCACAGGCCCAAGGATTGGCCAGTTTCACGCTGCAAGACCTTTATTTCCTACGGCCCCTGCCGCTGGCCGATGGGACGCGGCGCAAGATCAAGATCACCCTGCACCCCGAGGGCACAGGCTTTGCCACTGAACTGCGCAGCGCCTGTGTGGTGAACGGAAAAGCCGCATGGCAGTTGCATGTGCAAGCGCGTTTGATGCCTGCTGAGCCGAGTGCTGAAACACTTGACCTAGATGCTATCGCTGCCCGTTGCCCCACCGTTGCGCGGGCTGAGCCCGGTGATCGTTTGCCCGCCGCCCAAGAGGCGCATCTAAAGTTCGGCCCACGTTGGCACGTGTTGCAACGCACCGCCCTTGGGCAGGGCGAGGGGCTGGCCGACTTGCATCTGCCCAAGGCGGCGCAAGACGATTTGACCGACGGCCATCTACTGCATCCCGGCCTGATGGACATCGCCACCGGTTGGGCCATGGCGCTGGTCCCCGGCTATGCTGCGCGCCACCTGTGGGTGCCGCTGTCCTATGGTGAGATCACGCTGCACGCCCCACTGCCTGCCGATATCCGATCTTATGTGCGGCTGGTCGAAGGGGCGGCTGCGTCGGGCTTTGCCCGCTTTGATGTCACGATCACCGATGCGCATGGCGCACCCCTTGTCGACGTGCGCAATTTCGCGATGAAACGGCTCGAAGGTGCCTTTGCCGAGGTGCCAGCCCCCGATGCGCGCGAAGTGGTGTTTGAAGAGGGCGACAGTGCACCGACACTCAGCCCCGCCGAAGAACGGTTGGCCCGTATGGTACGCCAAGGCATCCGCGCGCTGGAGGGGCCAGAAGCCCTGCGCCGGGCATTGGCGCTGGACGTTCCGCAGGTCATGGTTTCATCCTTGCCATTGCAGAGCTTAATCGCACAGGCCGACGCCCCGGTGACGGAGGCTGCCCCCCAAGGGCAGAGTTTCGAGCGCCCGGATCTGGATGGCAGTTTTGTCGCACCGCGAAATGCGATCGAAGAAAAACTGGCTGAAATTTGGTCGAACCTTCTGGGCGTTAGCCCAGTCGGGGTCGACGATAGTTTCTTTGACCTCGGAGGGCATTCGCTGATCGCCGTGCGGCTTTTTGCGGCGGTGAAACGGGAGTTTAAGGTCGAATTCCCGATCTCTGTCCTGTTCGAAGCACCCACGATTGCCAAATGTGCCGCGTTGATCGCGGCAGAACGGGGCGATTTGGCCGACGCTGATGCATCAGACATAACGCCTGCTGCGCCTCAGCAGCGGTTCAATTACCTTGTCCCGCTGAACCAATCGCGCAGCGATGCGACGCCGCTCTTCGTTGTTGCGGGCATGTTCGGCAACGTGCTGAACCTGCGTCACCTTGCCTTGCCCTTCAGCAATGAACGCCCAGTCTTTGGCATACAGGCCCGCGGGTTGATCGGGGACGACGCCCCGCATGAAGAGGTGCAGACCGCTGCCGCCGATTACATCTCCGAAATCCGCGCCCTACAGCCCCAAGGCCCCTATCTGCTGGCGGGGTATTCAGGCGGCGGGATCACATCCTATGAAATGGCCCAGCAATTGAAAGCCGCAGGGCAGGAGGTGGCCGTCCTAGCGATGCTCGACACGCCGCTGCCCCTGCGCCCATCGCTCAGTAAGATCGACAAGACATATATCAAATTGGCCGAGTTCAAGCGCAAGGGGCCAGCCTATCTGCTGGAATGGGCGCGTAACCGTTGGGCATGGGAGCGCGAGCGCCGTCGCGCGGTGCCAGATGCGGGCGGTGAGGCTGAGGCAGGTGTCTCTTTCAACAGCCTGCGCATTCAGGCGGCGTTCCTTCGCGCTGTAGGACAATATCAAACCCCCACTTGGGATGGCCCGCTAACACTGTTCCGGCCGCCGTTGGATCGCCATTGGGCGGTGTCCGGTGGCAATCACGTCACCGCCGAAAAGGAATATGTCTTTGAGGACAACGACTGGCGTCAATTTGCGCCGCGCCTGCAGGTGGTCGAAGTGCCGGGTGATCATGTCAGCATGGTCCTTGCGCCCAATGTGACCGTGCTGGCGCAAGAACTGGCCGAAGTCATCGCAGCGGCACTCTCCGAATACCCAGACAAGGCCGCAACACTGTCCGCTCACGCGGACAAGGCCCAACCTCAAGCAACGGCGGCAGAATGATGCAGCAAATGCCGCGCCTCTTGGTGGTTATCCTCAACTATCGCACCGCAGAGATGACCCTGCGCGCGGCAGAGGCTGCTCTGGCCGATATGCCCACCACAAACGCCGAATTGGTGATCGTCGACAATGACAGCGGTGACGGTTCTGCCGCGCTTTTGGCACAGGCGATCACGGCACGGGGCTGGGGGGAGGGTGATCGGGTGCGCCTTATCTCGGCCCCCCACAATGGCGGTTTTGGCGCGGGCAACAATGTCGCTATCCGGGCTGGCATTTCTGATGGGGCACCGCCCGATTTCGTGCATGTGTTGAACTCTGATGCCTTTCTGGACCCGGGCTGCATTGCAGGGCTATTGGCTCATCTGCAAGAACACCCCCGCGCGGGATTGGCCGGAAGCCATGTGCGCGGCGAAGATGATCTGCCCCATACCACGGCCTTTCGATTTCCGACTGCCGCCGGAGAGTTGGAGGGCGCTGCGCGGTTCGGCCCACTAACGCGGTTGCTGTCGTCGTCAGTGGTTGCGCCGCCTTTGCCGGAAAGACCTGCACAGGTGGATTGGGTGGCCGGGGCCAGCGTCATGATGCGGTGGGACATGCTGGCCGAGATTGGCGTCTTTGATGAAGAGTATTTCTTGTATTACGAGGAAACCGACCTTTGCCTGCGTGCCGCGCGGGCGGGTTGGGATTGTTGGTACGTGCCGCAGGCGCGATGCGTGCATGTGGGGTCCGTCTCCACAGGGATGAAGGAATGGCGTCGCATGCCGCGATATTGGTTCGACAGCCGCCGCCGTTATTTCACAAAAAATCACGGGCGTGCCTATGCCGCGCTGGCCGTTTTGGCGCGGCTTCTCGGCGGCGGTCTGCACCATTTGCGTTGCCTTTTAACAGGGCGCAGACCCGAAGATGCGCCGGGCTTTTACCGTGACCTTGCGGCCCATGCGCTTACCGCCAGACGCTCTGCCGCCACGTCCAATAACCCGTCCCGCTGCCCCGCCACGGAGGATCGTTCATGACCGCCAGTTTCAAGACTAATCCGTTCTCTGCCCTGCTCATGGGGGACGAATCCCTGACCATCGCTTGCGGTGACATGATTTTGGCGGGAGGGCACCAGATCGCCGCCGTGATCAGCCGCGATGATACGGTGCGTGATTGGGCCGAACGGCAGGGGCTGACGATTTACCGCGCTGCCGATGATCTGTTGCAGGCAGGGGTCACGGCCGATTGGTTGTTGAGCATCGCCAACCTGCGCCTGATCTCTGACGCAGTTTTGGCGCTGCCGACCCGTGGCTCGATCAACTTTCACGATGGGCCGCTGCCGCGCTATGCTGGGCTGAACACCCCCGCTTGGGCGATCATGAACGGCGAAGCGCAGCATGGCGTCAGTTGGCACCTGATCGAAGCGGGCGTGGACAAAGGCGATCTGCTGGCGCAGCGCATGGTGGATATCGCCGCAGATGAGACGGCCTTTAGCCTGAATTCCAAATGCTATGCCGCCGGAATGGAAAGCTTTGGCGAGGTCTTGGCACAGTTGGAAAGCGGCAGCTTGCAGACCACCCCGCAAGACCTGAGCCAGCGAAGCTATTTTGCCCGTGACAAGCGGCCCGCAGGCGGCGGCGTCATCGACTTTGCGAATGACGCACAGACGATCTCTGCGCTGGTGCGTGGTTTGAACTTTGGCGAATATTGGAACCCGCTTACCACGGCCAAGGTCGTGGACGCCGCGGGGCATGTGCTGACTGTATCAAACGTGGAGGTGCTAGAGACGACAGGCGGTACCCCCGGTGAGGTGATCTCGGTGAAGGGCGCGCGGCTGGTCGTGTCCGCAGCAGACGCACAATTGGCCTTAGAGGTGCTGCGTGACATTTCCGGTGACCCCATTGTTTTATCAGATGTCTTCAAACCGGGTGAGCGGTTGCCAAGCAGCGCAGGAGCATCCCCCACGCCCGCTGAAGAACCGCAGTGGCGGCGTGCTTTGGCGGGCTTTGATCCGCTGCCAGTTCCGTTGGCCAATGCACCCGCCGGGGCCGCAAGGTTTACTCAGCGAAACATCCCGTTGCCGCAAGACCTTGATCAATCGCTGCAAGTTACCGCCGCTGCGCTGGTGGCTTTGCGTAGCGCCGGGCGGGGCAATGGTGGCCTTGCACTGTGCCGCCAAGCAGAGCCCGCGCCGCTACTGGCCGATTGGTTGCCGGTAACCGTTACGGCAGAGGCGGGGACGACGATTGCCGATGTACTGGAGCTACTGACACCGCAACTCTCCCACGCCACCAATTCTGCGGGTTTTGCCCGAGACCTGCCGCTGCGTGATCCGGCGATTGGCCCGCTTGAGACACCGGATTTTGCGATTTCATTCGGAACTGTCCCCCTCATTGGCGCGGCGTTGACCCTTTGCCTGACGCCCGAGGGAGCCATGTTGCACGCCGATGGCACGCGGCTCTCCGAGGGTGCGATCAATCTGCTTGTCGCGCGTTTGGAGGCTGCCTTTGCCAAGGTCGCGGACGCGCTCGATTGTGGCACGGTCTGGGCGCTGTCCGGGGCCGAGGAGCAATTGCTAAACCGCGTGAACGCGACCGAACGCAGCTATGATTCCCTTATTCTTCACGCGGCATTTGAGGCACAAGTGGCTCGGGCGCCAGATGCACCAGCGCTGGTGTTCGAAGGCGAAACGCTAAGCTATGCCGCACTTAACGCGCGCGCCAATCAACTGGCGC
Organism: Sulfitobacter sp. DSM 110093; assembly: GCF_022788715.1. NCBI lineage: Bacteria > Pseudomonadati > Pseudomonadota > Alphaproteobacteria > Rhodobacterales > Roseobacteraceae > Sulfitobacter > Sulfitobacter sp. DSM 110093. Next base: position 1,081,077 of record NZ_CP085167.1, read on the forward strand.
ATGTGCTGCGCGATATGGGGGTGGGGCCGGGCATGCCTGTGGCGCTCTGCACCGCGCGGGGCGTAGACCTTTTGGTGGGTGCACTGGGGATTTTGAAAGCTGGGGCGGCCTATGTTCCGCTCGACCCGGCTTATCCGGCTGACCGTCTGGCGCATTATCTTTCCGACAGTGGGGCGTCGGTGGTTGTGACGCAATCGACCCTGAGGGCAAGCCTGCCAACGCATAGCGCGCAGGTACTAGAGATCGACCGCGACCCACGCCTTGCCAACGCATCCGACGAGAACCCGACCGCCGATGCCGGGCCTGATGACCTCGCCTATTTGATCTACACATCCGGCTCTACCGGGACACCAAAGGGCGTGATGGTCAGCCACGGCAACGTGGCGAATTTCTTTGCAGGGATGGACGACCGCATCGACCACGATGCTGGCGCGGTCTGGCTGGCGGTAACCAGCCTTAGCTTCGATATCTCGGTGCTAGAGCTGTTCTGGACCCTTGCACGCGGTTTTAAACTGGTGCTGGCGGGGGATGATAGCCGGGCATTGATGTCGAATGGGCCGATTGCGACCAGCGACCGCAAGATCGACTTTAACCTGTTTTACTGGGGCAACGACGATGGCGTTGGTCCCAAGAAATACGAACTGCTGCTCGAAGGTGCGAAATTCGCCGATGCCAACGGGTTTAATGCCGTCTGGACGCCAGAGCGCCATTTCCATGCCTTTGGCGGCCCTTACCCCAATCCATCCGTCACAGGCGCTGCCGTGGCTGCGGTAACGAGCAATCTTGACGTGCGTGCCGGGTCTTGCGTGGCCCCGCTCCATCACCCCGCGCGGATTGCTGAGGAATGGGCGGTGATCGACAATCTGACCAATGGGCGTGTCGGCTTGGCCATCGCCAGTGGCTGGCAGCCTGACGATTTCGTACTGCGTCCGGAAAACACACCGCCGCAGAACAAGCCTGCGATGTATGACGCCATCGACCAGCTGCGCAAACTCTGGGCCGGGGAGGCGGTGGAATTCCCCCGTGCCGATGGCACATCCCATGCAGTGGTGACGCAGCCGCGTCCCGTGTCGACAGTGCTGCCCATTTGGGTAACCACGGCAGGCAATCCGCAGACGTGGAAAGAGGCGGGGGAGATTGGCGCCAATGTGTTGACCCACCTGCTGGGCCAGTCCGTGGAAGAGGTGGCGGATAAGATCGAGATTTACCATGACGCCCTGCGCGATGCTGGCCATGATCCGGCGGATCACAAGGTCACGGTGATGCTGCACAGCTATCTGGCGGATACGCGCGCCGAGGCCGAAGAGGTGGCGCGCGAACCTATGAAAGACTACCTGCGCTCGGCGGCGGGGCTTATCAAACAATACGCTTGGGCCTTCCCGGCGTTCAAAAAACCTGCGGGCACGACCAACCCATTTGAGATTGATCTTGAAGGGCTCTCGCCCGAGGAAATGGACGCGATCCTTGAGTTCGCTTTCCAGCGTTATTTCAACGACAGCGGCATGTTCGGCACCGTGGCCGACGGTCTGGCGCGGGCCGAGCAACTCAAGCGGATCGGTGTGGATGAGATCGCCTGTCTGATCGACTACGGCATTCCGACGGACAAGGTAATGGCGGGGCTCAAGCCCTTGGCCGACGTGCTGCGCCGCGCCAATGCAAGTGGGCAACCGGCGGAGGATGACCACTCCATCGCCGCGCAGATCATCCGCCATGGCGTGTCCCACCTGCAATGCACGCCATCAATGGCGCAGATGATGGTAACGAATGACGAAACACGCGGTGCGCTGGCGCGGGTGAAATCCCTGATGATCGGGGGGGAGGCGCTGCCCGGCACGCTGTCTCGCGCACTGCGTAAGGCGACGCAGGCACAGATCCAGAACATGTATGGGCCGACAGAGACGACGATCTGGTCAACGACCCATGTGATGCAAGACGCGCAAGCAACCACGGCGCCCATCGGCACGCCGATTGCAAATACACAGGTCCATGTACTGGATGATGCGCTACAACCGCTGCCTATTGGTGCTGCGGGCGCACTTTGGATTGGTGGTGATGGGGTGACGCAGGGCTACTGGCAGCGGGCCGAAATGACCGCTGAGAGATTCATCGCGGACCCTTTTGCCGTTTCGGGCCGGATCTATAATACGGGCGATCTGGTGCGGATGGACGCCGAGGGCGTGCTGCATTTCGAAGGCCGCGCCGATGCGCAGGTCAAAATACGCGGGCATCGGATTGAATTGGGAGAGATCGAGGCGCGGCTGGCGGAATTGCCCGGTGTACGCCAAGCCGTGGCCGTGCTGCGCGACGACACAGGGCAGGGCGGTGCGCAGCTTGTTGGCTATGTCGTCGCGGATGACACTGTTGAGAGTGACAGCGCGCGGCGTCAGCTTGCGGCGAACTTGCCAGATATCATGGTGCCGCAGGCCATTGTCACGCTGCCTGCCATGCCTCTGACACCCAACAAGAAAATCGACCGTAAGGCCTTGCCCGCGCCTGTGAAACGAACCACCCCGCCCGCGCGTGAGACGCCAGAAGCCAGCCCAGTCGAAGGCAGCCAAGCCGCCATCGCGCAGGTCTGGGGCGCGCTTTTGGGTGTCTCTGACATTCGCGGGGCCGATAATTTCTTTGCCTTGGGGGGGCATTCCCTCTTGGCGGTGCAGGCACATCGCGACATCAAAGCCGTCTTGAACACCAGCGCCTTGTCGATCACCGATATCTTCCGCTTTCCGACCCTTTCGGGGCTGGCCGCGCATATCGACGGGCTGAGCGGTAAGGTTACAGAACCTCCTGCCGCTTCCTCGGATGTCGATGCGCCTGCACGGTCTGAAACCATGTCCAAGCGCCGGATGATGCGCGCGGGGCGTGGGCGCGGGCAAGGCTAAGATGACACAAGAGGCCGAGATTGCGGCGGCGGTGCGCGGGTTGTTTGACCTGCCTGTCGCCGTGGCCGTAACGCGGCCTGACGTTGCCCATCCAGCTTTGCTGGAGGGCGAAGCCACCTTGATCGCCCGCGCACGACCTGCACGGATTGCAGAGTTCACCGCCGGGCGCAGCGCGGCACGAGAAGCGATGCGTCAACTTGGATATGCGCCCGAACCCATTCTCGCCACCTCCGATCGCGCGCCGATCTGGCCACCGGGGCTTGTGGGGTCAATCAGCCATTGCGCGGATTGGTGTATCGCCGTGCTGGCACCCCAAAGCGACATGCACGCCCTTGGCGTGGATATCGAAGACGACGGCCCGCTGCCCGCAGACCTGCTGCAAGAAGTCTGTAGCCCTATAGAGGTCGCCCGTCTGCAAGGGCAGGCGCCGTTGGGAGCTGCCAAACGCATCTTTTGTGCCAAGGAAGCGGCCTATAAAGCGCAGTATCCGCTGACGAAAACGCTGTTCGGCTTTGACCGGTTAGAGGTCACACTGGCCAAAGACGCCACCGCATTTGACGCGGAATTTACCCAAGCCACTGAATGCTTTACCCGCGGCGAGAAGCTGCCGGGGCGGGTCGCCCTTGTGGCGGGCCACCTTGTCAGCGGGGTGGCGATTGGGCAGATTGATCGCAAAGGAGCTTGATCCCATGGTCGCACTGTCACGCCGCGTTTTTCTAGGCGGAGCCGCCCTTGCCAGCCTTGGCGGTGGAACGTGGATCTTTCGCCGGGCGCAGGTGCAAGACCGCGCAAAGGACCTCTATGCCATACCGTTGACCGCGCCGAATGGGCCTATGCAGGTTTACCATCTGGGGCATTCATTGGTGGGGCACGACATGCCCGCGATGCTGGCGCAGATGGTGGGGGCGGGTCACAGTTTTCACAGTCAGACCGGATGGGGCACCTCCCTGCGCGAACATTGGGAGCCGGATGAGGCGATTAACGGATTTGAACGCTCCAACGATCACGCGCAGCACCGTCCGGCCCGCGCGGCCATAGGATCGGGCGATTATGACGCCGTGGTGTTGACCGAGATGGTCGAAATTGCCGATGCCATTCGTTATCACGACAGCCCTGACTACCTTGCCCGCTGGGCCAGCCTGGCACATGAGGCCCGGCCCGATACCCGCATTTACCTTTATGAAACATGGCACCACACCGATGATGGTAACGGCTGGCTAAACCGCATCGACCGTGACCTTGATAAATACTGGCGCGATGAGGTGCTCTACCCTGCTTTGCATCACTCTGAGGTGCCTGTGCATCTGATCCCCGCCGGTCAGGCCATGGCGGCCTTTGTCCGTGCGGTTGAGCAGACTGGTGGGGTTGGCGGTATTGTCAGCCTACATGATTTATTCTCGCGCGACGATAATGGTCGCTCGGATACGATCCATTTTAACGATCAGGGGGCCTATCTTGTGGCGCTGACCCATTACGCGACGCTTTATCACCGTGACCCGGCGGGCCTGCCGCATCAATTGAACCGCGCCGACGGCACCCCAGCAAATACGCCAAGTGCTGAGGCCGCCCAACTGATGCAACGCGTGGTCTGGGATGTCGTTCGCGCCCATCCCGACAGCGGGGTCGCAGCATGAGCGGTCTGGGCAGTCTGTTTTCCGTTCTCATGGTGGGGCATAGCCTGTTTGGCACTGACGGGCCGGATATGCTGCAAGAGACGCTGCGGGCCGGATTGGGGCAGGGCGAGGTGCGCGCCCAGATCATCAACGGCGCGCCCCTACGTCATAATTGGCAGGAATCGTCCAGCGCCGAAGGCGTTGATGCACGCGTCGTGCTGCCCGAGGGGCAAACCACGCATCTGATCTTGACCGAGGCGATCCCGCTGGCCAATCACACGCGCTGGTCGGATACCGAAGTTTACGTGCAGTCATTCTTTGACCTTGCTGCAAATGCCAACCCAGCGGCAAAGGTCTATCTGCAAGAGACGTGGCATTCGCTAAAAAGCGGCAGCGGGGAAACTGTTGAATACGACGACAATGCCCATATCCCTTGGCGTGAGCGGTTGGAAAGTGATCTGCCCGTATGGGAAGGGATCGCGGCCTCTGTTGCGGAAGGGCGCAGATCAGACAGCGCAACGATTGAGTTGATCCCAGCCGGGCAGGCGATGGCACAGCTATACGATGAGATCGCAGCCGACCACGTGCCGGGGCTGACCCAGATCGACGCGCTTTTTGCGGATGACATTCACCTGAATGATCTTGGCCATTATTTCGTTGCCATGGTGCAATACGCTACGCTGACGGGCAAAGACCCATTGGGGTTACCGAGCGACTTCAACAATCGCTGGGGCAAGGCATTTGAAACACCCTCGCCCGATCTCGCACGAGAACTTCAGCGTGTGGCATGGGATGCGGTGCGCGCCTATCAAAGCAACGCCGTGATGCCGGTTCCCCCGGCGTCGCGTCCAGCGGCAGACGACAATGCACAGACCGCGCCGATCACCCCCACGGGGCCACCGGCGACAGCAGAAACTGTGAAAACGCAGGCCGAAATGCCTGCAGCGCCAGTGCCCAGTGCCCCCTTTGAAATCGTTGCACCCGAGGGTGCTGTCAAAGGCACGCGCGCTATGGGCACCAACCTTGCCAGTGTCACCGATTGGAGCGTTCAGGCGCCGTTTCTTGATCTGATGAAAACCGCGCGCCCATGGCTTGGCCATATGCCGGGGCGCTTTGGCGGTATGGAATATGCGCAATTGGTTGACGGCGGCTACCTCAGTGCAGAGGGCTGGCCGATCAAGATGCCACGGGAATTGGGCAGTATCGGCACGCTGATCCTGACCGATATGCCAAAGGAGGCCGCATCGCTAGAAGGGCGCTATTTGCTGCGGTTCAGTGGCACAGGCGTGATCGAGGTTGCGGGGCGGGCCAAGAATGTACGCTATGGCAAGAATGAGGTCCGGTTCGACTATGCACCGGGGCCGGGCAGCGTGGAAATTCGCATTCAGCGGATGCATCGAAGCGACCCGCCGCGCGATATCACCGTGGTGCGCGAGGATCGGGCCGCCGCCTTTGATGCAGGCGCACGGTTCAACCCGGATTGGACCCAGCATCTGACGGGGATGAAGGTTCTGCGCTTTATGGATTGGATGGGCACCAATGACAGCCCCATCGCCACATGGGAAAATCGCCCACGCCCTGAGGATGTGACCTATGCCCTGCGCGGCGTGCCGGTTGAAGTCATGGTGGCGCTGGCAAATGAGCTAAAGATCGACCCATGGTTCAACATGCCGCATCTGGCAGAAGATGCCTATGTCACCGAATTCTCGACCTATGTATTAGAGACGTTGGACACAGACCTGACCACCTATGTTGAATTCTCCAATGAGGTTTGGAACTGGCAGTTCGCCCAGACCCGCTGGGCCGATGAAATGGCGCTGGCCCGTTGGGGAGAAGCCGAAAAGGGCATGCAGTTCTATGGCCTCCGCGCCGCCGAAGTTGCGCGGATTTGGACGGATGTCTTCGGTTGCAGAGCAGACACAGGGTTGCGCAATGTGATTTCCAGCCAGACGGGGTGGCTGGGATTGGAAACCGAAGTGTTGGACGCACCGCTTTATGTCGCAGAAGAAAAAGGAAACAACCCGCCCGCGACTGCATTTGATGCCTACGCCATCACCGGATACTTCGGCGGAGTGCTGGGGCTGGAGGATAATGCCGAGATGGTGAATGGCTGGCTTTCCGACAGTCTTGCCACCGCCCGCGCGAAGGGAGAGGCGCAGGCGCTTAGCGGAGCAGACCTAGAGGCGTATATAGAGACACATCGCTATGACGTGGCCTCGGCCCTCGCGGCCCAAGACCTGCGCAATGGCGGCGCCAGTGGGCTTGAGAATGATACGTTGGCCGATCTGATCGGCCGTGTTTGGCCCTATCACGCAGCCGTGGCGCGGACGCATGACCTTGATTTGGTGATGTATGAGGGCGGCACCCATGTAGTTGGGCTTGGTTCGCAGGTAGACAACGAGGCGTTGACCGACTTCTTTCACCACCTCAATTACACGCCTGAGATGGGCGCGCTTTATACTGATCTGATGGCCGGTTGGGAGGCCGTCGGCGGGCAATTGTTCACCCATTTCGCCGACGTTTATGCCCCCACGAAATGGGGGTCTTGGGGCGCGCTGCGCTACCTCTCGGATGACAACCCGCGGTGGGATGCTGTGTCCACATGGCGCTAGCGGCTGCGAAATTTTCGGGGGTCAGCATCCTGATCCCCGCCCATGATGAGGCGGATTGGCTGCCTGCTTGTCTCGATGCGCTCTGCGCATCTGGCCCGGTCTCGGGGCCGGTCGAGGTGATTGTCGTGGCCAACGGTTGCACTGACGCGACCGCCGAAGTGGCCCGCAGGGAAGCATCGGCTTTCGAAGAGCGGGGCTGGACGTTGCGGGTGCTGGAACTGACCGAAGGCAGCAAGCTCAGCGCGTGGAACGCGGGCGAGGCGGCAGCGCGGGGTGACGTCTTGGTTTATCTCGACGCCGATGTTCTGGTCTCCCCGCCCTTGTTGGGGCAGTTGGCCGAAGCGCTGGTCGACGCTGTGCCGCGCTATGCCAGCGGGGTGCCACGGGTGACTACAATGGGCGATTGGGTAACGCGCCACTACACACGTTTTTGGCGCACGACAGGCTTTATGACCCACGGCGTGCCGGGGTTTGGTATCTTTGCGATGAACCGAGCAGGGCGGGCGCGTTGGGGGGATTGGCCGGATATCATCTCGGACGATACCTTTGCGCGGCTGAACTTCCGACCTGAAGAACGTATTGCGGTGCCCGCCACATATGATTGGCCGATGATCGAAGGATTCGCGCCATTGGTGCGTGTGCGGCGGCGGCAGGATGCGGGCGTGGCCGAGGTGGGGCGGCTCTTTCCCGAACTGATGCGGAACGATGATGCGCATGATGACATGCGCCCTTTCTGGAAACGCGTGCTCAGCGATCCGTTGGGGGGTATCGTCTTTATCGCCGTGCGTCTGACGATCCACGCCCCGGTCTTTCGTAGCGCAAATCGCTGGGTGCGGGGGCGTTAACGGGCGACATCCTGCATGAATTCGGCCAATTTGGCGGCCTCGCGGGTGACGTCATGGCGTGCGAAAACACGCGTGCGGGCCTTTGCCCCCATGCCATCTAATGCCGCTAAGGGTGCGTCATGTAGCGTTGCCATCGCCTCGGCCAAAGCGGTGACATCACCGGCGGGCACAAGCCAACCGGTTTCGCCGGGCTGCACCAACTCCGGTGTGCCTGCGATATAGGTGGCGATCACCGGACGAGCGGCCGCCATGGCCTCCATCACCACCATGGGCAATCCTTCGGCAAAGCTGGGCATGACCAACGCATGGGCGGCGGCGAGTTCGGAGGTGACGCGGGCTTCATCAACCCAGCCGGCCAGTGTGACGCGGTCTGCTAGGCCATGGTGGGCAATCTCGGCCTCAATCGCGCGGCGCAATTCGCCGTCACCAATCAGCGTCAGATGCAGATCAGGATGGCTGTCACGCAGCTGCGCCATCGCGTTGATCAGGGCGATCTGGCCCTTTTGCTCAACGAAACGACCGATGGAGACCAAGCGGCGTTCGCCAACGGGTAGGGGCGCAGGGGTGGGGAAATTGGCAGGCTCAATTCCGCAATGCACCACTTTGATGCGCGGCCAATCGGCAGGATCGGCCCAGCGGCAAAGTTGGCTGCGCCCGAATTGGCTGATCGCTACTGCAAAGGCCGCATGGTGAATTTTCGTGCCAAGGGACAGCGCGCGAGGGCTGTCGAATTCTTCGGGGCCATGGGTTGTGAAACTATAGCGCGGCCCGCCCAAACTGTGGCAGAGCATTGCGACCATGGTGGCATTGGTGCCGAAATGCGCGTGCAGATGTTCTACGCCGCTGTCCTCCAACTGATCGTGCAGGTAGCAAGCTTCGGCGAGATAGATGAGATGCCGAAAAAGCCCCGTCTCGGCCTGGCGCGCGGCCGATCGGACATCCCGTAGTGCCTTAATGAATTGCGCGGGCGACCTGAGCAAACTGCGCAGACTGGCAGCGGCAAGCGCCGCGCCACCGGCGGCCAAGACATAATGCGTGCGTGCATGCTCGGCCTTGTCTTGCGCATCAATCAGCGGCACATCTGGGCCGCGCATGGCGAAACGCAAGACCTCATGGCCCGCCGCCTCCAACGCCGCGATCTCGCGTCGGATGAAGGAATGCGAGGGCTGCGGGTAGGTGTTGAGAGTATAGGCAATCTTCACGGGGGCGCGGGCCTTGGGCTGGGGGCGATAATCATTGTTACCCGCCTGCTTGCCACTGGCACAAGGGCGGGCAAGCCTTTAGTCTTTCGGAAAGAATTGGCAGAGGCGCGATATCGGGTGTTTTCAAAGGTTTCCCAAGCGGTGACAGGCAATCGCCTGATGGCCCGCGCCCTGCGTTCAACGTCTTGGATTGTGCTGGGCTATGGTGGTGCCCAAGCGATCCGGCTGGCGTCAAACCTGATCCTGACGCGCCTCCTGTTCCCCGAAGCCTTTGGGCTTATGGCCTTGATACAGGTGGTGATCGTCGGACTGACTCTGTTCTCGGATGTGGGCATCGGACCGTCGATCGCCCAAAGCAAACGGGGCGATGACCGGGATTTTCTAAACACTGCGTGGACGATCCAAGCAATCCGGGGGCTTTGCCTATGGCTTGCGGCCTGCGCGCTCACATGGCCTGTGGCGGAGTTCTATGGCGAACCATCGCTGCTGGTCTATCTACCCATCGCGGCGCTAAGCCTTGTGATCGCCGGGTTCAATCCCACACGGATTGAGACCGCGCATCGGCACTTGCAGATGGGGCGGCTGACGCTATTGGATCTGGCGTCGCAGGTCATTGGAATCATTGTGATGATCATCGGTGCGGTGATCTATCAATCTGTGGCAGCGCTGGTCGTGGGCGGCGTGGTGGGCGCGCTGGCGAAACTGGCGCTGACCCATGCGTTTTTGCCGGGGCCGGGCAACCAATTCCGCTGGGAGCGACCGGCGGTGCAAGAACTGGTGCATTTCGGCAAGTGGATTTTCCTATCCACGATGTTTTGGTTCTTTGCCAGCCAAGGTGACAAGGCGATCTTGGGTAAGTTCCTCTCGCTCGAAGGGCTCGGAATTTATAATATCGGCTATTTCCTTGCCAGTTTCCCGCTCATGCTGGGGCAGAATGTGACCGCCCGGGTGATGATCCCGATTTACCGCGAGGCGGGGGGCGGCGATCAGCCAAAGCTGCGACGGATGCGCTATGGGTTGAGCGGCGGACTGCTGACGTTGCTGGCGGTAATGGCACTGGCGGGGCCGTGGCTTGTGTCGGTTCTTTATGACCCACGGTATCTGCAAAGCGGGGCTATTCTGGTGATGCTGTCGCTTGCCTTGATGCCACAGGTGATCGGGATGACCTACGATCAAGCCGCGCTGGCCGCAGGGGATTCGCGGCGTTTTTTCATCTCTTCCGCGTCTCGTGCCAGCGTGCAAATCGGTATGTTGCTGGCGGGCGTGATCTATGCCGGGCTGCCCGGCGCGCTGATTGGTCTGGGCGTGGCGATGCTGCTTTCACATCTCGTGCTGATCTGGTTGGCGCGGGCGCATGGTGTTTGGGATGCGCGCCATGATCTGACATTTGCCTTGCTGGGGCTAGGGCTCGGCGCTTTGGCAGTTTGGCTGCACTGGGATCGGGTGCTGGGTCTTAGCGCCACGGTCTAGCGAAACGCTTAGCCCTTTTGCTGACGCGCCAATCGTGCGGCGCGACCTTGTTTGCCAGCGTTCAGCCGTTCCTGCCAGACCTTCCCCAAGGTGCGGCGCCTTTCATGCGGGCTGAGGTCGGGGATCGACACCACAGGGATCAAGCCCGTTTCGCGGGTCATTTGGCGGGCCGAACGGATCACTGGGCGGCGCAATTCGAGCAGGAAGGCCACGAACAGACCTAGCATAATGCTGGCGAGGCCGCCGATGATGGCAAGCTTTTTGCGGCTGGCCGAGACTGGATATTCGGGCAGTTCGGCCTGCTCAAGCGTGATCAGTTTTTCGCCGCGCTGATCGGTTTCGAGCGAGAAGCCGACTTCGGCCTCATTGCGCCGGGCTGTGATTACTTCCAACTGGTTTTGCAATTGGGTCATGCGGCGCTCAAACCGGGCCAATTCACGCTCAACCTCTGGCGAGGTTTGCAGGCTTGCGGTCAGTGTCTCGCGCTGTTCTTGTAGCAGATCACGCTGTGTTGTGAGGCTTTCCATCGTGGCATCCAGCTCAGCCTGTTCGCGGGCGATGGTGGCGGCGCGGGCGTCGGGGTTCACCCGGTCACGGGCCAGCCGCGTCGCGATGATCTCACGATCAAGCTCTAGGATCGCGTCATTCAAGCTGCTGATCTCGCCGCGGCGAAATTCTAGACTGCCTTCGAGGGAAAGATCATTATCGGCGCGGTAGTTGGCCAATTCAGCCTCAAGCGTAGAAATATCGCGGATCAAATTTTGCTCTTGGCGCTGGAAGAACTCCAAGGTTTCGAGGGTCTGGCTTTGACGCTGTGCGGCAGACATCTGGCGGGTGCGGTCGGCAAATTCGCGGGCCACGGCCTGCGCATCGGCTGGGTTGCCCATCTCGGCGGTGAAGGTCATCACAGAGATGGTGCCATCATCGGCAAAGCCCTCACGCGGGGCTGCGACCCCTGTAATTGTGACGGAACGGCGCAGCAGATCGACTTTTTCTGACATCCGCAGCGCGGTCAGGTCTTCATAGAGGCCAAATCTTTGAATGATGTCGACAAGCGTTCCGCGTGCCATCAACTGCTGTTCGATCAATTGCAGGCGACGGGCTGACGACCCTTCGACGGTAGAAGGGGCAAGATCATTGGCGATCTTGGGCTGTTCAATCTGAATGACTTCGGAAGATTGATAAACATGGGCGATCGACAGCGCCCAAAATACCGAAGCGACACAGCCCAAAAGCGTGACCAGAATAATAACGCCCGCGCGGCGGCGCAGCATGTCGATGATGTCATCGAATGTATAGATCGGTCCCATGTGCCTCTCTCAAACCTGCTTTGGCCCCCAATCCATTGCTTGGCGGGGTTTCCCTGCCTAGACCAGAAGACTTGGGCGATAATAGGGCGCTAACAGGCGCAAAGACAGGGGGTGTCAGGCATATTTCGGCAGGCTTGAAGATCGGGCACGGTTCAGGACGATGCCCAAAAGCGGCACCTGACCTTCAAGCATACGTTCACATTCACGCAGATGCCGCGCCATGGTCTGACTGCCGTCAGAGACCAACAAAACCCCGTCAAGCTGGGGCAAGAAGGCCGACAGGTCGTCATGCTCCAACATAGGCGGCATGTCATATAGGACGATCTCTGGCTGGAGCGTCGCGCGCATCCGCAGCAAGGTTTCGGCCGTTGCGCTGTCTTGAAGGATTTCGGCGGCGTTCACCTCGGCTTGGTCATTCAGACCAAGCGCCAACGTATCGCTTACACGAACCATCTGCTGGCCCAGACTGGTCCGACCGGCCAAAAGGTCGCTCATTGCACCGGGGGCGTCAGTGTCAAACGCGCGGGCCAGACCGGGATTGCGCATATTCATATCCATCAGGACAGTCCGTGATCCCGGCACTCGGGACAGGCTCAGCGCCAGATTTGTGGCCGAGAAAGTATTGCCGCAACCCGATGTGGGCGCGGTGACGGCGATGTTTACCCAGCCATGTTCCAATATCGTCTGACGCAGTCGCGTGCGCAGCAGATCAAAGGCCCGTGCGGCTGCGCTGTTGCGGTGATCATCGACCAGCGGCATGTCCCCACCGGGGCCGGGCGTTGCGATGGGCAGGTCTTGCCAACGTGGGGCGCGGTCATCGCTGACGTATTGCGTGATCGTAGGGGCGGCGACGGGCAGAGGCTCTTCGAAGGACAGATCGCCGTCGATCTCGTCCTCATTATCGATCACTGTACGGCGCGGGCGGATGCTGTGCCGCATCCCCGGGCCGCCAAAGGTCGCCAAAACATCGCTGTTGTCCGCCCCGAGGGCGTCAGATGCGTAAAGATCCTTCATCTTATTCCCTTTCGATTTTCTAAACATGAGGTGGACAATTTCCGATTGTTAGCAGGCGTGGTCAGCATCGCTCAGCACCCCGTCCGACGCAAGACGACCCCGACAGTTTTGATCAGAATGGTCAGATCCATCGGTAGAGAGATGTTGCGACGGTAGGCGCCATCTACTTCATTGCGGTAGGTAAAGCGGCTGTTGTTGCGCGCAGAGACCTGCCAAAGTCCGGTAATGCCGGGGCGCAGAGCAAAGTAGGATTTCGGGTCGCCGTACATTTCAAGTTGTTCCGGCATCATTGGGCGCGGGCCGATCAAGCTCATGTCGCCAATCAGCACGTTCCAAATCTGAGGCAGCTCATCGATGGATGTGGCCCGCAAGAAGTTGCCAACCCGCGTGATGCGCGGATCGTTCTTCAGCTTTTGCATCTCATCCCATTCCGCACGCATGGCCGGATTTGCGGCAAGATAGCTTTCCAATACCGCATCGGCATCACGCACCATGGTGCGCAGTTTGAGGATGGAAAAGCGTTTCCCGCTACGGCCCAGCCGCGGCTGCGTGTAAAAGGGTTGGCCGCTCTCGATCCACAGCGCTAGCGCGCAAAGGGCAATGATCGGCAACGCGATAGGCAGGGCAGCAAGGATCAGCAGTTTGTCGAGAACCGGTTTGGCGTAGCGGCCATAAAGACCCTTGGGGCGCAGGCAGAATGAGGCCAATTCACGCGATGCCTGCAAAACGGCAGCGCCCGCAGCGTTAGGTGCGCGGTCCATCTGGCGGCCCAGCACCGGAGCTCCGGCAGTGATTTCCATCAGGCCAAAAGCGTGTCTGTCGGCGTTAAAGTACTTCATCAAAACCCCCCAGGGTCTATCGCATTCATTCGTGCCACTGCGGCCCGCGGCGCGTTCTCGCCGCTACAAGTCGAAGGTCTATCCAACCTATACGCTGAGGTAGGGTACGTATCATTTGTTACCACCTTCGCGCCTTATTTGATCCTTTTTTTAAGAAACAGACTGTTTCCCTCTTGGCGTGGTGGGTGGAATTTTACCAATGAACTGGGTGGCTTAGAGCGGGGAATTGTTGGCGTAGGTGGGGTGGTGATTGTCCCTTTCGTCGCGCGGAAAGGGATGGCGCTGAGAGGGGTGACGAATACTGTAAGCCCTTAAAAATAATAAATTTTTTGTAAATATGGGGCTGATGATGAACTGAGTGCCGGCTCTATAATGCTAGGTATCAACCGTCGTCAGCCCCGCAAATCGTTGGTCAGCAGCGGATCGCCGCACGCCGCAAATTCCCTCTGTTCTCTAGCCGTGCTCACGAAATTGTCAGGATGCTTTTCTGGGCGACAATTGGGCGTCTAGCGAGGAAACGCGGATCTAATACACCCTGAATCAGCATCAAAGCTCAGAGCGATTCTTTAGCCGACCACGGTCAATTTCCGAATTTCATATCAATGAGAAGTGGCAGCCCGTAGGGGAATCGAACCCCTCTTTCCAGGTTGAAAACCTGGCGTCCTAACCGATAGACGAACGGGCCACTCTTTTGTCAGGTCAGTGCGGCGTTTCGTGTGTGCTGCTCTGTCTGTGAGCGGACGTTTAAGTAATCCTGCGGGGGGCTGCAAGCAGAAAAATGAACTTTTTCTAGAAAAAGTTTTCAGGCCCGCGCGGCGTCCTCCAAACGCAGTTGAACGGTCCGCCGACCACGGAAATTGTTGATGTCGAGACGCCCTGCGAGGTGGAAACGCGCGCCGCCGTGGTTTTCAAGCGCGGGGCCGAGGGGGCCGTCGTAGGCGCCAAAGGAAATGGCCTCCAGATTCGCGCCCAGGCCGTCTCCGAAACTCACTTTGAGGTGGTTTTCGCCCACGCGTTTGGCAAAGCGGATTTGCATGTCGGCGAAGGCATAGCGCGGGGCAGGGGCGCCCGCGCCGAAGGGGCCGGCTTGCTCGACCATTTCGGCCAGTTCCACCGTGGCCGCGCCGGGCATCATCATGCCGCAGAGATTCAGATCAGCTGGTCCAGCCAAATGCGCGCCCTGTTTGGTGAGCAATTCGCCAAGCCGTTCCATCGCTGCGTCGATCTTGTCTTCTGCCACCGTCAGGCCCGCTGCCATCTTGTGGCCGCCGCCCTTGATCAGCAGCCCTTCGGCAGCAAGGCGCTGGATCGGCGCGCCAAGGTCAATGCCACTGATCGAGCGGCCTGAGCCTTTGCCAATGCCGTCTTCGACGCCGATGACGATGGAGGGGCGGTTGGCGGCTTCTTTGAGGCGCGAGGCGACGATGCCCACCACGCCGGGATGCCAGCCGGGGCCAGCGGCCCACGCCAACGGCCCGTCAAAGCCGCGCTCTTCGGCCTGTGCCATGGCGCTGCCACGCACAGCGGCCTCGACCTCGCGGCGGTCGGTGTTGAGCTGGTCCAGTCGTTCGGCCAAGGCCGCAGCTTCATGTGGGTCGGCGGTGGCCAAAAGCCGCGCGCCAAGGTCGGCCTGCCCGATGCGCCCGCCCGCATTAATGCGGGGGCCAAGCAGAAAGCCGAGGTGATAGGCCGTGGGGGCCGTGTCCATCCGCGCCACATCGGCAAGGGCGGCCAAACCGGGGCGCGCGCGGCGGGCCATGACTTTCAGACCCTGACGCACAAAGGCGCGGTTGACGCCGATCAGCGGGGCCACATCGGCTACGGTGGCCAGCCCCACGAGGTCCAGCATCGACATCAAATCCGGCCCTTTGTGGCCTGCCTCGCGCAGCTGGCGACCTACCTCGACGAGCATCAGAAATACCACCGCAGCGGCGCAGAGATGCGCCAGCGTGCCGTCCTCGTCCTGTCTGTTGGGGTTCACCACAGCGAGCGCATCCGGCAGCGTTTCACCGCCCAAGTGGTGATCGAGCACGATGACATCCGCGCCCTTGGCCGCAGCGATTGGTCCGTGAGAAAGTGTGCCACAGTCGACGCAGACGATCAGGTCATGCTCCGCGGCCAGTGCCGACATCGCCTCGTCATTGGGGCCATAGCCTTCGTCGATACGGTCAGGAATATAGAGCGTCGCGCGGTGGCCCATATCGCGCAGCCAGACCAGCAACAGCGCAGCGGATGAGCCGCCATCGACGTCATAGTCAGCGAAAATCGCGATGCGTTCACGTTTCTGGAGGGCCGAGAGAAACCGCGTCGCCGCTGCCTCCATATCGCGCAACGAGCGGGGATCGGGCAGCAGGTCGCGCAGGGCGGGGGCCAAAAAGCCCGCCGCCTCGGTGTCGAGCACGCCGCGGCGGGCCAGCACTTGGCACACCGGGTCGGGCAGGCCCGCGCGCTGCACCAGCAGTTCCGCCGCGCGGGTCAGTTCCACGTCAGGGCCGATCCAGCGCCGCCCGGTCAAGGATGTTTCGACACCGAGAAAGCTCATGCGGACCTCATTTGGCCATTATAGAAGGGGGGGTAAGGGCCAGTCTGGCCCTCACTCCGCCGGGGTGCGGTAGTTGATGCGACGTACCGAACCGGTGCGCGAGCGCATGATCAGCGTCTCTGTGGTCAGCCAGCCCGGCTCGCGTTTCACGCCCGGAAGGATGTTGCCGCCGGTCACGCCGGTGGCGGCAAAGATCACGTCTTGGGTGACCATTTCGTCGCGGCTGTAGATGCGGTCAAGGTCGGTGATCCCGGCTTTGGCGGCGCGGCCTTTTTCGTCGTCATTGCGGAACAACAGGCGGCCGTACATCTGCCCACCCATGCATTTCAGCGCGGCTGCGGCCAGCACGCCTTCGGGGGCACCACCTGCGCCCATATACATGTCGATGCCGGTCTCGGCGTCGGCGCAATGCATCACACCTGCGACGTCACCGTCGGTAATCAGGCGGATAGCGGCACCTGTGGCGCGAACCTCGGCAATCATATCCGCATGGCGCGGACGCTCAAGGATACAGACGGTGATGTCGGAAGCGGCACAACCTTTGGCACGGGCCAGCGCTTCGACGCGCTCACCGGGGGTCATGTCGAGCGTGACAACATCGGCGTCATAGCCCGGGCCGATGGCGAGTTTATCCATATAGGTGTCAGGCGCGTGCAACATGGAGCCGCGCGGGCCCATGGCGATCACGGTCAGCGCGTTGGGCATGTCTTTGGCGGTCAGGGTGGTGCCTTCGAGCGGGTCAAGCGCGATGTCCACGCCGGGGCCATTGCCGGTGCCGACCTCTTCGCCGATGTAAAGCATGGGGGCTTCGTCGCGCTCGCCTTCGCCGATGACCACGACGCCCGCGATGTCGAGCATATTAAGCTGTTCGCGCATGGCGTTGACGGCGGCTTGGTCGGCGGCTTTCTCGTCACCCTTGCCGATCAGCTTGGCCGAGGCCAGTGCGGCGGCTTCGGAAACACGGGCGAGCCCGAGTGAGAGCATGCGGTCTTGAAATTCGGCGGAAGCAGTCATGGAATATCCTTGGGATCAGATGGGTTTTCTGTCCTGTACCCTCGCGCGGGCCTCGGGGCAAGTTTTGGGTTAGGCGCAGGTAGCACTTGGCCAGGAAGCAAGCCGCAGGCGCGGGGCCGCCACGCCGAAGGCGTGCCGTATTATAGGGGCGCAGCTCTGGTGCGACCGGGTAGGCGATTTGGCGATGCTAGGTGCACCCTCGCGAAACGCAGATCACGGACGCACTTTAAAGTGGCATGAAGCACCGTCTCATCGCCGACCCGCGGGCAGGCGATGGCCCTCGTCCGCCCTCAGACCTCTTCGATCCGCAACGCAACCGGCTCACCCGCCAGCACGCCCGTCTTATCCATATTCGCCAGCGCCTCAACCAGCGCGTTGCGGCTGGTCTTATGCGTCACGATCAAAACCGGGGCAGAGGTGTCGGAATGTTCATACTGGCGCATCCGGTAGATGCTCACGCCCGCTTCGCCCAGCACCGTGGCGATTTTCGCCAGCGCGCCCGGTTTATCGACCAACGCCATGCGCAGATAATAGGGGGCAGGGGTTTGGCTGCTGGAGGGGGTGGTTTGCTCTAACGTCTCGGCAGGCTGGCCAAAGACCGGCCCGCGCAGCCCGCGTGCGATGTCGCAGACATCGGCCATCACCGCGCTCGCCGTCGGACCTTCGCCCGCCCCGGCACCGCGCAGCACGATCTGGCCCACGGCATCGCCTTCGATCACCACCATGTTGGTGCCGCCGTCCAGCTGTCCCAAGGGCGAGGTCTGCGGCACGAGGCAGGGCATCATCCGCTGCTCCAGCCCGCGGCCAGTCTTTTGGGTCACGCCCAACAGTTTAATCTTATAGCCCATGTCGGCAGCGGCGCGGATGTCTTCGATGGCGACCCGCTCGATCCCCTCAAGCTGGATGCCGTCGAAGTCGATCTTGGTGCCGAATGCGATGGAGGACAGGATCGCCAGCTTATGCGCCGCGTCGATGCCGCCCACATCAAGCTGTGGATCGGCCTCGAGATAGCCCAGCCCATCGGCCTCGGCGAAAATCTCTTGATAGGTTTTGCCGGAGTCTTCCATCCGCGTGAGGATGTAATTGCACGAGCCGTTCATCACCCCCATGATCCGGGTGATCTCATTGCCAGCAAGCCCTTCCATCAGCGTCTTGATGACCGGGATACCGCCCGCCACAGCCGCCTCATAGCGCAGGGCCACGCCTGCGCCTTCGGCCTGTTCGGCCAGCGCTTGGCCGTGCATTGCCAGCATCGCCTTGTTCGCAGTGACCACATGTTTGCCCGCCGCCAGTGCGGATTCGGTCGCGGCCTTGGCAGGGCCGTCCGCGCCGCCCATCAGTTCGACGAAAACATCCACGTCATCGCGGGTCGCCAGTTTGACGGGGTCATCTTCCCAATCATAGGAAGAGAGCGACAGCCCGCGATCCTTGTTGCGGGTGCGGGCAGAGACCGCAGAAACCGTCATCGCGCAGCCGGTGCGGGCCTCTAACAGGGCGGCCTGCTGGCGCAGAATGCGCAGCACACCCACGCCCACAGTTCCCAATCCGGCGATCCCGAGGCGAAGCGGCTTAGACATGGCGGTGGTCCTTCTGGTCTGATCCGAGAGGCGCGGCAAGCTTGGCCGAGCTTTGCCGCGATGTAGCGGGTTCAGCGCGCGCGTGCAACGCGCATACGCTTTTGTAGGCTGGGGATTTATTCGACGTCTTCACCGGATTCGGCGGCCTGACGCGTGCGCTTTAACTCAGACGCCCGTGCGCGCAGCCGTGCCACCCGCGCGGCGGTCGCGGCATCGGCGCTGTTGCTGCCGATCCGCCCGGCGCGGGCGTCCAGTTGGGCGGCACGTCCGCTCAGCTCTGCCTCGGTTCGAGCAGGATCGATCCGGCCAGCGCTGGCCTGCGCCAAAAGCGGGTCGATCGGTACGATATCGGGAAAGGGCGCGGCATCAAGTTCCGGGGTGATCGTGCGATCAAGCGCGGGAAATTGCGTGCAGCCAGCCATCAACGTGGCGCCCAGAAACAGGGCAGAAAGTGAGCGGGAAAGGGGGGCGCGCATGAGGGTCATGCCTCGTTCTGCCCCAGCCGTGATCTTCGCGCAAGCGGGGTTTGCTTTTGAACGCTTGTTCATTAAATTGCCGCCATGGCAAGAACCACAGGCTCTCATTCAGGTATCACCGGCCCGCGCGTGCGCGCGGCTGCGCTGCGGCTTTTTGCGCGGGGGGGCTATGCCGCCGTGTCGATGCGCGCCATCGCCGCCGAGGTCGGCGTGCAGGCCGGGGCGCTTTATAACTACACGCCCGACAAGCAGAGCCTGCTGTTCGACTTGATGCAGGCGCATATGACCGACCTGCTGGCCGAAACGCCCAACAATGCAGACCGCTCTGCACTGCAGCAGCTGCAGGACTTCGTGGCCTTCCACATCCGCTTTCACGCGGATCGACCTGATGAAGTTTTCATCGCCTATATGGAGTTGCGCAATCTGACGGAGGAGAATTTCGCCGTGATCGAGCGTTTGCGCCGCGACTATGAAGACCGGTTGGAAGCGATCCTGCGCGCCGGGGTTGCCAGCGGGGATTTCGCCGTCGCCGATACCAAGATCGTGACGCTGGCGATCATCGCGATGCTGACGGGCGTGAACACATGGTATCGCGCGGGCGGGCGGCTGTCGCTGGATGAGGTCGTCGCGCAATATTGGGATATGGTGCGCAAAGCCGTGACCGCCTAAGCGGCCACGGCCCTTCGGTTCAATGCGCGGGGCGGATGAAGGTCCCGTTGTTGAGATCGCGCATCGCCTGCTGCAATTCGGCGCGGGTGTTCATCACGATCGGCCCATGCCACGCCACCGGCTCTTCGATTGGAGCGCCTGAGATCAGCAGGAAACGCACACCCTCCGGTCCGGCCTGAACCGTGACCTCATCCCCGGTGCCGAAACGGATCAGCGTCCGGTCGCCCGACATGTCGCGTATGTTGACCTCTTCGCCGCCGACCTCTTTCTCAAGCAACACGCCCGAGGGGGCAGAGGCATCGGCGAACGCACCCGCGCCTTGGAAGACATAGGCAAAGGCCCGGCGGTAGGTGTCGATCTTGAAGGTCTTCTTGACCCCTGCGGGCACGAAAACATCCAGATACTGCGGGTCAGCTGCGATGCCGTCGACGGGGCCACGTTTGCCCCAGAACTCGCCGGTGATGACTTTCACCCGCGTGCCGTCGTCGTCGGTCACCACCGGGATATCGCTGGATTTCATATCCTGATAACGCGGCGCGGTCATCTTCTGGGCTGAGGGCAGATTGCCCCAAAGCTGGAAGCCATGCATCTGCCCGGCGGCATTCCCGCGTGGCATCTCTTGGTGCAAGATGCCCGAACCGGCGGTCATCCATTGCACGTCGCCCGCGTTCAGATCGCCGGTGTTACCCAGCGAATCCGCGTGTTCCACGGTGCCTTCGAGCACATAGGTGATCGTTTCGATCCCACGGTGAGGGTGCCAAGGGAAGCCCTTTTCAAAATCTTCGGAGCGGTCGTTGCGGAAGTCGTCGAACAGCAGGAAGGGGTCAAGCTCCGACGGGTCGTGGAAGCCGAAGGCGCGGTGCAATTTGACGCCTGCGCCCTCCATTGTGGGCGTGGCGCGGCGGGTTTCCAATGTGGGTCTGAGGGACATGATGCTCTCCTTTGCAGTTGCTTAGAAGATAGGGGGCGGCGGTGCCCTCAACAATTGGCCCCGGCGAACGGGGCCTGTGCAAATTTGCGCAGCTTCAGCAATTCGGCACATTCACCGCCAATCCGCCGAGGGAGGTTTCCTTGTATTTCTCGCTCATGTCCGCACCGGTTTGGCGCATGGTCTCAATACAGGCGTCCAGCGGCACCAGATGCGTGCCGTCGCCGCGCAGCGCCAATGAGGCCGCCGACACCGCCTTGATCGCGCCCAGCCCGTTGCGCTCGATACAAGGCACCTGCACCAGCCCTTTGACCGGGTCGCAGGTCATGCCGAGGTGATGCTCCAGTGCGATTTCGGCGGCGTTTTCAATCTGCTGCGGCGTGCCGCCCATCACGGCGCAAAGCCCGGCGGCGGACATGGCAGCGGCACTGCCGACTTCGGCCTGACAGCCGGCTTCCGCCCCCGAAATCGAGGCGTTGTATTTCACCAGCCCGCCAATCGCCGCGGCGGTGAGCAGGAAGTCTTCGATATGCGCCTCAGATGCGCCGGGCACATGGTCGAGGTAATAGCGTAAGGTCGCGGGCATCACGCCTGCCGCGCCGTTCGTGGGCGCGGTAACGACTTGGCCGCCAGCCGCGTTTTCTTCGTTCACCGCCATGGCATAGACGCTCATCCAGTCGTTGATCGTATGCGGGGCGGATTGGTTCTGCCCACGCTCGGCAATCAGCGCGTCATGGATGCCCTTGGCGCGGCGTTTCACCTGAAGGCCGCCGGGCAGGATGCCATCGGCCGTCAGCCCCCGGTCGATACAATCGCGCATCACCTGCCAAAGCCGTTTGCTGCCCGCGCGCAGGTTGTCGGCTCCGCCACGCGCCTCTTCGTTGGCGCGTTTCATACCTGCGATAGTCTTGCCGGATTTCGTCGACATCTCAAGCATTTCGGCGGCAGACTTGAACGGGAAGGGCACCGGCGCACCCTCATCCGTGTCCTTGCCTGCGGCGAGTTCTTTCTCGGTCATCACGAAACCGCCGCCGATGGAATAATAGGTTTCGCGCAAGGCAACGTCGCCTTGGGCATCGGTGGCCATCAGCATCATGCCATTGGCGTGGCCTGCAAGCTTGGTGTCGTAGTCGAAGATCATGTCGCGCTCGGGGTCGAAGCGCAGTTCGGGCAGGCCGTCGACGCTGATGCGCTTGGTCTGTTTGATCTCTTCCAGCACCTTCTCGGCGGCTTCGGCGTCATAGTCCTCGGGCGTGAACCCGGCGAGGCCGAGGATCGTGGCGCGGTCGGTGGCATGGCCCACCCCGGTAAAGGCGAGGCTGCCGTGCAACGACGCGCGCAGCCCGGCGAATTGGAAGGGCGATGCGCGCATCTGGTCAAGGAAACGCCCCGCCGCCACCATTGGCCCCATTGTGTGCGAAGACGAGGGGCCAATGCCCACTTTGAACATGTCGAAAACGGAAAGAAACATCTGGGGGCGGGCCCTTTTATGGTGGCGGGTGTCGGGGCTTGGTGAGACGGGTATCGCCCAGAGCTTTGGCGCATTGCAAGCGGTGTGGGGCGATCCAACCATTTCCCGCCCCGACTTTGCACGCCGAAAGCGACAGGGTAACCGCTTGCAGCGTCCCGTTGCAGGGGCTTGCCCCCCAAAAACCGCAGACTTGCCCCTCGCACCCTATGCCAATTCGCCCTATAACGCGGCAAACGCCTCTAGGGAGCTGCCCCATGTCCGGAGAACTATCACCCATCGACAAGGCCAAATTCGTGGCTGCGAAACGGGCGTGTGATTTTGTGGAAGATGGGATGCGTGTCGGGCTTGGCACAGGATCGACCGCCGCGTGGCTGGTGCGCTGTTTGGGAGAGATGGTGCGCGACGATGGGCTGCGTATCAAAGGCGTGCCGACCTCCTCGCGCACGGCGCAACTGGCGCGGGAGGTGGGGATCGAGGTGATCTCGCTCGACGAGGCGAAATGGCTCGACCTGACGATTGACGGGGCGGATGAATTCGACGGCGACCTGAACCTCATTAAGGGTGGTGGTGGTGCGTTGTTGCAAGAAAAGATCGTCGCCACGGCAAGCGACCAGATGGTGGTGATCGCCGATGTCGGCAAAGAGGTGCAGCATCTCGGTGGCTTCCCCTTGCCCATCGAAGTGATTCCCTTTGGCTGGCAAACCACGCAGGCTCTGGTTGAAGAGACGCTGATCTCGATGGATGTGCTTGGCCGCAACTCGACCCTTCGGATGAACGGCGAGGTGCCTTTCATCACCGACGAGGGGAACTATATTCTGGATCTGCGGCTGGGGCGCATCGGCAACGCGCGGCAATTGGCGCTGGTGCTGAACCAGATGCCCGGCGTGGTGGAAAACGGCCTGTTCATCGATATCTGTGACGCGGTTGTGATCGGCTACGGGGATGGCAGGGTCGAGGTGCGCGACATAAATGAAGGCACTGTGGCGACCGACCGCTTGGAATTTGTCGAGACCGACAACCTGTTTTCCGACCTCAGCGATTAACGCCCACAAAGCGAGACACGCGCGATCCCGCGCAGCACCAAAATATGCGCGATCCCGCGCAATACTAAAAACGACTAAGAGAGGCGCCAAATGGCCAAGAATGAATTCGACTACGACCTGTTTGTCATCGGTGGTGGCTCGGGCGGTGTGCGCGCGGCGCGTGTCGCGGCGGGCGAACATGACGCCAAGGTCGGACTGGCCGAAGAGGACCGCTATGGCGGCACCTGTGTGATCCGGGGCTGTGTGCCTAAAAAGCTGATGGTCTTTGCCTCGGGCTATGCCGATGTGGTGGATGAGGCGAAATGCTTTGGCTGGGATCTCAAGGCCGGGCCCTTCGATTGGCATGACTTCAAAAGCCGCCTGAACACAGAGTTGGACCGCCTTGAAGGCGTCTATCGCAAGCTCTTGAAGAACTCTGGCGTCGAGACCTTCGACGCCCGCGCGCGGATCAAAGATGCCCATACCGTGGCGCTTTCCGACGGGACCGAGAAGACCGCCAAACATATCCTCATCGCTAGCGGCGGTCGCCCCGTGCGCCCCGAGATCGAGAATGCGGAACTGGGTCTGGTCTCCGACGATCTGTTCCACCTTGAGAAACTGCCCAAGTCGATTCTGATCATCGGCGGCGGTTATATCGCTTGTGAATTTGCCTGTATCCTTAACGGTTTGGGCGTCGAGGTGACGCAGTTCTACCGCGGTGCGCAGATCCTGCGCGGTTTTGACGACGAAGCGCGCGGCATGGTGGCCGAGATGATGCAGGAAAAGGGTATCGATCTGCATGTCGGCACCAATATTCTGGAAATGACACCCAGCCACGAAGACGGCAGCGGCCCGATGAAGGTCAAGCCGACCAACGGTACTGAACGCATGTTCGATCAGGTGCTTTTCGCCACCGGACGCCGCCCCAACAGCGACGACATGGGGCTGGACGAACTGGGCGTGAAACTGGGCCGCGGCGGTGAGGTCGAAGTGGACGAATACAGCCAGACGGCTGTGCCCTCGGTCTATGCAATCGGTGATGTGACAAACCGGATCAACCTGACGCCTGTGGCGATCCGCGAAGGGATGGCCTTTGTCGAAACGGTCTTTGGCGGTAAGCCGACGCCGGTCGATCATGATCTGGTGCCTTCGGCGATCTTCACCCAGCCTGAAATGGGCACCGTGGGGCTGAGCGAAGAAGCCGCGCGCGATGCAGGGCCGATCGAGGTCTATGCGACATCGTTCAAACCGATGCAGGGGGCCTTTGCGGGCAAGGCCGACCGGGTGCTGATGAAACTGATCGTTTGCGCTGATACACGGGTTGTGTTGGGTTGTCATATCGTCGCACCCAATGCGGGTGAACTGATCCAAATGGTCGGCATCGCGGTCAAGATGGGCGCCACGAAAGAGCAGTTCGACGCCACATGCGCGGTGCACCCGACCATGTCGGAAGAACTGGTTACCATGCGTAATCCAACCCGCACGGCTTGAATATCACGCGAAAGCGTACAATTTTTAGAACGATAGGCCGCATGGGCGGCCGAGAGGGGAACATATCAATGGCAGGAAATTCGCAAGGCCCCTGGGGGGGCGGCGGAGGCGGCAACCGGGGCAACGGCGGAGACCGGGGCACCAATGGTGACCGCGGCAACGGGGGACGCAACGACGGGCCGCAGGGTCCACGCGGGCAGGGCGGCGACCGCCCGCAAATGCCCGAGATCGACGATCTGGTGCGTAAGGGCCAAGAGCAGCTGCGCGTCTTGATGGGCGGCCGTGGTGGCGACCGGGGCAATGGCACCGGCGGCGGTGGCCGCGGCTCTGGCGGGCCGGGCGTGACCCGCAGCACCGTCGGGCTGGCTTTGCTGGCCGGTGTGGCGCTTTGGGGCTTTGCCAGCTTTTACACCGTGCGCCCTGAACAGCAGTCGATCGAACTGTTCTTGGGCGAATTTTCCGGCATTGGCACCGAGGGTCTGAACTTTGCCCCTTGGCCGCTGGTCACGGCCGAAGTCTTTGATGTGACCACCAACCGTACCGAAGAGCTCGGTGTGCGGCGCGGTGGCGGCGGCAACGAAGGGTTGATGCTGACCACGGATGAAAACATTGTCGACATCGATTTTCAGGTGGTCTGGAACATCAAGAACGCCCGCGATTTTAAATTCTCGCTGCGCGACCCCGAAGCGTCGGTGCGCGCGATTTCCGAATCCGCGATGCGCGAAGTCATCGCCCAATCCGAACTGGCTCCGATCCTGAACCGGGATCGTGGTGCGGTGGCCGACCGGGTCAAAGAGTTGATCCAAACCACACTTGATAACCGCAACACCGGCATCAACGTGCTGCGTGTCAACGTGAACAAGGTCGATCCGCCCAGCCAGACTGTGCAGGTCACAGACGCCAACGGCAACACAACCACGCAGTCAGTCGTCGACGCTTTCCGCGACGTGCAGGCCGCCGAGCAGGAGCGCGACCGGGTAGAACGTCAGGCAGATGCCTATGCCAACCGTCGTACCGCCGAAGCACGTGGTGAATCGGCGCAGCTTTTGGAAGCCTCCGAAGGCTACCGTGCCCGTGTGGTGAACGATGCCGTGGGTGAAGCCAGCCGCTTTGAGGCTGTGTTGGAAGAATACCGCAACGCGCCCGAAGTAACGCGCAAGCGGCTGTATCTTGAGACGATGGAAAAGGTTCTGGGCGACGTGGATAAAATCATCCTCGAAAACGGCAGCGGCCAAGATGGCCAAGGCGTTGTTCCCTATCTGCCACTGAACGAGCTGCGGCGCAGCGGAGGGTCGAACTGATGCGTAAAACGAGCCTACTTGTTCCCATCGTCGTCATCGCCATCGTTGGTGTGCTGGCTTCGGTTTTTGTGGTCGACGAGCGTGAAAAGGCGCTGGTTCTGCGCTTTGGTCAAATCAAACAGGTCCGCAATGAGCCGGGCATCGGTTTTAAAGTGCCGCTTTTGGATGAGGTCGTGCGTTACGAAGACCGCATCCTGTCGCTGGAAACCCCAGTGATCGAAGTCACCCCCGCCGATGACCGCCGTTTGGAAATCGACGCATTCGTGCTCTACCGGATCGACGATATGGTTCAGTACCGCCAAGCTTTGGGTGCGGGCGGTGAACGTCAGGCCGAAAGCGAAATGGGCGGCATCATGGAAAGCCAAATCCGTGCTGTCCTCGGTTCGCAAGGTGTAACCTCCAACACGATCCTGTCGCCTGAGCGTTCTGATTTGATGGAGCAAATTCGTGTGCGCGCCGATGCCCGCGCTCAGGCGCTTGGCCTCAAGGTCGTGGATGTGCGACTGCGTCAAACCAACCTGCCTGAGCAGAACTTTGACGCGACCCTGCAGCGGATGATCGCCGAGCGTGAGCGCGAAGCCACCGATGAACGCGCCCGTGGCCGCGAAGCCGCGCAGCGTGTGACCGCCCTTGCAGATCGGACCTACGAAGAGATCCTCTCGGAAGCGCGCCGTGATGCGCGTATTATCGAAGGTGAGGCCGATGCCCAGCGGAACAACATCTTTGCACAGGCCTATGGCAAGGATCAGGAATTCTTTGAATTCTACCGATCGTTGACCGCCTATGAGCAGGCGTTGCAGGGCGATAACTCGACTATGGTGATGTCACCGGACAGCGAGTTCTTCAATTACCTGCGTTCGGATCAGGGCAGCCGCTCTGCCGAGGGCGAGCGCGAATGAGCCTTGTTTTACTGGCTTTAGGGTCGGTTCTGATTTTCGAGGGGCTGGTGTACGCACTGGCCCCTTCGTTTTTGGAGCAGATGCTGGAGATGTTGCGCCGCATCCCCGGGGCGGCCTTGCGTCAGCTTGGCGCGTTGGCTGTGGTGGCCGGGCTGATACTGATCTGGCTGGCGTTTCAATTAGGCATCTAGGGCCGCGCTCGTGGGTGCGGCGGGGATGGGGACGCCATTGCAAAACTTTCAGCCTATTTTCTGCAAAAGCGATGCAGGCAGTTGCAAATCCCAACGCTCTTCACAGTTGAAAACCCCGTGATCGGCCCCATCTTTGATGTTGCAGCGCATCCGTTCGGAATGCACTCTGCCCACGTTGGCGACAACAGGAACAATCAGGAGACGATGAATGCAGGCCAAGGCGGTTTCCCTGTCCAAAACAGCACAAGACACCCAATGGATGCGAGCGATGGCAATGGGGGTGATGGCGCTGACCCTCTTGATCCTGCAAGCCAGCATGGCGCTGGCCAAACCTGAAAGCCTCGCCCCACTGGCCGAGAAAATCAGCCCCTCGGTGGTGAATATCACCACGTCGACCACGGTTGAGGGCCGCACCGGGCCGCAGGGCATCGTTCCCGAAGGCTCGCCTTTCGAAGACTTCTTTCGTGAGTTTCAGGACCGCAACAACGACGGCGAGGGCAACCGCCCGCGTCGGTCTTCGGCGCTCGGCTCTGGCTTTGTGATCTCTGAAGACGGCTATGTGGTGACCAACAACCACGTTATCGAAAGCGCTGATGAGATCACGATCGAATTCTTCTCGGGCGAGGAACTCGTCGCCGAGGTGATCGGCACCGACCCCAAGACCGACATTGCCTTGCTGAAGGTCGAAGCCAAACAGCCGCTGCCCTTTGTCTCTTTCGGGGATAGCAACGCTGCGCGTGTTGGTGATTGGGTCATCGCCATGGGCAACCCGCTGGGGCAGGGCTTCTCGGTCTCTGCGGGCATCGTCTCTGCCCGCAACCGGGCGCTGTCGGGCACCTATGATGATTACATCCAGACCGACGCCGCGATCAACCGGGGTAACTCCGGCGGGCCGTTGTTTAACATGGATGGCGAAGTGATTGGTGTGAACACCGCAATCCTGTCGCCCAATGGCGGTTCCATCGGGATCGGCTTTTCGATGGCCTCCAACGTGGTGACACGGGTGATCGATCAGTTGAAAGAGTTCGGCGAGACCCGCCGCGGTTGGCTGGGTGTACGCATTCAAGATGTGACCGATGATGTTGCCGATGCCATGGGCCTCAAGAAAGCCGTGGGCGCACTGATCACCGATGTTCCAGAAGGGCCGGCGCGGGAGGCAGGGCTTAAAACCGGTGACGTTATCAAATCCTTCGACGGTGTCGAAGTTGTCGATACCCGCGGCTTGGTCCGTCAGGTGGGCAACAGCCCAGTCGGCGCGACCGTGCGTGTGACCGTGCTACGCGATGGCAAGACCCAGACCATAAAAGTGGTGCTGGGCCGTCGCGAAGATGCGGATGGCGCGGTTCCTGCGGTTATGGACGAAGATGCCGAGGATGGCTCCGAGGCCGAGCCGCAGTCTACGATGTTGATGGGGCTGACCCTGACACCACTCACGGATGCGCTGCGGGCCGAGCTTGGCGCGGATGATGGCATGACCGGCCTTGCGGTGACGGATGTTGATCAGACTTC
Organism: Sulfitobacter sp. DSM 110093; assembly: GCF_022788715.1. NCBI lineage: Bacteria > Pseudomonadati > Pseudomonadota > Alphaproteobacteria > Rhodobacterales > Roseobacteraceae > Sulfitobacter > Sulfitobacter sp. DSM 110093. The sequence continues at coordinate 1,109,954 of NZ_CP085167.1, forward strand.
CGAAGCCTTTGAAAAAGGCCTTCGCATGGGCGACATCATCACCGAAGCGGGACAGGAAAAGGTGACAAACATCACCGATCTGGAAGCGCGTATTGAGGCGGCAAAAGATGCGGGGCGCAAGTCTTTGCTCTTGCTCGTGCGCCGTGGTGGTGATCCGCGATTTGTCGCGCTGTCGTTGGCTGAGTGATCTGCTAAGGTAGAGATTAATAAGGGCGCCTTCGGGCGCCCTTTTGCGTTTCGGGATCAGCCGCCTTGCCGGGGCACCGCCACCAACCCAAGCGCGCGGGCGGTGGTAAGCGAAAGCACTTCACTGTTCGGCCCTTGTTGCGCCTGATAGCGCCGCACCGCCTGCCGCGTGGCTGCGTCCATCTCGCCCGTGATCGGCCCGCTGTAATAACCACGCGCCTGTAGTGCGCGTTGCAATGTGCTGTTGAACTCAACCGTGAGGACATCCGGGCAGGGGGTCTCAAACCAGTTGTCGACCCGCGCGCGTACAATCTCTTGCCGTGTCTCGGTTTTGTAGACCGGCGGCTTGGCAATGCTGCCATCGGGGTTCATCTTGGCGGGGGTGACTTCGACCTGTTCGGTTACCGTTTCAATTACCGCCGGGCTGACCGTGCGGCCCCAGCAACTGCCCTCGGCCGCGCCTGCGGGGCCGTCGCGCGTCGCCTCTAATACCCCCGGCTCCGGGCGCGGCGTGGCCGGGGTCGTGCTGTCACACCCCGCAATCCCGGCCACCGCCAAGAGCAGCGCCCCGCGCAGGGTGGCGGATCGGAATGTGATGGGCTGTTTCATGCCGGTTCTCTCGGGGCTTGCCTGTCGTTTGCGGTGCAGACTAGCGGGATGCGCGGACCTTGCCCACCGCAATGTCACGCACTGCGTGACCTCACGAAAAGGGGGCTAGAACCGGCTGCCATAGCCCGCTAAACAAGGCCGAACTTTTAGGACGAAAGGGCATCATCATGGCCAAAATCACCTATGTCGAACACTCCGGCACCGAACATGTGGTCGAGGTGGCCAATGGTCTCACGGTCATGGAAGGCGCGCGGGACAATAACATTCCCGGCATCGAAGCCGACTGTGGCGGGGCCTGCGCTTGTTCCACCTGCCATGTCTATGTTGACCCGGCTTGGGCAGAGAAACTGACCCCGATGGACGACATGGAAGAAGACATGCTCGACTTCGCGTTCGAGCCTGACCCCGCGCGCTCGCGGCTGACCTGCCAGATCAAGGTCACCGATGCGCTGGACGGTCTGCGTGTGCAGATGCCCGAAAAGCAAATCTGATGCGGGCGGTCGGCGCGGCACTGCTGGCGCTGATCGCAACAAGTGCGGCGGCGGAGACGATCACCGCCGCGCGCTATATCCACCCGACCGGGCGCTACGCCCATGGCATTCTGGGCGATGCGCTGGAATGGGGTGGGGTGCAGATTTCCTTGGCAGACGGAAGCGCGCGACGCTTCAATCTGCCCCGTGACCATGTTTTCGAAGATATCGCCCCGCGGCTGGTCGACGTGACCGGCGATGGCGCGCCCGAGGTTGTAGTCGTCGAGACCGACATGAATCGTGGAGCGGCGCTCGCGATCTACGGCCCTGATGGGAAGATCACCGAAACTCCGCATATCGGTCAAAGCAACCGTTGGTTGGCACCCATAGGCGCAGCCGATCTCGACGGTGACGGTGCCGTTGAGATTGCCTATGTCGACCGGCCCCATCTGGCGCGGGTGCTGCGGGTCTGGCGTTTTGCCAATGACGGTTTCAGCGAAATGGCCCACATGCCGGGGCTGACCAATCATCGAATCGGAGAGTCCTTCATCTCGGGCGGCCTGCGCGACTGCGGTGCCGGGCCGGAAATGGTGCTGGCGGATGCCGATTGGCAGCGCGTGGTGGGCGTCATCCTGAAAGGTGGGCAGCTTGTGCCGCGCGACATCGGCCCTTTTGAGGGGGCCGAAAGCTTTGCCACGGCACTTGCCTGTGAGTGAGAGTGCTGGGGCGGCCTAAGCCGCCGCCGATTAGCTCAGCGCGCGCCAGCCGATGTCACGGCGGCAAAACCCTTCGGGCCAATCGATTCCGTCAACCATCGCATAGGCACGCTCTTGCGCCTCGGCCAGCGTGGCGCCCCGCGCGGTGACGTTCAGCACGCGCCCGCCGTTGGCCAAGATTGCCCCATCCTGTGCCACCGTGCCCGCGTGGAACACCATATTCGCGCTGTCTTCGGGTAAGGATTTCAAGCCCTTAATCTCACTGCCTTTTTGATAATCGCCGGGGTAGCCATCCGCCGCCATCACCACGGTCAGCGCGTGGTCTTCGGCCCAGTGTACCTGAATATCGTTCAGCGTGCCCTTGGCGGTTGCCTGCATCAGATCAAAAGCCTGCGCGCCAAGGCGCATCATCAGCACTTGGCATTCCGGGTCGCCAAAGCGCACGTTATATTCCACCAGACGCGGCTGGCCGTCTTTGATCATCAACCCGGCGTAGAGCACGCCTTGATACGGCATCCCGCGCTTGGCCATCTCGGCCATACAGGGTCGGATGATCTCATCCAGTGCCCGTTCGGCGATCTCGTCACTCAGCACCGGGGCGGGGGAATAGGCCCCCATGCCGCCAGTATTTGGGCCGCTGTCGCCATCGCCGACGCGCTTGTGGTCTTGGGCCGTGCCGATGGGCAGCACGGTCTCCCCGTCGCAGAGCACGAAGAAGGACGCCTCTTCGCCCTCCATGAACTCTTCGATCACGACTTCCGTGCCCGCATCGCCAAAGGCACCGTCGAACATCTCATCCACGGCGGCCAGGGCTTCGGCGTCGGTCATGGCGATGATGACGCCCTTGCCCGCTGCCAGACCGTCGGCCTTGATGACAATCGGCGCACCTTGCTTTTCCACATAGGCGCGGGCGCTGGCGGCGTCGGTGAAATGGCCATAGGCCGCCGTGGGCGCATTGCAGGCGTCGCAGATTTCCTTGGTAAAGGCTTTGGAGGCTTCCAGCGCCGCCGCCGCTTTGGAGGGGCCGAACACATCAAAGCCAGCCGCGCGCAGATCGTCACCCACACCCGCGGCCAAGGGCGCTTCGGGGCCGATGATGACGAAATCGATGTTGTTGCCCTCGCAGAAGGCCACCACCGCAGCACCATCCATGATATCCAGCTTGGCGCATTGCGCGATGGCCGCGATGCCCGCATTGCCCGGCGCGACGATCAGCTTGTCACATTTGGGGTTCTGCATCACCGCCCAAGCGAGTGAATGTTCGCGGCCACCGCTGCCGAGGATCAGGATATTCATGCCGCGCACTCCCTTGGACTTCGTTGCTCCGCGTTCTAAGCTGGGGTGCCCACAGACACAAGGTGCCCAGATGGATCTGTTCGACGACCCCGCCCCCGGTGTAAACAGCCCCGAATTCACGGTGACCGAGCTTTCGGGCGCGATTAAACGGGTGATTGAGGGTGAGTTTGCCCATGTCCGGATTCGCGGTGAGGTGGGGCGCGTCAGCCGTCCGCGCTCGGGGCATGTTTATCTTGATCTGAAGGACGACCGCTCGGTGATCTCGGGCGTGATCTGGAAAGGTGTGACCGCACGGCTTGAGACCGAGCCGGAAGAGGGGATGGAGGTGATCGCTACAGGGCGCATCACCACCTTTGGCGGGCAGTCGAAATATCAGATCGTCATTGAAGATATCAAACCGGCGGGCATGGGCGCGCTGATGGCGCTCTTGGAGAAACGCAAGGCGGCGCTGGCGGCGGAGGGGCTTTTTGCCCCCGAGCGCAAACGCCCGCTGCCCTATCTGCCTGAGATCATCGGCGTGGTGACCTCGCCCTCGGGGGCCGTGATCCGCGACATTCTGCACCGGCTGCGCGACCGGTTCCCGCGCAAGGTGCTGATCTGGCCGGTTGCCGTACAGGGCGCAAAATGCGCGCCCGAGGTGGTGCGCGCCATTGAAGGGTTCAACCGGCTGACCCCCGGTGGCGCATTGCCCCGGCCCGAGCTGCTGATCGTGGCCCGGGGTGGGGGATCGGTCGAAGACCTTTGGGGTTTTAACGAGGAAAGCGTCGCACGCGCGGCGGCGGCTTCGGAGATCCCGCTGATCTCTGCCGTGGGGCATGAGACCGACACGACGCTGATCGATTTCGTTTCAGACAAACGCGCGCCGACGCCGACCGCAGCGGCGGAATTGGCGGTGCCCGTGCGGCATGAACTGGCGGCATGGCTGGAGGGGCAAGGTGCAAGGATGCGTCAGGCGTTGAGCCAAGGGCTGACACGGCGCGGACAGCGGATGCGGGATCTGGCGCGGGCCTTGCCGCGGGCGGACACGCTGTTGGAAGGGCCGCGCCAGCGCCTTGATCGCGGAGGGGAGAAGCTTGCCCCCGCGCTGATCGCAGGCGTCCAAGGCCGTCGTGTGAAGCTGGCCGATATGTCCGGTGCCCTGCGTCCCGGCACCCTGCGTCGCCAGTTGGAGGCTGATCGTCAGCGGCTGGCCCAGCTTTCGGCAAGGCTTGACCCCGCATGGCAACGCAACCTGGCAGGGCAGCGTGAACGGCTCGGGACAAGGATCGACCGGTTTCACCCCGAGGTGCTCCAGCGGCAAATCCTGCGTCGTCGTGAACGGTTGTTGGACCGCACGCAAACCTTCCGCCCAGAGGTGTTGCTCCGCGATCTTTCCCGCCAAGACCAGAGATTGAAGGAGGTGCTCGCCCGGCTGGCGCGCGCAGGCCGCGCCGATCAAGACCGCCGTCGCCGCCAGATCGACGCGATGGGCCGGACGCTCGGCACGCTTGGCTACCGCGAAACGCTCGCCCGTGGTTTCGCCGTGGTGCGTGGCGATGGCGATGTGGTGACAAGTGCGGAAGCTGCCAAGAACGCGGCACATCTGGAAATCGAATTCGCCGACGGTCGGCTGGCGGTCAAAGGCGAGGGCTAAGGCCGCTCAAACCCCGACTTCGGGCCCGAGACAGAGCAGAGGGTCGTTCTGCTCCTGCGCCTCGTAAAGCTCGGTCTGGCTTGGGTCATTCTCAAACCGGGCGACCAGCCCAGATGGGCTTTCGGTAAAGCTCCAGCATTGCGGGGTGGGGTCGTCTTCGTAGACGAAACAGATCAGCCCCTCGGCCTCATACCAACGTCCCTCCTTGCAGCGGCCATCAAGAAAGGACCACTGCACGCGGCGATCCTTGTGATAGACCTCGGCCCCATAGGGCGCACCGGACTGGCCGTAGTAAAGCGTCTTGCCCTGCGTATAGGCCTCGAACTCCGCCGCCGACATCTCGGCCAGGGCGGGCAGGGGCAGGAGGGCGCAGATCAGGGCGAGGGCATGTCTCATGATGCCAGCCTGCCAGAAGCCCGCTTCCCGCGCCAGTGGGATCAGCCGCGGCGCCACCGCGCCACGCGGCGGTCCATCACCCGACGCCAGAGCGGTGGCACAAGCGCGATCACCGCCATGATGGGCAGGGAATAGGGCAGTTTCGGCATCTCTTCGGTCACTTCCAACGCCGGAAAGGCGCGGGCGGGGCGCATGTGGTGGTCCGAATGGCGCGGGGCGTTCAGCATCATGGCCGCAGAATACCATTTCGGCGCGTTCCAACTGTGTTGCGGGCCAATCGGCTCGAACCGGCCATCGGGGCGTTGCTGCCGCCGCAGCCCGTAATGCTGCACATAGTCCGACAGCAGCAGTTGCATCTGTGCATAGGCAGCAAGGCCAAGATAGGCGAACAGCCCGGTGATGCCGCCCAAAAGCAACGCCGTGAACAGGGCCAGTGCGGCACCGCCGAGGTAGATCGCATAGGGGTGCAGCCCCTTCGCCCCCGTCTTGCGCGCCCGCTGCGCGTTGTCGGCCTGCAACCCGGCGCGAAACTCCCCCAAACTTGCGCTGAGAAGAAACCGCCAGAACCCCATGCCCTTGGGCGCGGAATTGGGATCGGCGGGGGTGGCGGCGGCGGGGTGATGCACCCGCAGATGGGCCGAGACGTGATGCCCGTGCAGCAAAGAGATATAGACCGCCGTGCCGATCCGCCGGGGCAGGCGGCGGGATGCGTGGATCAACTCATGCGCGTTGGAATTGCTGATCTGGCCTAGAAACAGACCGAGGGCGGCAAAGATCAGTACGCGGTCCAGCACCTCAAGATGCGGGGCGCCGCCAATCGCCCAGACCCCAAGCGGCAGCAGCATGAAATGCACAGCAGCCAATGTCAGTGTCAGCGCGCGACCGGACCTGTCGGAAAGGGTCAGCGCGCGGCCCAATCGGTCCATAAAGGCGACATGAACCGTGATCGACAAAAGCGCCAGCGCAGGCCAGACCCCGCCCCAGAGGGCGGCGGCGGTGACAAACACCGCTGGCGTCATACTTGCGATCACATACCAGAGCATGCGCTTTCCCCTCCTCATGGCCCGCCTTGCGGCGCATCCGCGCCATTCTGCCCGCCGCACGGCCCGCGCACAACGCAAACACCCGCGCGATTGTCGCTTTTTGATCGCCGGGCTGGGCCTTGATTTGCTACGACTGCTGAAAGCGATGCGGGGGGGAACGACATGGCGCTGGATGATCACGGCAAAGCGACGGGGCAGGAACCGCAAAAGGGCGTCTGGAAATCCGGCAAAGGCAAGGGGCGGCATCACCCCAAGGGGCGACAAGTGCAGGACGCGGCTTGGGAGGACGTTCGCGTGCTGTTGGGCGACCGCCCGCGCCGCCGCGATCTGCTGATCGAGTTCCTGCATCTGATCCAAGACCGCTATGGACACCTCTCTGCCGCGCATCTGCGCGCCTTGGCCGAAGAGATGCGCCTGTCGATGGCCGAAGTCTATGAGGTCGCCAGTTTCTACGCCCATTTCGACGTGGTGAAAGAGGGCGAAATCCCACCGCCCGCGCTGACCATCCGTGTCTGCGATTCGCTGTCTTGCGAACTGGCCGGGGCGCAGGCGTTAAAATCGGCGCTTGAGGAGGGGCTGGACTCTGCGCAGGTCCGCGTGCTGCGCGCGCCCTGCATGGGGCGCTGCGACACCGCGCCGGTGTTGGAGCTGGGCCACAACCATATCGACCACGCAACGCCCGAAAAGGTGCTCGCGGCGATAGGGGCTGGGGATACCCATGTCCGTCTGCCTGACTATGAGGCCTACGAAACCTACGCAGCATCAGGGGGTTACGACGCGCTGTTGAACCTGCGTCAGAGCGGTGATTGGGAAGCGGTGCAAGAACAACTGCTAGAGGCCGGGCTGCGCGGGCTTGGCGGGGCGGGCTTCCCCTCAGGCAAAAAATGGGGATTTGTACGTGCTAATCCTGGCCCACGCTATCTGGCGGTGAACGGCGATGAGGGCGAGCCGGGCACCTTCAAGGACCGCTGGTATCTCGAACGCAGCCCGCATCTTTTCCTCGAAGGGATGTTGATCGCGGCATGGGCGGTCGAGGCTGAAAAAGTCTTCCTCTACATGCGCGACGAATACCCGGCGGTGCTGGACATCCTGCGCCGTGAGATCGCGGCGTTGGAGGATGCCGGCGTTATCACCACCGGTTATGTCGATCTGCGCCGCGGGGCGGGCGCCTATATCTGCGGCGAAGAGAGCGCGATGATCGAAAGCATCGAAGGCAAACGCGGGTTGCCGCGTCACCGCCCGCCCTATGTGGCGCAGGTCGGTGTCTTTGGCCGTCCGACATTGGTGCACAACATAGAGACCCTGCACTGGATCGCCCGCATCTGCCGCGAAGGGCCGCAGGTGTTGAACGCCACCGAGAAGAATGGCCGCAAGGGGCTGCGCAGCTACTCGGTCTCGGGGCGGGTGGCGCAGCCGGGGATGTATGTGCTGCCTGCGGGGTCGACCATCACCGATATCATCGCGGCGGCGGGTGGCATGGCCGAGGGGCATGTGCTGAAGGCGTATCAACCGGGCGGGCCGTCCTCTGGCCTGTTGCCCGCGTCGATGGATGACGTGCCGCTCGATTTCGATACGCTGCAACCGCATGGGTCGTTCATCGGTTCGGCGGCGGTGGTTGTCCTCTCGGAACATGACAGCGCCCGCGCGGCCGCGCTCAACATGCTCAGGTTTTTCGAGGATGAAAGCTGCGGCCAATGCACGCCCTGCCGGGTGGGCTGCGAAAAGGCGGTCAAGCTGATGCAAGAGGACCGCTGGGATCAAGGGTTGTTGGAGGAGTTGTCGACCGCGATGGTCGACGCCTCGATCTGCGGGCTGGGGCAGGCGGCGCCGAACCCGATCCGGCTGGTGCTGAAGCATTTTCCTGACGAAATCTGACCGCGACCCCTCCCGGCGGTGTTGATCTGATCGGGCACCCTTCCATCTGGAGGGGCAAGCCTATAGATCAAGAAGAAACTGCATGGGAGACGCCAATGGCCTTCTTCACGAAGCTCAAGGACCGCTTGTTCAAATCCTCGTCCAAGATCGACGAGGGGCTAGAGGCGATTGTCAGCGATGGCGGCGAAACGGAGGCCGAAGCGGCCCCCGTGGATGCGGTGATGGACCAGCCCGGCGCGGCGCCTGATGTGATGCCCGACGGGCAGGAGGACAGCGGCCCGATGCTGGCCGCTGAAGAGGATGAGCAGGCACCCGAACCCGCCCCAACGCCTGAGCCGGACCCAGTACCAGAGCCAACCCCTGCGCCTGAGCCGGTAACTATACCCGACCCCGAACCTGCTCCAACGCCTGAGCCGGAGCCGCAGCCAAGGCCCGCGCCTGAACCCGAACCAACGCCTGAGCCCGAACAGATGCCGCCCGCCGTTGATCCTGAACCCGCTCCGACCCCTTCAGAAGTTCCCCCAGTCGACCTGCGCGAAGCGATGACCCCGGTTGCGCCTGCGCTGGACGAAACCCCTGCCGATGCCGCGTCCGCCAAGCCGGGTATTTTGGGCCGCCTGATGGGCCGCAGCACGGCTCAGACCGTGGTGCGCCGAACGCTTGACGATGACATGCTCGAACAGCTCGAAGAGTTGTTGATCAGCGCCGATATGGGCGTTGATACGGCCCTGCGGGTCACCGCGAATATGGCCGAGGGGCGCTTTGGCAAGAAACTGTCGGTGGCAGAGATCAAACAACTGCTCGCCAGCGAAGTTAGCCGCATCATGGAGCCTGTGGCGCGGCCCCTGCCGATCTATTCCAAGACCCCGCAGGTCGTGCTCGTAGTCGGCGTGAACGGCTCGGGCAAGACCACGACCATCGGCAAGCTGGCCTCGCAATTCCGTGCGGCGGGCAAGAAGGTCGTGATCGCCGCGGGTGACACTTTCCGCGCCGCCGCGGTGGAGCAATTGCAGGTCTGGGGCGAACGCGCAGGGGTGCCCGTGCTGACCGCAGCGCAGGGCAGCGACCCCGCCAGCCTTGCCTTCGACGCCATGGGCCGCGCGCAGGAGGAAGGCGCCGATCTGCTGCTGATCGACACCGCAGGCCGTTTGCAAAACCGGGGCGACCTGATGGAGGAATTGGCCAAAATCGTCCGCGTCATCCGCAAAAAGGACGAGACCGCGCCGCATAACACGCTTTTGGTGCTGGACGCGACGACCGGGCAGAACGCGGTTAATCAGGTGAAGGTTTTCCAGGAGATTTCGGATGTCAGCGGTCTGGTTATGACCAAACTCGACGGCACCGCCAAGGGCGGCGTGCTGGTGGCGCTGGCAGATCGCTTTGGCCTGCCGATCCATGCTGTCGGTGTGGGCGAGCAGATCGATGACCTGTCTCCCTTTGATCCCGATGAATTTGCCGCCGCATTGGTTGGTACGGATGCCTAACGACGCCTCGGTCGCCCTGCGCGGCGGCTCTGATTACTCGTGGGTGCCGAGCTTTCGCTCAATCCAACGCAGAACCGTCAGAACGCTGACCACGATCCCCGCGGTGAGGCAGGCCAGTAAAATTTGCCCTGCGCCACATGACAAACCAATCGCCCCCGCCAGCCACATCGATGCGCCAGTGGTGATGTTGCGCACTTCGCCGTTGGATGTGAAAATGATCCCTGCGGCGAGGAAGGCGACGCCCGCCGTGACCGCTTCGATCAGGCGTAGAGGGTCGAAACGCATCTGGTCGCCGTCTCCGAATTCCAAGCTGCTAAGCTCTTGCCCGATAATGATGAAAAGGCAGGCCGCGATGGCGACCATGATATGCGTTCGCAGCCCCGCAGGCTTGTCGCGCCGCTCGCGCTCATACCCCACGACACCCGCAAGAAACGCCGCCATCAGCAGCCGCGCAGCGGCGACGGTGACCGGTACGGCAGAGAAACTATTGGTCAGGTCATCAAGTAGGCTTTCGAGCATGGAAATTCCGTTTGTAGATAGGGCTTTGGGACATAAACCTTTCGCATGTCGGGTGGTTCCGCAATGACCGAATGGCTTCTGTCAATCGAAGGCACCCCTGCGGGCCATACCGCAGCGCTTTGGCTGGCGCTCTCGGCGGCCTTTCTACATGCGGTATTTGGCGCGTTGCAAAAGGGGCGACATGATCCGTGGCTGACACGCGGGGCGATTGATGCGTCCTATTGCGTGATGGCCGCGCCGTTTGCATTGTTCGTCGTGCCATGGCCCGAGCCGCATATGTGGCTGATTTTCCTCGGCGCTTTCGTGATCCATGTGATCTATAAGCTGTTGCAGGCTTGGGCCTATACCAAGGGCGCTTATACGGTGGTCTACCCGGTGGTGCGCGGCACGGGGCCGCTTTTTGCCGTGGTGGGGGCCTATCTGATCTTTGGTGAGCGGTTCAACGCGGTGCAGTGGCTGGGAGTGGCCGTGCTGCTCAGCGGTATCTTCGGGCTGGCGGTTTATAACCTGCGCAATCTGGTCGCGGCCCGCGATACGCTGCACGCGGCCTTGGGGCTTGCGGTGCTGACGGGCTTGTTCGTGGCGCTTTACACCACATATGACGCCTATGGCATTCGCGCCACGGCGGACCCGTTTACCTTCCTCGCGTGGTTTTTCATGATCGACGGGCTGGTGATGCCGGTGATTGCATGGGGGCGCTGGCAACGGATGGAGAACCCGCCGGAAGTGGCGCCGCTGATGCTGCGCGGCGTGATCGGCGGGTTCATTGCTTTCGCGAGCTTTGGGTCGGTCATGCTGGCCACGCGGCTAGATAAGGTGGGCGAGGCGGCGGTGCTGCGCGAGACTTCGACCGTTTTCGCCGCGCTGATCGGCGTGCTGGTGCTGAAAGAAACCGTCGGCCCGCGCCGCATTGCGCTGATGGCGCTGATCGCGGGCGGGGCGGTGATTGTTGAAATGGGCGGCTGAAGGAACAGGCATGTCAGAACCAAGAGAGATCAACCCAATGCTGCGTGCAGGCTTGGAATACGGGCCGGTGCTGGCCTTCCTCGTCGCCTATCTGTGGCTCAAGGATAACACCTACACCTTTGGCGGGACCGAATATGACGGCTTCATCGTTGTTACTGCGATGTTCGTGCCTTTGCTGGTGCTGTCGACCGGGGCGCTTTGGGCGCTGACGGGCAAGCTGAGCCGGATGCAGGTCGCCACCGTGGTGCTGGTGGTGATCTTTGGCGGGCTGTCGGTCTGGCTGAACGACGACCGCTTTTTCAAGATGAAACCGACGTTGATCTATGTGCTTTTCGGTGGCCTCTTGGCGGTTGGCCTGCTGCGCGGGCAGTCGTACCTAAAATACGTCATGGAAGAGATGATGCCCCTGCGCGATGAGGGCTGGATGCTGCTGACCAAGCGGCTGATGTTTTTCTTCTTTGGTTTGGCGCTGGCGAATGAGCTCATCTGGCGGTTCTTCTCGACTGACACATGGGTCTACTTCAAAACCTTTGGCCTGACGGCGGCGATTTTCGTTTTCTTCATGGCGCAGGGCAAATTATTCGAAGCTTACGGCGAGAAGAAAGACCAAAGCTGACCCGAACTTAAACTATGCCCGCGCGAAACTGTTGACCTGCAGCGTCGCGCGGCGTAATCCACCCCGCGTGGCGATTTGTTACCGGATTGTGGGCCACGTTAAACATGCCGCTAAAAGGTCAGGATGAAAGACCCCCTTTCGCTTGGCCGCGTCTGGGGTTTTTTTATGCCCGCATGGTCGGGTCGGAAGGATGAGATAGATGAGCAACGACCGTCACCCACGCACCCAAGCGATCCACGCAGGCACCCGCCGCAGCCAGTATGGCGAGGTGAGCGAGGCGATCTACCTCACCCAAGGGTTCGTCTATGACAGCGCCGAACAGGCGGAGGCGCGGTTTGAAGAGATCGGCCCGGATGAGTTCATCTACGCCCGCTATGGCAACCCCACGGTCGCCATGTTCGAAGACCGTATCGCCACGCTGGAAGGGGCCGAAGATGCATTCGCCACGGCCAGCGGCATGGCGGCGGTCTCGGGTGCGCTGATCTCAATGCTGAAAGCGGGCGATCATGTGGTGTCGGCCCGGGCCCTTTTCGGCTCCTGTATCTATGTGCTCGAAGAAATCCTTGGCCGCTATGGCGTTGAGGTCACTTTCGTCGATGGCAGCGATCTGGCTGCATGGGAGGCCGCGATCCGCGACGACACCCGCGCGGTGTTCTTTGAATCCGTTGCCAATCCCACGCTTGAGGTGATCGACATCGAAGCCGTCGCCGAACTGGCCCATGCCAAGGGCGCGCTGGTGGTGGTCGATAACGTGTTTGCCACGCCGGTGTTCTCCCGTGCGATTTCGCAGGGGGCGGATGTGGTGGTCTATTCGGCGACCAAACATATCGACGGGCAGGGCCGCGCGCTTGGCGGGGTGGTGCTGGGCAGCCGTGATTTCATCCGCGGCACGCTTGAGCCCTATATGAAACACACTGGCGGCTCGATGAGCCCGTTCACCGCGTGGATCATGCTTAAGGGATTGGAAACCATTGACCTTCGCGTGCGGGCACAGGCGGCCAGCGCACAAGAATTGGCCGAAGCGCTGGAAGGGCATGCGGCGTTGGCGCGGGTGCTTTACCCCGGCCTCTCCGCGCATCCTCAAAACGCGCTGGCGGTGCAGCAGATGGGGGCAGGGGGCACGGTGCTCTCAATCGACCTCAAAGGCGGCAAAGCGGCGGCTTTCGCTTTTCTGAATGCGCTGCAGGTTGGGGTGATTTCCAACAACCTCGGCGATGCAAAGACCATCGTGACCCACCCCGCGACCACGACGCACCAGCGTTTGCCGCAGGAAACCAAAGACCTTTTGGGCATTACGCCGGGCCTCGTGCGGGTCAGCGTGGGGCTGGAATATACTGGCGATCTCAAGGCCGATCTGCTGCAAGCCTTGGACGCGGCGGCGGCCTGACCTGATGTGTCGCGGGCGCGGTGGCATTTTTGCCCCGCGCATCATACATATAGGGTGACAGACCGGAGGGCCGCGCAATGAACATCGTGACAGAGATGTCCGAAACACCGGATCGAAGCGCGGCGGAGGCTGCGCTCGCCACACTGCGCGCTTGGGCCGATACGGCCACCCCGGCAGAGATCGCAGCCCTCGATCCGGCGATGGCGCGGATGCTCGCGCCCGCTGACTACCCGGCGCTGAGCCGTGCCTACCCCGAGGACTTCACCGCAGGCGACAACTACCGCGCCAGCCTGCCGGATCTGCAAAACGGCCCCTCCAGCCTGATCCGGGGCGCGCAGCAGTTGATCCAGCATGTCGGCATCTCGAACTTTCGCCTGCCGATCCGTTACCGCAGCCGTGAGGGCGGGGATTTGCGCCTTGAAACCTCAGTCACCGGCTCGGTCTCGCTCGACGCGGAGAAGAAGGGCATCAACATGTCCCGCATCATGCGCAGCTTTTACCGCCACGCCGAGGCGACCTTTAGCTTTGAGGTGATCGAAGCGGCGCTGGATGATTATAAGACCGATCTCGAAAGCTTGGATGCGCGGATCCAGATGCGCTTCTCTTTCCCGATGAAGATCGGCAGTTTGCGCTCGGGGCTGACGGGCTATCAGTATTACGACATCGCACTGGAACTGGTTGAGCAGGACGGAGAGCGCAAAAAGATCGTGCATCTCGATTACGTCTATTCCAGCACCTGCCCCTGTTCGCTGGAACTCAGCGAACACGCGCGGGAAACGCGGGGGCAGTTGGCCACGCCGCACTCGCAGCGTTCCGTGGCGCGTATTTCAGTCGAGACTCAGGACGAGGGCGATTGTCTGTGGTTCGAAGACTTGGTCGAAATATGCCGCCGCGCTGTGCCGACTGAGACGCAGGTGATGGTCAAACGCGAGGATGAACAGGCGTTCGCCGAACTTAACGCCGCCAATCCGATCTTCGTTGAGGATGCCGCGCGGCTGTTTTGTGAACAGCTTTTGGCCGATGGGCGGGTAGGCGATTTTCGCATTGTCGCCAGCCATCAGGAAAGTCTGCACAGCCATGACGCAATCAGTGTGTTGACCCAAGGCGATACTTTCGCGGCGCAAAGTATTGATCCCAAAATGTTCAACACGCTGTTCCACGTCGGTTGACCCGTTTCACTGCGGGTTGTTCAGCTATGGGTTGTTTGCCTCTGCAGCGGCGCGCTTTCTCGGGGTAAAACCCGCGCCGTAGCGTGATATTCGCGCATAGTCGCATCTAAGCCCTGCAAGCCACGCCCAGCCGCTATGCGAAAACGTCGGTTCTGCTGCGGCGCAGCATTGCCTATCTAACGGTCATCGAAACACTGCAAATTGCAAAGGCAATCAGATGACCTACCAGAGCACTGCTCATCCCGCCCATTCCGCTTCACCCCTAGAAGGGCTACGGCGCGCCGGTGCCGGACTGCGCCGCTTTTTTGCGGGGATCGGCCACGGCATCATGATGGGCTCAACCGCCCACCGCCGGTTTGAACAGGTCCAAGTCCTGCAGGCCAAAAGCGACGAAGAACTGGCTGCCATGGGCGTCAAACGTGACGACATCGTTCACCACGTTTTCAAAGACCTCTACTACATCTAAGACGTCACGGACCGGGGCCAAATCGCGCCCCGGTCCCGTCTCGGCTTGACAGCGACACGCGGCCAAGCCAACGCTGCGCCCATGTTGGATATACGACCTGTCGGATATGTGGTGGGCCTTTTGGTGGCCGTGCTTGGCCTTGCCATGATCATCCCGATCTTGGTCGATCTGGCCGAGGGTCGGGGCCAATGGTGGGTTTTTGTCGAAAGCGCACTAATCACGACGCTGGGCGGCGGTATGATCGCCCTCGCCAGTGCCAATGGGGTCCGCGAAGGGCTGACCATCCAACAAACATTTATGCTGACCACCGGCGTCTGGCTGATGCTGCCGCTTTTCGGGGCTTTGCCATTCGTTCTGGGCGCGACCGATGCTAGCGTGACTGATGCGATATTTGAGGCCATGTCGGGGCTGACCACCACGGGGGCCACGGTCCTGTCGGGGCTGGAGGACCTGCCCAAGGGACTGCTGATCTGGCGCGGTATCCTGCAATGGTTGGGCGGCATCGGTATCGTCGTTGTCGCCATGGTATTTCTGCCCGAACTGCGGGTCGGTGGGATGCAGATCTTTAAGTCTGAATCCTTTGACACATTTGGAAAGATCCTGCCCCGCGCAGGTCAGATCGCCACGCAGATTTCGGTGATTTACCTCTGGCTGACGCTAGCCTGCATGCTGAGCTATCTTGCCCTTGGGATGACGACCTTTGACGCGACGGTTCATGCGCTGACCACTGTGTCGACAGGTGGTTTTTCGAACTACGACGCGTCGTTCAGCACCTTCTCCGGCCCCGCCGAATATGTCGCCGTGGTTTTCATGATCCTCGCGGCGTTGCCGTTCGTACGCTATGTGCAGCTGATCAATGGCAACCCTGTGGCGCTGCACCGTGATCCGCAGGTGCGTGGCTTTCTGATGACGGTGGCGGTTCTGGTGGGGGTTGTGTTCCTCGTCCTGCGCAGCGGCTTTACTTATGACAGCGAGCAGATGTTGCGCGAGGCGTTGTTTAACATCACGTCGATCATCTCTGGCACGGGCTATGCCTCGGCGGATTATATGCAGTGGGGCGGTTTTGCCGTGGCGCTGTTTTTCTTCATCGGGTTGATTGGTGGTTGTGCGGGGTCGACGACCTGTTCGATCAAGATCTTCCGCTATCAGTTGCTTTTCGCGTCCATCCGCGCTCAGCTGCGGCGCATCCGTTCGCCGCATGGCATCTTTACCCCGCGCTATGATGGCCGCCCGGTCGGGGCCGACGTTCTGAGCTCGGTCATGTCATTCTTTATGTTCTTCGTGGTGTCTCTGGGGCTGATCTCCGTCGCACTCAGCCTGACGGGGCTAGATTTTGTTACGTCAGTCTCAGGGGCGGCAGCGGCATTGGCCAATATCGGGCCGGGCTTGGGGCCGATCATCGGTCCGGCCGGAAATTTCGGCAGCCTGAACGACACGGCGAAGTGGATCCTCATCATCGCCATGTGGATCGGGCGGCTGGAATTGATGGCGGTCTATGTGATGTTCACCGCGAAGTTCTGGCGCGCTTGAAAACGCAAAAGGGCGGCACCTTTGGCGCCGCCCTTCGTCTAAGGTCACTGAGCAAGACTAAGACCATCCCGCCTCGTGTTTCGGTGTTACTCCCAGCAGCTAACCAGAACGGTCATGCCCTGTGCGCGCAGCGTCAGGTCGCGCGGCGCGATAGGGGCAGCGGTGCTTTGCGCCATCTTGCTGTTCAGCCCCGCGTTTTGCGCGGCCTTGAGGATCACAGCACCGTCGAGGGCAAAGCTTACGTCTTCGGGCAGCTTGCGGTCGCTATCGGTGCGGGGCAGCAACATGCCAACCACATGGCCGTTATCGTCAAAGACCGGGCCACCTGAATCGCCGGGCTGCGCT
This sequence comes from Sulfitobacter sp. DSM 110093, assembly GCF_022788715.1. Taxonomy (NCBI): domain Bacteria; kingdom Pseudomonadati; phylum Pseudomonadota; class Alphaproteobacteria; order Rhodobacterales; family Roseobacteraceae; genus Sulfitobacter; species Sulfitobacter sp. DSM 110093. The sequence continues at coordinate 1,126,660 of NZ_CP085167.1, forward strand.
TTTACGGCCAGCCGCTTGAGGGTGTCTTCGCCGTTCAGGCCTTTAAGGTCAGACAATGCGCCAAAGGTCAGGGTCGCCGCACTCAGAACACCTTCGTAGGAGTAGCCCGCCACGGAGATTTCCGACTGCAGGCGCGGTGCGCTGTTGCTGAACTCCGCCACGGCCAGAGGGGCCAGACGGCTTTCGGGCTTGAGCAACGCAAGGCCGCTGGCGTCATCCGTGGCGACAACTGTGGCGTCGGTATCGGCGTCCAGCGTCACGCGGGTGCATGAGGCGACCGCTTCGCTGGTGGTCACAACTGCGCCGTTGCTATCAATGAAAAAGCCGCTGCGGGCGATCTTGGGCTGACGGATTTGCAAGCCCGCGACCAGATCAATCGCTTGGGCGTCGTTGTTGCCGGCAGCGGCGTCCAGTACAGCGGGCAGGCGGGTCAGACTTTTGGACATCTCGGCAATCACGCGGCGACGACGGTCTTCGTCACCGGCGGGCCAGATAAGCGTGAAGCCTTTGATCTGACCATTCTCCAGCGAGACCTGCGTCTGGCTGATGATGCTGCCGTTTTCACCGATCAACTCGAACGAGTCGCGCTTGCGCTCGCGTGGGCCGTCCAGCGGCACGATCTCTAGGGTTTGCATGATGTCATAAAGACCATAGAGCGTGTCGCGGTTGCCCGGCTGGCTGATCAACAGAACCCGCGCACCGATATTGCCGCTGGCATCGTAATGCGCAAAGGGTGGCTCATAACGGGCAAAGGCAACCTCGGCCGTGGGCATCATGATTTCGATCCCGGCCTTCTCGTCACGCACCATTTGCAGGCCCAGCCCATCCAGCACGGCGTTATACTGCGCCATCAGCGCGGCACGCTGCCGGGTGGTCAGCACGCCTGTCTGGTCGTAGCCGTTTGCCGACTGCCATTCCCCCATTGACGCGCGGGTGCCGCGGCCAAAAGCGCCATCAATCGCAGCGTCGTAAAAACCGGCCCATTGCAAGGCGACTTGCAAGTCTCGGCGCTCTGCCGGAGAGAGGGCGCGTTCAGAACGACGCGCCTCTGCCGGGGTCTCATCCGGTTCGGGCGGCGCGGGGGCGGCAATTGTTTCAGCAGGATCTTCGCCTGCGGTGCTATCGCCCTCTGTCGCGGCCGGATCGAGCGGGGTTGTCGTGACTTCTGGTGTTGTTTCAGCAGTCGCTGTTTCAGGGTCGGCAGTTTCAGCCTCAAAACCCGCAGGCGGGTCAATCACACCGGTATCAAGCACATTGGCACCCACGGGCCAGAACTGCTGGCGAAAGCGGTTCGATTGCTGAATGAAACTGTCACGCGGCACCAGACCGTCGCGGACATAGCTGCGCAGCACCAGTTCGGCATCTGCCCGGCGGTAGGGGCCAACGGCGATGCCGTACCAACCGCCACCCAAGGAAAAGCCGCTCACGTCATCCAACAGGGTTTCATAGGCGCGCGCCCGGTCTGTGGCCTCTGCCAAAGACGGTTGCGCCTCAATCTGTACCCAAACGACATCCTCTGCCGATTGCGCCCGTGCAAGCCCGGCCCAAGACAGGCTCAGGGCCAAAAACATCGCCACGGGGGCAAAAAGAAATCGCTTCATCGTCACTCAACTCTCGTAAAACCAAATCCGAGCCAGATTACGCCGGAAAGCGGCGCAAATGCCATGGTAAAGGGGCTGAATTTCTCACAAAGCTGCGATTGACCCCCATGGATTGCAGACGTAGGAAAGGCGCGCATCATAAAGGGGCAATCACCATGTCTGACGCGGCGCAGAAACCACGCTCTTTTCAAGAGATCATCCTTGCATTGCAGAGCTATTGGGCGCGGCAGGGCTGCGCGATCTTGCAACCCTATGACATGGAAGTGGGCGCGGGCACCTTTCACCCTGCCACCACGCTGCGCAGCCTTGGCAACATGCCTTGGGCCGCGGCCTATGTACAACCCTCGCGCCGCCCCACCGATGGGCGCTATGGTGAGAACCCCAACCGCTTGCAGCATTATTACCAGTACCAAGTGCTGATCAAACCCAGCCCGCCCAATCTGCAAGACCTGTACCTCGGCTCGCTAGAGGCGATCGGCATCGACATGGCGCTGCATGACATCCGTTTTGTCGAAGACGACTGGGAAAGCCCGACGCTGGGCGCGTGGGGTCTGGGCTGGGAAGTCTGGTGTGACGGAATGGAAGTTAGCCAGTTCACCTATTTCCAACAGGTCGGCGGTCACGACTGCCACCCCGTCTCGGGTGAGCTGACCTATGGGTTGGAACGTTTGGCGATGTATGTGCTGGGCGTCGATCACGTGATGGGCATGCCGTTTAACAGCCCCGACGCGCCGATCCCGCTGACCTATGGCGATGTGTTCAAACAGACCGAAGAGGAATTCGCGCGCTGGAACTTTGACACCGCCAATACCGAGGTGCTGCTGGATCAGTTCAACGAGGCTGAGGCACACTGCCAGTTCATCCTCGAACAGCCCGCCGAAGATCCCAAAACCGGCAAGCGCATCGTCATGGCGCACCCAGCCTATGACCAATGTATCAAGGCGAGCCATATCTTCAACCTGCTCGACGCGCGCGGCGTGATCTCGGTCACCGAACGGCAGGCCTATATCGGGCGCGTGCGGGCCTTGGCCAAGCGATGCGCCGATGCCTTCGTGCAGACCCGTGCGGGCGGCTGGACGCCTGACGCGGAAAGCACGGCATGAGCGGCAAGATTGTTGGCATCGTGATCCTTGTATCTGCGCTGATCGCCGGGGCTGCACTTTATTATTTGCAGATCTACGGCTTCTATCACGAGGTGCCCGAAGCCAAGGTCGAACTTGTCTCGCTGACCTCGCAAGAGGCGGAAGAGATCGCCGCAGACAATCTGCAAGCCATCGACGCTGACAGCTCTCCGATCAGGTTCCGCGCATGCTTTACACATGACATCAGCCTTGCCATGGCGACCGAGACCTATGAGATGACCGACCACACCGATCCGCGTAACGCGCCGGGCTGGTTCGATTGTTTCGACGCCCCGGCCATCGGGGCCGAGATTGAGGCTGGCACCGCGCTGACCTTCCTTGGCGGCAAGAACGTGCACTACGGCGTCGACCGGATTGTGGCACTGACCGACGACGGGCGCGGCTATATTTGGCATGAGCTTAACGACTGCGGTGAGAAGTCATATGACGGTACCGTGGTGGGCGAGGCCTGCCCAGAGCGGCCTGCGAACTAAGACGATAAAGGTTCCGCGCAGAAAATAGCGCGGAACCTTTTGCCCGCGCCGAACGCTTGTTCTCCATTAGAATGGGGGCACGGGTGACAGACAAATCACATGAAGGACTGAAGTGGGTGATGCGCGCGGGCTATGGCGCGCGGGGCGTGATCTATACGATCATCGGCAGTCTGGCGCTGCTGGCCGCGTTCAAATCGACCCAAGCTTCAGGTACCAAAGATGCCCTCGCTGCACTGCGGGACGAACCCTACGGGGTGCCAGCGCTTCTCGCTATTGGGGTCGGGTTGCTGGCCTATCTGGTATGGCGTGTGGTTGCTGGGGTGCAGGACGTCGAAAATCAAGGAACTGATCCCAAGGGGCTAATTGCGCGGCTGGGGCAAATCACCACTGGGCTGATCCACGGCGGTATTGGCGTTTCAGTATTGGCGCTGGCGATGAGTGGGAAGAACAGCGGCGGCGACACCACGCAAGACTGGACACAAAAACTGATGTCGATGCCGATGGGCCGTTATGTCGTGGCAGCGATTGCACTGATCTTGCTCGGCGCGGGTATCTATTATGCCTACAAAGGCTGGAGTGGGAACTACAAAGGCCATCTGGCCCGCACGCATTTCACCGAAAGCATTGACCCTATTCTGACCATCGGCCTTGTGGTCTATGGTATCATGATGGCGTTGGTTGCCGGGTCTTTGGGCTATGCCGCACTAACGGCCAATCCCGAACAGGCGGGCGGTTTGGGCAAAGCGTTGCAAGACCTGCGCGGGATGGCCTTTGGGCGTTTCTTGCTTGGCGGTGCCGGGTTGGGGCTGATCGGTTTTGCGATCTATAACTTCGTTGAGGCTGCCTACCGAGTTGTACCGAAGTTCTCCGACCCCGATATCCGCACCTTGTTGGATTAAACGCAGAGCGGGGGGCTAGACCCTCCGCCTAGCACTCGTTATCCAAGCCCCCGATGAGACGCCGCCGTCGCGGCAAGAATTGGGGGCCGCCCGTGCCAGATCTGCTGATTGAACTTTTCTCCGAAGAAATCCCTGCGCGGATGCAGAAACGTGCTGGTGAAGACCTGCAAAAGCTGGTGACCAACGGTCTGGTCGAAGCCGGTCTGACCTATGGCTCCGCCGCCGTTTTCACCACCCCGCGCCGTCTGACGCTGGCGCTTGGCGATATGCTTGCCGCCAGCCCGCGTCAGGTCGAAGAGCGTAAAGGCCCAAAAGCCGACGCGCCGGAAAAAGCCATCGAAGGTTTTTTACGCGGTGCTGGTCTGACCCGTGATCAGCTTGAGGAACGCGACACGCCCAAGGGCAAAGTATTCTTTGCCAAGATCGAAAAGCCAGGCCGTCCGGCGGCTGAGATCGTGGCTGAGGTGCTGGAACAGACCATCCGCAATTTTCCATGGCCCAAGTCGATGCGATGGGGCACGGGGAGCCTCAAATGGGTCCGCCCGCTGCATTCGATCCTTTGCGTCATCAGCGATGAGGCCGGGGCAGAGGTGGTGCCGCTGACCATCGACGGCATCGCCGCTGGCAACACGACGCGCGGCCACCGGTTCCTTGCACCGGATGAGATCGAAGTCTCTGGGTTCGAGGACTACCAAACCAAACTCGCCCGCGCCCATGTCGTGCTCGACCCTGCCGCGCGGGCCGATACGATTTGGCATGACGCCACCAACATGGCCTTCGCCGCCGGGCTGGAAGTGGTCGAAGACGCAGGGCTTCTGGCCGAAGTCGCCGGATTGGTGGAATACCCCGTCGTGCTGATGGGCCGCATCGGCAAAGATTTCCTCGGCCTGCCGCCCGAAGTGCTGCAAACCTCGATGAAAGAGCATCAAAAGTTTTTCTCGGTCCGTAATTCGAAGTCGGGTCAGATCGAGCGTTTCGTCACCGTCGCCAACCGCACAACCGCCGACGATGGTGCCACGATCCTCGCGGGCAACGAAAAGGTGTTGGGCGCGCGGCTGTCGGATGCGAAATTCTTCTGGGACAACGACCTGCGCACCGTGACTTCGGGCGCGGGAATGGAGACTTGGGTCAAGGCGCTGGAAAACGTGACCTTCCATAACAAACTCGGCACACAGGCCGAGTTGATCGACCGCATGGCGACCCTCTCGCGTGAGCTGGCCCCGCTGGTCGGCGCCGACGCCGACGAGGCCGAGCAGGCCGCCCGCGTTGCCAAGGCCGATCTGAGTTCGGAGATGGTTTATGAATTCCCCGAATTGCAGGGTCTGATGGGCAGCTACTACGCGCGCAAGGCTGGGCTGTCGGATGCTGTGGCCGATGCGGCCAAGAACCACTACGCGCCGCTGGGGCCGTCCGATGACGTGCCGACTGAGCCGGTGTCGATTGCCGTGGCGCTGGCCGAGAAGATCGACAAGCTCACCGGCTTCTGGGCGATTGACGAAAAGCCGACCGGGAGCAAGGATCCCTTCGCGCTACGCCGTGCGGCTTTGGGGGTTATTCGGATTCTGGTTGAGAATGATGTATCCCTTCCGCTCGACAATGTGCTTGAGCAAAGTGCTGAGATCGTCGGTGAGCGCGACGCAGGCAAGGCTGATACCGGTGATATTCTGGGCTTCATCCACGACCGCCTAAAAGTCTACCTCCGCGACCAAGGTATCCGCCACGACATCATTGACGCCTGCATTGCCATGGACGGCAGCGACGATCTGACCTTGCTGGTCAAACGCGCCCGCGCCCTGTCGGAAACGCTCAAAACCGACGACGGCGAGAACCTGATCCAAGGCTTCAAACGCGCCAACAACATACTCAGCCAAGCCGAAGAGGCCGATGGCGTGGAATACTCCTTTGGCGCTGATCCGAAGTTTGCGGAAACCGAAGCCGAGAAAAACCTTTTCGCCGCGCTCGACAAAGCCGAGGCCAAGATCACCCCGGCGATGGCGGCGCAGGACTTTTCAACCGCGATGGCCGCCATGGCGGAACTGCGCGGGCCGATTGATGCGTTTTTCGAGGCGGTTCAGGTCAATGCCGACAACCCCACCGTGCGGCGCAACCGGCTCAATCTGCTCAGCCGCATTCGCACGATCTGTAGCGCCGTGGCGGACTTGACCAAACTGGATGGCTGACCGCTGAGGGGGCAAGATCCCTTGCCCCTTCTGCCTCAACCCCTATGCTGCACCGGAACGATTAAGGTGCCGCAGTGCAGAACGATCCCCATACCACGCTGGTGACCCCCACCGCGCCAATTGCCAATGATACCCACGGCGGGCGGGCGAAATGCTTGCAGCGCCTTGTGCGGCTTGAGTTGCCGGTGCCCTCTACCGTGGCGGTTTCTTTTAATGCGGTGCAACAGATCGCGCGCGGGCAGTTGCCTGATATTCAAGCGGTGGTCGATCAATTTCCCAAAGGCGCGCTGCTTTGTGTGCGCCCCTCTAGCCAAGACCCTGATTGGGGCGGGCCGGGGGCGGTGCTGAACATCGGCATCAACGATAAGCTGTTTGAATATTACGCCACGACCATCGGCGAAGGCCCGGCGGCAGCGCTTTATTCGCGGTTCGTGCAGTCCTATGCGGTCAATGTTGCGCGGCTGGATCCGGATATGTTCGATGATGTGAACGGCGATGGCCGCGCAGCGCTGATGGAATCACTACGCGCCTATGAGGCCGAAACCGAAGAGCGTTTTCCCCAAGACCCGGCGACCCAGTTGGCTGCGGTGCTCCGCTCGATGGCGCGGGCGTGGAACGGCACCTCGGCGCGGCTGCTCCGGCAAGCCAAAGGCGCACCTGCGGATGCGGGGCTGGGGTTGATCGTGCAGGAGATGGCCTTTGGTGTCGGGCAGGGGCAATGCGGTTCGGGCGTGTTGCAGCTGGTCGATAGCGATACTGGTCTGCCGCAGATCACCGGGCGCTATCTGAGCCAGAGCCAAGGCCGCGATGCGCTGGAGGGTGATGCCGCAGCGATGTATCTCACCCGTGATCCGCGCGGGCCGTCGTTGGAAGAGCTGGTGCCCGATGCCTTTGCCGAGCTGAAAGAGCACGCGGCGCTGATGCGAAAACGGCTGCGCGCCGAGATGCAGGTTGAGTTTGTGATTGATCAAGGCAAGCTGCATATCTTGGACGGTGTGAAGGTCGCGCGCTCCTCTCGCGCGGCGGTGCGGATCGCCGTGGCGCTGGCGGATGAGGGGATCATCAGCCGAGAAGAAGCCCTGATGCGGGTCCAGCCGCGCACGCTTTCGGAACTGCTGCACCGCCAAGTCGACCCAAGCGCCAAGCGTGACGTGATCGGGCGCGGCATCGCCGCCAGCCCCGGGGCAGCCACCGGGCGGATCGTCTTTTCGGCCAGCGACGCGCAGGCCAGCGCCGCACGGGGGGAGCCATGCATCCTTGTCCGGCGCGAAACCTCGCCCGAAGACATTCGCGGCATGCATGCCGCTGCGGCCGTGCTGACCGAACGCGGCGGGATCACCAGCCACGCGGCGGTGATCGGGCGCGGCATGGGGCTTCCTTGTGTCGTCGGTGCGTCGAACATGCGCTTTATCGTGACCCAGCGGCAGATCATCGCCCCTGATGGGCGGGTCTTTGTCGAAGGGGATCAGATCACCGTCGACGGCTCGACCGGGCAAGTCTTGGCCGGGGCGGCCAAGATGCAGGAAGCCGCACTTGATGATACGTTCACCCGGTTGATGGGCTGGGCCGAAGATGTGGCCGACATCGGCATTCGCGCCAATGCCGACACGCCTGCCGATGCGCAGACCGCGCGCAATTTCAACGCGCATGGCATCGGGCTCTGCCGGACCGAGCATATGTTCTTTGAGCCCGGTCGCCTGACCGTGATGCGCGAAATGATCTTTGCCGAAAGCGGTGAAGACCGCCGCGCCGTGCTGGAACGTCTCCTGCCCATGCAGCGCGAGGATTTTACCCAGTTGTTCCGCATCATGCAGGGGCAACCCGTCTGCATTCGCCTGTTCGATCCGCCGCTGCATGAATTTCTGCCCTCTGACAAAGCCGGACAACGCGAACTGGCCGAAGCCCTTGGGCTGCAAATGTCGGATGTGACGCGGCGCGTGGCGGCGATGACGGAATACAACCCGATGCTCGGCCTGCGCGGCGTGCGGCTGGGGGTGACGGTGCCCGAAATCTACGAAATGCAGGCCCGTGCGATCTTTGAAGCGACCATTGAGGCTAGCCGGGATGGTGAGCCTGTGGTGCCCGAGATCATGATCCCGCTGGTCAGCGCCCGGCGCGAGGTGGAACTGGTCAAGGCTTCGGTCGATGCGATTGCCGCTGCCGTGCGCAGTGAGCGCGACGCGAGCTTCACCTACCGCCTCGGCGTGATGGTCGAGACCCCGCGCGCCTGTTTGCGTGCCGAGGAAATCGCGCCGCATTGTGCCTTTCTCAGTTTCGGGACCAATGACCTGACGCAGATGACATATGGCCTCTCGCGCGACGACGCGGGGCGCTTCATGTCGAATTACGTTCAGCAGGGGGTCTACCCCGAAGATCCGTTCCACGTTTTGGATACAGATGGGGTGGGCGAATTGCTGCAGCTTGGTGCGGCGCGGGGCCGAAAAGCCCAGCCTGGAATCACGCTTTCGATCTGTGGAGAGCATGGCGGCAACCCCGAATCCATCGCATTTTGCCGCGAATCGGGCTTCGATTATGTTTCCTGCTCCCCATTTCGCGTACCGGTTGCACGTTTGGCCGCCGCCCAGCTCGCCATCGCCCACAAGATCGGGTAGGGGCGGCGGGCAGCGGCTCAACTTATACCATAATTCGGCGGGTTTCTGCACATAACGTCTGGCCGGGTTTACCAACTGGAACCTTTTGGCTATCCGCCCCGCAGCCCTAACAATGATGCGAGGCGCATAATGCGTTTTATCCGGTCGATCTCTTTTGCGTTATCCGTTGCTGTGTGCAGCGCCCCCTTGGCCGCTGTCGCCAGTTCCGAGAGCGCCAGCAATCTTGCGCAGATCGAAATTCAAGGCCTGAAATCCGCGGGCGCAACCCGGCTTCAGGAACTGGTCGCGCAGCCTGCATCAGCCAGCGAGACGGATGTGAAGTTCTCGAAGGCATGGATCGACAGCCAGCCCAAGGCCAAAACCAGCGCAGAGTTACAGTGTCTTGCCGAGGCGCTTTACTTTGAAGCGCGCGGTGAGACGGTCAAAGGTCAGTTCGCCGTGGCCGAAGTGATTATGAACCGCGTGAAATCGGCCCGCTTCCCCGGTACGCTTTGCGGTGTGATCAATCAAGGAACGGGCCGCAAGTACCAGTGCCAGTTCACATATACCTGCGATGGCAACAAAGAAGTCATCAATGAACCGCGGGCTTTTGCCCGTGTCTCTAAGGTGGCGCGTGCGATCATCGACGGATCCGCGCCCAAACTGACCAATGGCGCGACCCATTATCACACCACTGCGGTGAACCCTAACTGGGCGCGCGTCTATACCAAGACGGCCCGGATCGGTCAGCATCTTTTCTATCGTCACACTTGGAAAACTGCGTCGAATTAATTTCGCGCGGGCCGCGCCTTGGGGTGCTGGCCTGCTGGCGGCGGGCCTGTTAAAGCTGCTAAAGAAACGCCCCATGGGGCCGTTACCCTGATCCGATAGGCGCTGCCGATGTCCGACGAAATCCGACTTGCCTTTGCGCATCCGTCTGAGCGGGCCGAGACAATGGCCGGGCCCGAGCCGCGCGACAGGATTTCGCTGCGCGACCATATTGTCGAAGTAGAAATCGGCGCCTTTCAGGCCGAGCGGGATGTGACTCAGCGGGTCAGCTTTAACGTCGTCGTCGAAGTGATGCCGCTGACAAGTGTGGTGGATGACGACGTGGATCGCATCCTTTCGTATGACCGTGTGACCGAGGCGATTGCCGCCGAGCTTGCTGCCGAACGGCTAAACCTTTTGGAGACGCTGGCTGAGCGGGTGGCAGACCGGATCTTGGTCGAGCCGCAGGCGATGCGGGTCTTTGTGCGGATCGAAAAGTTGGACCGTGGTCCCGGCGCACTTGGGGTTGAGATCGTGCGGGCACGGGGTGGTGATGCCGCAAGGCATGACCCCGCGATTGAGACGCCGCAACCGCTTGTTGTCTATCTGTCGAATGCTGCCATTGCCTCCCCCCATTTGACTGACTGGCTTGACCAGTTGGAAGCCTCCGCTCAGCCGGTGATCTTGTGTGTCGGCCCGGCTGACATCGCCACGCCGCAGGCCGGGCAGGAAAAAGCGCAACGCCACATTGATCTGCTGGCGATAGAACAGAACGCTTGGATGGTCTTTGGCCGCGACCCTCGCTGCGCCGTCGTGGGCAGCCGGACAGAGTTGGACTGGGCGATGAAAAACGGTCAGATATGCATCTGGGCCCCTTCGCGGATCGTGCTGGATGCCGTCGACGGCCCCGCCGCTGCCCCGCATGAGGCACCCGCGCTGGCGGCGTGGTTCGCGGCAAGCCTTGCTGCGAAGGAACTGCTTACTGTTGGTGCTGCCGTCCCAGAGATTGCGGAACTGCCGACGCGCGCGCTTTCGGTCGATACGGCAAAGATCGCGTAATGGCAGACTACTTCCGTCCCCTCGTTCAAATCGGCCCGACGCGACCCGAAGGGGCCATGTCCCTCGCAGGTGGCTGGGGTTGGTTTAGCCATGTTGAACTGCTGTCGCGTGCGCGCGCCGCGAAAGTCATCTCGGCGGCGGATTTGCCCAAGTCGGCCCTAGACGCGTTGACCACGACGCGTGCGCCTATTGCTGGGCTTACCCTCGACCGCCCGCGCGTCATGGGCATCCTCAACGCCACGCCAGACAGTTTTTCCGATGGGGGCCGTCACGCCGATCCGCAAGTTGCAGTGGAGGCAGGCATGGCAATGCGTGCGGCGGGTGTCGATATGCTCGACGTTGGCGGCGAGTCGACCCGTCCGGGGGCCGATACGGTGCCTGAGGGCGAAGAGATTGACCGCGTTGTGCCAGTTATCGCAGGGCTTCGCGCCGCAGGTGCCGGGGCGATCAGCATCGACACCCGCAAGGCCGCCGTGGCCGAGGCCGCTGTGGGGGCTGGGGCTGATCTGGTCAATGATGTTGCCGCCCTTACGTTCGATCCCGCCCTTGCGCCTTTCTGTGCGGCGCGGGAGCTGCCCGTTTGTGTGATGCACGCTCAGGGTGATCCGGCGACAATGCAACGGGATCCGCGCTATGATGACGTGCTGCTTGATGTCTATGACTACCTAGCCGACCGCATCGCCGCGCTGGAGGCGCAAGGCATCGCGCGGCACAATATCATCGCCGACCCCGGCATCGGCTTTGGCAAAACGTTAGAGCATAACCTTGCGCTTTTGGCGCGGCTGAGCTTGTTTCACAGCCTTGGCGTACCGATTTTGCTGGGCGCATCGCGTAAGCGGTTCATCGGCACCATCGGCGGGGGAGAGGCTGGCGCAGACCGCGCTCCCGGTTCAATCGCCGTGGCGCTGGCGGCGCTCAGCCACGGGATACAGTTCTTACGTGTTCATGACGTAGCGCAAACCATTCAGGCGATTGCACTTTACCGTGCTGCCATGGCAGGAAAACAAATATGACAAAGCTTTTTGGTACCGATGGCGTGCGTGGCACGGCCAATATTCACCCAATGACCGCCGAAATGGCGTTGCGCATCGGCGCGGCTGTTGGGCGATATTTCCGACGCGAGAAGGATACCGTGCACCGCGTGGTGATCGGCAAAGACACCCGGCTTTCTGGCTATATGTTTGAAAACGCTTTGACGGCTGGGCTGACGAGCACGGGGATGAACGTTCTGCTGCTTGGTCCGGTGCCGACACCGGCAGTCGGGCTTTTGACCCGCTCCATGCGGGCCGATTTGGGGGTCATGATTTCGGCCAGTCACAATCCGGCCAGCGACAATGGTATCAAGTTTTTCGGGCCGGATGGGTTCAAACTCTCTGACCAAGTTGAGCAAGAGATCGAGGCGCTGGTCGCCGAGGGGGTGGAGCCTACGGCTCCCAACCAAATCGGCCGCGCCAAGCGCATCGACGACAGTCGCTATCGTTATATTGAGCGGGTCAAATCGACTTTCCCGCGTCAAATGCGTCTGGATGGGCTAAAAGTGGTGATCGATTGTGCCCATGGTGCGGCCTATCACGTCGCCCCCATGGCCCTCTGGGAATTAGGCGCAACGGTTATCCCTGTGGGCGTGGCACCCAATGGCCTAAACATCAATGATGGGTGCGGGTCTACCCAACCACAATCCGCAGCCGAGGCCGTGGTCGCAAATGGCGCGGACGTTGGCATTTGCCTTGATGGTGATGCGGATCGGGTGATCTTGATCGACCAGAATGGCCGGATTGGCGACGGGGATCAGTTCATGGCGCTGATGGCGTCGCGTTGGGCTGCGGATAGCCGGCTGGCGAACAAGTCGCTTGTCGCCACGGTAATGAGCAACCTTGGACTTGAGCGGTTTCTCAATGATCGCGGTGTGCAACTGGAGCGGACCGCCGTTGGCGACCGTTATGTAGTGGAGCGGATGCGGGCGGGGGGCTTTAACCTTGGCGGAGAACAATCGGGCCATATCGTCATGACCGATCACGCCACCACCGGTGATGGTCTGATGGCGGGGCTACAGTTTTTGGCAGAGATGGTCCGTTCGGGGAAGCCTGCCTCTGAACTGCTGTATCAATTCGACCCGGTGCCGCAACTTCTGAAAAACGTGCGTTTCTCTGCCGGTCAGACCCCGTTGGAGGATGCACAGGTCAAGGCCGCCATCGCGCAGGCTGAGGCCGATCTGGCACAGGGTGGGCGGCTGTTGATCCGCAAATCAGGCACCGAGCCTTTGGTGCGCGTCATGGCAGAGCACGAGGATGCGGAGTTGATGGAACGCGCAGTGGATAGCGTGGTCGACGCGGTGAACGCGGCGGTGGGCAGCTAGGCTGTCCTACCCGCGCTGGAACAACCGTTTCAGCGCTCCGTATTGGCTGAGCCCCACGCCCGCGAGGATCAGCGCCATCGCATAAAGCAGCGACATCGGCAGCGGCTCTGACAGCACCAGCGCACCCAGAAGGACCGACCAGACCGGCACTTGGTAATTCACTAAGGACATAAAGACCGGCCCGGCGGTGCGCACCACATAGACCCGCAGGAAAGCTGCGCCTGCTGTAGGGACGAGGCCAAGAAAGGCCAGCACACCCAATATCTTTGGCGCGGGCATGGGGGGCGGGCCTTCGCTGAGGAAAGCGGCAGGCAACATGATACTGGCGCCGACCAGCATGAGGATTGTGGCCAGCCCTATGGGGTCGACCGACGGCAAGCGGCGCATAAGGATCGAACTGACGGCATAACACGAGGCTGCGCCGACGCAGGCGATCCGCCCCGCAGTTTCCATCACGGCTCCCGTGCTTTCAAATGCTTGGCCGCCGATCAGCACCACCACGCCGACAAAGCCGATCAAGAAGCCGCCGACCTTACGCGGAGTCATGTTTTCGCCGGGAAGTAGGAAATGCGCCAGCGGCAGAACGATCAGCGCAACCGAGGCCATGGTCACCCCGGCAAAACCAGAGGTTACAAATTGTTGCCCCCATGCGAGCAGCGAGAAGGGTAAGGCAGAGCTAATGATGCCGATGGTGATTAGGATCGCGATGTTTCCGCGCGTTGGGCGCTTTGTAAAAAGCGCGAAACCTCGCACGGCCCATAGTGCAAGCATAACCACCGACGCAAACCCGATCCGAGAGGCGGCGAGCCAAAAGGGCGTAATGCCTGTAAGCGCAATTTCGATGGCCAGAAAGGTGCCGCCCCAGACAAAGCCCAGAATGGCGATCAGCAGCCAGCTGGTGCGGGTGATCTGAGGCGTGGTGTTCATCGAGGCTCCGGCGTGAAGGCAAAGACCCCGGCGCAGGGCCGGGGTCGATGTCGTCTCATTTTGAAATGGAGATGGCTCAGTTCTTGGCCTTGTCCACCATCTTGCCTGCGGAAATCCACGGCATCATCTCACGCAGCTTGGCGCCGACCTGTTCGATGCGGTGCTCGTCGTTGATGCGACGTGTGGCTTTGAACGAAGGCTGGCCAACAGCGTTTTCTTGCATGAAATCACGCACGAACTTGCCGTTCTGGATGTCCGTCAGCACGTCTTTCATGCGCTTCTTGGTCTCGTCGTAGGGCAGGATGCGCGGGCCGGAGACATATTCGCCGTATTCCGCCGTGTTCGAGATCGAGTAGTTCATGTTGGCGATGCCGCCTTCATAGATCAGATCGACGATCAGCTTCACTTCATGCAGACATTCGAAATAGGCCATCTCAGGGGCGTAGCCCGCTTCGACCAGCGTCTCAAAGCCCATGCGGATCAGTTCAACCAAACCGCCGCAGAGCACGGCCTGTTCGCCAAAGAGGTCGGTTTCGCATTCTTCGCGGAAGTTGGTTTCAATGATGCCCGAACGGCCGCCACCGATAGCGGAGCAATAGGACAGACCGATTTCCAACGCTTTGCCGGATGCGTCTTTGTCGACGGCCACAAGGCAGGGCACGCCGCCGCCTTTGGTGTATTCGCCGCGCACGGTATGGCCGGGGCCCTTGGGCGCCATCATGATGACGTCCACGCCTTCTTTCGGCTCGATCAGGCCGAAGTGGACGTTCAGACCGTGGGCGAATGCGATGGCGGCACCTTCGCGGATGTTGTCATGCACGTATTTCTTGTAGGTCTCGGCCTGAAGCTCATCGGGCATGGTGAACATGATCAGGTCGGCCCAAGCGGCCGCTTCGGCGATGCCCATGACCTTGAGACCTTCGCCTTCGGCCTTGGCGGCGGAAGCGGAGCCTTCGCGCAGGGCGACGACGAGATTCTTGGCACCGGAATCACGCAGGTTCAGGGCGTGGGCGTGGCCTTGGGAACCGTAGCCGAGGATCGCCACCTTCTTGTCTTTGATGAGGTTCACATCGCAGTCACGGTCATAATAAACGCGCATGATCTTGTCCTTTAGTTGATCTCTATCTGGGGTTCACCATAGCGATCTTGCGCCTAGGAGCCATTGTCATCGCAGAGGTATTTGTGAAAGGATAAAGATAGTTATTCGTAGTTTTGCTAAAAAGCGGAAAATTCATGCTTGATGATCTGGATCGCCGTATTTTGCGCTATTGGCAGGCGGAGCCGAGTCTCAGTCCCGGGGAACTGGCGGAGAGGTGCAATATCACCAGCGGCAAAGCGGCACGGCGGATTGCGCGGCTGGAAGATCAGGGGATCGTGCAAGGCAGCGGGGTGGTGATTGATTGGGCCGCACTTGGTTATGCGTTGGAGGTGTCCTTGCGGGTGACACTGGACAAGACGCAGGCCAATGCCTTCGACATCTTTATGGCCGCGGCGCGGCAGGTGCCTGAGGTGATCGAATTGCAGACCTTTCTGGGGCGTGTCGATCTGCGGCTGTCGATCATCGCGCGGGATATGGGGCATTATCAGCAGATTTACCGCAGCCGCATTCTGACCCTGCCACATATCGCCGAGATTGAGGCGCTGATGCATGTGGCGCGGATCAAGACGCAGGAGGGACTGCCGTTGTGATTGAGCTTGATGAGATTGACCGCGCCTTGCTGCGCGCTTTGGCGCGGGATGCCACACAGAGTGCGAGCGCTTTGGGGCGGCGGTTGGGTCTGTCGCAGCCTGCGACGTGGCGGCGGATCAGGCGGTTGGAAGAGGGCGGCGCGATTTCGGGTCGGCGCTTGCGGCTGAATGCCGAGGCGTTGGGTTTTGGCGTGACCGTCTTTCTGGGCATCAAACTGGCCACGCGGGGGCGGGTGAGTTTGGAGGACTTTGAGCGGGCGGTGAGTGCTATTCCTGAGGTGCAGACGGTGGAGCATGTTTTGGGACTTTTCGACTACCGTCTGCGGGTTGTCGCGCGGGATCTGCCTGACTTCGAGCGTGTGCTGAGGCGGCGGATCATGACTCTGCCCGGCGCGGGGGAGGTGGAGGCCAATGTGCTTTTGAGCGAGGAGCGTTTGCCAGGGCCGCTTTAGCCGTGAATTGCCTTTTGTGGCGGCGGGACATATGCCTTTGATCGAAAGATGGAGGAAGAACGATGGCATTGCTCGACACGGTAGACCCCACGGGGCTTGATGAATTCAGCGTGGTCTTTACCGACCGTTCGCTCAACCACATGTCAGCGGAATTTCAGCAGGTCATGCGCGACCTCTCGGGCTGGCTGGGCGAGGTGTACAACGCCGATGCCGTGGCGCTGGTGCCCGGCGGCGGTACCTATGCGATGGAGGCCGTGGCGCGGCAATTTGCGCGTGGGCAGGACGTGTTGGTGGTGCGCAACGGGTGGTTTTCCTACCGTTGGAACCAGATCATTGAAAGCGCCGAACTGACCAAGAGTGCCGAGGTGATGAAGGCCCGGATGCAGGGCAACGCCAGCCCCGCGCCCTTTGCGCCCGCGCCGATTGAAGAGGTCACCGCGGCTATTCGCGCGCAGAAACCGCAGGTCGTGTTTGCGCCACATGTTGAGACCAGTTCGGGCATGATCCTGCCGGATGACTACATCAAAGAAATGGCCGCGGCGGCGCATGAGGTGGGTGCGCTGATGGTGCTTGACTGCATCGCCTCGGGCTGTGTCTGGGTGGATATGAAGGCGCTTGGTGTCGATGTGCTGATCTCGGCCCCGCAGAAAGGGTGGAGCGCGTCGCCTTCCGCTGGGTTGGTGATGATGTCGGCGCGGGCAGAGGCGCGGTTGAACGAGACGACGTCGGATAGTTTCGCCATCGACCTGCGCAAGTGGCGCGACATCATGAAAGCCTATGAGGCGGGGGGGCATGCCTATCACGCGACCATGCCGACGGATGCGCTGCGGCTGTTCCGCGATACGGTGAAAGAGACCCGCGATTATGGGTTTGACCGGTTGAAAGAGGCGCAGTGGCGCTTGGGTGAAGCGGTGCGGCAGGCATTGGCCGCGCGGGGGGTGACTTCGGTTGCGGCTGACGGGTTTGCCGCGCCGGGCGTGGTGGTCGGCTACACCGCCGATCCGGATGTGCAAAACGGCAAGGCTTTCGCCGCCAAGGGCATGCAGATTGCTGCCGGGGTGCCGTTGCAGGTGGGAGAGCCGGATGATTTCCGCACCTTCCGTCTGGGGCTGTTCGGGCTGGATAAGCTTTATGACGTTGACGCGACCGTGGCGCGGCTGACGGCTGTGCTAGACGAAGTTTTGTAAGATCGCCTGCGCCGCGCGTTAGCGGCGCAGGCCCAGCCCCATTTGCATCAGCATCTTGCGCACTTGGGGCAGGGCATAAAGCGCATTGAGCGCCGCCGCCCGCGCGTCGCGGGCCAGTGGGCTGCTGGCTTGGCTGGCCCGGTTGAGCAGGTCAATGCCCCGCACGCGGAGGCTGATGTCAGCGTGGCGGGCCTTGTGGTAGGCCTCTAGCATGTCGGCATCGCCAAGCTTTTCAGGCGATTTGCGGGCAAGATCCAACAACGTCGTCAGATCAGTTAGCGACATGTTCAACCCCTGCGCGCCGATGGGGGGCAGCACATGGGCCGCCTCAGCCACAAGTGCCAGACGTTCGCCGGAGAGGCGCTTGGCCTCTTGGCTGATGATCGGCCAGAGCGCGCGGGGGCTGGCGAGGGTGAGCGGCCCGAAAAGATTGGCCGAGCGTGCCGTTGCCTCGGCCTCAAATGCGGCGGTATCCAGCGTTGCGCGGGCTTGGGTCGCGGGGCCGTCGTCCATCCAGACCACGGCAGAGCAGGGCATGCCATCGCGGTCGGGCAGGGGGACGAGGGTGAAGGGGCCGCCGGAGCGGTGCACTTCGGTCGAAACGTTCTCATGCGGGATGGGGTGTGTCACGCAAAAGGCCAGCGCCTTTTGGCCGTAGCGGCGAGTGGTGACCTCGATCCCGGCGGCATCGCGCATTGGGCTGTTGCGCCCATCGGCGGCGATCACCAGTCGCGTTTTGATGCGGCTGCCGTCGCTGAGACCGACACGGGCCTCGGAGCTGCGGGTGAAGAGCGTCGTTGTGCCGGTACCGGGGCGGAAATCGACGTTGGGCAGCTCGTTTAGGCGGGTGAGCAGCTCACGGCGCAGCAGCCAGTTGGGGAAGTTCCAGCCGAAGGGGGCATCAGAGATATCGGCGGCATCGAACTCGCGGGTGACGCGGGGGCTGGGGTCTTCGCCGCCCGCATCGACGATCCGCATGATCTGCAGAGGGGCGGCATGGGGGGCGAGGCGATCCCAGAGGCCGGCGTCTTCCAGCAGCAAACGCGCCGGTTGCAGCAGCGCGGTGGAGCGCATGTCGGCGCCCTCGGTCGCGCCGTCGGTAACGGGCGGTGTGGGATCGACGCAGATCACATCGAAACTTGCCGCACCAAAAGCGGCCGCGGCAGTCAATCCGGCGATGCCGCCACCGGAAATTAGGATATCGCAATCAAAGGTCATCAGCCCGCCACCCGTGTCAGGAATTCGCAAAGGTCTTGCGTATGGTAGTGGATGTGATCGCCTTCGCCACGTGTGGGCGCCACATGCACCGTGCGCATCCCCAACGCATGTGGGGCCGCAAGGTTGCGCGGGTCATCCTCAAACATTGCGGCGGCAGCGGTTTGGAAGCCGTCGATGGCAAAGACTTTATCATAGGCCGCGGCTTCGGGTTTGGGCAGGAAATCAGCGTGTTCGACGCCGTAGACCGCATCGAATAGACCGGTGAGCCCGCGCGCCTCCAGCACCCGCTCGGCGTAGGGAGCGCAGCCATTGGTGTAGACGATGCGCCGCCCCGGCAGAACGCGGATCGCTTGGGCCAGCAGCGGGTCGGGGGTCAGCCGGTCCATCGGGATGTCATGCACATCCGTCAGGTAGGGGCCGGGATCGACGCCGTGTTCGCGCATCAGCCCCGCCAGCGTGGTGCCATAGGTCTGCCAATAGTGCTGGCGCAGGTGGTTGGCCTCGGCCCGATTCACCTTGATGGCGCGCATCACCCAATCGACCATACGCGCTTCGATTAGATCAAAAAGCCGCGCCTCGGGGGGGTATAGCGTCTGATCAAGGTCGAAGACCCAAGTGGTGACATGAGAGAAATCATCGCGCGGCATGGCGCAGAGGTAGGCCGAGACGGGCAGCCGCGCAAGCCCTCCCGGGTTGCGCATATGGTCGCGGTGGGTAAGGTGGCGCAACTTTCAAGGACTTGTACCCAATGCCCGACGCCAAAACCGGCCCGACCGACGCCTATTCGATGATACTAGAGGCCATCGACATCGGCACCTATCGCCCCGGTGACCGGTTGGTTGAGAGTGAGCTGGCCGACCGGTTTGGCGTATCGCGCACGCCCATTCGGGAGGCATTGCAACGACTTGAGACGCAATCGCTGCTGGTGCGTGATGGGCGCAGCTTGATCGTTGCCTCGCTGGATCACAACCAAATGGCCGAGCTTTACGTCGTGCGCGGCGAATTGGAAGGGCTGGCGGCACGGTTGGCCGCACGCCATGCCACAGCCGAGGAGGTGCGCGTGTTGCGCGAGATGGTGGACGCCGACAACACGCTCGCGGGCAACCCCAATGCGTTGGCGCGGGCAAATAAGCGGTTTCATAAGCAAATTCATCTCGCCTCCCATAACCGCTATCTGGTGCAGCAGCTTGATCTTGTGCATCGCTCGATGGCGCTTATGGCGACATCTTCGCTGGCGGTAGAAGGCCGGGGCGAGATTGCCCAAGTGGAGCATGACCGTATCGTGCAGATGATCGAGGCGCGCGACGAAGATGGGGCAGATGAAGCATTGCGCACCCATATTTCCGTTGCTTTCATGACCCGATTGAAGCAGGAAGCGGCCCGGCGCGAGGATGAGTTTTAGGCTTGCGTTGCTCGCCCAGGGGAAGGGCATGGCCATGGGCGGTTTTGTCCCAATAATGCGGGCTGCGGTTCAGTTCATAAAGCGCCTTGGCCGCGGCGATCGCCCCTAATGTGAAATAGAGCGGCAGGGTGATGACCCATGGCAGCAGATGCCGGTAGCCGTTTTTTGATACTGCAATTGCCGAAGCGCAAAGGTTCAGCATTTCCGACAGGATAAAAAGCGTGAAGATCGCGGTCATGAGTGGCGGAGACAGAAAGTCTGTGACCGGATGATATAGCCCAAAATAACTAAGCCAGAGCGACCAAAGAAGTGGGGCGAGAACGAATTGCGAAAACGTGGCAAGGAAAGTCGCCTGCACGCCTAAGAACCTTATCAGCCCAAGGTCGTTCAGCAAGGTCCGTGGCCTGCGCATATGGACACACCATGTAAGCAGATACCCTTTAAGCCAGCGCGAGCGTTGTCGCACCCATGGCCAAGGACGGCAGTTCGCCTCTTCAAAGGTGACGGTGGGCAAAAGTTCGGTGGCGTAGCCATGCCGCGCCAGCCGCAGGCCCAAATCAGCATCCTCAGTCACGTTATGTGCGTCCCACGCGCCAAGACGTTCGAGGATATCACGGCGGAAAAACAGGGTCGTTCCACCCAAAGGGACAACCAACCCCAGCCGGGCGATGCCGGGCAGGATCACGCGCCACCATGTGGCGTATTCGATGGTAAAACAACGTGCCATCCAGTTGCTGCGACTGTTGTAGAAATCCAAAACCCCTTGTAAACAAGCGATATTTTTCGGTGCATTTTGAAAGCGGGTGACGACTTGTTCGATCTGGTCTGGCTCTGGCGCGTCTTCGGCATCCCAGACCCCGATGATACTGCCCCGGCAAAAATCTAGCGCATAATTCAGCGCGCGGGGCTTGGTCTTTAACACCCCGGTATCGGGCACTTCGATCACGGTGATCCACGGGGGAAGAGAGGTGCGTTCAATCGTATTTCGGGTGATCTTGTCGCTCGCCTCAAGAACCAAAACCACTTCTAAAAGAGACTTTGGATAGGTAAGTCGGGAAAGCCGCGCGATAAGCGCCTGCGCGATCTCTTTCTCGCGCAGAAGCGGCACTAAGACAGAGACGCGTGGCAGACGAAATCCCTTTAGGTCTCGGAGGTTGGGCTGGGCAGGGGGCGGGCGCGGGTGATTTAGCGCCCCCCACAGTGCCGCTGCTTTTAATGCGCTGGTCATCAACAGTGTGATCGCCCCCCAGAGAAGCGCCATTGCCAAGACCGCTGAGGGAAAGAGCAAAAGCAAGGCGGCCGCGGTCAGCCACAGGGCTGCCGTTGCAGATTGCCGGATCCTGCCGTGTGTGCCCCAGTCTCGACAGCTTTCTAAGGCAGGCACGCGCGTCGCAGCTTGATGCGCCAGTTCCGCCGCGTAGAGCTTGCCGATTTGGGCCTGTACATGCTGCGGATCGGCAACGACCAGCATCAGGTTTTCGCCCCTTTCGCCCAAAGCATTGCAAAGCTGCGCAAAATCGCCCGGTCGTCCGGTCGCCACCAAAAGCCGGTCGCCCAGTTCCAGCCAAGGAACCGCGCCAAATTTCAGGCAAAGCGTGACGGGTATCTGCTTAGAGAGGCGCGGGTCAGAGGGGCTGCGAATCAGGTCGACAGGCTGCGCCCCATACTGTCGGGCGAGGGCCTTGACGATATCTTCGGGGGAAACCAACCCTTCGGCGGCCAGAACCTCGCCCAAAGGCGCATCAATCCGGCGTTGCAGCGCAAGCCCATGTAGCAGATCATCAGGCCCAATGGCGCCTGCCGCGATTAGGTATTGGCCCAACCGCATCCGTTGGGCGGGTGCGGTGGCCACACGCGGTGCCGAAAGTTTTAGGCGAAGGTTGCTCATTCCGTGCCCCGAAGAGGTTCGAAATGAGACTGGCAGGCGACCGTTAAGCGAGAGTTAACAGTCGCCTACGCAATCAATACATGTGCCGAAATTTAGGCGTTGCGCGCGGCCATGGCTTCGCTGAAACGCTCAAACAGGTAATAGCTGTCTTGCGGGCCGGGGCTGGCTTCGGGGTGGTGCTGCACCGACCAAACCGGACGTCCATCAAGGCGAATGCCACAGTTGGACCCGTCAAACAGGGACACATGCGTCTCACGCACACCCTCTGGCAGGGATTGACCGTCAACCGCAAAGCCGTGATTCATCGAGGTAATCTCAACCTTGCCGGTATCGTTGTCCTTGACCGGGTGGTTCGCGCCGTGGTGACCGTGGCTCATTTTGACGGTCTTGGCGCCGAGCGCCAGCGCCAGCATCTGATGGCCAAGGCAAATGCCAAAGACCGGCAGATCGGTCTTGTTCAGAACGTCCTTGATCATCGGCACCGCATAGACACCGGTGGCCGCCGGATCGCCGGGGCCATTGGTCAAAAAGACACCATCGGGCTTGTGGGCCATGATATCGTCATAGGTCGCGGTTGCAGGCAGCACGGTCACGTCACAGTCAGCCGAGGCAAGACAGCGCAAGATATTGCGTTTCGCGCCGTAATCTACGGCCACCACTTTGTGCTTCGCTTCGGACTGGGGCGCGTAGCCATCGGGCCATGCCCAACGCATCTCGTTCCAGCGGTAAGTCTGGGCACAGGTAACATCTTTGGCCAGATCCATCCCTTCGAGCCCGGCAAATTCGCGGGCGGCGGCAACCAGTGCTTCGATATCGAAATTGCCATCGGGATCATGCGCAAGGGCGGCATGGGGCGCGCCCTGCTGACGGATCGCACGGGTCAGGCGGCGGGTGTCGATACCGCCGATGGCGATACGGCCACGCGCGGCCAGCCAATCTGACAGCGGCTGAATGTTGCGCCAACTGCTGGGCGTGGTGGGCATCCATTTGACGACCATACCAGCCGCGACCGGATCGCCGGTTTCGTCATCTTCGGGGTTGGTGCCGACGTTGCCGATATGCGGGAAAGTGAAGGTCACGATCTGGCCCGCATATGAGGGGTCGGTCATGATCTCTTGGTAGCCGGTCATTGCGGTGTTGAAGCACAACTCCGCCACGGTTTGGCCAGTGGCGCCAAATCCCATGCCGTAGAAAATCGATCCATCCGCAAGAGCAAGGCAGGCGGTTGGGCGGGGGCGAGCAGGCGCGGACATGGGGCAGTCTCCGGGCTGAAAGGGTGCGGGTAAACGGGTGGCAACCTAGTCCCGCGCGGGCGCGGGGTCAATAGGGTAAGAGAAATGAGATATCGTTGAAAAACAGGTAGTTACCAATCGTCACCCCCCATTGCTCCGCCCGAACAGAGCAGGTAAGCTGCGACCCTTGGATTAAGCGAAACACAGGAAACCACCATGTCATTGCGGATGCGCATCTCGGATGCTTTGAAACAGGCCATGAAAGACAAGGCGGCGGACAGGCTTTCGACGCTGCGGCTTATCAATGCTGCGATCAAGGACAAAGATATCGCCGCCCGGGCCACGGGTAAGGACGACGGGGTGTCGGATGCCGAAGTGCTGGGTATCCTCAGCAAGATGGCGAAACAGCGTCAGGAATCGGCGCGCGCCTATGAAGAGGGCGGTCGTTTGGACCTTGCAGAGCGTGAGCGCGAAGAGGTCGAAGTGATCGAAGAGTTCCTGCCGCGTCAACTGACCGTGCCGGAAGCCGCCGCCGCCGTGGACGCCGCCATCAAAGAGATCGGCGCGACCTCGATCCGCGACATGGGCAAGGTCATGGGGCTTTTGAAAGAGCGCTATACGGGGCAGATGGATTTCGGTGCCGTTGGGCCGGTCATCAAGGAACGGCTGAGCTAAACTACTTATCTAGCTGTCACAATGAAGGGGCTGGGCCGTTGGGTCTGGCCCTTTTAGGTTTGCAGGTGGCGCGATAAGTCTTTGAATAGTGCGATCCGTTCTTCTTCGCTGAGGAATGCGCCGATCTCTACCTCGCGGCCTTCGCCGCGCAGGGTGACATAATGCGGCACCGGGCCGTCATCTTGGTATTTCTTCACGCGGGTCCAATAGCGGTTGCAGGTCCAATCCTTCACCTCGCCCTTGGCCGTTCTATGCACCAGCCGCGCGGTTGTGTCGTCGAGTGTCAGAACCTCTTCGATCTGGCGGGCGTGGTGGTTGTGCTGCAAAGCCCAGTAAAGCGCGCCCAAGGCGATCAACACAAAAGGCAGCAATCCCCACAGCAAGGCGGTGCCAAGCATGGCAAACAAAGGGATCATCGCGAGTGTAAACGTCGCCAGCATAAACGCAGCAAAGCCGCGTGCGGGCAGAGATTGATGCGGCCAGAGGCGCATCATTTGCGGGTCGGCGCGGGGCGGGGTTGTCCATTCGTAGGGCATGGCGTTGCTCAGGCTCACTTGGACATCAAGATAGCCAAGACTGGCGCGATGGCAATGCGGCGCGGGGACGCGGGCGCCTAATCGCCCAGCAGATCCCAGCGGTTGCCAAAGGGGTCGCGAAAGACGGCGACCTTGCCATAGGGTTCATGACGCGGCTCTTCCTCAAACGTCACGCCAGCCGCCGTTAATTGATCAAACGTAGCGGTGAAATCTTCGACCTTCAGAAATAACCAGACACGCCCTGCGCCTTGATTGCCGATCGCCGCTTCCTGCGTCTCGCCCTCGGCGCGGGCAAGGATAAACCCTGTCTGTGCGCCCGGTGGCGTGACGCGGACCCAACGTTTGCGGCCCTGATCTACGTCTTCGGTAAGGTCAAAACCCATAATGCCGCAGTAAAAGGCGATTGCCGGATCATAATCGGGCACGATGAGCGTAATTGCGGAAAGATACATGACAGCTCCTTTGGGCCGGGCGCGGCATACCGCGCCCGGTTCTTAATTACTCGAGTTCGACAAGCAGGTCTTTGGCGTCAATCTGCCCTCCGGCCTGCACATGCACCGCTTTGACCACAGCATCACGTTCCGCATGCAGGCCCGTTTCCATTTTCATCGCCTCAATGGTCAGCAAAAGATCACCAGCGTTGATTTTTTGCCCTTCTTTCACCCCGACAGAGGCCACAACACCGGGCATCGGCGCGCCGATGTGGTTGTCATTGCCTGCTTCGGCTTTGGGCCGCTGCACGGTGGCATCTTTTACCAACCGGTTCGCCACACGGATCACCCGTGGTTGGCCGTTGAGTTCAAAGAACACTTTTACCTCGCCATCTTCTCCGGCCTCGGATTCAGCCTGAAGACGGATTTCCAAGGTCTTGCCGGGGTCGATCTCAGCCGAGATTTCAGCACCCGGTTCCATGCCATAGAAGAACGTATGCGTGGGCAGTGTCCGGACCGGGCCATAGCTGCGGTGGCGGCCCATGTAGTCGAGGAAAACCTTGGGATACATGAGATAGCCGCAGAGGTCTTCATCGTCGATCTGCATCCCGTCAAGCTGGTCTGACAGTTCCTTGCGGATGGCCTCCAGATCAACGGGTTCAAGGTGTTTGCCGGGGCGCTCGGTGTTCGGAGCCTCGCCCTTGAGCACCTTTTTCACAATGCCCGCCGGGAAGCCATTCGGCGGCTGGCCCAGATTGCCGCGCATCATGTCGATCACGCTGTCGGGGAAGGAGACGTCGACATTCGGGTCTTCGACCTGCGCACGGGTGAGACCTTGGGACACCATCATCAAGGCCATGTCGCCCACGACCTTGGAGGAGGGCGTCACTTTGACGATATCGCCGAACATCTGGTTCACATCCGCATAGGTGCGTGCCACCTCGGGCCAGCGGTCTTCCAACCCCATGGAAGCGGCCTGCGCCTTGAGGTTGGTGAATTGGCCGCCGGGCATTTCGTGCAGGTAGACTTCCGACGAAGGGGCCTGCATTCCGGTCTCGAAGGCGGCGTAATGGCCGCGGACTTCTTCCCAATAATCCGAGATTTCGCGCACGGCTTTCATGTCGATCCCGGTGTCGCGGTCGGTGTGTTGCAGGGCCGAAACCACGGTGCCCAGCGTCGCCTGCGAAGTGTTGCCCGAAAGCGCGTCCATGGCGCAATCGACAGCATCAACGCCCGCTTCGGAGGCCGCGAGGATTGTCGCGGTGGCACTGCCTGCGGTGTCATGGGTGTGGAAGTGGATCGGCAGGCCGACTTCGGATTTCAGCGCCTTGACCAGCACGCGGGCCTGAGCGGGTTTCAGCAGCCCGGCCATGTCTTTCAGGCCCAGCACATGGGCGCCAGCGGCTTTCAAATCCTTGCCCATCGTGACGTAATACTGAAGGTCGTATTTCGCCCGGTCAGGGTCGAAAATATCACCAGTGTAGCAGATCGTGCCTTCGCAAACCTTGCCCGCCTCGACCACGGCATCCATCGCAACGCGCATGTTTTCGACCCAGTTCAGGCTGTCAAAGACGCGGAAGACATCAACGCCGGTATTGGCGGCGGTAGAAACGAATTTCTGCACCACGTTGTCGGGGTAGTTGGTGTAGCCCACCCCGTTAGAGGCACGCAGCAGCATCTGGGTCATCACATTTGGCATTGCCGCGCGCAGATCGCGGAGGCGTTGCCATGGGCATTCCTGCAAAAAGCGGTAAGCGACATCAAAGGTCGCCCCGCCCCAACACTCGACCGAAAAAAGCTGCGGCAGATTGGCGGCATAGGCGGGGGCCACGCGGATCATGTCGCGGCTGCGCATACGGGTGGCAAGCAGGGATTGATGCGCGTCGCGCATGGTGGTGTCGGTGATCAGCAGTTGGCGCTGCTGGCTCATCCAATCGGCCACAGCTTGTGGGCCTTTTTGCTCCAACAGGTTACGTGTGCCCATCTGCGGCTCGCCGCGCAGCACGGGCGGCTTGGGGTCGCGGACATGGGCGGCGGGCAGGGCGTGCCCTTTGGTTTCTGGGTGCCCGTTCACCGTGATGTCGGCGATATAGGTCAGTACCTTGGTGGCGCGGTCGCGGCGCTGTTTGAAATCGAAAAGCTCGGGCGTCTCGTCGATGAATTTGGTGGTGTATTCGTTGTTCAGAAACGTCGGGTGTTTCAGCAGGTTCTCGACAAAGGCGATGTTGGTGCTGACCCCGCGCACCCGGAACTCGCGCAGGGCGCGGTCCATCCGGGCGATGGCCATTTCGGGCGTCGGCGCTTTGGCGGTCACCTTGGTCAGCAAGCTGTCGTAATAGCGCGTGATGACGCCGCCCGCATAGGCGGTGCCGCCATCGAGGCGAATGCCCATGCCAGTGGCCGAACGATAAGCGGTGATGCGGCCATAGTCGGGGATGAAATTGTTCTGAGGGTCTTCGGTGGTGACGCGGGTTTGCAGCGCGTGGCCGGTGAGGGTGATGTCCTCTTGGCGGGCCTTGCCGGTGGCCTCGGCCAGCGGTTTGCCCTCGGCGATGAGGATCTGGGCGCGAACGATGTCGATGCCGGTAACCTCTTCGGTAACGGTATGTTCGACCTGCACGCGGGGGTTCACTTCGATGAAGTAGAATTTGCCGTCGTCCATATCCATCAGGAATTCGACGGTGCCGGCACATTCATAGTTCACATGGGCGCAGATCTTGCGGCCCAATTCGCAGATCTCGGCGCGTTGTTCCTCGCTCAGGTAAGGCGCGGGCGCGCGTTCGACGACCTTTTGATTGCGGCGCTGGACAGAGCAATCGCGCTCATAAAGGTGATAGATTTCACCCTGTTTGTCACCCAAGATCTGCACTTCGACATGGCGGGCGCGGAGGATCATTTTCTCCAGATAGCCTTCGCCATTGCCAAAGGCCGCTTCGGCTTCACGTCGGCCCTCGCGGACTTTCTCTTCGAGTTCTTTCTCGGACATGATCGGGCGCATGCCGCGACCGCCGCCGCCCCATGAAGCTTTGAGCATCAGGGGATAGCCGACTTCGGCGGCTTCGGCGCGGATCGCGTCCATGTCTTCGCCCAGCACTTCGGTCGCCGGGATTACCGGAACGCCTGCCTCCATCGCAACGCGGCGGGCCGAGGCTTTGTCGCCAAGTGCGCGCATGGTTTCGGCGCGCGGGCCGATGAAGGTAATGCCATTGTTCACGCAAGCATCGACGAATTCGGGGTTTTCCGACAGAAGGCCATAGCCCGGATGGATCGCATCAGCGCCGGAGGCTTTGGCGACGCGGATCATTTCATCAATGCTGAGATATGCCGCGACGGGGCCTAAACCCTCGCCGATGCGATAGGCCTCATCCGCCTTGAACCGGTGCAGGCCAAGCTTGTCTTCCTCGGCATAGACCGCGACCGTTTTCTTGCCCATCTCATTAGCGGCGCGCATGATGCGGATCGCAATCTCACCGCGGTTGGCGATCAGGATCTTTTTGAAATCGGTCACTGGTTAGTCTCCCCTGCTGGATTTGGAGGCAGCTTAGGGATGCTGCGGTGCAGCGCAAGAGGGCTGTGACAGTCTTTGTCACATTTCTGTAAGCAAACCGATTAAAGCGGCGATAAGTCGAAGGGCT